>NZ_RAIN01000020.1:0-106494 GCF_003610155.1 Rhizobium sp. WW_1
CTCATCTTCGCTTCCTTTGATAGAGCTACGATGAGCCGAAAATCCTCTCTTCTCAATTAAACCAATTCTGTCTCAAGGGCGCTGATGTCGGACAGAGTGCCATATCTTGAAGAATGGTTGGTCGGCATATTTGTTCCGGGCGAAAGTAGGTCCGCAATCAACCCGTTTTGGAATTCGAACACCGGGAGACCGGGCGCGGCAATTAGTGACCGAGACATTGGCTGGCAGATTAATGCCGACAATATTCCTTATTCGCATCTCTCAAATGCAGTCTCTGCGGCAACTTGACGAATCGGTGCTAACAAAACAATCTCGCTTTTGGCGTGACCTACGCCCAACCTCCCAGGACCTTCCCCAGCATGGTCTTCAACGGAGGCAAAGGGACTTTCGTCTCGGGTCGTTGTCTTGGTCCTATCGTTTGGGCGTTGTTGCTGGGGAGCTTTCGTTCGAACGGGAAGGTCTGACAATGACACAGAATGGAAATCTCAAACGTCGTGTTCGTGCTCGCTCGACCAAAACAGGCGAGTCTTATACCACCGCTCTTATGCATGTCCGCCGATCTGTGTCGGACATTGCTCCCGCAAAATCAATGTGTTTGGCCGTGTCTCAAACCACGCTGTTTAATGACCCTCGCGACATTCAAGGGCTTCGCGCCAGCGGTTTGGAATTGCGACAGTTGATGCGGGAGGCGAGGGCAGGAGGTGCGCAGCTCGTTCATTTTTCCGAAGGCACCACTTGCTCACCGCACAAGCGCATCATGTCCGAAGTCGGCCCAAGGGAAATCGGTCCGTCCGACTGGAGCCGTTTCGAATGGGGTGTCCTCCAGGAAGAAATGCACGAGACGGTCGAACTCGCGAAGCATCTCAAGCTTTGGGTGGTACTCGGTTCGGTTCATCGACTGACGCCTCCGCACCGACCCCATAACAGCCTGTATGTCATTTCCGACCGTGGGGAAATCGTCACCCGGTACGATGAACGGCTGCTCTCGAATACCAAGATTTCCTTCATGTATTCGCCAGGAAAACTCCCGATCACCTTCGATGTCGACGGCTTTCGCTTTGGCTGCGCCATGGGAATGGAATCCCACTACCCAGAGATTTTCATCGAATACGAACGGCTTGGTGTCGATTGCGTCCTGTTCTCGACGACAGGGGAACTCCCGGAAGCCGCTTCCGCCTTCGCAGCAGAGGTGTTAGGACATGCTGCCAGCAATGCGTATTGGGTGAGCTATGCAGCGCACGCGCCGCAAAGCGTTGCAATACCTTCCGGAATTGCCGGTCCGAATGGCCGCTGGGCCGCCCAATGCCCAACGAATGGAGGCTCTGGTATTGCTCTTGCGGATATTAGAACCGATCCGGAGAATCTCGCCCGACCTTGGAGGCGCAAAGCTCGATCCGACCTCTACATTCCCCATCAGGTGAACGACGATCCCCGAAGCGACGGTCGTAATCTCTTCTAAGGAAGCATGATGTTCAGTGGGGCGATTTCGCCCCACTGACACAGGGTTCACGCTACGGAGCTGATCGATATTTCGATTGATTCGGCGTCTTCGGCGGAGTTCGAGACGATCGATCGCCGGTTATCCGCCGATCGCAGCCTTGCGCACTTCGATAACAGCCTTGTAGTTATCCTCCGTTACCGGGACATAGCCCTTGAAGTCGCCGCCTGCGATAGCATCGAAGCACTTCGGGTCGTCTTTCGGGAGAGCGAGGAAAAAGTCCGTGAGTTTCTTGCGCCATTCATCGCCAAGCCCGTTTCGAACGACAAGAGGACCGTTCGGAATCAATGGCGAGCGCCATACTTCCACGAGCCTGGCGGGATCGACTTCCCCCTTGGCGACCATTTTGTGGAACGTATCCGAGCTGTAGCCGTCTCTGAAATCGCCAATGCCGGACGAGCCGTCGACCGAGACGTCAATCTTACCATCATACATCGCGAGAATATTGTTTTCATGGCCGCCGGTGAACTGCGTCGATGCGAAGAACTTGTCGTTCGGCATCCCCGTTACCTTCGGTATCTGAGTAAAGGGAACCAGATAGCCCGAGGTAGAGTCCGGGTCGGCATAGCCCAGTTTCTTGCCCTTCGCATCTGTGATCGTTTTGATGCCGGAATCCTTGCGGGCAAGGCCGATCGAATAATAACCCGTCGATCCATCCGTTTGCTGTTCGGTCAGGATCGGAGTGACCGCGTTCTTGTCCTTCAGGTAGAGTGCTGCGTAACCGGAAGCTCCGAGCTCGGCGTAGTCGAGCGTGCCGCCCAATAGCCCCTGAATGACGCCATCGTAGTCGGCGGCGGGGAACAGCAGCACCTTGTCAAAGCCGAAATGCTCCTTGAGATGGTCGGCGAGGCAGGCAAAGTTGCGCATGCGGTCGGCTTCGTTCTCGCCGCCAAGGATACCGATGCGGAATTCCTTCAGATCGGCCGCGTGTAGACTGGAGGTCGCCAAGGCGATAACCGCCGCAGTGACCGCAAAGAATTTTTTCGACATAGTGGTTCCTTGAATGATTTTGCCAGATGGCAGCGACGGTTGTTCAGGTTTGCGGCATCGTTGAAACATGTCAGGATTCATCGAGCTCCCGATCGCTGCGGCATCAAAGGCGCAGTCAGGTAGCCATCGGCATCCGACCTATGGAGTCGGCCAGCGGCAATCGGCATTGATCTCTTGATCCGTCAGGTTTCTGCCGGGAACCTGCGGCGCGCCCATGAAAATTGGGCAACAACGACATGAAGAAAAACTGACAGAATGTGGTGAACTTTTGAGTTTCGATGGGTTTCGGCAATTCACGCGATTGCAATTGATGCGTCGCTGCGACCATAATCCGCGACCGCAAATGTGAATCTAACGGTATTTTGCCAGATGGCTTCGACGTCACCATCCCACCGACCCTCGCGGTCCGGCAGCAGGTTTCTTTGGCAACTCGTCATGGATGACCTGTTGAAGGACATTCGCGACGGGGCTCTGCTGCCAGGCCAGAAACTGCCGACAGAAACCGCCCTCGCTGCCCGCTTCGAGGTAAACGTCAACACCGTCAGGCGCGCGCTGTCCCACCTACAGGAGAAAGGTATTGTCCGCGGCGAGCGGGGGAGCGGTACATTTGTGAAGGACGATACCATCCGATATCCCGTCTCCATTCGGCAGGAGCAAGGTAAGGAGTTGGCAAGGCTCCAGAGGTCCAACCTGCGGCAAGTTCTGGCCGCAAAAACCTTGCGAGCGTCAGATGAAGTCGCGGCGGCTCTGCAGATCGATGCCGGCAGTTATGTCAGAAGGGTCGAGACGCTGAGCTGGGCCGATACCAGGCCGTTTTCCGTCTCCACCTATTTTTATCCGCTGCCACGCTATTCCGGCATCGATGCCAAGATCTCCGAATATGGCTCGATAACCAGGGCGCTCCGGGACTACGGCATCGAAGACTACAGACGAGCACAATCGCTGATCAGGTCCAAGAAGCTATCAGTTCGCGAGGCGAAGCTTCTTCAGCAATCGAGGACAAAGCCTTCGATTATGGCCGCTCATATCAATATCGAGCCGAATGGAACGCCGATCCAGATCAGCGTTAGTGTCGAAGCCGCATGGGTGGAATTGCTCTTCCGTTTCGATGGCGATGCCCCCGACAGAGCCGCCGACTTGAAATTCCCGCTGTCGAACTGATCTTGCGATCGTCGCGGAAAGCAGCTCATCGAAATGCATTGTGAAGATCGGACAAAATCATCGGCGGGTCGTAAATGCCACGGATGATAGCGGAGACGGCAAGGTATACTGCGCGGAACGTATCGCTGGTTTTGTGTCCGACGACAACTAGTTGATCCGGCGATGACGAAGCGACTGATGCACGACCGTTGACCGCGTAAAGCGGCCCTCTCAGGTTCGGCCGCCTTCGGCCTACCGTTCTAGCACCGCCGGTATGGCTCATCAGCTGTTCATTTGTGTCGAGATCTTACCCAACTTTGCATTTCATCGCGACACTACCTGGATGCCGATATCGCAAATTCATCAATGGGTTCTCAGCCGCTGAATGGATCAGCCGCAAATGCAAATCTGGGTCAAGGCGTTGTGAAACTGAACAGCCAAGAGTTTCGAAGTCCTGCTGCGTCGCGGGGTCGTGGAACGCACCTTCACATGGCTTGGCAGGTGCCGACGTTTGGCATAGGATTCGAAGAAATCAGTCGCTTCAGCCGAAGACTGGATCGTCATCGCTCACATCCGCATACTGACCCGACGTCTCGCAAGATATTATTTTTATTAAACTATTTTGAATCAGACAAGGACCATGTCCCGTATCGGAAAATCCTCTACCAATAATTCGCAAACGCGGACTTTACTGTGCGACAATTTCAAGGTTCTACTTAAAAACCCAAAGGAGGTTGATCAGGAAATTGAAAATGAAGGCGATGCCTATGCCTAAGAATTTTGCCCAAAAGGGTTGGATCTCGAAGTTTCTCACAAGCAATACCGTCATGCAGACATTGATCGACAGCCCCAACAGCGCACCAACCAAAAACAATGAAGCGCGCTTGTGGCTGACAGCCTGCTTGAAGACATAACGGCTGGTGAGGCCGTAATTGACGGCGGCGGCGATCAACCAGCTCGAGGTCGCCGAAAAGCCGAGCGGTACGCTTATAAACAAGAGACCGCGAAAAACCCCGAGATCGACAACGGAAGCCAAGCCTCCCGTAAACACATAGCGGATTGCCTTCGACAATATCATTCGAACACTTTCTCCCTCAGCAATGGTGCAAACAGCCGATCTGAGTAGTTCGAAAAAATGCGCCAACCGTCGCGCGGTTTTTGGGAGCGAATGAACGGGAGGACGCCAGCGCGCCGGGCGGCAAGACCGTCCCGATCGGGCCTGTCGCCGATCAGAACGGTTTGTTCCGGACTTACGCCAGCACGCTGCATCAGGATCCGCAACCCACGCGGGTTCGGCTTCAAGACACCAACACCGACATCTTCTGCGGATAATATATAATCGGCGGACAATTTCATCCTTTGCAGCTTCTCCTCGGCAGGATAGTCGGAATAGATTCCGATTGCCTTGTTTCCTCTCCGCAGTCCCGCAAACAATTCGACCAGTCCGTTGTACCGACAAGACTCGATATAGGCGAGTGGACGACGTTGGATCCATTCGGCAACGATTGCCTCTATTCGTTCCGCCGAAACACCGGTTCGCGCGACGGTTTGCGCCATTAGGCACTCCTGAAAACCGTCAATCTCCTGCTCGCCGATTATTTCACGCACCGATCGGTACGCCCGCAAGACTCGTAGATTGGTCAACCCGCGCGTTGCTACTGCATCGGCAATCATCTCGCCCGCCATGCGAAGACGCAGCTTGCGTTGATTATAGAGCGTACCGTCAACATCAAAGACGACGAAGTGGATCCTGTCCCAGTCGAAATGCTCCGTGATCATCTGATGGTAATGTAGTGCTGCTCGGTCAGGGTCACTAGCAACGGGATATCCACACATGTTGTGAAGATGAATGCTGCCACCAATGCCATGACGATGGCGAGGAGACCCGGTTCGCGGAACAACTTTTCCGGCTTCTGCGCCGTAGATCCCGGCTTCGTCGCCATCACAAAATAAGTAGTGAACAGCGCAACAACAAATGGCAGCACGAGAATGTATTCGATTCGATATTTGACGAGAAATACAGACAGGAAGGCAATCGAGAACAAGGAATAGGCGATACAGGACGCAGTCAACGATACCTGCGTATACTGAGCGAAACTCACGCGGTATCGCGAGAGCAACTCCTTGCCGTGCGAAGCGACGATTTCATCATATTCCGAAAGACGTTTTGCCGCCATCAGGAAGGCGCCTCCGAACCAGTAGGCCAGGATAATAGATCCTGGTGGTAAGGTGGTAGGGTCGATCATCGACCAGCCGATTACCAGCCGGATCGGGTTATTAATCGATTCCGAGATAACGTCGAGATAGGCCTTGTCCTTGCTCCTGATCGGGTCGAGATTGTAGACGATCCCCTGCATCGCAAACAGACAGGCGACGAAGAAGAGAAGCTTGCTCGACAGGATGGCGCAGCCGAGTCCGACAAAGAGCAGCAGAGCCCATTCGAGCTGCACCAGCCTGCCGTTCATGACGCTTTGTACAGCAGAGCGTTTTGATTTCGCTGGATGATGTCGGTCGAACTCACGATCGAACCACTCGTTGATGCAGTAGTTCGCGGATGCGATACAAATGGCGGTCAAGAACCCGAGTAAAATTGAGGAAAGTATGTCATCGTTTCTGACTCCGCGGAGAAGAAACGCGAGGACAATGCCAGGAACGATGAAGATGTGCTTCGTACTATGATCTAGCCGGGCGATGGCAATGTAATCGCGAACGCCTGCCCGCCCCGACGCAGGCAACATGCTTTTACCCAAGCTTGTGTTCACGCCGAACGCCTCCCTTATCCTCGGGCAATCTATTTCCGATCATCGCCCAATAAATACACATCATAAGTTTCAAAATAATTCGCAGGTCCGAATTCCGCGAGTAGCGTGGTCTTGGATAGAAAGTCGTTGATCTGCTGTTGCGATGCATGAAAGGTCCAGTTGTAGCCCTCGGCGTAGATCTGACCGGGGATCATGTTCTTCAATTTGTGCTGCATTAAAATCACCACCGGAGACCCGGTTTTGTCTTGCAGATCCTCGCTGACTTTCAAGGTCTCTCCGAGATCCGTGTCGAGTTGACCCTGTTTCGTAAAGTGGACATAGTTCCCGAATTTGTGTTCCCGGATCAGGTAGATCGGGTTGGAGATATAGAATGGGAGCGCCTCAGCCAAATATTCCGGTTCAGCAACAATGATTGCCTTCGCCAGCTCCGGCCGAGATCGAATCAAACGGCTAAGATCGGCACTCCGGCTCTCGACTCTCCCTTGAGCGATGGCCAATCCTGCCATCTTGAGCCCGAAGGCTAGCTGCAGGCACGCCATAATCACGAACATTCCACAGCCGAACCGGAAAATGACGTTCCAACGCAGCTTTCGTCTGCCCGAAAAGCAGTCCGTTATTCGATCCCAGCTTATCCAGTAGAGGGCAAGGCAGAAGCAAAGCCAGACCAGAGCATGCCGTTCGCTACCCCCCGATGCCAGACTGGAAAAGAGCGAGAAAACGAGAAGCGAGACAAGGGCCGCAGCGAAGGCCGCCGGTCTGGCCAAAAGACCAAGGGTTGTGCCAAACAGCACGAATGATCCGAGCAGGCTCGGGACAGTCGGGAGCAAGGTGCCTGGCGTCGTGCTTGCTGGATTAAATATCGCGCTCAATGCAAGCATTGTCGGCGATTGCATGGAGAGGTCGATGACCGCGGCATCGTTGAAAGTTGGAAGAATCGTGACGCCACAGACGGCCAATCCTGCCGCCGCGATGAGCGCATTGACAAAGAAGTTCGTGAGTGTCGGGGTCCAGCGCATTCCGCTTTCCTCAAGCAGATCGAAGAACCAGAAGAGCAGGAATCCCCCCGTCATGATCGCCGCGATGACGTTGGTGTTGGCGAGAAGGAAGAGGAGGCAGCCCATCAGATACCCGCGCTGCCGCCAGGCCGGATAGCTTGCGGCGACGATGAACATTAGGAGCGCCGATATGCCGTAATTCCTGGCCATGACTGAATATTCATAAAGGAAGCCGTTGCTTCCCATGAACAGGACGACCAGGATAAGGGGAAACGGTGACCGGAAGAGGAGTAGGCCTACCGCAACGATGGCAATTAGGAGAGCAAGACCGGGCAGCACCTGCACACTTCCGAACACCGCATAAGCGAGACGCAGTAGCAGATACCAGATCGCCGGATGGCCTTCGCCATGGATCGTCCCCAGCATCGCCCATACGTTCTCGCCGGAAAGAGCCAGTGACAGAGCTCGGACTTCATCCCGAAACATCACGTGGTGGTGAACCTGGATGCTGATCGCGGCAAGCCAGATCACGAAAACGACAAATTCGACAGGCCGGCGAGACTCGGTTCTCGACCGGGAGAAAAGCTTGAGCGGATCAGCCGATCTGTGTGCGGTTAGAGTATGCATCATTCTCGAGCTGCCACGTAAACGAGCAAATGCCCTGTAAAAAAATATCCCACTGCCAGCTATTGCCGCGCAGTTGTTCTTCAGGACATCCTCACGAGAATTCCCGAGCCACACTCGTGTTCTTAGCAACTGAAACCTAAGATAAGCTTTAGACATCCGCTCTGAGTTTTGTGAGAATACTATCGAATCTAGGTGGAGTAACGGTTCGCCCACGTGATACGCTCTTTGAGCAGGCGGTCCGGCGAGGACAACCATCATATCGATCTTCTCCCGAAAACGTGGGGAAGCGGTAAGACCTATGGCTATCAAACTGGCAGAGGACTATTTTCTGGTGAAGTCAGATATCATGAACTCTCAGTTGACGCCCGAGATTGGATCAGAGGCCAATGCCGAAAGACTGCGCGTTTGCCGCGGGAGTTCATTACGGGCAAGGCAGCTTGCGCAGGAAAAACAACAGCCACAGGATTGCAGTAGTTCCATAATTAAGCTTATCTGCTTTTTGATTGTAGCGGGGTACATTCTATTTTCAATTGCTTACGCTTATAGATTCTCTTATGCATAGCTGTTATCAGCAACTGACCCTCGCCGACCGACAACGCCTACATCCGTTGGCTACGGCAAAGGTTTCCGTTAACGAAATGGCGCGCCTGCTCGGTCGCCACCGTTCGACCAATCACCGCGAGATCAAGCGCAATATCATTCCTGATGCACGTTCTGGGGGTGTCAGGATGAGGTCAAAATCTACGAGGGGCAATTGTGGCAGGTCAGCTCTGGTTCTATTCCTTTCCCGGTGATCTTTGGCTCAAACGTTTATAGCTCGACCGAGCGACTTCATATGTCAGTAGGCTACGTTGTTTAATTGTGCAGTATAAATTGCACGCGAAAGAAGCATCTCTCCTGCGAAGGACTACTTCGCAGCAGCTCCCCGTCGTCGTTCGGCAGCCTGCAGCATCTCGATGAACCGCTTCACCTTGGCAGGACGGAAGCGAGCGATCGGGAGCACGGCATGGATCCCACCGACGGGCAGCGTCCACTCCGGAACCAGTCGCTGCAGGCGGCCTGCTGCAATGTCGTCGACAACCATATAGTCGGGAAAGACGGAGACGCCCATGCCGGCCTTCACGCAGGCATAGGCCGACGGTGTCTTGTCCGTCCGCACTGTAGAATGCATTTCGACGATTTCGGATTGATGACCTTCGCGCGAAAACATCCAGCGCAAGGGCTGACGTAGCACAGCGTTCTCTATCCAGGGCAGCTTCGACACATCGGACGGCGCCACAGCCTCCGGAAAGCTTGCTGCGAGCTTGGGTGTTGCCACGAGATATTGTTGAAACGTGCCCAGGCGTCGAGCTTTGTTGCTCATGTCGGCCAACCAGCCCGCCCTGATCGCCAGATCGAGCTGTCCGTTGGCGAGATCGATGACACTGTCGTCGAATATGAGGTCGACAAGCATCTGCGGATACCGCTCCCGATAGGCGGCGACGACAGCGACAACCACGGCCGTACCGTAGTCCAAAGGTGCTGTCAGCGTCAGCGTCCCGTTTGGCTCGCTCGAATGAAGTGCCATTTCCCCATAGGCGGCTTCCGCCTCCCGGAGGATGATCGCGCAGCGGTCGTAGAACACCCGCCCCTCTTCCGTCGCATGCAATCGCCGCGTCGTCCGTATCAGTAACGAGACGCCGAGCTCTTCCTCGAGTCGCGCCACCTGATGGCTGACCACGGCCTTGGCGACGCCAAGACGTTCGGCTGCGGCGGTGAAGGATCCGGTTTCGATGACGGAAGTGAAGAAGATCAGCCGGTTAAGATTGAGAAGGTCGCTCATGCCATTGTCTGATTAATTCATACAGTCAGTATCATTGATCGATGTTTATCTCGAAGGCAACAACTGGAATGGTCTGTCCGTGCCAACGGAGGCCCAAGCCGTGCAGAAATTCTCAGCCACCTATCTCTTCGACCCGCTCTGTGGTTGGTGCTACGGCGCAAGCCCGATGATCGAGCGTCTTCGTCTCGCAGGTATCGACGTCCGCCTTCTCCCAACGGGTCTGTTCTCGGGATCCGGCGCACGCGAAATGGACGCGTCGTTCGCAGCCTATGCCTGGTCGAACGATCAACGGATCGAGCGGTTAAGCGGTCAGCAATTCTCCGAGAACTATCGCTCGGAGGTTTTGAACAAGCCAGGCTCGCTGTTCGATTCGAGTGCAGCGACACTGGCGGTCACGGCGGCCGGCCTTGCGGATCATCGCAAGCGCTTCGATGCGCTGCGCCATATCCAACATGCGCGATACGTGACGGGACTAGACATCACCAACGTGGCGCTTCTGGCAGATTTGCTCTCGTCCGAGGGATTTGCCGACGCCGCCCGCAGCTTGTCTGAGGGCTCGACTGAATTGCTCGACGCCAACAGGCAGCTCGTCTCCCAGGGTCAGGATCTCTTTCGACGCCATGGGGCCAACGGAGTTCCAGCACTGGTGATCGAAAGAAACGGACACCAGCGCCTCCTGGACGCAAGTGCCCTCTTCAGCAGCTATGAGAACCTCATGGCGCATCTCCAGGCAGCATGACCTCACAAACAACAAAGGAACCAGCATGTTCACCAGACGCGAAGCATTGAAACTTTCGCTCGGCGCCGGCGCCGTCTCAATCGTTCCCCTCGCCGCCTCACAGGCTGCAGGTTCGAAGCTCAAGTGGCGGTATTTCCAGGCCGGTGAGACCGGCTTTCGCCGCACGCCGGTGCTGTTGACCGGCAAAACCGAGGCGATCCTCATCGACGGCGGCTTCACCCTTTCGGATGGCCGGGCGGTCGCGGACGCCATCAAGAACACCGGCAAGCATCTCAGCACCATCTATGTGAGCTGCAACGATCCCGACTACTATTTCAGTCTGCGGCCGATCGTCGAATCCTTCCCCGATGCAAAGGTTATCGCCAAGCCGGCCACGGTTGCGGCCATCCACGCCAATGTCGAGGGCAAGCTTGCCACCTGGGGACCGCAACTGAAGGACAACGGTCCGCAGAAGCTGGCGGACGTCGTCCTCCCGGCAGCCTCAGACTTGAAGGCGCTCGAACTCGACGGCGAGAAGATCGAGATCGTCGAAGTTCCCGACATGCGTGATCGTCGATATCTCTGGGTCCCGTCGCTCAGGGCTGTTTTCGGGGGCGTATTGGTCTCCTCCGGGATTCACGTCTGGGTCGCGGACGAAGCGACGCCGGAGAAGCGGCAGGCATGGATAAAGGCACTCGATGAACTGGCGGCTCGCAAGCCGGAAATCGTGATCCCAGCCCACCAGACCGAAGGCGCGCCGCAGGGTCTCGGAGCCGTCAGGTTCACCCGCGACTATCTCCTCGCCTTCCATGAGGAGGAAGTGAAGGCCAAGGACAGCGCCGCTTTGATCGCAGCAATGACCAAGAGATATCCCGACCTCGCCGACGTCGGCTCCCTCGAACTTGGCGCCAAGGTCGCTAAGGGCGAGATGAAGTGGGGTTGAATCCTCAAACGGATCGGCTGATACCCTCAGCCGATCCGCCTATGCCCAATCCCGGTTCGCTCGCTAATCGTGGTGAATCTTGGATGCGCACTACTGCTGCTGGAGAAATATTTGAGGCAGGTACTGAGGCGTAATAAGGCCATCGCTCTTGATCTTTGAGCCAGATCCGCCCGGCCTGTCGGCTTCGGCGCGAGCTTAGCACCCGTCAATTCGGCGATAATGGGCCGATAGGATGCCCATCGCCCCCTCGACCAGTCCAACCGCACTGCCGATATTCGCCGCAATGGCGATCAACGCCCGCTCGCGCCGGATCGGCACGAAGGCGACAGACACGACGATCTTGCAAAGCCTCATGGCGAACGAAGATACAAGCCTCGCTTGGTCCTTCAGCCGGCCCCTGCGGACGAAGCTTGTTTGCCGGGCGTGGTCGCGGCTTCTGCGGTAACAATAGTAGAGGCTCATCCGCGAGGCTGGAACGTCTTCGTGGACAATGGCGTAAGGCGTCCACCCCGTTTTGGCACCGAGGTTTTTCGCCTCTTGCCAGAACTTCCAGTCCTCACCCCCACCGAGTGCCAGATCCGCATCAAAGCGCAGACCGCTTGCGCGTAAAAAGCTCAACCTTGCCAAC
This sequence comes from Rhizobium sp. WW_1, assembly GCF_003610155.1. NCBI lineage: Bacteria > Pseudomonadati > Pseudomonadota > Alphaproteobacteria > Hyphomicrobiales > Rhizobiaceae > Rhizobium > Rhizobium sp. WW_1. The sequence continues at coordinate 12,124 of NZ_RAIN01000020.1, forward strand.
CAGCTTCCGGTCGCAATCTTGATGGAGCCGGATCGTCCACGCTCACGCAGCTTGATGCAGCGCCTCTCGGCGCTCTCATTGTTCTTCTTCATCCCGCGAAGCAGAAGCAATTGCCAAGTGGAGCTTGGCGGGTCGAAAGCTTCGATGCGCACCGGTGATCCAACGAGATCAAGGCCTTTGCTCCTTTGCTCCCTCAGGAGCTCAACAAGCCAGCTTGCACTGACACGCTCATCATCATCCGCAAAAGCTAAAAAATGATATCCCCTGGCGATCGCATGTTCCAAGGCGCCATTGCGCGCCGAAGCAATTCCTATTCTGCGCTCAAGGATATAGTCGCATTGCAATGTCTCGACCTCGTGTCGGAACCTCTCAACCACATGCTCGAGCGTCTTTTCATGATTATTCTCAACAACCAGAAAATCGAGATAAACGCCGTGTGGCCTAATAAGATTTGCATATGACATCAGCAACGCCTCGAGCATCTTCGGTCGATCTCTCGTGACTGTTGCGACGCAAATCCTGATCTGATGGTTCGACGCGTCGAAGTCTTCCCTCGAAGACACCTCAATGCACGTTGCAGCCATATGAAGGCTCTCTTGTCCCACCGGAGGCGCGGTGCAGTCGTGCCCGGCCCTATCGTTGGTCTCGCTGCGTGTCGGGATCATCCGATCATCGGACAGAAGAATCTTCCGGATCTCACCCTTTAGCATCCACGTGACCTCTCGATGATTGGGGTTATCCCCATTGCCACCGATTAGCGGAGAAATGTGCACGAATGCTGGATCTATTGTGGATGTTGTGTGGAGATGAACGGTGTTTAAACGGATAATTGCATCGGAATACCGGATGCGAGACCATCAGTAAAAAATGCTAGAGACCTAATGAGCGCTGTTCTTTTCGACGGACGTGATAAATCATCACGTCGCCATCAGCTTATATATATGATTGCTATGGAACTATGTTTTGACGTGCTTGACTGCAGGTTTGTCGACACTACATCCTGGCATCAGCTGAATCTTGACGGTCATCAGCCCGTCATGAAATGCGCCAAAGCATTGGGCTTGAGGCGGGATATCAGCTCGACGGGGTTTACCTGAATGCGTTTTACCTGGTTTCATGCGACAATTATCGCCACTATTACCGTGACCCATATTGTCATGCCGGCTAGCGTCCAGGGTGCTCAGTCCGTCTTGTTGCCCCCGGTCAAGGGTCAGTTTGACTACCAACTCGGCGGTGACTACCAGCCGACGAAAAGCGCTGCAATTGTTGTTCGGGATCGAGAGGTAAAACCAGTCAAGGACAAGTACAACATATGCTACGTAAATGCGTTTCAGACTCAGCCGGACGATGGCGCCTGGTGGACATCCAAACATCCAGACCTGCTCGTTCGCAAGAATGACCAATTCGTTATCGACAAAAAATGGAACGAGTATCTGTTTGATACGTCGACAGATGTGAAGCGAACGGCACTTATGAGGATCGTTGGCCCGTGGTTCGACAAATGCGCGACGGATGGTTTCAAGGGCATCGACGCCGATAATCTTGATTCATGGACACGGTCCGAGGGTGTCCTGTCCGAGAAAAGTAATGTGGAATTTGCCAAGCTGCTAGTGAAGCGCGCCCATGCCGTAAACCTCGCAATCGCGCAGAAGAACGCCGGGAGCCTCGCATCGATCGGGCATTCCAAGATCGGCTTCGATTTCGCAATTGTGGAGGAATGCCAGGTTTGGTCGGAATGCAACTCGTTCACGGACGCCTACCCAGGTGAGGTCTACGAGATCGAGTATAACGACAACAACAAGGACGCTGACGGCAATCCCGTTGATCCGATCAGCTTCTTTAACGCTGCGTGCGCGGCGCACGGCAAGCAGATTTCGGTGATTTATCGTGACCGCGACCTGGTTCCGTTCGGGTCTCCCGGATACGAGTATAAAGTGTGCAAATAAAATCCAGGAAATGCACCCTGCAAGCCTGGGACCTTGTTGACCCTTCGTCCCGAAGCGCGAGCGCGTGGAGGCACATGTGTCTTCGGCGACCTCATGTTTCAAGCGACAGCTGTCCATGCGGCGCAACGAGCGGCGTGGAGATGCGGCCGCTTGTCGAGTTTCACGACACCTTAATCCCTATTTTAATTTGATGGTCATCCCTTCGATCATCGGGAACCAATTGATGAATCTGGTATATCGCTTTCGAAGCAGACAACGACGAAATGTATAGTTGGAGGTCCGTTGGCCGAGATTTTTTCGGTATTCGATGGAGTTGAGAGAGCCAAGGGAGATCTTGATCCGCTTTCCGTCGTACCATTGGATGTGGCATCAACCTCCCTGACGAGCTATTCGATAGTGATGTCCTTCCAATCACGCGGGTAGAAGATATTCGTTTTAACCGCGCCGAAGAATCCTTCGGCACGCGGCGTTGCATGAGACCTATGCCGAGTGTGAACCAACGGCGACGCGCCGAGCTCGCCAAGAACGCACCGTTCGCCGCAAACATCAGACGAGACATTCGGCATAATCCGCTGATGCACGGAGATTGGTGATCCCCTACCCTGTAAAACCGACATGATGCACTTGGGGCAGGAAGTCCAATGTCAAACTCGCAATCCCCGGATCATGGCGCTCCGTGAACAACACACCCCTCGCCATTTCCGAAGCAGACGACAGTGCCGTTGAAGCGCAGGTCGACGATATAAGGGCGGCCGCCCTGATCATTCCTCTTGCCACTGACAAAGGTGGGTCCCGCCTGCTCCTGAACCGGCAGCAGAGGCGTGGTATCGGGTGCATAGGAACGGGGTATGCCGACGCTGGCGAGTTGCGCGCTCGGGATCGTCGGCGCCGCCGTCACCGTCAGCACGCCGTCGATAAAGCTCATGTCGTAGTTGCCGGACGCGGCAAGCGAGCCTCGGGTGATGGCATAGCTGCCCGGTGAGGAGAAGGACGTGGCCGCGCTTGCGAGCTGACCGAACAGCCTGTCGCCATTGACAAGACCCGCACCACCGATGGTGTGGGTGAAGAATTGAAAACCAAAGCGATTCGGCAGGCGTGCCGGGCCAGCCGATCAATCGGTTCATGCAAGTGAAGGGGACGCTAGGTGGATTCTAACCCACTGTCGCCGTCCATTTCTGATCAATGACCACCGGACCGCGGCGCCGTGCGGTGTTTTGGTTCAGCTTCATTCAAGGTGGAACGAGAACACAAGCTTATCGCCGGAAGTTCGAAGCGCCCTCGCGCCTGCAATGGCACTGTCGACGATCAGCAGCTTGTGCGCCTGCGCTCTGGTATGGACGTCTATCGGTCACGCCGAGGACAATGCGTGAGATTGTGAAGTGCTCAATGGTACATCCGCCATGCCGGCAACTGTCTGGCAGTTCAGCACTACCACTGGCGACGCCGATTCACGGCACTTATCTTGGCGAAGGCAGGCTGCTCCCCGCCAGGGTGTCTTTCATGAAGTCGACGAAAAAGCGCACTTTGGACGATATGTGCTTACGGCTTGGGTATACAGCATAGACGTTTCGTTCCGGGGAAGGAAATTCGGACATGACTTCGATCAACCTTCCATCTTTGAGATCTTCGGCCACAAGGAAGTGCGGTTCAAGCACCAGAGCTTGGTGACCAAGTGCAATCGATCGTGAAATGTGGCCACTCGATGCCTTTACACGTGGACGAATCTCGAAGTTCCTGGGAGATCCGTCGACCAAAAATTCCCAGCTGTAGCTTTCCTGATCTCTTGCGACCGCTGCAACGACGAATTTCTTAAGCTCATTGGGGTGCACAGGCATACCGTGTCGACGAATAAACTCAGGCGAGGCGCACAAGACCATTTTCATAGTCGAGACGCGCCTCCTGACGAGGTCTGCGGAGTGCGCCTCGCCAATCCGTAAGGCGACATCAAACCCATCCCCGATCAGGTCAACGGGACGGTCACTGAGATCTATATCGAGGCTCAGGCGCGGAGCCTTTGTAAGAAGCTCGGGCCAGGCATTCATCAGATAATGAAGCCCGAATGAGGATGGGATCGATACCCGCAACACGCCGACTGCAGACCCCGCGTTTCCGAGAAGGTTCTGTTCCGCATCTTCAATGATTTCAAGGGCCTCCACACAACGAGTGAAGAAAGCTCTTCCTTCCTCTGTTAATGCAACATGCCGTGTCGAGCGTTGCAGGAGGCGAGTGCCGAGCCGGGATTCCAGCGCTGCTATGTGTCGAGACATAGCCGGCCGAGAAGTTCCAAGTGTCTCGGCGGCCTTCGTAAAGCTTTTGAGTGTCGCCACGGCATGGAATGCCGTCATTTCATTGAAGCGATCCATTGTTTCAATTTTCGTACCAAGCTTGTTCGAAAAAGCAGTCTACAACGGGCTTGATGAAATAATCTACTCTAAAACATGTGAGCTTCAGAAGAGACGCTCGCAGGGCTCAAACAAGCGGTGCACGGCGACATAGCGGCACTGCAAGGAACAATCGTGAGGATAAGCGCATGGCAAACATCGTATGGGCCGCTCTCGCCGCAACGGCGGCCTTGAGTGTAACGTCGGTAGCAAGAGCAGAAGTGATCGAGGTCGTGACGTTCAACCTAAAACCTGGCGTAACCGCCAAGGAGTTCGAGCCACTCGACAAGGCCGTTGGTGCCAGTCATGTTGCGAAGCAGCCCGGCTTCATTTCACGAGAATCAGCCGCCGGTCGGAACGGAACATGGCTAGTCGTAGTCCATTGGAAGTCCGTTAACGATGCCGAGGCATCGATGAACAGCTTCATGGCCGCGCCCGCAGCCAAATCATTTATGGACAAGCTTCAGGCGGATACCATGAAAATGGTACGTTACGATAAACAGTAACGTTGTAAAGCGCATTAATTTAGCTTTCCAAAGCTTGTCGGTGGATCGACCCTTACCACCGGCAAGTCAGCTTGGCATCGGCCGTTGGGCCAGAACGCCGCGAAGTTGCTTTTGCAACAGCTTACAGAGAAAAATGCCGACAAGCGTTGGAACTTCGTTAGGCGCGGTGCACCGACCATCTATGAAATATGGCCCCATGATGCCACCGGACAGGTTGTACGCTTCATGCGTCGAGACAAGCTCCGCAACGATGATAGAACGATATCTGAAACGACGTCATTGTCGAAGTTCATCGCCACCACACCATCCTTGTTCATTTGCGTCGCGATTTCCCCCAGTTGCATCCGAACATGACCTTTCTGCGATGGCGATGTAGCAAACTTGTCAACGAGTTCTCGTCGTTTGAGTGGATCAGCGTCAGATGAAAATGCGGATCAGAGCGAGGTGCAACTGAACACTATGCTGCTGGAAGAAGGCATGGCACGGGTCAGGGCGCGCATCGCCAAGGGCGAAAGCGGCGAATGAAATACTACACAATGCGGCTGTCGTCGGAGGCGGAGACAGACCTTGCGCGGATCTACAACCGTATCGCCGGCAAGTCAGGTTCCGCCATTACGGCTGAAGCTATTTTCAACCTCCTGGCTCAGGTGCTCGCTGGCCCACCGCATCGGCGCCTCGATCTCTCGTCGAAGCCACGGGTAGAAGCCGTTGAGGAAGCGGGTAGCTGCAGGAATGTAGTAGCCGCCATGATGCATATGCGGATCGAGCGTTGTGGCGATCAGCCGACCTCGAAAGCCGCGCCGGTCATCGAAGAGGATATCGCCAATCCGTTCCTCACTATGCGGTCGGCATAGTTCGACAATCGTGTCCGCTGTCCCGGCTTTCAGATAATGACCATGTCTGTGCCATTGCAGGTCCTTCAGGCCGATATAGCGATGCAGGCTGTGGCCTGCGTTGCCCATGCGATGACCGCTATCGGGATTTTCCTGCATGAACCAGGTAAAATTGGTGCCCGTAGGCACGAAGGTCATCCGCGGATCGACGATATCGGCGCGCACACCCCCCATCAGGACCAAGAAGCCCCCTCCATCGAGGAAAGCACGCAAAAGCGCCGCGTGACGTTTGAGTTGGTCGTTGTCGGAGCGGCATGCAATCACCACGGCTCGACTGCGCGCAAGATCCTCCTCGGTCAATTCGGGGAAATAGACGATGCGGTCGATCATCCTGGCATAGTCGCGCAGAAAATTGAGATGCTGGGGAAGCCCGTTATGAATGACTGTCAAACTCATGAGCGCGGCTCCACAAGCCAATTGATCAGATCATGGGTCAGATTCGGTGTATCGTGTGGCCCGCTATGGAAGGCGGCAATGTCGGGGCCGCCATGGCAAAAGAAGATGCCACCCGCCTCGTTCTCGATATACCAGTCGATCGCGTAGGCCCCGCGCCCGATGGTGTTTACCACCTTAGCCCCGGGCGGCGGAGGATTGTGGCCGACACCGTAGACGCCCGCCATTCCCTCCAACAGATGAAACCGATCGAAGGGCAGCCTGTCGAATGCAGGATGAGGGCTGTGACGCTCGACCGAATAGTCGCCGAGACCGGGAAGCGGAATGGGTTCGAAGGGCCGCAGGAACGGCATATAGGGAAGAGCAACGATATCGTTGGCAAGGATGGACGCCCCCTGCTCCCAGGCGCCCTGCAGCCATTCCCGCTTGCGCGATAACATGATCTCATCGCTTTGCATGGGTATGATGATCAGCCGGTGGCGAAGCGGCGCCGGCGTATCGGGCAGATCGCGCACATGGACGATGTCCAGCGTCAGCGGCGCGGTCCGATAAGCCTCCGCGGGCGGTTCGTCCTCATTGCGGCTGCGAATGTAAAGAGCATTGACCATCGTTCGTACCTGCTACCTGCCCATGCGACAAAGGCCCGCCAAGGCGGGCCTTTGTGTTGTGCTATTTGCCGGCGAAGCGTTCGTAGCCTTTGGCCCCGGCATTCATGTCCATGCGCAGGATGGCGTCGATCTGCTTGTCCGTCGGGGTTTGCCCGTAGAGCTTCGGATACCAGTCCTTGATTTCGGCGCGCAGGTCGAAATTGAACAGGTCGGGCTGCAGGATATCGGCAAGCCACATCCAGCCGAGCGGCGATTCCGCACTGCCGGGATCCCAGCGATAGCCGCCCATCGGCATCTGGTAGACCCGCTTGTTCTTTGCCGCGTCGGTCAGGCCGAGCACCGGATCATCATAGAAGCGCTTGACGCTCGCCTTGTCCTCGAACGTGCTGATGAAGATCACCTCCGGATTCCAGGCCGCAACCTGCTCGACACTCACCTGCTTCCACTTGTCGATGTCGGCAGCGGCATTGCGGCCGCCGGTAAGACCGATCTGCCAGCCGTCATGATAGTTGTTGCCGACGGTCCACAGCTTGTCGACGGAGTAGAAGAAATAGGCGACCTTCGGCTTCTTGTCCTCCGCGACGCCCTTCAGGCCCGCCTGCAGCTTGCCGATGACATCGTTGTGCCAGTCGTTGATCATTTTGGCGCGTTCCGGCTTGCCGATCGCCTGCCCGAGCATCGTCAGGCTCTGCTGCACATAGGTGTCGTCATCGCCGCTGACGACAATGGCGGTGTTGAGACCGGCATTGACCAGCGGTGCGATATTGTCTTCGCCCGCATGCGCCCATTGCAGCACGAGATCGGGCCGAAGAGCGGCGATCGCCTCGACATTCGGCTTGCTGCCCTGGGCCGCGCCACCGGCGAGAATTCCGGTTCCAAGCGCCTTGGCCTTGGGAAAGAATTCGCCGAGAATTCCCTGGGCGATCGCCGAATAGGCCTCCGGATGGGCGGCGATCAGGCGGTCGGCGCCTTGGTCCAGCGCGATCACCATCGACGCCATGGGCACCGGAAAGGCGATGATCCGCTCGGCCGGCTTTTCAAGGGTAATGATCTTGCCGGTGAGATCGGTTATCTTGATCTCCTCGGCATGCGCGCTCGCGCCGGCGAACAGCGCCAGGGCGGCCAACAATCCGGCAAAGCCTTGTTTTTTCATGGTCGTCTCGACTTTCCTTATGGGTGTTTTGGCAGCGTCATGGGTGTTCCACACCCGGTCAGGAGAGCAGTCGCACGGCATAGATTTCCGTTGCCGGCAATGGCCGCAAGCGGGCCGCCATCTCGGCCTTCAGTTCTTCGAGACGCGCGTCTTCCTGAGGCGTCCGGCTCGGATTGGCCCCGAGCGTGACGAACTCCTCGCGCACGTGGCCGGGCTTGATGACGGCCTCCGCAGTTCTGTCGCGATAGGTAAAACGGAAGACATAGGGACCCGGCGGATCGCTGATCACGTCCTTGCCGCCAATCGAACGGTCGATAGTGAGCCGGCCATCCGTCAATGCGCGCGTCACCATCTCGATCGCATCGCGGGCGCCCGGACCGGAGAAGGCCGTCAGGATGGAAATCTCCCGTCGTTCGGGCGGTGTCTCGGAAAGCAGGGCAAAGGCCGCCTGCATGGCCTTCAGGCCATGCGCGACGCCGCCCGGAAAGCCGCCGCCGTGAAAGACGTTGATATCGTCGAAGGAGAAAACAAGATCCTTGCCGTTTTCACGGACAGTGATGGTGTCATGCATGGAGATAGGCCTTCAGGTTGGGGACGAAACGGTCCAGGAAGCGCGTGGTGGCAGGCATGAAGTGCGAGCCGTGATGAAACATCGGGTCGAGCGTGGAGAGGATCATTCGCCCCGGTGTCGAGACGTCGTCGACATAGAGAATGGCGCGACCCTCGGCGTCGGTCAAAAGCACCTCTGCACCCTCGGGCGGTTGGAACCAGCCATGCAGGTGCCAGGTGACATCCTCCTTGACCATGCCCCGCATCAACGGGTGATCGGGCGCGACGATCGAGACGCCGAGATCGGCCTTGGGATCTCGCCACCACCACCAGTTGGTCGGCGTTTCGGTAAAATCGATGAAGGGAAGCCAGAGATCGGAGCGGCTTTCACCCAGCGCCACCACCGTGCCACCCGCCTCAAGATGATCGGCGACAACCTGGCGCTGCGGCATCATACGCTGGGCCGGCGTACGGCATGGAACCCAGAGGATATCGTCCGGCCCGAGCGCGCACTCAAGCTCTTCCGGCGCAACGATCTTGTCGAAAGCGTTGGAGTAACGCGGTCCCTCAAGGCTCCGAATGGCCTAGTAGGAGCCGGCCGATGGAGCCACGATGCGCCGGGATTTGGCGGTCGCCGACTTGCTGCCGCCAAAATCTTCCGGTGCTTCGAGTTCCCGGCCGCCGGCGGGGTCCGCGAAACCTACGCGCGCCGGATCAAGACAGGGGGCGCCGCCAGCCCAATCGAGAATTCGTTGCGTGAGTTCGGGTGCAAGCCCCCAATCCTGACCCATGGCGCCGAGATCGTTGCCCGCATGCGAAAATACGCGCCCGCCGCCCGGCCTTGCCCAGACCCAGTCGACCGGCACCTGAGCTTCACCGAGGCCGTTGACGGCGACGGCACCCTCCGGCAACGGATTGCAGCCGCGGCCATAGAAGCCCGCGACACCCTTGTTGGTTTCGATCTGGGCCAGGTCGATCCCGGCGAAGATCGAGTGCGGATTGATCGATGTCAGAACAAAATCGGCCCTTCTGGGCGTATCGATCGGGCGGTACTGCGCCATGCCGTCGAGAAGCGGGCGTACGATGTGTCCGTTGAAGAACCAACGGCCTCCGCCGTCAAGAAAGGCGGCAAGCGCCTCCCTCATGCCGAGCATGGCATTCTGGTCCAATTGGTTGCCCGTGACCAATCCGCGACTGGCGAGCAGCCGCTCGCCAGTCAAATCGGTCTGTTCTACGATTACGATCAGGCCCTCGGCCGCGGCCTTCGCTACCGTCTCCGAGGGAGCGTCGTAGGCGGATTTCAGATAGATGACGCTCACGCCGCCGCCTCGATCCCCGCAAACGCCGGCAGGATGGCCTTGCGCGCCTTGCCATCGGCGCCAGCTATATCGACCCAGGACATCGGCACGCCGTAGAGTTCCGAAAGCTTTTCCGGCTCGATCATGTCCGCGACCGAGCCGCTGATTTCGCGGCCGGCCGGCATCATCAACAACACATCGTCTGCAGCCGCCAGGGCATGGTTGGGGTCGTGCGTGGTGAACAGCACGGCCTTGTCGCGCCGGTGTCTCAACGCGTTCAGAAGATCGAGCGTCCGCGACTGGTTGCCGAGGTCGAGAGCGGATGTCGGTTCTGTCCGTCGTCTATCGCATGAGCCCCGATTGGCGTGAAATGCGTTATCTGCAAGGCAAGGATTTCATAGCAGACACCGACAATCCGAGCGAGAGCTGGTTACAGCGGTATATTCACCCCGATGATCAGGAGATGATCACGACGGCCGTAACAATTGCAATTGCGAACAAGACGGTGTTTGAGCTCGAACATCGTGTCATTCGTGTCGACGGCAGCCTGGGATGGACTCACTCCCGAGCGATTCCTATTCTCGACGGCAACGGAGAGATCGTTGAGTGGTTCGGCGCCGCCCATGACGTCAGTGATCGAAAGCAATCGGAGCAAACCCAACAATTGCTGCTCAACGAGCTCAACCATCGCGTCAAGAACACACTTGCCTCAGTTCACGCGATCGCCCAGCAAACCTTGCGCACGTCGCCTGATCCTTCAGCCTTCGCCACTGGGTTCAGCGGGCGTTTGCAGGCTCTCTCACGAGTGCACACCTTGTTGACGAGCTCGAATTGGGAAGGTGCTGAACTGCATGCGATCGTCCGCGACCAGCTCTCGATAGGCGCGACCGGCGACGACAGGATAACGGTGATCGGACCACCGGCACGTCTCAATCCGCAAGCATCGCAACACATGGCCATGATATTGCACGAGCTCGGTACGAACTCTCTCAAATACGGCGCGCTCTCGAACGCGACTGGGCTGGTTTCGCTTGGCTGGTCTTTGCGCGACGCCCGTCTTCATCTCGACTGGAGGGAGAAAGCCGGACCTCCGATCAAAACGCCTCTCGGCCGTGGCTTCGGCACACGGTTTATCGAGACGGTTGCAAAGGGTGAAGGCGGTACCGCAATGATGTCGATTGAGGATGGTGGGTTGAACTGGGAAATCGTCCTGCCGCTTGCAAGCGCAAATGCTTCCTTTGCGAGTTCGTCAAACTCGCCCGCTGATCGCGCGCATCCCGAAACCGCGACACAAATTCAGCTACCAACAATCAGCGGAAAGACATTCGCAATCATCGAAGACGAGCCCCTGATTGCATTCAATATCGCGTCTATTCTGGAACAGGAGGGCGCGCGCGTTGCCGGCCCCGCTCTCAGCGTCACCGATGCCTTACGCCTGATAGAAGTTTCCGAACTGGACGGCGCTTTGCTCGACGCCAATTTAAGAGGCGACGGAGTCGGCGATGTCGCTGCCGCGTTAATAAGACGAAACATCCCCTTTGCATTTGTGACCGGCTATGGACGAGAAGCCCTACCCGCGAAGTTTGCCAGTGCGAGACTTCTTACCAAACCTTTCACGGAGCAACAGCTTCTGAAAACTGCGATCGAGATTGTCGACCAAGACGATAGTGTGCTCCGCTATCGGGCTTCTGGACGCGAATGAATGCAGATGTTCCGGCGGTGATTGTCACGGGGCAAATGCCCGATATCATCAATTATGGGCGCCAAGAAGCTCCGGGGAATTGTGATGCCAGCAGGCGAAATTGCCTAATCTGAAAACTTGCATTCGGTTAAGCATCGTCTCTGGTCGCCCAAAGTCGGCGTGACACAACAGAGGCACCGGAGGCGAATTCGAATGCGTTAACGCGGCATGGTCTCTTGCATTTGAAGTAAAGTCATAACGGCCTATGATTCCACCTCGTTAGGAGCGGAACTGGACAGGTATCGTGACAATCGTTTTCAGTCCAGGATTGTTGCTGGTTTCCTGGAGTTCTCCCCCGAGACCGACGACAATTGCATCTAACATCTTGCTGCCGAAACCTGTAGTAAGGCGTGTCTTTCCCGTGCCTCGATCGGCGATCGTCAGGCGAATGTCGTTAAGATGATGATCGAGAACAGCGCTTGTTGGTCCCGGACCGCCTCCATATGCGTACTTGTTCGCGTTGGTGATCAACTCTGCGAAGATGAGCCCGACATTGATAGCCCGATCGGCATCCATCAGCACTGGCGAAAAACTGCTGCTGTGGCAACTGCGCCATTCTTCTCCCATGGAGAGAAACAGCTCCTTGGAAAGATCACTGAGATATCGGGCAAGATCAACCGCTCCGACGTAATTGTCCGAATAGAGCCGCCTGTGAACAAGCGCAACCGCGGAAATTCGGCTTCTCGCGTCTGTAAGCTGCTCGACGACCGACATATCGTCGCTTTCCCGCGCCTGCATCTTCAGAAACGTCGAAACGAGCTGCAAGCTGTTCTGGACCCGATGGTTGATTTCCCGCATCAGGAAATCCTTCTGCTTGAGCAATTCATCCTTCTGTTCCAGGGTCTTCTGCAATTCTTGATTGAGCCTTGCAATACGCTCACGCTGAAAGCTTTCGGATATCACACGGCCAACACGGTGGATCGCATCTATATGGTTGTTATTCCATATGTTTGAACAACCACGAACCTCCTCGGACCAAGCCGCGAAGGATGCGCGCGGTGAAAGCGATGCAGCGGTCGAACCGGTCAGTTCCTTATGAGGATTCCCGGCCCATTCCACAACCTGCGCCTTCTCCGCCCGCAGCCATATCAGGAACAGATTTTCCTGCAGCGGGAGCTTGAGCATCGCCAGCCCGCTTGCGACCGCCACCAGATGAGCGGGAAGATCGGATAATCGACCAAACGCATGGCAATGAAACATTCCGTCTCCCAGCCTCGGCTCCGATATCTTTATAATCGTGCGAAGCTCATCCAATTCCGGAACCATACCGGACCGGGCGACCAATACCTCTCCGCTGAGAGCCGCAAAGCCGTCCGATGCCATCATCTCGCGTAGATTGGGCGCAGCCTGTATCAGCAATTCCCGCACGGGAGCGCTGAGCTGAAGCGTCTCGATCAAACGATCCTCATGCGCGCGAAGTGTGAGGCGTTCACGCGCATTTTCCGCTTCATCCTTGGCCTTGATCTGCCGAGCCAGGCTGCTTGCAAGTGCCATCGCAGCAGCGCGTACGGCAAAGGGCATGCGCAAAGGCGTGGCATTGTGACAAGCGATCAACCCCCAAAGCACGCCGTCCTTGATGATGGAGACCGATGCACTGGCGCGTACGCCCATATTGCGCAGATACTGCAGATGAACAGGCGAGACGCTTCGCAACGCTACGTCGCTCAGATCGACAGTCTGGTCCTCGCCACGCGACCAGCGCAAAGGTGCCGGCAGATAGGTCGCATCGGGAATGGCCCGGACACGGTTACGCAGATAGAGCGCACGTGCCTGTCTCGGGATGTCACTGGCGGGAAAATGATGATTCAGGAAAGGCGGGAAGACCTCGTTGCGGTCTTCTGCGATGACTACGCCGGAAGCATCCTCCGTGAATTGATAGATCATAGTCCGATCGAAGCCGGTGAGCTCGCGAAAGGCCGTCGCCGCGATCTCAAAAAGAGCCGAGGTATCGGGCGATGTTTCGAAACGTTTGGCTATCGCATCCAAGTTCGAAAGAGACTGTTCCGGCGTCAATTGCGAGCTTTGGGCTGGCTCAAGCTCAATCAAGATGATATCGCCGACGATATGGCCAAGAACATCGTGAACTTCGCCGTCGACCTCATGTTTGCCCACGATGATTTCGTTGGTTCGCGGAGCTTTTTCGATGCTGGCAATGACATCGAACGTAAGCAGGTCGTCAATCGGCCGACCTAACCAATTGCCTCCAAAATGCACCTCTATCGCGCCTGCCCCGCCAATGACCCTGCCGGTGGCCCGTTCAACGACGAACAAAAGACCGTGCGGCTGAATGGATCCGGGGATGTGTATCGGTTCGCGATCGCATGCGGTCTGATCAACAGAGATTTCAGCCGGCATTGCCAAACAGTCTCCGATAGTTGCTTTCGAACACGCCAAATGCTGCAATCGCCGCTTGATTGCAGCAGTCCTCATCATCGATCCACGTTGTCTCAATTATGTTGAGTATCGTCCGCCAAGACCGCAGATTGTACACCTGCTGCGCTAGATGGCGTGCCCCAAGACTGCCGGACAATCCGAGCTTCGCGGCCCGGTTGATCAGAATCCCCGCTCCGAGGCCCGAGCCCTCCACCACATAAAGAGTTCCAAGGATCGCCGGCATTGAGACGGAGGCGTTAACCACCGCGGGCGACATAACATTATTACCGCCAAGATCACGAACGTCTTCCAGGAGCTGCGGGACGATCTTTCGCCGCGTCCAATTCGGTACCAGCGCGTCAATCTGACTTGCCTCGAGGATTGCTTCCAGCTCAACCCGGCTCGCAAGTGTTGCAGTCAGATACTTTTCATAGGACGAGATTGACCCAAACATCGCGAGTTCTTTGTTTAGTCCATCCAGTCGACGGTGATGTGATTCCGTTGCCGATTTCAAACGCGAACGGCGACCTGACAATAATTTTGCGGGCATAAAACTTATATTCCTCAAAACGACAGCCTTGCTTCGAGCCGGACCGCCCGACTAACAACTCGACACGCGCATGATTTGTTCCGAGCAAATCGTAAATAGATCCCTGCGGTGAAACAGTAATTGGCGTTCCGTCTTCCTCGACGGCGCTAGCGATGCTTCGGCTCTTGCGCCATTCACACGAGCCTTGCGATCAATGCGAAGATTGGCGGGGCATCGGCTCCAATCCAACTGCCTTTTGTCTTTGCTCGCTTCTATTGTCTGCTCGCCATCCAGCCTTAGCGACAATGCTGAATTTCGCGCTTGGTGAGCCAGCAGATAGCCTTCAAAAGGTCTAGCACCGATTAATAAAAGTTAATGCGCAAAGCCCACATGTGCCCTAAGACGCCGTGCAGATAATTCACGAAAGCGGGACGAGAAAATGCTTCGATATCACCATCTGACGGATGGTATACTCAGACCGGAAGAAGTGAAATTTCTCCAGGTCATCTTTGCCACGATTACCGCTGAACCGTGGTTTGATTTGACCGATTACAGCCGCGAATCGCTCGCCGCGCGACTGATCCGCTTGTATCAAAACGGCTTCACCGACGCGGAGCGGCTCCAAGAGCTTGGGTTTTTGACCGCTCAAGCTCACTTCGGTCGAAATACACCTGATGAGAAGCGAAGGGCCTTGGAGCGCCTTTACGACCTCGAAGGGCGTGGAGCTAATGGTTCACACGACACCAGAGGCTCGAATGATTAAATGCCGAAAGATCGACGCAAACACTTACCCGCAAAGAATGTATGTGGGCATGAGCTTCACATTTTCGAAAAAACCTTGCTTGCCTAAATTTTGGATCGCATATGACTTAGCATTTTCCACTCACAATATTTGCAAAGGTAGCACCGCTTGATAGTTTCAACCGATCGCCTACTTTGCTTCGGATGTGATTCTATTACCGCTTGTTTTATCTATTTGGAGCGTTGTGAAATTGAAACAACGCTGCCTTTTCCCAGAACTTAAGAGAATATCCATGAGCCAATCCGCAACGTCCAAAGTTACGAAATGGAACCTTGGCCTTGATCCGGTCGTCGCATTTAGCCTTGTTGGGGCGATCGTTTTCTTCCTGATCAGCGGAGCCTTTGCCTACATCAACACGAGTATATTGCGCGAAAACACGGATAAGATTGTCCGTTCGCACGCGATCATGATAGCGCTCGACGAGTTGCTTTCCAGCGCGCAGGATGCCGAAACGGGACAACGCGGCTTTTTGCTGACGAACAACGAGCGCTATCTGGATCCCTATAATTCGGCGTTGAATGCCGTCCCGCAGCGCCTTAGGGAAATAGAAGAGCTAACCGCAGACAATGCTGCTCAACAGCGCAGGGTTGCAATCTTACAGCAACATGTCGACGCGAAACTTGCCGAGCTGAAACAGACGATCGACCTGCGAAAGGCACAAAGCCTCGACGCAGCCCTGGCTGTTGTCAATTCGGATCAAGGCAAGGTGGAAATGGACGCAATCCGTGCCCAGCTTTTTGCCATGGGTCAATCCGAGACCGAGCTGCGCTCCCAGCGCCTCGACGAGATGAACGATGCCTACCACACTGCTCTCGTGGGCAGCGTGCTGACCGGTGCGCTCGGAATATTGCTCACGATTGTGATGGGCTTGCTCATTCGCAGGACCACACTCACGCGCCGCCGCGAGGAGTGGTTGCAATCCGGCAACCTCGGACTGGCGTCCGCTCTTGTGGGTGACCAACGCACTGAGCAGCTTGGTGATAACATACTTGGATACCTGACGAGGTATGTCGGTGCAGTCGCAGGCGCGATATTCGTCAGAGACCGGGACACATTCCGGCGTGTTTCAACCTATGGCGTTCCTGAAGGAGCGGCGCTCGTCGAGCGCTTCGGCCTGCGCGAGGGCCTCCTGGGTCAGGCCGTGGTAGAAGAATCTCCCATCGTCATTGACGAGGTGCCCGCCGGCTACCTGACGTTCGGCTCGGCATTGGGCAGCAGCAACCCCAACCATCTTGTCATATCGCCCGGCAGCGTCGACGGGGATGTGAACGCCGTCATCGAACTCGGTTTTCTCCGACCTGCTGACGAAGCCGTACTGGAGTTTCTGGAACGCGCATCGTCATCGATCGCAACCGCCGTTCGCTCTGCGAAGTATCGCAGTGACCTCATCAACCTTCTGGAGGAAACGCAACGCCAGTCCGAGGAGCTGCAGGTTCAGGGCGAAGAATTGCGGGTCTCCAATGAGGAGCTGGAGGAACAGGGGCGCGCGCTCAAGGAATCGCACATGCGGCTCGAGCAGCAGCAGACCGAGCTTGAGCAGACGAACTCGCAGCTGGAAGAACAAGCCCAGCAACTGGAAACTCAGCGTGACGATCTGGAGCGAGCTAACACTTCCATCCAGTTGAAGGCTCAGGAACTCGAACAGGCCAGCCGATACAAGTCGGACTTTCTCGCCAACATGTCGCATGAGCTGAGGACACCGCTCAACTCGTCGCTTATTCTCGCAAAACTTCTAGCAGACAATACCGATGAGAATTTAACGCAAGAACAGGTCAAATATGCCCAAACCATTCAATCGTCGGGAAACGACCTGCTGAATCTGATCAACGACATCCTCGATCTCTCCAAGATCGAAGCCGGTCACGCCGATATCAGACTGGAACAGGTGTCCATCAAACGTCTTTCAAACAATATCCGCCAACTCTTCGAACCGGTCGCAGGCAGCAAAGGGATAACGTTCGAGATTAAGATCGCTGACGAATGCCCGGCGATCATCGAGACCGATCTGCAACGGCTTGAGCAGGTTGTAAAGAATCTCCTATCGAATGCCTTCAAATTCACCGAACAAGGACACGTCACCGTATCGATCAATGGGGCTGGCGATAACCGCATCGCAATTGCGGTTTCCGATACTGGTATCGGCATAGCCGAAGATCAGCAGAGGCGCATTTTCGAGGCCTTTCACCAGGCGGATGGCACCATCAGCCGGAGGTTTGGCGGTACCGGCCTTGGTCTCTCCATCTCGAAGGAGCTCGTCCGCTTGCTTGGAGGTAACATTCAGCTTGAAAGTCGCGAAGGACAGGGCAGCACCTTCACGCTCACGCTGCCGTTGACCTACACCGAGGCGGTAGATGCGACCCGTGAGCGCATTGCAACCGGTGTATCCGCTCCATCGCTCGCTCCGGCAGCGAGTGATTCATACCCGTTGCCGCCGCGCAGCCGTCCACTTGACGACGATCGCGCCATTTCACTTGGAGATAAGCGAGTCCTGCTCGTGGTCGAAGACGACGATGCCTTTGCGGAAATCCTCCGGGACTTAGCGCGCGAGGTCGGCTTCCGCGCCCTCGTTGCGACCACCGCACACGAAGCGATAGCACTCGCAAGCCAGTTCGTCCCCAATGCCATCGTTCTCGATGTCGGATTGCCCGATCAATCGGGTTTGTCCGTCCTTGACAGGTTGAAACGCGACGTGCAGACGCGCCATATCCCGATCCATATGGTCTCGGCGGATGACTATTCCGAGACGGCATTTGCGCTCGGCGCCATGGGCTACATGTTGAAGCCCGTCAAACGTGAGCAACTCGTCGACGTCCTGAAAGGACTTGAACGGAAGCTTTCCCAGCGCCTGCATCGGGTGCTGATTGTCGAGGACAATGAAGTGCAACGCGAGGCGGTCGCGAAATTGTTGACCTCCCATGAGGTTGAAACTGTCGGCGCCGGCACCGCGGCAGAATGCCTGAGGCTCTTAAAGGAAGAGATCTTCGATTGCATGGTGCTTGACTTGTCGTTGCCAGATGCTTCGGGCTACGCATTGCTTGAAAAGATCAGCCAGGATGGCGATCATGCCTTTCCACCCGTCATTGTCTATACTGGTCACGTCCTGTCGCCCGACGATGAGCGGAAGCTGCGCCGCTATTCGAAATCAATCATCATCAAGGGGGCGAAATCCCCCGAGCGTCTTCTCGACGAAGTCACGCTGTTTCTGCATCAGGTCGTTTCAGATCTGCCGGCGGAGCAGCAGCGGATGATCCGGAAGGCACGAAGCAGGGATGCGCTCCTCGAGGGACGCCGCATCCTTATCGTCGAGGACGACGTCCGTAATGTTTATGCGCTGACCAATATACTGGAGCCGCGCGGCGCGGAAGTTCAGATTGCGCGAAACGGCCAGGAGGCTATCGACGCATTGAAGAATGCAGCGCTTGGTTCTTCTTCGGCGATCGATTTGGTGCTCATGGACGTTATGATGCCCGTCATGGATGGTCTCGCAGCCACCCGTGAGATCCGCTTGAAACCAGAATGGAGGAAGTTGCCAATTATTGCGCTGACGGCAAAGGCGATGCCCGATGATCAGCAACGCTGCATCGAGGCGGGTGCAAATGACTACATGGCCAAGCCCCTCGATGTGGAGAAACTGCTGTCTCTCGTTCGCGTCTGGATGCCGCGGTGACACAAGATTCAGCGCTAGAAAAAATCGAGGACATTGAGATCCGGCTTTTGCTGGAAGCGATTTACTATCAATATCACTATGACTTTCGCAACTATGCGATGGCCTCGATCAAGCGGCGGCTGAAACGTGCACGGGAGCAACTCGGATTTGCGACGATTTCGGCCATGCAGGAAGGCGTGCTGCACGATCCAACTGTACTTTCGCAGCTTCTTGGATACCTGACCGTCCAAGTCAGCGATATGTTCCGCGATCCACGTTACTTTCGCGCGCTTAGAGAAAGGGTCTTGCCTCACTTACGAACCTATCCGTCACTGAAGATATGGATTGCCGGCTGCAGCAGCGGGGAAGAAGTCTATTCCCTCGCTATTCTCTTTCGCGAGGAAGGCCTGGAATCTCGAACGATTTTCTACGCAACCGACATCAACCACGATGCCCTGCAGGCAGCCGAATCGGGGATCTATGATCTCGATCGCATTCAGCAATTCACGGAGAATCATCGCGCAGCAGGGGGGAAATCATCATTGTCCGACTATTATCGCACAGCATATGGCAAGGCGTCTTTCGACAAGACATTGCGCCAACACGTCGTCTTTTCGGATCATAGTCTTGTGACGGATGCTGTCTTTGGCGAAATGAACCTGATTTCCTGCCGAAATGTCCTGATCTATTTTGACCGTCCGCTCCAGGACAGGGCCGTTGGCCTGTTTGTCGACTCACTCGCAAGAAGGGGGTTCCTTGGGCTGGGCGCAAAAGAGAGCCTGAGGTTTTCGGCTCATGCCGACGGCTTCAAGGACTTTGCACGCGAAGAGAGGATTTATCAGAGGTTGGATCGATGAGCGACGCGATATCGGAGGCGGTCGTGATCGGCGGCTCGGCAGGCGCCATTGAAGCCTTGTCTGCGATCCTGCCAAATCTCCCATCGCACTTCCGGCTGCCTGTCATCGTCGTTGTCCACATCCCGCCCAACAGGCAAAGCGTACTCGCCGAACTCTTCCGCGCTAAATGCCGGCTCGCCGTCGTCGAAGCCGAAGACAAGGAACCGATCAAAGCCGGCACCGTTTATTTTGCGCCGCCCGACTATCATTTACTCGTGGAGACGAAGGATACGCTGGCACTGTCACGCGAGGAGCCTGAGCTCTTTTCGCGTCCATCGATTGATGCGCTCTTCGAGAGCGCGGCAGATGTTTATGGCGAAGGCTTAATCGCAATTGTCCTCACAGGAGCCAATCAGGACGGCTCAAGAGGCCTGTTGGCTATCATCCAGTCGGGAGGAGTAGCTCTTGTCCAAGATCCCGCCGAAGCCTTCGCGGCCAGCATGCCTCGCGCCGCTATCGCGGATTGTCCGGATGCAAAGATCATGTCGCTACAGGCGATAACGACTTACTTGAAAGAGGTATGAGCACATGGGTGCGGTTAAATTCCTGCTAGTCGATGACCTGGAAGAAAATCTGATTTCGCTGGAAGCCTTGCTGCGCCGCGATGAGCTGGAGCTGCTGAAGGCCCGCTCGGGAGATGAAGCGCTCGAGCTTCTGCTCCATCACGAAGTGGCATTGGCGCTCGTTGATGTGCAGATGCCAGGTTTGAGCGGCTTTGAAGTTGCGGAGTTAATGCGCGGCAACGAACGCACGCGACGCGTTCCGATCATCTTTGTCACGGCAGGGAGTGCCGACAGCCAGCGGCGTTTTCGCGGCTACGAGGCCGGGGCGGTAGATTTCATTCAAAAGCCTATCGAGGCGGATATTCTACGCAGCAAGGCGGATGTCTTTCTAGAACTCTACAAGCAGCGCCAGCAGATAGCAGAGCAACGTGACAGACTTGAATTACAGTCGAATTCTCTGCAGGAGGCCGATCGTCGGAAGGATGAATTTCTCGCAACCCTTGCACACGAATTGCGAAATCCCTTGGCGCCATTACGGCATGGATTAGACATCCTGCGGAGTAATCCCGACAGCAAGGCGGCTTCGAATATTCGCGATATGATGGACCGGCAGCTGACGCATCTCGTCCGATTGATTGACGACTTGTTGGATGTCTCTCGCATCAGCCAGGGTAAGATCGAGCTTCGCAAGGAACAGGTCAATATTCAGGACATTGTCGAATCGGCTGTCGAGGCAAGCCGCCCACTTATCGAGGAGGGAGAGCATTTGCTGGAGGTCGAACTTCCGACGAGGCAGCTATGGGTCGATGGTGATCATACCCGGCTTTCCCAGGTGATATCCAACCTCCTTAACAACGCGGCCAAGTATACGCCAAGGGGTGGTAAGATCGAGCTGTCCATCGAGGACACTGGCGATGACGTCAATATCAAGGTCCACGACAATGGACTTGGTATACCGGCCGAAATGCTGTCCTCCGTATTTCAGCTCTTCATTCAGGTCGGTGATCACCGTGAACAGTCGCAGGGCGGCTTGGGAATCGGCCTTGCCCTCGTTCACCAGCTTGTCGCGCTGCATGGCGGAACCGTCGATGCAAAAAGCGCGGGCGTGGGTAAAGGAAGTCTGTTCACCATTCGCCTGCCACTCATCGACGCTCGCGAACCGCCCACTACTTCCAAAGAGCCGGATCCGGAGCCCGCAACTGCGCCATTGATGAAAGCCCTTGTTGTGGACGACAATGTCCTGATTGCCGACGCGCTGGGATGGATGCTGGAGGAAATCGGACACGAATATCGTTTAGCTCACAACGGCGTACGAGCCCTGGAAGTCGCGGACGAGTATTTGCCGGATATAATTCTCCTCGATATCGGCCTTCCCGGCATGGATGGTTATGAGGTCTGCAGGGCGTTGCGCCGAGATGAACGTTTCAGGACCACGCCGATCATCGCCCAGACGGGATGGGGGCAAATGAAAGACAAGGAGTTGGCAGCTCAGGCGGGTTTTGATCATCATCTTACAAAGCCAGTGATGATGACGGAACTCAAGCAGGTCTTGGCGGAAGTCAGCAATCGAAGCGTGTAACTGTGCGAGAGCGGTGCGGCGAGGCGCGCTTGCCTCCCATTGTGATTCGGCGCGGTGATTGGGAGTAAATTGGCGCCACAAGCTATTGGTATTTTAAAGATTGACGGGGTCATTTGGCGGCGCGGTTTCACAATCGGGGAAGGCAAACGGCTAATTTTGCTTTTGCTTCTTCATCTAAAGGTCAATTCCGCCCGACGCTCTGTGTGCCATCTTTCACACACCCTTAGTTGCGCTATCAAGGGCACTCTCTCGTCAACATCCTTAAGCTTGACTCTCCTCGAAAATGAGAACATTTTGGGAACAAAATAAGGAATACGCCATGAGCTCTGCAGAGAAATTTATCGTGCTGCCGTATCGCATGAACCGTGGAAATCTCGTTCCCGGTGAGATGCGCCAGGCATCAAACGTACCGTCTGCGGAGAAGATCGCGGCTTCCATGGCGTCTCGTTTCGCCGGTGTCGCGGCCTATGCTGTGATGGTCGACGAAGAAACCGGCGACATGTCATCCCCTCGTCTGCTGGCCAAGCACGGCGAGATCGCGGACCTGAACGCCGCCTGAAACTGAACGATAGATCGAAAAGGAAACCTGCCTCTGCTCGGCGGGAACGGAGACGTGCGCCATGCAAACGGCCCGCTATAGCTATAGCATTACGTTCGAAGATGCAGAGATCATCCGGGAGCTAATCGCCTTCCTGGGGGAAGACGTCTTTGACCAACGTCGGAAAGACGGCGTTATCGCCAAATCCGATGCATTTCAGCGCCGGATCAGCGAAGTCAGAAACGTGCTGAAAATGATTGGTGCCTACGATGGCGCAAGGATAAGTGACCAACCTTCCGTTAACCAAGGAACCCTACCCTCTCCCGGTGATTCCAGAGTCGCCGTTCGTTTCCCGGAAACGGACGCGCTTACCCTTGAAGGATGTCCCGATGGCTGACGACACCGCAAAGATCGCACGCTCCGCAGACGATATGATGCTCGCAAATCACTTCTGCGAATTCCCCGGATGTGTAAAATGGGGCGGGCTCGGATATGACGTTGGATATGGTGAAGCCCAGTGGTTTTGCTTCGAGCACAAGTGGGACGACTATCGTCTGGGCAAAGCACGCCGCTTCTTCTTCGACGATGAAGCGGCGGGTATCAAGGCGATCATGGCGGAACCTCAAGCCGCGACCATCCGATGATCCTTCTTGTGCAACCATATTGGTGCGGATGAAATGAGTTCATTGCGACCGCCCGTGAGTTCAACACATCTCCGTGAGGCCCTTCCAATTCTCCAATCGCCGTGGCATCGCTGTGACTATGTCATTCGTGTGGACCATCCGTCGCTTGTTCCTGTGCGTTGCCATGCTTGCGGTCTTCGTCGGGCCGATGAGCATTGGGCTTGCAGGTAATGCAATGGCGATGGATGGAGCAGGCAGCAGCATGTCCATGCCCGGCATGAACATGGTCGAGAAGATGCCATGTTGTCCGGATGAGCACCCCACAAAGCCCGATTGCTTCAAGAACTGCGTTCTAGCTCTGCTGTGCACGACGTCTTTTACCGCCGACACGCCGCATGGCGCTTCGCTGCCACTCTCAGAGGCCTGGCAATCGCATCGCTACGAGTTCTTGCCTGCGGCACAATTGACATCGGCTCTTCTTGAGCCTCCTGCCCGCCCTCCCAAAGCCTGATCTCCATCGCTCAATACCGAAACATGCCGCAGTAATTGCCGGATGCCTGGAAGCGTTCGGATAGGCCTGCAGGCGATCAATATTGACCTACGGACGTGATCTGGAAGATCCGTCCCAATGAGATCCATAATCATGAACAGGCTTTCTCTTTCCGGAGGAGCGATGCTCCTCGCCGGCATTCTTGTTGCCGGTTTCGCCACCGTGTCCTTCGCCGCCTCGCAAGACTATGAGTTCCAGCCGGTCTCGACCGATGTCAAGCAAGGCCAGGGATCGCTGGTCCTGGTCCGTCTCGTCGACAAGCGGACAGGCAAACTAGTCCCTGACGCGGTCATCTTTACGACCCGAATGGACATGGCCCCCGAGGGCATGGAGATGATGACCACCCCGGTCTCGGCCGCGTCTTCGACAGAGCCGGGCGTCTACGCATTCAAGACCGACTTCGCCATGGCCGGCGGTTGGCGCTTCAAGCTTGCCGCCAAGGTGCAAGGTGAACCGGATACGGTGCAGGGCGAACTTGTCCTGAAGGCGGCCCCTTGAACCTGCCATCGCGTGTGGCAGCCACGCTCTCCCTCGCCGTATTGCTCGGCGGGGGAGGCTATTGGGCTGGCACGAACAATCTGGGTTCCGTTCTTGGCATGGACCTCACCGGGCAGGCATTGGCCGCGCCTACCGCAAAGAAGACCACGCCGACGGGGGCGATCATCTATTACCGCCATCCGAATGGGTTGGCGGAATTCTCTTTGGCTCCCAAGGACGCATCCGACGGTCGTCCCTTCATCCCGGTGCGTGCCAGTGAAGATGTGAGTTTCGACGGAAGCAAAAATGCCGAGCCGTCGACAAGGACAGCCGACGTGGCCCCACCCACCCCATCTAGCAAGGGACGCATCCTATACTACCGCAATCCGATGGGACTGCCTGACACCTCAAAGGTCCCGAAGAAGGACTCGATGGGGATGGACTACATTCCCGTCTTTGACGGCGAGCAGGTCGACGCCTCCACCGTCAAGGTCTCGCTCGGCAAGCTGCAGCGCACGGGCGTGAAGACGGCCATTGCCGAACTGGCTAGTATCGGCCGCAGGATTGAGATCCCTGGCACGGTGACGCTCGATGAACGCCGCGTCAGCGTCGTCTCGATGCGAACGGACACCTTTCTGGATGATGTCGCCAACGTCACGACAGGCGATCATATCACCACGGGAGAGAAGCTCTTCCAGTTCTATTCGAAGGACATTGCCACCGCAGCTTCGGAATATGCCGCAAGTCGCGGCAACAACGATACCGGACCCGCATTGAGGCTGAGGAATCTCGGCGTACCGCAGGAGGTCATCGATACGATCTCCCGCACACATCAGGTGCCAACCAGCATGGGTTACACATCGCCGCGAGACGGCATCGTCCTCGAGCGTCTTGCGACCGCGGGCATGATGGCAAAACCCGGCGATATCCTGTTCCGCATCGCCGACATCTCTCATGTCTGGGTGATCGCCGATGTTCCGGAGTACGACCTTGCCTCCCTGCGGGTCGGTGCAGAGGCATCGATCAAGATCCGCAGTCTTCCCGGCAAGGCGTTCAAAGGGAACGTCGACCTGATTTATCCCGAGGTCGAAGCCCAGACGCGCACAACCAAGGTCCGCATCGAGCTTGCCAATCCGGATGGCGTGCTCCTTGCCAACATGTATGCCGACATCGATATCGAGGCAGCACCGCCCAATCCCGTTGTCAGTGTCCCCAACAGCGCCGTCATCGACACGGGCGATCGCCAGGTCGTCTTCATAGACAAGGGTGATGGCAGGTTCGAGCCGAAGGATGTCAGCCTTGGCATGCGCGGCGACGACAAGACCGAAGTTCGCCGCGGCGTTGCCGTCGGCGACAAGGTGGTCGTCTCCGCCAACTTCCTGCTCGATGCCGAGAGCAACCTCAATTCGGCGCTAAGCGCGATGACGCAGGAGACCAAGCCATGATCGCACGCGTCATCTCATGGTCCGCCCACAATCTCGTCCTGATCTTTGTCGGAGCCGCACTTGCGGTGGCCGGCGGCATCTATGCGCTGCGCTCGCTGCCACTGGATGCCATTCCCGATCTCTCCGACGTGCAGGTTATCGTCTACACCGAATATCCCGGGCAGGCCCCGCAAGTGGTCGAAGACCAGGTCACCTACCCGCTGACCACGTCGATGCTGACGGTGCCGAAGTCGAAGGTCGTCCGCGGCTTCTCCTTCTTCGGTGTTTCCTTCGTCTATGTTATCTTCGACGATGGTACCGATCCCTACTGGGCGCGCAGCCGCGTGCTTGAATATCTGAACGCCGCCTCAAGCCGCCTGCCGCAGGGCGTCACACCCACGCTTGGGCCGGACGCGACGGGTGTCGGCTGGGTCTATGAATATGCTCTTGTCGCCAAGGAGCTGTCACTTGCCGAGTTGCGATCGCTGCAAGACTGGATCGTGCGGTTTGGCGTGTCGAAGTCCGAAGGCGTGGCCGAGGTCGCCAGCGTCGGCGGTTTCGTCAAACAATACTCCATCGTGGTCGATCCGTCCCGGCTCAAGGCACAAGGCGTGTCGCTCAACGATGTCGCCAATGCCGTCCGGGCCAGCAATACGGATGTCGGCGGCCGTACGATCGAGCTATCCGAATTCGAATTCATGGTGCGCGGTCGCGGCTATCTGAAGGGAATTCCGGATATAGAGAACATCGTGCTGAAGAGCCAGAATGGCGTTCCCTTGCGCCTTGGCGACGTCGCCAGGGTCGAACTGGTTCCAGACGAAAGGCGTGGCATCACCGAGCTCAACGGCGAGGGTGAAGTGGCCGGCGGTATTGTGCTTCAGCGTTTTGGCGCGAATGCGCTGACTGTTATCGACAACGCCAAGAAGAGCATGGATCAGATCAAGGGCAGTCTTCCGCCCGGCACGGACATCGTACCCGTCTATGATCGTTCGACGCTGATCGAGGCCGCCATCGAAACACTCAAGGGCACGTTGGTGGAGGAATCCATCGTCGTCGCACTGGTGACGATCGCCTTTCTTCTGCATGTCCGCAGTGCACTCGTTGCGATCGTCATGCTCCCAGTCGGCATTTTGATCGCTTTCATCGCCATGCGGATGCTCGGCCTTGGCGCGAATATCATGAGCCTTGGCGGTATCGCGATCGCCATCGGTGCGATGATCGATGCCGCCATCGTCATGATCGAGAACGCTCACAAGCATCTTGAACGGGCGCCGCCCGACAAGCCAAGGATGGAGATCCTGGTCGAGGCAGCAAGCGAGGTCGGACCGGCGCTGTTCTTCAGCCTGCTGATCATCACCGTGTCGTTCCTGCCGATCTTCACGCTGGAATCGCAGGAAGGGCGTCTCTTCGGACCGCTCGCCTTTACCAAGACTTTCTCGATGGCGGCAGCAGCCTTGCTGTCGGTGACATTGGTGCCGGCGCTGATGGTGCTCTTCGTCAGAGGCCGTATCGTTCCTGAGCACAAGAACCCGGTGAACCGCCTGCTGATCTGGGTCTACCGGCCGGTCATTTCCGGTGTTCTCAGGGCTAAGGCCCTCACCATCCTGGCGGCGCTTGCAATCCTTGGTGCGACGGCGTGGCCAGCCCAGCACATCGGCAGCGAGTTCATGCCGAATCTCGACGAGGGCACGCTGATGTATATGCCCACCACCTTGCCCGGCATTTCGCTCACCAAGGCGGGTGAACTGATGCAGATGCAGGATCGGATCATCAAATCCTTCCCGGAAGTGCAGACGGTCTTCGGCAAGGCTGGCCGTGCCCTGACGGCAACGGATCCTGCCCCGACGGAGATGTTCGAAACCATCATCACGCTGAAACCGAAATCGCAGTGGCGGCCAGGCGTTACCATCGACAGCCTGAAGCAGGAGATGGATGCCGCTCTGCAGTTTCCGGGCGTGTCGAACGCCTGGACCATGCCGATCCGCGGCCGCATCGATATGCTCTCGACGGGCATCCGGACACCTGTCGGTGTGAAGGTCTACGGCACCGATCTCGGCGAAATGGAGAAGATCGCCCGGCAAATCGAGGGTGTGTTGAAGGGCATCCCAGGGACATCGAGCGCGTATGCCGAGCGGGTGATCGGAGGGTACTACCTCGACATCGTTCCTAATCGCGTGGCGCTCGGTCGCTATGGATTGACAGTCAATGACGTGCAGAGCGTCATCGGCATGGCGCTCGGGTCCGAGGTCGTGACATCGACCGTCGAGGGTCGCGAACGCTATGGTGTTGCGGTCCGCTATCCAAGAGCGCTCAGAAGTGATCCGCAAGCGATCGCCAGGGACGTTCAGATCTCGTTGTCCGGCGGCGGCACGGTTCCGCTCGGCGAAGTCGCCGATGTAAAACTCACTCGCGGGGCAACGACGATCCGCACGGAAAATGGCCAGCTCGCCGTCTATGTCTATGTCGACATCGCCGGCCGCGATCTCGGCGGCTACGTCGCGGAAGCACAGCGGGCGGTGGTGAAATCGGTACAGATGCCGCCCGGCTACTCCGTCGCCTGGAGTGGCCAGTTCGAATATCTCGAACGTGCCGAAGCGCGACTGGCGGTCGTAGTGCCGCTGACATTGGCGCTAATCTTCCTGCTGCTCTACCTGAACTTCAAGGCTTTGACCGAGACGATGATCGTCATGCTGTCCCTCCCATTCGCGCTCGTCGGCGGCATCTGGCTGATGTGGTGGATGGGCTTCAATGCCTCGGTGGCGGTCGCCGTCGGCTTCATCGCCCTTGCAGGTGTGGCTGCCGAGACCGGGGTCATCATGCTGATCTATCTCGATCATGCGATGAAGGAGCAGCGCGAGGCCTGCGAAAAGGAGGGACGTGCCTTCTCGAAACTGGATCTCAACAGGGCGATCATGGTCGGTGCGGTTGAGCGCGTCCGGCCGAAGATGATGACAGTCGTCGCCATCATGGCGGGGCTTGTGCCGATCCTCTGGAGGACGGGAACAGGATCGGAAATCATGCAGCGCATCGCCGTGCCGATGATCGGCGGCATGGTTTCCTCGACATTGTTGACCTTGATCGTAATCCCGGCCGTATACGGTTTGGTCAAGGGATGGCGGCTGCCGACAGCATCCACAGTCGATACGGCCGCAAACGAGAACACCAACAAACTCGCGGCCGCTGAATAGCATTGATGGGTGGACTCTCCTGGAGTTCGCCCATCATGTCCCTTTTCCGAGCGGATCAGCTGCTGCGGCCGTGGAGAGAAATCGTTGAATGACCGAGGACTCTACAGGACGTCGTCCATGCCGAGATTCCAGAGCAGGAGATCAAGCCGAAAGCAACAGTTGCTTGATGTAAGTTCCCGCTCCTGACCTTTGGTATTTTGATATGCAGATCCTGAACCTATCCCTAGGAAGAGACTATACCGAATCCACTTCCGCACGATCGGCATGGCAGCCTTTGCCAGCGTGGCGATGGCGACGAAACGGAGCCTCGTCGCCATCGGCTGAGATTAGATCGACTTCAACTGGACCCGCTGTTCGAGCTTGGCCGCGTCTTCCTTCCTCTCGCTGTAGCGGTCGGTCAGATAGTACGAGGCGTCACGGGTCAGCAGCGTGAACTTCACCAGTTCCTCGCAGACGTCCACGACACGGTCGTAGTAGGACGACGGCTTCATCCGACCGTCGACATCGAATTCCTGATAGGCCTTGGCGACTGAGGACTGATTGGGGATCGTGATCATCCGCATCCAGCGGCCAAGGATGCGGAGCTGGCCTATGGCGTTGAATGACTGCGAGCCGCCCGATACCTGCATCACGGCGAGTGTCTTTCCCTGTGTCGGACGCACAGAACCGACGGCGAGTGGAATCCAGTCGATTTGAGACTTCATGACGCCCGTCATCGCACCATGCCGCTCGGGGCTGATCCAAACTTGGCCTTCAGACCATTCGGAGAACTCCCTGAGTTCCTGGACCTTCGGATGGCTGGCAGGAGCTTCATCAGGCAACGGAAGGCCCTTCGGATCGAAAACACGCACGTCGCAACCGAAGTGCTCCAGCAGCCGCTGGGCCTCAAAGGCGAGAAGGCGGCTGTACGAAACCTCGCGAAGCGACCCGTACAGGATCAGGATGCGGGGCTTGTGATTGGAGAATACAGGACGCAGAGCATCCCGATCAGGCATGCGGAAATGCTCAGGCGAGGCAGCAGGGAATGTGTCAGACAATGCGCTTTCCTTCGTCATCAAGAACGGGTTCGCCATCTTCCTTTGTGAACGGACCCTTGAAGGCCTCTGTCGGAAGGATGTCCAGAACGGCTTCCGAAGGGCGGGCAAGCCTTGTCCCGAGCGGCGTGACGACAATCGGTCGGTTGATGAGGATCGGAGTCACGATCATCGCGTCGAGCAACTGATCGTCCGTGAGACCCGGATTGTCCAAGCCCAGTTCGGCATAGGGTGTACCCTTCTCGCGTATAGCTTCGCGAACCGCCAGACCGGCATCAGCAATCATCTTGATGAGTTGATCGCGCGACGGCGGTGTCTTTAAGTATTCGACGACCGTCGGCTCGATGCCGGCATGGCGGATCAGAGCCAGGGTGTTGCGGGAAGTTCCGCAGGCGGGATTGTGGTAGATGGTGACGTCCATGGTCATGTCCTTTCGGTCGTGGTGTTTCGGGAGGCAGCGGGCGCGGCCTCGTACCAGCCCTTGGTTCGGTTCACGATCCAGACCACCGAGAGCATCACCGGAACCTCGATGAGGACACCGACGACGGTGGCAAGCGCTGCACCGGACTGGAAGCCGAACAGACTAATGGCGGCCGCGACTGCAAGCTCGAAGAAGTTGCTCGCGCCGATGAGCGCAGACGGCCCGGCGACGCAATGTTGTTCACCCGACATTCGGTTAAGGAGGTACGCCAGCCCCGAGTTGAAATAGACCTGGATCAGGATCGGCACCGCAAGCAGGCCGATGATAGCGGGCTTGGCGATGATCTGCTCGCCTTGGAACCCGAACAGGAGGATCAAGGTGGCAAGAAGGGCAACAAGTGAAAACGGCTGCAGCCTTGCCAGAAGCGCGTCGAAGGATCGTGTCGTGCCGCTTGCCGTCAAGCGCTTGCGGATGACTTGGGAAATAGCGACCGGGATCAGGATGTAGAGCACGACCGAGATCGTCAGCGTGTTCCACGGCACGGTGATGGCCGACAGGCCGAGTAGAAGTCCAACGATCGGCGCGAAGGCGACGATCATGATGGCGTCGTTCAGCGCGACCTGGGACAGTGTGAAGTGCGGCTCGCCTTTGGTGAGATTGGACCAAACGAACACCATGGCCGTACAGGGAGCTGCGGCGAGGATGATCAGTCCCGCGATATAGGAGTCGATCTGATCAGCGGGCAGAACGGGACGGAAGAGCCAGCCGACGAACAGCCATCCCAGGAGCGCCATGGAGAACGGTTTCACCGCCCAGTTCACGAAGAGTGTCACCCCGATCCCGCGCCAGTAGCTGCCGACCTTCGCCAGCGAGCCGAAATCGATCTTGAGCAACATCGGGATGACCATCAGCCAGATGAGTATGGCAACGGGGATGTTCACCTTGGCGACTTCGGCTGCGCCGATAACATGGAAGAAGCCCGGCATGACATGGCCGAGCGCAATGCCGACGACGATGCAGAAAAGGACCCAGACGGTCAGGTATCGTTCGAACGTGGACATCTCAGTCGGCTCTATCGGTCTTGATCGATGCACCCTCGGTCGCGCCGATCTGGCGGAGACGGTGTTCGAGCGCCAGGCGATCGATCGATGCGATTGGCAAGCTTATGAAGGCCCTGATGCGGTTGCTCAGGTACCGGGCGGCTTGCGCGAACGCACGTTGAATATCCGTTTCGCTGCTAACTACGGCGGCCGGGTCTTCGATGCCCCAATGGGCGCTCATGGGATGGCCGATCCAGACTGGACAAGCTTCGCCGGCGGCGCTGTCACAGACCGTGAAGATGAAGTCCATCTCCGGCGCGCCGGGTTCGGCAAAAACATCCCAGCTCTTCGAGGAGAAGCCTGTCGAAGGATAGCCAAGGGCTTCCAGCTCCTTGAGTGCATGCGGGCTGACTTCTCCTTTGGGCTGGCTGCCAGCGGAGAATGCCTTGAAACGCCCTCCACCCTCCTTTTTGAGGATGGATTCGGCGAGAATAGAACGTGCGGAATTGCCCGTGCACAGGAAGAGCACGTTGTAAGTTTTCTCGGTCATGGTCGTGTTCCGTGGTTAGGTCGGAGGCCTGTTGAACATCATGAAGGCTTTGCCTCCGGACTACAGCAGGGAGTTAGCTCCGCGATAAGCGGGGCACAAAGTTCGGTCGAACCACCGCAACAGTCCTTCAGCAGAAACAGCGTCAGGTCGCGCAAGCCGTCAAGGTCGGCTCTATAGATGATCGAGCGGCTCTGCCGCTCGCTCTTGACCAGTCCTGCTCGGGAAAGCGTCGCCAGATGCGCCGACATCGTGTTCTGAGGCACATCGAGCAATCGGGCGAGTTCGCCAGCCGGCACCCCATCCGGTTCGTGCCGAACGAGAAGCCGAAAGGTTTCCAGTCGTGTGGTTTGAGCCAAAGCTCCTAGAGCCGCTATTGCATCATTTGATTCCATATATCCAGATTAATGGATATAATGGCAAAGTCAAGCGGTCGTTCTCCAGTTGCGAAATTTAGGGTGCTTAATCAGCTTCAATGGAAATTCCGGCTCTTCACCTTCAACATGTCAATGTGAGGGTCCGGAATGTGAGCATCCCTCGGCTTGACGGTGGGTTTCGGGATCTCGCGTAAATCCGGGCCGCCGCCATGGGTAAAACGGTCTGATCTGATAGCTTTGCCGGTCGATATCAGCCGGCACCCTGATCGCCAGGTCGAGTTCGATAGATCTCCAGCCATACGGGAAATGACGGCGTTTATCCTGCGCCGCTGACAGAGCGATCCCAAACTAAGCTAGTTCTATGTGCCGGACAATTTCCCGGCCAACGGCCCCGCAGATTGACGCGGCCTTGTTTTCCGCTAACGAAACCGAAGGGAGCGGCGGCGTTTGCCGACATGCTCGATAGCCGGCTCGTTGCTCGACCGCTGCCGGACAGAACGTCCCGTCCAAGCTTTAGACTTCGAGCAAAACCTCAAAGCGCGATCCAGGTTTGGCGAAGCTGAGCCGACCACCAAGCCGCTCGATCGACATCTTAACAATCGCAAGTCCAAGGCCGCTGCCTCCAGGAGCTGAGCGTGGCGACCGGTAGAAGCGCTGCAAGACCTTTCCCTGCTCTTCGAGAGCAATCCCGGGACCCTCATCGGAAACGACAACGGTTATGCGTCTTCCGTCTGTCTCCACCATACATTCGACGATGGAACCTCGCGGGGAATGCTGAACGGCGTTTTCGAGGACATTTCGAATTGCAAGCCGCAGCAACGAGGCGTCGACACGGGTGGAAAGAGCCCCAAGCAGCCGAGGTGCCTTGCAGATGATCTCGACGTCGCGGACCCTCTTCAAGGACTCAAGGTCGTTGGCGACGTCGAGGACCAGCGCCTCGACGTCGACCTCTACCGACCTGTCCCTTCCCTCGGCGGCATCGACGGCCGCAAGATCGATGAGCTGTCGCGCCATCCGGCTGGTACGGTCGACGCTCTGCTCGATTCGTTTCAGTGCCCGCTGCTGGACTTCGCGATCACTCGACCGCATAGCAACCTGCGCCTGCGTCTTCAGTCCGGCAAGCGGCGTCTTAAGCTCATGGGCAGCATAGGTGATGAACTCCTGTTCCCGTTCACGAGCAGACTGGACTCGGAAGAGAAGACTATTCAAAGCCCGGATCATGGGCCGCAGCTCAGCGGGAGTCTTGTCGTCGACAAATGGATGAAGCTGCGAAGCATCACGGGCGGTGAGACTGGCGGCCAGTCTCTGCAACGGCGCCAGCCCCTTGGACACGGACAACCAGATCAGACCGGCCATAAGCGGCATGATGAGGACGGCAGGAAAGAGCAGCCCCTTGATGACATCGTCGACGAGCCGATCGCGCACCTGTAGGCTGTCGCCGACCAGAACCCTTATTCCGAGGTCGGGTTTAATCACTGCGTAGACGCGCCAAGCGGCGCCGTTGATCACGGTGTTCCGGAATCCGGATCCGTGATCGGAGAGCGATGCGACTGGCGCGCTGTCGGACTTGCTGAGCAGCTTGCCGTTCACCGACCAGATCTGGCACGCAAGCTGGCGTTCGTAGGAGGGCGCCACCGTAGATCCGATTTCGAGGTCGCGCCCTGTGGCGGGCTCCTGTTCGCCCATCCCGATGACGACGGAGCGGTCGCCGACCAGCGAACTCACCATCTTTGCGGACTCGGCGAGACGGGCATCCAAGACATGCTCAAGGCGCTCCTTCGTGCTGGTGTAGATCCAGACGCAGGCCGACAACCAGACGATGCTTGTCATCAACAGCAGAACGGTAAACAATCTTGTCCGGATCGACATCAGCCATCCCTCCCCACACGGTAACCGACGCCACGGACGGTCTCGATGAAGGTCGGTCCGAGCTTCGTGCGTAGCTTGTGGACGTGAACCTCGATCGTATTGCTCTCGACGTCCTCCTGCCAACCATAAACCTTCTCTTCCAGGATGGACTTAGAGAAGATCATGCCTGGATTCTGCATCAGCGCGTTGATGATTGCGAACTCCCGGCGGGAGAGCGGAATGACGCTGCCATCCTTCAGGGCTTCCATCCGGGCCGGATCGAGCGTGACACCCTGGCTCTGCAGGACGCCTTCCGAGCGCCCCTCGCCTCGCCGAATGATGGCACGCAGTCGTGCTGAAACCTCGTCGAGATCGAATGGCTTTCCGAGATAGTCGTCCGCCCCGGCGTCGAGCCCTGAGATCTTGTCGGCGGTCGCGTCCTTCGCAGTCAGTAGTAGGACCGGTACCCGGTCGCCGCGGTCGCGAACACGCCGCAGAATATTCAGGCCAGTGCCGTCCGGCAGCATCACATCAAGCACGATCGCGTCGAAACGGGTGTGCTCGAGAGCGGAGAGTGCATCGGCGACCGTCGTCACCGTGTCGATGGTGAACCCGGCGAGTTCCAGCCCGACCTTGAGGCCGTCGAGAAGCACATCGTCATCTTCCACTACGAGCAATCGCATCGAACACTCCATTCATCGGCAGTCGCAGACGAGATCTCCGACCCGCACCTTAAGGCTGCCTTAAGCTTCAAGCTGGAAGCCCTACCCGGTCCGAAGCGTCTTTCACAAGGAGATATAATGCGTCTCACCGTTTCCTCCGTCATCCTCGCACTGCTATGGCTCTGCGGGCCTGCGCTCGCGCTGGCCCCCCCGATGAGGATGGAAGAGGCCTTCACGCTTTCGATCGACCGAGCCGGTTCGACGGCAATGTTCAAGTGGACGATCGCTCCGGGATACTACCTCTATCGCGATACGCTCGAGGCAAACACGGGCGATGGGCGGAAGCTCGAGCTGCAGACACAACCGGGCAAGATGAAAGACGATCCCGGCTTTGGCAGCATCGAGGTCTACTTCAACGAGACGACCGCGTTGTTGGCCGATGCTCCGGAAAAGTTGATAGTGTCGTTCCGAGGCTGCCAGGACGGCGGCATTTGCTATCCGGTGCGAATAGTGAAAGTCGACGGCCTACACATAACGTCGAGCGATCCGCTCGAGGCGCGACCGACAAGTGGCACTTCGTTCCAGGCCTTCACACCCATTCCGCAAGTATCGACGACGGATACCGCCGTGAGACCCGCCCCACGCGCAGAGACCGGAATGGTTGAAGAGATCATGTCTCGTGGTGGTGTTGCTCTTCTCCTTGCGTCCTTCACGGGTCTCGGCATCCTTCTCGCGTTTACGCCCTGCGTCTTCCCAATGTATCCGATCCTCGCCGCCACGCTCGGACGGCAGGGCGCGGCACTGTCTCCCGGAAGGGGCTTCTTGCTGTCCAGCGTCTATGTCGTTGCCCTTGCTGCGGCATTCAGCCTGTTCGGCGTACTCGCTGCATGGCTCGGCCAAAGCTTCCAGATCGCGCTGCAGTCCGAGACCGCGGTGGCCGTCATGGCCGGCATCTTCGTGGTTCTCGCCATCGCCAGCTTCGGCATGGTCGATGTGCAGCTTCCGGGATTTCTGCGGAACCGCCTCGCCCGCTCTCAGCGCCCGCTCGGCGGGTCCATCCGATCGACTGCCATCCTCGGCTTCACCTCCGCCCTGTTGCTCGGACCCTGTGTGACCGCTCCGCTTGCCGGCGCGCTCCTTTATATAGCCAAGACCGGCAACATCGCGCTCGGCGCGGCAGCGCTATTCGCGCTCGGAATCGGCAAAGGCATCCCTCTCATCCTCATCGGAACATCGGGAGCAGCGCTTCTTCCTCGCGCGGGCGCATGGATGGTCCAGGTGCGGTGGCTGTTCGGGTTCATCTTCCTCGGCACCGCGGTCTGGTATTTCAACCGGCTCGTCGAACCGCCCGTGACGCTCGGGTTGTCCGCGGCCCTGCTCGTAACGGCAGGCGTCTGCTTCGGTGCCTTCGACACGATTTCGTCAGAAGTCGGACTCGGAAAGAGGCTTGCCAAGTCCGGCAGTCTGCTCGCCATCCTCTATGGAATGTTCCTCGCCTTCGGCGCGGCCGGCGGTGCGACAAGCATGCTACAGCCGCTGAAAGGATTCGACGCCACCATGGCGCCTGCGTCGCCCGGCTTGACCAAGGAGAGCTTCGCAAGTGTTTCGGATGAGGCAGAGCTACGAACCATCTTGGCGCGCAGCAGCAAGCCGAGCCTCGTCTACTTCACCGCCGACTGGTGCGTCTCTTGCCGCGTCGTCGACCGTTCGGTGCTGGTCGATGCGCGCGTCGCGGCAAGCTTAAAGGACTTCAATCTTGTCTCCGTCGATTTGTCCGACATGACCCGCGACAAGCAGAAACTGATGACCAACAATGGCGTCGTAGGTCCACCGACCATGCTGTTCTTCGGCACCGAGAATTCGGCGACCAAAAGCCTGGTCGGAGATATCTCCACGCGAGACCTGATCGACGCGGCGAAGACGGTTGCCCCTACTCCCCAGACTGCCAACCTCACCACAGGACCTCGCTCATGAACGTCACACGCCGTCATTTTGTCGCGATAGCCGGGCTTGCTGCGGTCCTACCTCCGTCACTTGCCTTTGCCTCGAAGGCTCCGACAGACCGCGATATGGTCCTTGACGATCCGGACGCGCCTGTCCTCTGCAACCCAAAGGGCGACGTCACGGTGGTCGAATACTTCGACTACCAGTGCCCGTATTGCAAAAAGTCCTACGAGATGGTCCGGGAAGTGGTCGAACAGGACGGCAAGGTCAAGCTCGTGATGAAGGATTGGCCGGTCTTCGGCGGCGCTTCGGTCATCGCAGCACAGGCGGTGCTCGCAACCGCGAAGCTGGGCATGTACGAGGAGACGCTTGATGCGATGTTTCATACGCCCGCGAAGCTGCAGCAGACCGACATGGAAAAGGCGCTCGCGAAGACAGGCCTCACATTCGACGTCGTCGGCAAGGCCGTGGTCAAGAACCAGGCGTGGATTTCAAGCCTGCTGGATCGAAATTGGATCCAGGCGTCTGCCTTCAAGTTTGTCGGAACGCCGTCCTTCGTGGTGGGATCGACCACCTTCGCGGGCGTCCTCGACCGCAAGGGCCTGAAGGACGCGATCGCGAAGGCGCGCGGCTAGACCGGTTGGCGGGCCTTTGCGAAGAGGTCCGTGAACGCGTCGACGCTCTGGATGGCGCCAGGAACGAGGTATTTGCCGACGATGAAGGCAGGCGTCCCATTCAGTCCGAGCGACATCGCCTGCCTGCCATTTCGTTCCAGCAGCGCCGCGATCTCAGCCTCATGTTTCGCAAGGTCGTCTTGCAGACGGGCAAAGTCGACGCCGGTCGTGCGTTCGACGGCATCGCGCATTTCGCCTGCCTTGGCTTTCGGCGTTTTGATCGCCATAAGAGCCTCGTGCACGGCGTCGTAGCGACCCT
Source organism: Rhizobium sp. WW_1 (assembly GCF_003610155.1). Classification (NCBI taxonomy): domain Bacteria; kingdom Pseudomonadati; phylum Pseudomonadota; class Alphaproteobacteria; order Hyphomicrobiales; family Rhizobiaceae; genus Rhizobium; species Rhizobium sp. WW_1. The sequence continues at coordinate 49,526 of NZ_RAIN01000020.1, forward strand.
GGTATTTCGCAGCGAGCGCTAGCCGGGCTCCGTCTACTGAGTCCCTCGTGATGATCGGCCAGTCTTTGTAGACCAGCCGGACGCCGCCATCCTTTACGACCGCCTCGCGCATCGGCACCGCTGCCTTCTTGCACCATGGGCAATTGTAGTCGAGGAAGGCAACCATCGTGAGATTCCCCATGAGATTTCCGGTTACCGGTGCTGCAGGATCGTGCAGGATCATCTCCAGGTCGACGTCGTCGTTCGCAGACGCGACTGCCGGAATCGCCGCCACGGCAGCCGCGACGACGGATGCCTGAAGAAAAGCGCGGCGTCCGAGCGCCGGTATTGCGGTTTCACTTCTCAAATCTGAACTCCTTTTCATGGATCGGGAACGGTGATCATGCACTTGGATGTTGCTCCCGCTTCGATGGATCGGGCAGGACGACGATCGTGCTGCCGTCCCGGACATTGTTGTAGAGGTCGATAACATCCTGATTCAGCAGCCGGATGCACCCTGACGATACTGCCTTGCCGATCGAGAAGGCCTCGGGTGTGCCATGGAGACGGTAGAGCGTGTCCTTACCGCCCTGATGGATATAGAGCGCCCGTGCACCGAGGGGATTAGTGAGGCCGGGCGGCATCCCGCCATTCTCCTTACTGACCGGCCACAGCCGCGGATCACGCGCCACCATCTCGTCCGGCGGCGTCCACTTCGGCCAGGCGCGCTTGTAGGCAACCGTTGCCCTGCCCGACCACGAGAAGCCGTCACGCCCGACGCCGATGCCATACCGCACCGCCCTACCGCCGGGCAGAACGTGATAGAGGAACTTGTTGGGTGTATCGACGATGAGCGTCCCGACCTTCTTGTCGGTCGGATAGTCGACGGCCTGCCGCCAGTAGCGTGGATCGACTTGGGCGAGCTTCACTGCCGGTATTGGAAACCGCTCCTGCGGCATCGCGGCATACATCACAGGCGTCGGCGAAGAAGGTTTGGGGCTGATCGTGGCTGTCGCGGCGATCGCCGCCGCCGACGACGAAGTCGGGCCGGAGCTGGCGCAGCTCGCGAGGACGCTTGCAAGCGCGGCGACGACAAGCGTTCGGCGGGCGATGATGATGTCTTGCATTTCGTATCTGTCTCCGCTTTCAAGTCAGACAGACGGTGACCACCTTAAGCCAGGCTTAAGGCGCTGATCGAACAGTGGCCGTGATCACCCGACGACCGGAGAAGACCGCATGCGAATGCAAGACTTCAGAGATTTTTCAGCGGCAGCCAACCGACGGACCGCAATCCGTCTCGTCATCCTTCTGGCTTGCTTGCTGGGCGCTGTCTCGCACAGCCTCGCAGCTATGTCGACGGCGCGACAGTGCGACCTGAAGACTTTTTCCGTCCCGTTGCCAGATCCGGTCTCCGGGCGAAAATATCAGCTGTTCGTCAGCCTTCCGGACAGCTTCGACTCAGCAAACCCGGCGCTTCACCCGCTGCTGCTGATGGCCGATGGGGCGCGCGCGTTCCCGCATCATATCTGCGACGTACGAGACGCGGCCAAATCCGAGCAGAAGGACCTCATCGTGGTCGGCCTCGGCTATGCGGAAGGCGAGTCGCTCGAAGACAGTCGTCGCCGCGACTATACGCCTACGCCGCAGCCTTCGACGGGCCATGTTTACGGCGGATCTGCCGCCTATCAGGCTTACATCAGAGACGTCGTCATTCCGTTCGCGGAAGCGCACTACCATACCGACCCGGCCAGACGGATATTCTGGGGTCATTCCTACGGTGGCCTCCTGGCGACAACGATGCTTCTAAGTAACCCCGGAATGTTCCGGACTTACATCATCGGCAGTCCATCGCTCTGGTATGACAAGCATGTGATCCTGGCGATCGAAAAGCAATTCGCCGCCGCGCATAAACGCCTTCCGGCGAACGTCTATCTCTACGTCGGGGAAAACGAGGCGCGTCGGTATGACGCGACCCGTCATGGCTTCACACAGGACATGGTCCAAGATGCAAAGCACTTCGAGAGCCTCCTCACATCCCGGCATTACGAAGAACTGACGACGGAATTCAAGATCGTGCCCGGCCGGGACCACGTCGGCTCGGTCGGACCGGGAATCATGTGGGGCCTGCACCTGGCGCTTCAGCCGGGCAGTTGAACTCAACAGCTCGAATGCCGGTCAGCCAGGTATGGAAAGACATGACCTCGTGACGCCGCAGCGCCTTCTGCGGGGCGACGACATAGTAGGCCCATTTCACCGGCCATCGGATGTCGGGAATGAGATGGACAAGTCGACCAAGCTCCAGCTCCTGGGCCACCAGGGCCTTGCGGACAAGCGCCACACCGCGAGCCGCGACAGCCGCGTTGATCACGGCGGCAGTGGAGTTGATCTTAAGTCCACGCTCACCGGGCGTCTGGTTCGCACCAGCACGCGCCAGCCATTCGCTCCAGGTCGGAAAGTCGCCACCGGATGCGGTGTACCGTCATGGATCAGTGTCTGCTCCGCGATCCAGCCGGCCGTTACTTCCCTGTCGGTCGGAACCAGCTTGTTGTGGCAGACGGCGATAATTTCCTCACCCATAAGATAGGTAGACTTCACGCCTTTCCATGTGCCGAGGCCGCATCGGATTCCGATGTCCGCTTCCCCGTGCGCGAGATCGATAACTCTGTCGGAGACATCCAGCCTAACGTCGACGTTCGGACACTTCGAAGCGAACTCCTCCAGACGCGACATGAGCCAGTTGGCGACAAGCGCCTGCGATGCGGTCACGACGACCACCGACCGGGCCTTGCGGCCGCGCAGCTTCCGAAGACCGGATTCGAGGAGATCCAACCCTTGTGCGATGTCTTCGAGAGCTTCCTGTGCCTCTTCCACCGGCGTCAGTCGTTCGGCCCCGGAACGACGCCTCTTAAACAGAGGGTAGCCGACCCAGTCCTCGAGCGATCGCACGAGTTGGCCGATGGCGGGAGGCGTCACATCAAGCTCCCTGGCTGCGCCCACGAAGCTTCCATGTCTGGCCGACGCTTCCAATGCCTGCAGCGACTTTAGTCTTGTCAGGTTTCTCATATCGATCACAACAAAGATTTTCTTTCTTCTCGATATGGCGTCTTTTCCTCGTGAATGCAAACGCCGAGGTCTAGGTTCGGACGACTGAACACGAGGAAAGACAAATGGTTCTTGAAGGAAAGACCGCGCTGATTACCGGCGGATCGAGCGGGATTGGCCTCGCCGCAGCGCGCGCGCTGCTTGACAGCGGCGCACGCGTCGCAATCACCGGACGCTCGACCGAGAGGCTTGAGAAAGCTGCTGTCGAACTTGGCGGCGACGTACTTCCGATCGACGCAGACGTGACGTCGCTGACCGACCTCGCCAACATGAGAACGAAGCTCGAAAGCGCCTTCGGCTCGCTCGACATCGTATTCGCAAACGCGGGCGTCGCGATGGGCACGCCACTGGCGACGACCGACGAAGCGACGTACCACAAGATCATGGATGCGAACGTGAAGGGCGTATTCTTCACGGTGCAGGCGGTGCTTCCGCTGTTGCAAGACGGCGCGTCGATCATTTTGAACACCTCGTGGCTTAACCAGATCGGAGCGCCCGGTCGTGCCATCCTGTCCGCGTCGAAGGCGGCAGTTCGCTCCTTTGCCAGGACCATGTCGGCGGAGCTTCTCGAACGGCGGATCAGGGTGAATGCCGTGAGCCCCGGATCGATCGAGACGCCCATCCACCAGGGAAGGGGTCAGACCGAAGAGGAGTTCCGCGCCTATGCCGAACGGGTCGGCGCGCAGGTACCTGTAGGTCGCATGGGTCGCCCGGAAGAGATTGCAGACGCTGTCCTCTTTCTGGCAAGCGCTGCGTCGAGCTACATGCTGGGGGCCGAGATGGTGATCGACGGCGGTAGGTCGGAGCTATGATATGTTGATCAACGAAGACCTCAATCGGCGCGTCCTCGTCAAAGCCGCCAAGCTCGACTGGGTTGCGAGCCCCGCCAATGGCGTGGACCGTCGAATGCTCTTCAGGATCGGCGAAGAGAAGGCCCGCGCGACGTCCATCGTCCGCTACGCCCCGAAAAGCAGCTTCGCCCATCACCAGCATTTGGGCGGCGAGGAGTTCCTCGTGCTGGATGGCGTCTTCCAGGACGAGAGCGGCGACTTCCCTGTCGGCACATATGTGCGCAATCCGCCGGGAACTGGACACGCCCCGAGAAGCGACCGTGGCTGCACCATTCTGGTGAAGCTCTGGCAATTCAAGGCCGACGACCGCGAGCATGTCGTGCGCCGTCCCGGTGAAGGCAAATCTGCCACCGCTCGCCCCGGCGTTGTTTCCGCGATGGTCCTCTTTGAAGGATCGGGAGAGCGCGTCGTGTTGGAGGAATGGCAAGCGGATGCAGAAGTCGAACTGCCCAATCCGGAAGGACTTGAGCTGCTGGTCGTCGATGGTGCTTTCACCGAAAGCGGCGACACGCTCGACCGGTGGAGTTGGCTACGACTACCGGCGGGACAGGCCGTGAAGGCAAAGGTCGGCCAGAATGGAGCGCGCGTCTGGTACAAAACTGCGCCGCTGATGCACGACGACGTCTGCGCGTTCGATGAGCCTGCAAAGGAGGCGCAACGATTATGAATTCATGCAAGGTCGCAGTGATAGGTGCTGGGCTCGCTGGCCTTTACACTGCGCAGGCGCTGCACGCGTCCGGCGTGGACCTCCTCCTTGTCGAGGCGCGCGATCGGGTCGGCGGACGGATACTGACCGCCGGCAATGACGGAGCCCCATCCGCAGACGGGTTCGATCTCGGACCGTCCTGGTTCTGGCCCGCGATGCAGCCTGCAATGGCCGATCTCGTTGCCGAGCTCGGACTAGATTCGTTCCTCCAGCACAGCACCGGCGACGTGGTGTTCGAACGAATGTCACGCGAAGAACCGCAACGGTTCTCTCCCGCCGACGAGAACCAGCAGTCCATGAGGGTCTCCGGTGGAACGGGAGCCGTGGTGCAAGCCCTTGCAAGCCGCCTGCCTGACAGTCGGATCAGGCTCGGCACGAAGGTGGCGGCGATAGCGCTGAAGGATGACGCTGTCGAGCTTTCTCTGCAAGGCTTCGACGGCAGCACAGAACTTCTCCGCGCAGAGTACGTGGTTGCAGCTCTTCCCCCCAGACTGCTCGATGCGACAGTCGTCTTCTCCCCGGCACAGGATCCGGTGATTGCCGCAAGGTGGCGTAATACCTCGACTTGGATGGCTCCCCACGCGAAGTTCTTCGCGATCTATGACGAGGCCTTCTGGCGTAAGGAGGGGCTTTCAGGAACAGCACAGAGCATGGTCGGTCCGATGGTCGAGATCCACGATGCGACGACGAATTCGGGCAAGGCTGCCGTCTTCGGCTTCCTCGGCGTCGGCGCCGACCAGCGGGCGTCCGTCGGCGACGAGACGCTGAAGCAGGCCTGTGTCGAGCAGCTTGCAAGGTTATTTGGGCCACGAGCGCTTACCCCGCGCGCGACCATCCTCAAGGACTGGGCCGCAGACCCGTTCACCGCGACGATTGCCGACCGGACCGGCGGGGATCATCCCGTGCCGGGAAATCCTCACTGGGTGACCGGTACATGGGAAGGCCGCCTCATTATGGCAGGAAGCGAGACCAGTCCTGCCGAACCCGGATATCTCGCGGGCGCTATTGTCGCCGCCAAGCAGGCAGTTGCCGATATCCTCTTCAGAGTTGAATTGAAATGAACACAGCACAGAACGCTCCCCTTGATCAAAGTCTCGGCAAGCGTAACGCATGGATCCTGACCGTCGCCCAGGCCTTCGGCGGGGCGAACGCACCGATCGTCATCTCACTTGGGGGTCTTGTCGGCCAGCACCTTTCGCCCGATCCCGACCTGATCACGCTTCCCGTCAGTCTTCTCAATCTTGGCCTCGCGCTTGGAACCCTGCCGGCCGCCTATGTGATGCGGCGGCTCGGCCGCCGCAACGGCTATCTGATTGGGACGACGATCGGAATGATCTCCGGGCTAGTCGCGGCGATAGGCATCATCCTCTCGAGCTTCGTCGTCTTCTGCCTCGGAACCTGCATGGCGGGCCTTTATTCGTCCTATGTCCAGAGTTACAGGTTCGCAGCCGCCGACAACGCTCCGGGTTCGGAGGCGCAAAAGGCAATCGCCCGTGTCATGGTCGGCGGCCTGGTCGCAGCCGTTATCGGTCCGCAGCTTGTCATCTGGACCCGGGACGCGGTTCCGGGCACGGCGTTCGCCGGGAGCTTCATCAGCCAGGGTCTGCTCGCCGCGCTGGCTTTCCCCGTCCTTTGGAATCTTCGCGCGTTCTCCGTGACGAAGGCGCAGGGAACAGCCGCTGCTGCCGAGCGGCCGCTGATGCAAATCCTCACATCGCCCCGCTATCTGCTGGCGATCGCCACGGGTGTCGTCTCCTACGGCCTGATGACCTTCGTCATGACGGCGTCGCCCGTCGCTATGGTCGGACACGGACATTCCATCGACCAGGCCGCGCTCGGCATACAGTGGCACATCCTCGCCATGTACGGGCCGTCCTTCATAACGGGCCGCCTGATGGTCCGGTTCGGCAAAGAAAGGGTCGCCGCAGTCGGGCTGCTCCTCATAGCCTCGGCCGCCGCGGTCGCGCTGTCCGGCTTCGACATCGGCCATTTCTGGGTGGCGCTTGTCCTACTGGGGATCGGCTGGAACTTCGGCTTCATCGGGGCGACATCGATGGTCGGCGACTGCCATACGACCGCCGAGCGGAGCAAGGTTCAGGGCGCGAACGACTTTCTCGTCTTTGGGACAGTGGCATGTGCCTCGTTCTTCTCCGGATCGCTGCTCCACAGCTCTGGATGGGAAACGATCAACTGGATCGTGCTGCCGGCCTGCGCGCTGGTCCTCGTTCCATTGGTCTGGCGAACGTATTGGCCCTGATTTCGAGAGGATAATTAATGGGTGACAACTTTCTCCTGACCGCATCCCTCTCAGATTCCGCTCCCGGTCTCCACATCAACGCTCCTTCGACGTCGCTCCTTGCAGGCGTCGCCTTACGATCTGAGAGAATGCATCTATAAGGACGACGGTAGCAAAGATAAGCAGCAGGATGAAAGCCACCTGATCCCAGGCCAGTATCTTGATGCGGCGCGATATTTCGAGCCCGATGCCGCCCGCGCCGACGATGCCGATAACGGTCGCCGACCGAGTGTTGGACTCAAAGAAATACAGCGCCTGGGAAACGAAGAGCGGCAGCACCTGCGGCAGGATTGCGAAGCGGCCGATCAGGAGGGCGGAAGCGCCCGTAGCCTTCACGCCCTCGATCTCCTGTTTGCGCGCGGTTTCTATGGCTTCGGCATAGAGCTTGGCCAGAGAGCCGATATCCGACAACGCAATCGCCAGAACGCCGACCATCGGGCCCATGCCGAACGCACGCACGAGAATGACGGCCCAGATCAACTGGTCTATTCCGCGCAGGCAGTCGAACAGCCGACGGAACCCGAAACGCAATGGTGCCAGGAACACGACGTTGCGCGCTCCGAAGAATGACAGGGGAACGGCGATGAGCGCCGCTGCCAATGTGCCGAGAAAGGCTATGGCTACTGTCTGCAGCATGGCGGCAAACAGGGCTGCAAACGGCCATGTCGAAACATCATGCCACCGAAACATCTGCGAGAGGATCAGCAGCAGTCCGTTTTCCGAGACCAGCCCGCCATAGAGGCGCCCGGGCGTAAAGCCATAATGCGCAAAGAGCAGAGCGACCGCCAGGCAGAGCAGCAACGCGAAGCCGGCTCTCAAAAGACGCCTTGCTGATTTGTCAGCAAATGCACCGGGGCAAAGCCGCGCTGCCGCATCGATTTCCGCGGCTCCTATCGTCTGTCGACGAGATTGGCTCATCCCCTGCTCCCTTCGAGGATCGCGTGGCGCAGCCGCTCGGAAAGCAGATCCGCGACGAAGACGACGCCGACGATCATGATCACCATGGCGCTCAGTTCCTGATAGTAATTGAAGCTGACGACGTAATAGAGTTCCTGGCCGATACCGCCCGCCCCTACCAGTCCGATAATGGAGGCGGAGCGTATGTTGATCTCCAGGCGCATCACCGTGTAGGAGAGCAGCGTCGGCAGCACCTGCGGCAGCACAGCGAAACGCACCTTCCAGAGCCAGTTCGCGCCCGCGGCTTCCAATCCCTCCAGCGGGCGTGGATCGACCGCCTCGTTTGCCTCGGAAAACAGCTTGCCGAGCGAGCCTGTCGTGTGGACGGCGATCGCAAGAATGCCGGCAAGCGGCCCGACACCATAAGCCCAGACGAAGCAGAGCGCGAAGACGATGTCCGGTACGCTGCGGCACAGGTCGAGAAACCGGCGGGTCAAATGAAAGATTGGCAACGGCGCAAGATTTCGCGCTGCGCCGAAGCAAAGCAGAAAGGCCGCGCCCGCGCCGAGCGCGGTGCCGATCAGCGCTATCGCCGCCGTATCCAGAAGCAGCCGCGCATAGTCGCCCGCCCGGTAAAACCAATAGGCGAAGGAGCCCTTGGTCTCGCTGTCGTCAAGCAATCTGGCAACCGTCAGATCGGGCAAGGTCCGCTGAACATAATCCCCGATGTGCGGCATACCCGCCAGAAGCCTCGCCAGAGAGAATTCGGTCTCGTGGCCTGCCAGCAGCACCATCAATAACAGTAGCGCCCAGCCGAGACCGCCATACAGGCGCCGGCGCGAAAGGAGCGCACGATATTCAGCCTCGATGCGGGTGACCGCATCGAGACCGTTGGCGCCGTTGCGGGCTGTTTGCATCTCAATCATAACCATCGAAACAGCGCCCTGCAGACTTACGATTTACGACGAGCCTGCATCTGCGCTTCGCGCATCTTGACGATGCCTTCGAAGAAATCGCGACCGACACGCTTGTAACCGAGGCCGTCACCCTCCTGGACTGCGACGTAGATATCGTGATGCTCCTTCGGCAGCGCCATCAGGAAATCGGTGAAGTCCTTGCGGAAGGCTTCCGGCAGCGCGGAACGAACCGTCCAAGGGCTGTTCGGGATCAGGCCGGACTGCCAGAGAATACGGATCTGTTTCATGTCGAGCAGGCCCTTGCCGACCATGCTGTGGAATACGCCCGTGGTAAAGCCTTGGGCAATGTCTCCCTGCTGCGAGCTCCAGCCGACGCCTGCGTCATACTGGCCCTTGAGCACGGCGATGACGCTCTGCTCGTGGCCGCCGCTGAAGCCCGTCGAGCCGAAGAAGCTGGCGGGATCGTAGCCTTGGTCCTTGAGGTCGAAATTCGGGATCAGATAGCCGGAGGTCGAGTTCGGGTCGCCGAAGGCCAACGATTTTCCCTTGAGATCCGCGAGCTTCTGATAGGGCGAATCCGCCTTGACGTAGAGCACCGAGTAATAGCCGGGCGTACCGTCCTTTTCGATGGAAACAGCCATCGGCTCGACGCATTTGCAGTCCAGCCAGAGGCCGGCATAACTCGAAGCGCCGAGCAGCGAGATATCCACCTGGCCCGCGGCCATGGCATTCATGATGCCGGCATAGTCGGAAGAAGGATAGAGTTTGACCGGAACGTTGAAGGTCTTCTCAAGCAGGGACTTGAAGCCGTTATATTCGGCCAGTCCGCCACCAGAATTTTCCGAACCGAGAATGCCGATGCGGATTTCCGGAACGTCCGCCTTCCAGCTGGGATCGGCTGCAAATGCGGCAGAAGCCAGTCCGGCCAGGCCGATAAGTCCTGCCGCGGCGATGCGTAGGGCGCGCGAAATCATTACAGTAACTCCTGTGTCGATGAACAGCGATGTTTTCAAAAATGGAGCGTCAGCCGGACGCGGCTTCAATGTCGACGGATGTCACCGCTTCGCTGACGTCATGCTCCTCGCCGCCTGCGTAGATCAGGCGCAATGCGGCGCGGTCGAGGGCTGCGGCCGGACCATCGAAGACGATCCTACCGTTCGCCATACCGATCACGCGGTCGCAATATCTACGCGCCGTGTCGATCGTATGCAGATTGCAAAGGACGGTGATCCCGTCCTCGCGATTGATTGATTTCAGCGCGTCCATGACGATCGCCGCGCTCTTGGGATCGAGCGAGGCGATCGGCTCGTCCGCGAGAACGAGTTTCGGCTCCTGCAGCAATGTGCGGGCGATAGCAACACGCTGCTGCTGGCCGCCGGAAAGACTGTCCGCACGCTGGTTCCAGGCATGGGCAATGTCCAGGCGATCCAGCGCCTGCACGGCAAGCACTCTTTCGCGCACGCCGAAATGCTTGAAAAGGAGTGGCAGTACCCCGCGCTGGCTTGCCCTGCCAAGCAGCACATTGGTCAGCACATCCAGCCGTCCCACGAGATTGAATTGCTGAAAGATCATGCCGCATTCGGCTCGCCACTCGCGAAGTGCGGCACCTTTCAACGTCGAGATATTGCGGTTGCCGAAAAGGACATCGCCGATGGTCGGCTCGGTCAGTCGGTTAATCATCCTCAGAAGCGTCGACTTGCCGGCGCCGGAGCGACCGATGACGCCAATCATCTGTCCTTGCGGAACGCTAAGATCAACGCTGTCGACCGCGCGCTTGTCGCCAAAATTCTTGCAGAGGCCCCTAATCACCAGATCGGCCATCAGCGTGTCTTCCACGCCTTCGAAATTGCAGCGGTGACACGGTGAAAAGCAGGATTACCTGACATGGGTCCGCTCATTTCGAATGCCTGTCAGCTGCGTTTCCGGCCGTCATATCGTTGATCTCCAGCGTGTTGTCGATGGTGAATTGCACCCGGTCGCCGGCCCAAACGACCTCGGAATAAGCGATTGGAACCCCTTTCGTATCCGCATCGATCTTGTGAGTGACCAGCACCGGCTGTTGTGGCGGCAGGCGTAAGACGCGCGTGACTTCGGCTAGCGGCATACGCGTCGAAATGACTGTCTTCAGTCGGAAATAGTCATGCACGCCGTACGTGGCGTAAATCTCGGAAAGCCGGCGCAGACTACGTCGCGCCTTGTCTATGTCGGGAAAGCGGTCAACAGGGTGATAGGCGGTGGAGATGCTGATCGGAATATCGTCGGCAAAACCGTAACGCACGATCCGATAAACCGCGGCCCCCTCCTCGATGTTCAAGGCCTGCGCCACCGTGGTCGACGCGGCAACGACTTCTTCGCTGACGGGCTGGTCGGTCGAGGCGCGTCCCTGCTCGCCAATGTTGCGGGACACGCGGGTCCGAAGCGAGATCTTGTAGTCAATGACATCGGCGCGCTGGACAAAGCTGCCTTTGCCGCGCTCGGTGCGAATGAGCCCGTGGGCCGACAGCTCCGATAATGCGCGGCGGACGCTATGACGTCCTCCGCCCAGACGTTCCATCAGGTTAGGCTCGCTGGGAAGCAGGCTCCCGACCGGGTAGACGCCGGCTTCGATATCACCGCGCAGCCTTTCGGCCAGATCTTCCCATCCAATTGCAGGGTTTCTACTCAAAGACCGAACTCATTCGAATGTTGATTAAAGCCATTCGAATGAGTATGCGCATCAGGTGACAGTCGCATGACGGCTGCGAGAATATTTTGTCATGTCGCGACAGATATCGAACCGAGTGCGCAACAGCTTCTATGATCTCGCAGAGTTCGTGCGGCGCGAGCCGCCTGCCGCTATCTTTGACGAATGAGAAGCCAGCGCTCAAGACCTGCATCGCGGGGCTCGGCACACCGTCGACATGGCTTGTACAGCCCATCCCGACAGCGTGGCTTCCGACTTGACAAACCTAAATTGACCGTATTTTAATCACGCTCAAGATATGAGCAGGTCAGCTGCTCTGCTTGTTTACATGACTTCGTTTGTCGAAGGGCAATAGCGCCCCACAACGCCCCGGCTTCCGGGATCCGCGTTGTGGGATTTTTTGTTTTGGGGTGTTGATGCAAGACGTCATGAAGATCGGCATTCTCTATTCGACCACCGGGCCATACGGCTCGCTGGGACGCGAGGCCCGCCTGGGCGCCGAATTCGCTCTGCACGACTACCGTCAAAATGGCGGCGACAAGGCGGAGCTGGTCTTCTTCAACCCGCATGCGGACCTTGCGGCCTATCTCGAAGGCGCCCGAAGCCTTATGCGCGACAGCGGCTGCCGCCATATCGTCGGCACCATCACCTCCGCCGCGCGCAAGGAAGTCATTCCTCTTGTCGAAAAACACGATGGCCTGCTCTGGTACATGTGCCCCTACGAAGGCTTCGAAGCCAACGAAAACGTCATCTACATCGGCGCCTGTCCAAATCAGCATCTGATCCCGTTATTCGAACATCTGATCCCACGCCATGGTTCCAGGCCCTATCTCGTCGGCGCCAACTATGTCTGGGGCTGGGAGATGAACCGGCTTGCCCGCGAACTGATCGTCAATGCCGGCGGCACTATCCTAGGGGAGCGCTATTTGCCGCTCGAGGAGACATCGGTCGAGCGCATCATCGCCGACATCGCGGAGAAGAGGCCAAGCTTCATTCTCAACAATCTTATCGGTCCATCGAGCTACGCATTCCTTGCGGCAATAGGCGAGCTTGCCAAGAGCGATCCGGCCTTCCTTCCGGAAAACTGCCCCGTTGCCAGCTGCGATCTGACGGAGTGCGAATTACAGGATATTGCCGGCGGCGCCGTCGGTCAGCTTTCCGCGCTCTCCTATTTCGACGGGCTGGACACCAGCGAGAACCTCGCCTTCAAATCCCGCCTGAAAGCATGGCGGCCAGAGACCGGCAAGGTCTCCACCATGTTTGCCAGCTCCTATACGGCGGTCGCCCTTTGCATTGCCGCGATCGAGACATGCGGCAGCGACGATCCGATGATGGTCAGGCAGGAGATCGTCTCGCGCGCCTGGCCGTCGGTTCTCGGCAATCTGATCGTCGATCCGACAACCAACCATGCCGCCCTGCCCTTCTATCTCGGCCGTATCAATCCGGAACTGGGGTTCGATCTCATCGCATCGGAGCCCGCCATCCCGGCTGACCCCTATTTGATCACGAGCAGGCAGAAGCCGGTTCGGCATCTCCGCGTGGTGCAGTCATGAAGGGCACTCCCAATTTCGCCGGATGGCGCGTCACGATCCTTGCGGAAGACGACAGCAATACCGAGAGACTGAACCGCCAGCTCATCGTTCTCGGCATGCGGGCAACCCGCCAGTGGACGCCGATATCCGTCGGTGAACTGCCGGATCTTGTCATCGTCGACGTCGACCGCGGATGGGACGAACTGATTCCGTGGAGCGACGACAAGCCGCTGCGTCCCGTCGTTGCCGTTCTCGGTTCCGAAGCACCCGGCCGCATCGCATGGGCTCTGCGCCAGGGCGCGGGCGCAATCATTCCCAAACCGGTTTTGGCATCCGCCGTCTTTCCCGCGCTCGTGCTGGCGGTGTCGATTCATGAGGAACGGATCAGGACGGCCGGTCACATCGCGCGCCTGGAGGAACGGCTGAAGCTCAGGCCCGTCGTCTTTTCGGCGATCGAGAAGCTAAAAGCGGAACGTCAGATCGACGACGAATGCGCCTATGCCATTCTGCGAAACTGCGCCATGCGCCGGCGTCTTCCGGTTGAGCAAATTGCCGCCTTCTTTCTGGTCGGCTCCGAAACATTGTCCGAGGTCGGCTGATGCGGGTATTGAAGGAATTATGCCGGCAACCCGCTGGGTTGTTCGGCCTCATCATCGTCGTCGCCGTCGTGGCCATGGCCATTGCCGCACCTTGGCTTGCGCCCTTCGACCCTGACAACCAGATGTTCGATGGCCTCACTCTCGAAGGCGCGCCCATGCCGCCGGGAGGCCAGTTCCTGCTCGGCACGGACACACTGGGACGGGACCTGCTGTCACGGCTGCTGTTCGGCGCAAGAACATCGCTGGTGATCGGCCTCGTCGCCAACGGCGTTGCCGTCGCCATCGGCCTCTTCGTCGGCGTCATGGCCGGCTATCTGCGCGGCTGGGCCGGCAGCCTATTGATGCGCTTTACCGATCTCATGATGGCGTTCCCGGCGCTACTGCTTGCCATCGTGCTCGCCGCAATCCTGAAACCGAGCCTCTGGATCGTTGCCATGGTCATTGCGCTGGTGAACTGGGTGCAGGTGGCGCGTATCGTCTATACCGAAACCCGCGCACTGGTGGAGCGGGATTTCATCATGGCCGAACGGGCACTCGGCGCCGGTCATGCCCGCATCGTCGTCCTTCATATTCTGCCGCATCTGTTGCCGACGGCCATCGTCTGGGGAACGCTCGGCATCGCAACCACGGTTCTGCTCGAGGCGACGCTTTCCTTTCTCGGGGTTGGCGTCCAGCCGCCACAGCCGTCCTGGGGCAATATCATTTTCGAAAGCCAGAGCTATTTCCAGGCAGCTCCCTGGCTCGTCTTCATCCCCGGCGCCGTCATTCTACTGACCGCGCTTGCCTTTAACCTCGTCGGTGATGCCCTGCGCGACATTCTCGATCCGACCCAGAGAGGCAGAGGCTGATGCTGAACGTTTTTGCAAGGCGTCTCGTTCAATCGGCGCTCATCCTCCTCGGCGTCGCGGCCATCACCTTCATCCTGCTCTATGCCTTGCCCGCAGATCCCGCCCGCATGATTGCCGGCCGCAGCGCCACACCGCAGACGGTGGAGAACATCCGCCGCGAACTCGGGCTCGACCAGCCGCTGCTGACACAGTTCCTGTATTATCTGAACGGCCTGCTGCATGGTGATCTCGGACGCTCCTATGCGCAGAAGACGCAAGTGATGACCTTGATCCTGGCGCGGCTGCCGGCAACAATTACCTTGATGGCTGCAGGTATATTCGTCGAAGTCCTGCTCGGCCTCACGCTCGGCATTATCGCAGCGCTCGATCGCGGCGGCCCGACCGATCGACTTGTCATGGCATCAGCCTTCGTTGGCGTGTCGGCACCGCAATTCGTCGTTGCCTTGCTGCTGCTCTATCTCTTGGCGGCGACGCTCGGCTGGTTTCCGATGAGCGGCTACGGCAGCTTCTCCAACATTGTGCTGCCGGCCGCCACGCTCGGCCTTCTCGGCGCCGGCTGGTATGCCCGCATGGTCCGCTCCGCCATGATCGACGTGCTGAACCAGGATTTCATCCGCACGGCGCGCGCCAAGGGCCTGTCCGGGCGGCGCATCATCCTGCGCCATGCGCTGCCGAACGCCATCCTGCCCATCATCGCCATGATCGGCATCGACATCGGCCAGTTCATGGGCGGCGTCGTTGTGGTGGAAGCAGTCTACGGCTGGCCCGGCATCGGGCAACTGGCCTGGCAGGCGATCCAGCAGGTCGACATCCCGATCATCATGGGGGTCACACTCACCTCCGCGCTCGCCATCATCCTCGGAAATCTGGCGGCCGATCTCATCGCGCCGCTGATCGATCCGCGTATCCGCTCGCATTGAACCACGAAAAAGGGGAACTGATCCATGTTCAAAAGCTGGTTATTGAGAACGACGACCGCTGCCATGCTGGCATTCATGCCACTGGCAGCCCATGCCGCCGATCAGCCGACGCAAGGCGGCGACATCATCGTCACCTACAAGGACGACATCACGACGCTCGACCCCGCCATCGGCTACGACTGGGTGAACTGGTCGATGATCAAGAGCCTGTTTTCCCGCCTGATGGACTACGAGCCCGGCACGGCCAAGCTTGTCCCGTCGCTTGCCGAAAGCTTCACCGTTTCGCCTGACGGCCAGACCTATACGTTCAAGCTGCGCAAGGGCGTGAAGTTTTCCAACGGCCGCGAACTCGTCGCCTCCGACGTCAAATATTCGATCGAGCGTGCGGTCAATCCGAAGACGCAAGGCCCCGGCGCCGGTTTCTTCGGCGCGATCAAGGGCTATGACGACATGGCAGGCGGCAAAGCCGACAATCTGCCGGGCATCGAAGCTGCCGACGCCGGCACGGTCGTCTTTCATCTGAGCCGCCCCGACGCGACCTTCCTGCATGTTCTGGCGATCAACTTCGCCTCGGTCGTGCCGAAGGAGGCGGTGGAAGCCGCCAACGGTGATTTCGGCAAGCATCCGGTCGGTTCCGGTACCTTCACCCTCAAGGACTGGACGATCGGTCAGAAGCTCGTCTTCGAACGCAACAAGGACTATTTCGTCAAGGACGTGCCCCATATCGACAACTTCACCGTCGAGGTTGGGCAGGAGCCGCTGGTCGCGCTGCTGCGCCTGCAGAAGGGCGAGGTCGATATCGTCGGCGACGGCATTCCGCCGGCCAAGTTCCTGGAAATCAAGAATTCGCCTGATGGCGCGAAGATGATCGTTGACGGCGAGCAGCTGCATACGGGCTACATCACGCTCAATACCAAGGTGAAGCCCTTCGACAATCTGAAGGTCCGCGAAGCCGTCAACATGGCCGTCAACAAGGATCGCATCACCCGCATCCTGAATGGCCGCGCAACACCGGCAAATCAGGTGCTACCGCCGCTGATGCCGGGATACGACAAGTCGTTCCAGGGTTTTGCCTATGACGTGAAGAAGGCAAAGGCATTACTTGCCGAGGCCGGCTATCCCGACGGCTTCTCGACCGTGCTTTATTCGACCAACACCGATCCGCAGCCGCGCATCGCCCAGTCGATCCAGCAGGATCTGGCCGCGATAGGCATCAAGGCCGAGGTCCGTGCGCTTGCACAGGCCAATGTCATCTCGGCTGGCGGCACGGAAGGCGAAGCGCCGATGATCTGGTCCGGCGGCATGGCCTGGATTGCCGATTTCCCGGACCCGTCCAACTTCTACGGTCCGATCCTCGGCTGCGCCGGCGCTGTTCCCGGCGGCTGGAACTGGTCCTGGTATTGCAACAAGGCGCTCGATGAACGGGCAGTCGCCGCCGATTCAATGTCGGACCCGGCCAAGGTTGCCGAGCGTCAGGCAGCTTGGGGCAAGATCTTCACCGACATCATGGCCGACGCTCCCTGGGTGCCCGTCATCAACGAGCGGCGCGTCGTGGCAAAGTCGCCGCGCATGGGCGGTGCCGACAGCATCTATGTCGATCCGACCCGCGTCATCAATTACGACGCGATCTTCGTGAAGCAATAAATTCAAGCAATGAGGCCGCTCCCTCAGCATATGGGGGAGCGGGATGACATTCAGCGGTTTTGACCCCGGAGACTTTCATGTGCATCGCCTGCACCCACACGATTCATCGCGCACAGCATAATTTCGGCTGGAACAAGGATTTTCCACCGGCGCTGACGGCAAAGGCCGGTGAGACCATCCTGTTCGAATGCCTGGATTCCTCCGGCGGACAGCTCGGCGCCGATGCGACCCTGGAAACCTTGACCAATCTGGATTTCGGCAAGATCAACCCGGTGTCCGGGCCGGTCTATGTGGAGGGCGCCGAACCCGGCGACGCCCTGAAAGTGACCATCCGCAAGTTTCACCCGATCGGTCATGGCTGGACAGCGAATATTCCGGGTTTCGGCCTGCTGGCCGATCAGTTCAAGGAACCGGCTCTGCATGTCTGGAAGTACGACAGCGTCACCATGGCGCCGTCGGCTTTCGGTCCTGGCGGCCGCGTACCACTGAAGCCTTTTACCGGAACGATCGGCGTCGCTCCGGCTGAGCCCGGACTGCATTCCGTCGTGCCGCCGCGGCGGGTCGGCGGCAACATGGACATTCGCGACCTGACCACCGGCGTCACGCTCTATCTGCCAATCGAAACGAAGGGTGCTCTTTTCTCGGTCGGGGATACGCATGCCGCTCAGGGCGACGGCGAAGTCTGCGGCACAGCGATCGAAAGCCAGATGAACGTCGAATTGACGCTCGATCTCGTCAAGGGCGCCAATCTCAAGACCCCGCGCTTCACGACCACCGAGCCCGTCACCAGACATCTCGACGGAGCCGGCTACGAAGTGACCACCGGCATCGGCCCGGATCTGATGACCGGCGCGCGCGAAGCCGTCATGCGCATGATCGACCTTCTTACGGCCGAACATGGCCTCAATCCAGTCGACGCCTACATGCTCTGCTCGGTTTGCGGCGACCTCAGGATCAGCGAAATCGTCGACATGCCCAACTGGGTCGTCTCCTTCTACTTCCCAAGGATCGTCTTCGCGTGAACAGTCAAAGCGGCCGTCCGGCGGTTCTCTCCGTCCGCAACCTCACCGTCGATGCGAGAACTCCGGAAGGGTTGAAGCGCATTCTCGACGATGTGAGCTTCGATCTCGAACCCGGCAAGACGCTTTGTCTTGCCGGCGAATCCGGATCGGGAAAGTCAGTGACGTCGCTGTCGATCATGGGATTGCTTCCAAAGACCTCGCTCAAGGTCGCATCGGGCGAAATCCAACTGGAAGGCCGCAACATTCTCGGCATTCCCCATCGCGCGCTTCGCCAGATCCGCGGCGGCGAAGTAGCGATGATCTTCCAGGAGCCTATGACATCGCTCAATCCGGTGATGACGATCGGCGACCAGCTTGTCGAGGCCATTCGCGAGCATCAGGCTGACACCGCCGACAATGCTCGGCACACCGCAAAATCAATGCTCGATGCGGTTCAGATCAGCGATGCCACCAAGCGTTTGACGCAATATCCGCATGAGCTTTCCGGCGGCATGCGCCAGCGCGTGATGATTGCGATGGCTCTGTCGTGCCGCCCGAAAGTGCTGATCGCCGACGAGCCGACCACCGCGCTTGACGTTACCGTTCAGGCACAGATCCTGACGCTGATGCGCGAGCTTCGCAACGAATTCAATACCTCGATCCTGCTCATCACCCATGACATGGGCGTGGTGGCGGAAATGGCCGATCGCGTCGCGATCATGCAGCGCGGCCGCATCGTCGAAGAGGGCGATGCCGTCGCCATTTTCGGCACACCGAGCCAGCCCTATACGCGTGAGTTGCTGGCCGCCGTGCCGCGTCTCGGCGCCCATGCCGGCACGGATGAGCCGCCGCGTGTCTCGGATGCGCCAAGGAAGTCGGCACCTTCCGCCGCTATCCTCGATGTTCAAAAGCTGAGCGTGACATATGGTGCGAAGAGGGGCTTCTTCGGCAAGGGTGCGGGCAGCGCCCCGACCGTCAACGACGTCTCCTTCACCATCAAGGCCGGACAGACGCTCGGTTTGGTGGGTGAAAGCGGCTCCGGCAAGTCCACGACCGGCAAGGCCGTCCTCAACCTTATCGCCTTCGATGGCAGTGTGAAGATCGAGGGCCGCGAAGTCCAAGGGCTCTCGCCGACAAAAATGCAGCCGACGCGCCGCGCCGCACAGATGATTTTCCAGGACCCCTATGCCTCGCTCGATCCGCGCATGAGCGTCGGCTCGGCCATTGCCGAGCCTTTGGTGATCCATAAGGTCGGCAATGCATCGGAACGCAAGGATCGCATCGCTGCCCTGCTGAAGCGCGTCGGGCTCACGCCGGATGCCGCCACCCGCTATCCTCACGAATTCTCCGGCGGCCAGCGCCAGCGCATCTGCATCGCGCGGGCGCTGGCACTCGAACCGAAGCTCATCGTCGCAGACGAAAGCGTTGCCGCGCTCGACGTTTCCGTACGCGCCCGTGTTCTGGATCTGATGCTTGAGTTGCAGGAGCAGATGGGGCTTGCCTATCTCTTCATCTCACATGACATGGCCGTCATCGAGAAAATGTCGCATCACGTCGCCGTCATGCGCGGCGGCCGCATCGTCGAGATCGGCACGCGCCGCCAGGTTTTCGAGAACCCCGGCGATGACTACACCCGAAACCTGATGGCGGCCGTCCCCATACCGGACCCGACCTACTATAGACAGGCACGTCAAGGTTGAGCAAATATGCCGGCACTGCAGCGCCGGCATCTATTCGGCTGAAGATGTTGGCGCCTCGCAACCATCATTGGCACCGGCCTCATCTGGTCTCTACCAATATGCCGCTTCATGAAAATCGATCTCCAGGCGCTGCGCCCGCCCGAAGATCGCGCTCAACCGCTTGCGCTCGGCGGCATCCATGCTTCTTCCGGCCTCATCCAGCACCGTCTTCAACCAGCGCGCCTGGGCTTCGAATTCGGGCTCGGCATGAAGCCTGACCCATTCCTTAAGCAGGGGATCGCTGATCGCAGTCCGGTTCGCCTCACTCGACCAGGTCCAGTACATCCATTCCGCGGCAAACATCGCCGCAATCGTGTCGAGAAAGCCGCCATCGCGCGCAATTGACAGCATCCCGTCCCGGAAGGCTGCGACATCTTCCCGTGTTGTGTCATATCCCGTGGGATCGATACCGCGCTCCGCAAAGGTCTTTTCGAAGTAGGCGATCTGCTGGTTTGCGAGCGCATCGAGGACACCGATCAGCCAGCGCTTCTGCTCGATCGTATCGGCCTTTGCGGTGGCGTAGGAGAAGATCGCGATCGCCGTATCGACGAAAGCACCCTCGAAGACGAGATAGCGTTCGAAAGCTTCGTTCGCGAGACGATCGGCCTTGATATCCTCGACGAAGCGATGGCGCACCATCGCTTCGAAGACGCCGCGGTTTTCATCAAGCATCTGCTCGGACAGGGTTTGCGCCATGACCGTTACGCCTCAAGGCCAGGTCTTGCCGCCTCGACGAAGGCGGAGACACGGGCAGGCTCCACCGGGTTCCACCAGACGCCATCTTCTTTCAGCGACGAGGCGACGATGACGCCGTTGGTACGCTTGAGGATCTCGACGATATTGTCCTTGGTGACGCCGGAACCGACGAGCAGCGGCAGATGGGTGGCGGCACCGATCTCCTCGATCTCCTCGATCGTCGCGCTGTTACCGGTCCTCTGGCCGGTGGCGATCACGACGTCGGCGTCGAAGAAGGCGAGATCCCGCGTCAGCTCGTCGATTGTCCGGTCGGCGGTAATCGCGTGCGCGCCATGCTTGACGTGGCTGTCGGCAAAGACCCTGATGTGCTCGGCGCGCAGCAGCGAACGGTAGCGCATCGCCTCGGCGGCACGTCCCTCCATGAAGCCCTCATTGGCGACATAGGCGTTCGCCCATTGATTGACGCGGATGAAGCGCGCATTGCCGGCCATGGCGATTGCGAAGGCCGGAATGGGCGCGTTGGCAAGGACATTGATGCCAAGCGGCACGTCGACGGATCGAGCGATACGGTCAGTCACAACCGACATGAAGGCTGCGGTTTCATGGCCGATATCCTCGGGCTTCGAAAAGGGGATGTCTCCATGATTTTCGATGATCAGGCCATGAATACCACCCTTGACGAGCGCTTCGGCGTCGCGAATACATGCGTCGTAAATTTTATCCATCACCGCACCACGATAGCGCGGAGCACCAGGGAAAGGCGGGCAATGGATCATACCGATCAGCGCCTTGTCAGTACCGAAAATTTCCCGTATGGCGCTTGAAGCCCTATCCGATATTTGCTGCATTTCTCGTTCCTTTCTGAAGGTGTGCCATGCGTGCCTATGTCATCGGTAACGTCGCCGTCGACGAAACCATATCTGTCTTGTCCATGCCCGAAGCCGGCGCCTCGATCCTCGGCCGGGAAGAAACCCGCGACCTTGGCGGCAAGGGTGCCAATCAGGCGGTCGTGATGGGCCGAACCGGCCTTGCCACGACGCTGGTCACGGCCGTCGGCGAGGATTTTCGCGCCCAGACGATCCGCTCTCAGCTTGCCGCAGAGCCGGTCGACGCATGTCTCTTGGGACATCCAGACCGTTCCAGCGACTTCTCCATTATCTTCACGACGCCCGACGGCGAAAACGCCATCGTGACGACGACGGCCTCCGCCGAGGCCATGACGCTTGCCGAGGCGCTTGCGCCGCTCAAGGACGCCGCGGCCGGCGACCTCGTGGTGCTGCAGGGCAATCTCAGCGAAAGCGTTACCCGCGGCATTCTCGCCGAAGCCAGACAGCGTGACCTGACGACCGCCTTCAACCCCTCCCCGCTGCGGCCCTACTTCGCCGAGCTTTGGTCTTTCATCGACATCGCCTTTCTCAATAAGGGCGAAGCCGAAAGCCTCACCGGATCGTTTGGCGAGACCGCCATTCATCGGCTCGCCGAAGCCGGCGTGGCCCAGATCGTCCTGACCCTCGGCGGCAATGGTGCGATCCTTGCCGGCAGTGGCCATGTGCTGGCAACCGTCCCGGCACTCGCGACCGACGTCATCGATACGACGGGCGCAGGCGACACCTTCATGGCGGTGGCGCTTGCCTCGGCCGCACTGAGAGACACCACGCTCGATGCGAGAGCCATCCATCATGCAACGGCCGCCGCCGCCATCACCGTCAGCCGCCGGGGGACGCGTTCGGCCTTCCCCAGCAGCCGCGATCTCGCCCGCATCCTGGCCGGCGAATGAAGCTATTTCTCCTCGGTGAGCCAACCGAGGATGTTCTTCCAAAGACGCCCGTAGCCTTCCCATTCGCAAAAGGCGGGCGAGAGCCAGTGTGGGCCGATATCCGACGTCCAGGCAGCAGTCCTGCCCTTGCCGAACCGGCCGGTCACCAGCAGCGGATGCCCACCCTCGGAATCGGGTAATCGGGCGACGATTTCGACATCGTCCCGGTCACGCACCTCGACCTCGTTAACACCGAGTAGCAAGGGCCATTCGCCAGGAATGCCCGCAACAGTCGCGTGATCCGACTTGACGATGACCGGTGTCGTTCCCTCAGGGATTTCGACACGATCATCATAAGGAAGGCATGTGACCGGCAGCGTGTCCTCGACGGCGGTGCGGCGCCAGCGCGCCTTGCCATCGATCCCCTGGAACGAGAAATAGCCGCCGACCATCAGCAAGCCACCGCCCTTTTCGACCCACGCCTTCAAGAGTTTCAGCCGGTTCGGAACCGTCTTCGAATGCAACCAGACCGCCGGCGGAAGCAGCAGCGAATTGGCGCCGATATCGGAAAGGATGATCGCGTCATAGACATCCAGTCCGGCCATATCGAAGGGCAGTTGTTCGACCGCCTCATGGGCCGGCATATAGGTCAGCTCATACTGGCTGCCAGCGAGCGCCTTGACGAGCGGCTCGGCGCCGAGGTGAAACGTGACGCTTCCGAACTGGTCGAAG
This sequence comes from Rhizobium sp. WW_1, assembly GCF_003610155.1. Classification (NCBI taxonomy): domain Bacteria; kingdom Pseudomonadati; phylum Pseudomonadota; class Alphaproteobacteria; order Hyphomicrobiales; family Rhizobiaceae; genus Rhizobium; species Rhizobium sp. WW_1. The sequence goes on from NZ_RAIN01000020.1 coordinate 72,424, forward strand.
CCCTTGTAGTGCGTGGCGGAACTGACCCAGCTCTCGCCGACGAGAAGAACCTTCTTTGTCATGATGTTTCCATTTCTTTTTATGAAGTTGCAGCGGCCTCAAAGACCGATCTGGGATTGGCGCGCATGAAGATATCGAGCGTTGCATCGTCCAGCCCGTGGCGCTTCAGCCGCGGCAGGAAGTGACGCAGGACATAGGCGTAGCCGTTGCCCCCGTAGTGCTTCAGCATCATCTTCAAAAACACGTCGTGAGATAGAAGCAGGCGGTCGCGATGTCCCATCTCGACGAGCTTGACGAGCGCGCGTGCTGCCTCTTCGTCGCTTGGGCATTGCACCTGCTGATCGGCATAGAAGAGGTCCATGCCGATCATGTCGTATTCGAGGAAGGCGCCGCGTGCGGCAAGTTCCGACTGATAGGTGAGATCGTCATGCGACGGGTTCATATGGCAAAGTACCGTATGCCTGAGATTGCCGCCTTCCAACGCCACGATATCGAGAACCTTGTGGCCGAGACGATACCAGCCAGGAAGGTGAACCATCAGCGGCAGGCCGGTGCGCACATGTGCTTCCGTGGCGCCCCGCAGCGATTTCTCTTCCTCAGCCGTGAAGTCGGAAGAGACGCCGATCTCGCCGATCAGGCCGATCTTCACATCCGTACCGTCGGCGCCGACGGTTGCCTCGGACACGATCTCGTCGGCGATCTGAGCCGCCGACATCCCCGCGACCCTTTCAGGATGCGACGAGCCGAGGTAGAAGCCGGCTCCCATGACGATGTTCAGCCCCGTCGCCTTGGAGATGCGGCGAAGAGCCAAGGGATCACGGCCAATGCCCTGGCATGTGGGTTCGACGACTGTGCGGCCGCCGAGCCCGGCAAAGTCCTGAAGCTCCGTCACCGCAAGCTTTTCGTCATCCAACGTGATGTTGTGCTTGTTGACGAAAGGGTCCTGCCGCAGCTCACCCAGGATCTCCATACAGACGAAGCTCTCGGCAAGATATTGCCGATCAGGCGTCTTCGGTGCGTGCCACCAGCAACGGCAATCGTTGAGAATATGCTCGTGCATCAGGGTGACGCCGATGTCGGAAACCGGTATCGGCCCCGCAACGGTCATCACTTGTCCGGATCGAACATGACCAGGTGAAAGCTCATCTGTCGTCATCAGCTCTTCCTCCTGCCTGCCAGCCGGAAGTTGGTGGTGAAGATGCGCGTGTTCAGCCAGATGGCAACGAGGATAATTGCGCCTGTAACGATCTGCGTGAAGAAGGGCGAGATGTGCATCAGGATCAGACCATTGCCGATGACGGCGATAGTCATGGTGCCGAGAACCGTTCCGATCATCGTGCCGCGCCCACCCATCAGCGACGTGCCGCCAAGGACAACGGCGGCAATCACCTGAAGTTCGAAGCCAACAGCCGCATTCGACGAACCAGAGCCGAGACGCGCGGCAATCAGAAGACCTGCCAGTGCCGATGCAACGCCCGAGACAAGATAGACTGACGCAACGATCCATTTGGCAGGCATGCCGACGCGGCGCGCCGCTTCCATGTTCGATCCCACAGCCACGATCTGACGCCCGTACTTGGTGACAGCCATGACGACATAGCCGGCAATCGCGATGAGGATTGCGATCAGTGCCGGCACGGGGAAGCCAGCTAACTCGCCGCGCCCCATATAGAAGAAGCCTGGCTCGTTGTTGATCGGAATGGAGTAACCCTGGGTCAGATAAAGAGCGACGCCGCGCAATATGGAGAGACCGGCAAGGGTAACAATGAAGGCAGGAATGTTCTGGTAGGCGATAAACCAACCCTGCAACAGGCCAATGATCCCGCCGAAGGCGAGCATGCCAATCGACACGATCGGCCAGGGTATGCCTGTCGCCAATGTGATGGCGGCGACAGCATTAATGAGAGCCAGCATCGAGCCGACAGAGAGATCGATGCCACCGGTTACGATCACCAGTGTCATCGCAATCGCCACGACGAGGATGGGAGCGGCCTGGCGCACGATATTGAGGATGTTACCCATCGTCATGAAAGTGGTTGTCGTCAGTGAAAAGAAGACGAGGCATGCCAGGAAAAAGAAGGCGATCGACAGGACCTGCGCGTTTTCGCCCAGGAAATCCGATATCGGCGAGCCCTTGCTGCGTTCGGTGTAGACGGTCAATGTCTTTCTCCCCCGACGATGAGCTTGACGAGATCTTCAAGATTGGTCTTGCCGATATCGCGTTCGGCAACCTTGGTGCCTTCGTACATGACGGCGATCCGGTCGCAGACCCTGAACAGATCCTGCAGGCGATGGGTGATGAGAACGACGGACACGCCGCTTGCCTTGACCCGGTTGATGAGCGACAGGACGGCCTCCACTTCGGCGACGGCAAGCGCCGATGTCGGTTCATCCATGATCAGCACCCTGGGGCTGAACGAAGCAGCTCGCGCGATCGCGATCGCCTGGCGCTGGCCTCCCGACAACTTCTCGACCTTGGCCGAGAGACGCGGAATGCGGATCTCAAGCGCATCGAGCATCCTGCGCGCCTCGCTCAACATCCTCTGATGATCGAGGAACGGGCCTCTGGTGATCTCGCGTCCGAGAAAGAGATTGCCGACGACGTCGACGTGATCGCAGAGGCTAAGATCCTGGAAGACCATTTCGATGTGGCGATCGCGCGCATCGGCTGGCCCCGAAAAGCGGACTTCCTCGCCATTCAAAGAGATGGTGCCCTCATCCGGCAGATAGGTGCCGGAGATGATTTTTGTCAATGTCGACTTACCCGCCGCGTTATCGCCGACGAGGCCAAGGCATTCGCCGGGAAACAGATCGAGATCGACGCCACGCAGCGCCTGATGCGAGCCGAAGGTCTTGCGGATGCCGCGCAGAGATACAGCTGGCGTCACGGCGGACGAGCCGGAGGAATGCCGGGAGGCTTGCGCCTCCCCGGCTCCGGCATAAACAGGCCGGTTTTCCATCATCATTTGAAAACGGCCCGGTATGGGTCGACGTTCTGCTTCGTCACGATCGTGATCGGTACGGAGATGCTCTTTTCAACGCTCTGGCCGGCGTTGAGTTTCGCCAGGGCTTCGACGGCAGCCTTGCCCTCGCCTGCCGGGTCCTGTTGGACGACAGCGACGACATAACCCTGATCGAGACCGGCGATCGCCTGTGCGGTCAGATCCCAGCCGAAGACCTTGATCGTATCCTGCTTGCCCTGGCTTTGAACGGCAGCGATGGCGCCGAGCAGCGCCGGCTCGCCGGTCGCATAAATCGTCGTCATGTCCGGATTGCCGGTGATGAGATTTTCAGCGGCGGAAAGGGCATTGTCCTGGATATTCTGGCCGTCGACAACGCCAGCCGTTTCAATGCCGGCACCCTTGATAGCGTCCTCGAAACCCTTCTGGCGAACGTTCTGAATATAGGAGTTCAGGGCGCCGACGATGCCGACCTTGGCTTTGCCGCCCATGTTCTTCTTGACGTAATCGAGGTAGTAGGCACCGATATCGGCGCCGGCCTTGGCATTGTCGACGCCGATCTGCGACTTCTGCGGGCCGTCCGGCAAGATTGCATCGATGGCGACAACAGGAATGCCGGCATCAGACGCCTGCTTGACCGCCGGCATGATGCCGTTGACGTCGATCGCCACGACGATCAGCCCGTCGACTTTCTGCTGGACATAGGTCTCGATGGCGCTGTTTTGTGCGGCGGCATCATTGTTGGCATTGAAAATGACGAGCTTATCGCCCGAGGCATCCGCGGCCTTCTGAGCGCCCTCGTTGATCTGATTGAAGAAAAGGGCCTGCTGGTTGATCTGCACCAGTGCATAGGTCTTGCCGGCTGCATGGGCGAGTGGTGCTGCCATCGTCGCACCCGCGAGCGCGGTCAAGGCAAGGGCGGCGTTGAACGCCCGACGTCTCATCTGTTTCATGTTCTCATCCTCTGGTTTTGTTATCGTTGCTTGTTATGTGTCGAAGGCGGTGCAACGGATTTCCGCACGACGATTTCGACTGGCACGAGTTCCTCTGTGGCGAGCGATTTGCTCTCCTGCCAGTTTGTCTCAAGAAGAAGGGCGAGCGCGCGTTGCCCGATGGTGCGCACCGGCTGCCGGATAGCCGTCACGGGCGGCGCAAAAAGATGTAAGGGGCTGACATCGTCGAAGCCGATGAGAGACAGGTCCTCGGGGATCGAAATCCCCCTTTCCCTCAGGACTTCGATCATACCGATGGCGATTTCGTCGGAGCTGGCGAAAATGGCCGTTGCCGGCATGCCTTCGTCTAAGAACCGCCGTGCCATCTCCCGCCCACAAGCGATCGTATATTCACCGCTATAGCGCCGGATCGAGGCGGCATCGCCGAAGCGCTCCCGCAGCCCCTTGCATAATCCGTTGAAGCGCCGCTGCGTGCTGATCATCGCATCGGGGCCGCCGACATACAGCACCTGCCGATGCCCGAATTCCGCCAAGTGCCGGCCGGCGAGCTGGCCACCCTGAAAATTATCGCAAAAGAGCTTTGGGACGACGGCAAGCGGCACGTCTTCGTCGACGACGATGACCTTGCCGGTTCGATTGATGAGCTCTGCAAGCTCCCCGTCATCGGGATGGTTGGTAACGAAGACCAAACCATCGACGTGATTGTGCTCAATTAGTCTGAGATAGGCAACTTCACGGCCGGTCCTATTGAGCGTCGCATAGAGCGACACAGCAAGCCCCCGGTCGTTGGCCTCCTCCTCGATGGCGGCGACCATCGTTGCAAAGAACGGGTTGGCAATATCGGGAACCACCAGGCCGATCGTGTCCGAGCGGCCGCGGCTTAGACGTCGGGCATGGGGGTTCGGCTGATATTTGAGGGAGGCGATCGCTTCATCGATGCGCTGCTTGGTTGCCGCCGGTAGATCAAGCGAGCCGTTCAGCATGCGCGAGACGGTCGCCACCGATACGCCAGCGGCTTTCGCCACATCCTTCAAACCGGAGATCCGTTCGTTCGCCATGCTTTGTAAACCGCTTTAGTAAAACGCTTTAGTAAAACGCTTTACTGATCGTGATGGACATAATCACATCTGTCAAGCGCCGCAGAAGCGGTGCCGCGTGATTCACTCAGCGATGGAATGAATGGTGTTCGTAGACACGCGAGAGAGGCAATGGCTTATCTTGCCAAAGGTCGCCCTTGGCTGCGGTTATATCCCGCCCTTGATCATTCAAGGGCGCTTGGCCTCTGCTCCTGCCCAACCATGCGCGCCGCCAGCAATAAGGCCTCTTCGCTCGCGCCCACATTGGCAATGCCTTTGCCGGCGATGTCATAGGCCGTGCCGTGTGCCGGCGTGCAGACGGGGAACGGCAGCCCGCCAATCATGGTCACGCCGCGATCAAAACCCATCATCTTCATCGCGATCTGACCCTGGTCGTGATACATGGTCAGCACTGCATGGAAGCCGCCTTTCAGTGCCGTCAGGAACGCAGTATCGGCCGGAAACGGTCCCTCGACCAGCCAGCCCCTCGCGATACCCTTGGCGACAGCCGGCTCGATGATGTCGATTTCCTCCATCCCGAAGGTACCGCCGTCGCCGGCATGGGGATTGAGCCCGGCAACGGCAATCCTGGGCTCGGTGATCCCGGCCTTGATCAGGCATCTCCGCGTCAGATCGAGCTCGGCGAGGATGGCTTCCTGGGAAATGTGGGAGGCCACGGCCGAAAGCGGGATATGCGACGTCACGCGCGCATTCCAGATCTTTTCCAGCACGTTGAATTCCCGCATCTTTTGGCGATGCTGCAACACATCGGCGATGAAGCGGATTTCGTCGTCATAGCCCGGATAGGCAAGGCGCATGGCCTTCTTGTTGAAGGGCGTGAAGCATACCGCATCGACTTTGCCGTCACGGCCAAGCTCAAGGGCCTTGCGGAAGTTCTCGATGGCAAAGCGCCCGCCTGCAAGGGTCGCCTCCCCCTTGCTGACATCGCCCGGCGCCAGATTGCCAAGATCCACGAATGCGCGGGTTGCCTCCAACGTCCGATCGACTTCATTCACGGACACTGGCTGCAGCTTCAACTCTACTCCCGCCGCCGCAGCGCCCTCGTCAAGAACGCGTCGGTCTCCGATCACCACCAGCCGAGCAGTTTCGCCTACACGCTGCGATACAAGCAGCCGGGCCGCCAGTTCTGGACTAATCCCCGCCGGGTCGCCCATGACAAGGGCAATGAGAGGACGATGAACCGCGTGCATGTCATCCATTTTGTCTGCTCGATCTGGAGTGAATGCAGCAACGCTATCGGAGCAAGGAGGTGACGTCAAGCATTCTGTATACAGCATACAAAGTTCACAGCGGTGGCCACTGATGATCCCGGGCTGGACAGTGGTCGGTGGAAAAGATACGTCGAGGATGACACGCTACTTTGAAAGACCAGGGAGAGGACATGGTTGCAGGCTCCGACCCGCTTCCGAACATAACGGATGGATCGGCGAGCGAACTCGGTCCGATTGACCGCGTGCCTCTTCATGATGCGATCGTCAATCGACTGCGCGACATGATCATCGAAGGCGAGTTGCCGCCCGGTTCGCGCATTCACGAAACGCAAATGGGCCAACGGCTTGGCGTGTCGCGCACTCCCTTGCGCGAAGCAATTAAATTCCTCGCCAGCGAGGGGTTGGTAGAGCTCGTACCGGCCCGCGGGGCGGTCGTGCGTCAATTCAGCACCAAGGACATCAAGGACATGCTGCTTGTCCTAAAGACCCTCGAGATTCTGGCTGGCCGCCTCGCTTGCGAGCATGCAACCGACGGGCAGATCGCCCATATCCGATCCATGCATGATGAGATGCTCGGCCATTATCGCGAAGGCCGGCGCATGGAATACTACAAGCTCAACCAGGGCATTCACTCGGCCATCGCCGCGCTTTCCGACAATGAACCGCTGGCCTATACCCACGGCATGCTGCAGACGCGCCTGAAACGGGTGCGCTTCGTCGGGCACCAGGGCGAGGAAAACTGGGCCAAGGCGGTTGCGGAGCATGAGGAAATGATCGCGGCTCTCGAAGCGCGGGATGCGGCCCGCTTGTCCGAGATCATAGAGCGGCATCTGTCTGCCGCCTGGGAACGGGTCGAAGCCTCGATTTGACGGCCCACCGGCATGGCGTTGAAAACCATGCCCACCCTCATCTCCAAGTCCTTGTCCAGCGTCGCAAGGGAGTCCATGCGCCGCCCCGGTCGCGCAGCGGATCGTCGCCAACCCTTGACCAGTTGCGTAGAAGGCGAGCGAGAAGGAGCCGCCCTTACAATGCCGCTACGTCGCTATCGGCAATCCGGAGCTTGTGGCGGCAGTACGGGCTCGGCGAACGTGCGTTGCAATTTCCCCCAACCGGGATCATGCATATGGACCTGCAGACCAGCCCGCTCGACAAGCGCAAGCGCTTCGCGCTGGCCGAAATCGAGCGCCGCGTCGGTATCGACGGTCAACACCCTGCCAGCCTCCATCAGCACCTTACCGTCGACGATCACGGTATCGACATCGCTACCAAGTACCTGATGGACCAGGCGATGCACCGGCATCCAATTTGGCATCAGATGTGGCTTGCGCATGTCGACAATGGCAATATCCGCCTTCTTGCCGACCTCGAGCGAGCCAATCTCATGGTCCATGCCGATGACCTTGGCGGCATCGATGGTGATCATCTCGAAGATCTTGCCCGGCGGGAGCAGATAGCGATCATGATTATGCAGGATATGCTGGGTGGATTGAGCGATCCTTGCCGTCTGGAACATGTCGAAGTGCCGGCTCGGCGCGGCACCGTCGGAGGTGATCGCCAGCGGAATGCCTCGCGACATCATCTCAAGGATCGGCGTGGAGCGCCCGGGCGGCGCGTGGGTAACGTTCGTGCCGGTCTCTGCCAGGATATCCATCTCCTCATGCGAGATGCCCCAGCAATGCTGTAGATGAATATCAGGCCCGAGAAGCGCGTTTTCCTTGTCCTGGAATGCCATGCGGATCTGCCCGGCAAAGGCGTCGGAATGGATGCGCACGTTCCATTTGTGCGCCGTCTCCCGAACCCTGCGTGCCTGCAGCCGATCGTCTTTCGTTAGGTTCACGGCTTGGTCCGGGGTCGAGGCATTCGAGGGCTCGACGGACGGAACGATGGTAAAGGGAGTGAGGAACACCTTGATGCGTCCGCCCGCGCTGCCATCAAGCGCCTCGATCACGGTTTCCGAGCCTTCGATCATCTGCTCGAAGGTAACGTTGCGGCGCTCCGGCCTGCCGCTTTCCCATCGCGTGACGGGATGCGGCCAGGGCAGCCCGGAAGGGCCGACGCAGACGATCTCGCGCAGGCCGATCTCGGTGTAGGCGCGCGCATGGTTGATGGCAAAGACGGGATCGTCGCTGCGGGGCATAGAGGTGATGATGCTGGCACCCGTCGTCACGCCGGCGCGCAGCCGCTCAAGCCCCGACACAAGCCCATCCGCATACCAGAAGTCGCGCGTGATAAAGTGATAATAGGTCGGCGTGACCACGCGCATCCATAGGCCGTTGGTATCGGCGGCAATGCTGCGGATAAGCGCATGACCGGCGTGGCCGTGGGCATCGATTAAGCCAGGGATAATCAATTTCCCGCGACAGTCGATCACCTTCTTGTCTGAATGACGCGGCATCAGTTCCTCAGCCGCACCGATATCAACGATCCTGTCTGCCGAGATCGCCAAAGCACCATCCTCTATGATGCGACGTTCTCCATCGACCGTGACGATCGTCCCATGCACAAGTAGCAAGCCCTCCACCTTTCCCTCCCTCGTTGCCGCAGCCAAAGTGGCGCCGATCTCGTTGAATTTTGGATACGATAATTGTCGACAATTTAATTGACAATAGGAAAAGCTCCGCCGATACTCCGAGCAAATTGGGACTTAGGCCCATCAAATAACGAAGGGGAGGAACAGATGCTTCGTTTCAAACAGATCGTCATTGCCGCATTGGCAGCCGCAGCCATCGCGGCGCCCGCCGACGCCGCCACACTGCGCTGGGGCAGCCGGGCGGATATCTATTCACTGGACCCGGATTCGGTCCCGTCCACCTCTAACCTCGCTTTCCTCAATCACATCTATGAGGGGCTCGTTCGCTACGATGCGAACTTCAAGATCGAGCCGGCGCTTGCCACTGACTGGAAGCTGATAGACAACAAGCACTGGCGCTTCACGCTGCGACAGGGCGTGAAGTTCCACAATGGCGCGGACTTTACCGCCGATGATGTCGTGGCGTCGTTCAAGCGCGCCGCCGACCCTTCATCGCCGCTGCGCGGCAACATCCCGCTTTATGTCGGCGTCCAGAAAGTCGACGACCACACGGTCGACATCGAAGTTTCCGCGCCGACCTCGCTTTTCCTGAACGACATCACCAACATCTTCATGTTCAACGCCCAATGGCTGAAGGACAATGATAGCGAGAAGCCGACCGATATCGCTTCGAAGGTCGAAGGCTTCACGACCATGCATACCAACGGCACCGGCCCGTTCAAGCTCGAAAGCCGCGTGCCCGACAGCAAGACGGTCCTCGTTGCCAATCCCGGCTGGTGGGACCAGAAGAAGCATAATCTCGACCGGATCGAGTTTGTGCCGATCGCCTCGGCTGCAACGCGTGTCGCAGCACTTCTCTCCGGCGAAATCGACTTCATCGATTCCGCGCCGATCCAGGATCTGCCGCGCCTGGAATCCATGCCTGATATCATCGTGAAGAAGCGCACGGAATTGCGCACCGTCTTCATCGCCTTCAACCGCAAGGACAAGCTTGAGGATGGGCGCCCCAATCCCTTCAATGACTTGCGCGTTCGACAAGCCTTCGAGGCATCCATCGACCGTGACCTGATCAACAAGAAGGTGATGCGCGGTCTGGCCCGGCCTTCCGGCTCGCTCATCGCCCCCGAGATCTCCGGCTACGTCAAGGATCTCGACACCTACAACCAGGCCGATCCGAAGCTGGCACAGAAGCTTCTGGACGAAGCCGGCCAAAAAAACCTCGCCTTCACCTACATGTGCATGAACGACGAGAGCATCAACGAAGAGGATATCTGCTCTGGCGTTGCCAACATGCTGAAGCGCGGCGGTTTCCAGCCGAGCATCGACATCGCTCCGCGTGCGGTACAAACGGCCAAGCGCAGCAACGGCAAGGCCGATGTCTTCAATCTGAGCTGGGCGAACGAACCGACGCTCGATGCCTATTCTCTCCTCTCGCAGGTCCTGTCGACGCGCAATGGCGCCATGGGCGTCTCCAACTATGGCGGCTGGTCGAACCCCGACCTCGACAAATTGGTGGCACAGGCAGCGCAGGAGCCGGACAACGAGAAGCGCTTGGCTCTCGAGGCACAGGCTCTCAAGATCGCCAAGGACCAGGCAATGCTCATCCCGCTGCATCAGCAGCCGATCGCCTGGGCCGTGCTGAAGAAGGTCAAGAGCATCGATTTCCGCGCCGACAACAAGCCGCGCCTGTGGCTGACGCAGATGGCGGAATAGTCGTCGCCGCATCCTTTTGCCGAACGACGAAAAGAGCGCTTCGCAGATTGCGAGGCGCTTTTTCTTTGAGTCGGCATTCCTCGATAAGAAGGCCGCAACCCTCCTGCTTACGATACGGATGCCTGCCGCAGTTGAGTCCTCGCGAAGCGATGCTGCCTATGGCCGAATCTCCATCGGTCAGTTTGCGGAAGAGCCAGTTCGACAACATTGTGCAGCTAATATTGTCGACAATCGCGTTGACAAATTCGAAATTTCTGCGCTAATGGCGCACAGGGAGTGAGGGAGGTTTGCTCGCAGCGAACGACATCTGTTGCCGGTAGCGCGCATTCTCGCGGCTCGAAGCAACAGGGTTTTGCGCAATAGCGCTGCAGCCGTTCTTTCTTGATCCCCCAAGGAAATTTCGCCAACTCCTTCGTGCGCATATTTGCCGAAGGACGAAGCGAAGCTGAGAGGGTCTCATGCTGGTTTTCATCATCAAGCGCCTCGGGAATGCAATCCTGGTGATGCTTGCCGTCGCGCTTCTGGCATTCCTGATCTTCCGGCTTGCCGGTGACCCTGTGGAGTTGATGGTGGGCGAGCAGACCTCGCAGGCGGATCGCGCCGCATTGCGCGAGAAGCTCGGCCTCAACGACAGTCTGCCGACCCAATATATCCGCTTCGTCGTCAATGCAGCGGAAGGCAATTTCGGCGTCTCCTATCGTAATGGTCAGAAGGTGCTGCCACTGATCGCCGAACGCTTCCCGGCCACGCTGGAACTCGTCTTCGTCGCAACGCTGATCTCGCTTATCGCGGGCATTCCTCTCGGCGTGCTCACGGCCATCAAGCGCGGTAAATGGTATACCGAGGGGCTGCAGTTCCTGTCGATCATCGGGGTATCCCTGCCAAGCTTCGTCGTCGGCATCCTGCTCATCCTCGCCTTCTCCGTAAGCTTGGGCTGGCTGCCCGCCTTCGGGCGCGGCGATGTGGTGCAGATCGGCTGGTGGTCCACCGGCTTCCTGACGCCGTCGGGTCGCGCGGCACTGATCCTGCCATCGATCGCGCTCTCGCTCTATCAGATCACGCTGGTCATGCGCCTGGTGCGGGCCGAAATGCTGGAAGTGCTGCGCTCCGACTACGTAAAATTCGCCCGCGCCCGCGGCATTCCACGCTGGCGTATCTATTTCCGCCATGCCCTGCGCAACTGTCTGATGCCGGTCGTCACCATGACGGCGATGAATGTCGGCGCGCTGATCGCCTTTGCGTTGATCACCGAAACCGTGTTCCAGTGGCCCGGCATGGGCATGCTCTTCATCCAGGCCGTCACCTTCCTCGATATTCCCGTGATGGCGGCCTATCTCTGCATCATCTCCTTCATCTTTGTCGTTCTCAACACGTTGGTGGACATCGCCTATGCGGTGATCGATCCCCGCCTGCGCACCGCACGCTGATCGAAACCAGGAGCCGCTCGATGACCATGGAACTCTCAGACATTTCGAAGCCGGAAAAGCCCTCGCGTCCGCCGCTCTTCAAGCGCCTTCGCAACAGCGATCTCTGGTGGTCCTTCACGCATAGCAAGGCAGCGATCATCGGTGCCGTCGTGCTTGCAATCTTGATCCTGACCGCCGTCTTCGCGCCGCTGATCGCGCCGCAGAACCCCTATGACGGGGCGCAGCTCGACATGTGGAAGGCCGAATTGCCGCCGATCTGGCGAGATGGCGGCGAAATGCCCTATCTGCTCGGCACAGATACGCAAGGGCGCGACATGCTGTCGGCCATTCTCTATGGCACGCGCATCTCGATCGTCATCGGCATTGCCTCGGTTGCGCTATCGCTGGCGATCGGCATGATCGCCGGCCTGGTTGCCGGCTTCTTCGGCGGCTTCATCGACAATCTGCTGATGCGCATCGGCGATGTCATGCTCTCCATCCCCACCATCCTCGTCGCCATTCTCGTCTCCACCGTCGTACGACAGATGCTGCCGGAGAACCTGCGTGAAATCGGCGCGTCAGCCGTTCTCGTCTTTGCGATCGCGCTATCGAGCTGGGTGCAATATGCCCGCACGGTGCGGGCGCAGGCGATCGTCGAAGCCGGCAAGGACTATGTGCAGGCGGCGAGGCTAATCGGCGTGCCGGCGCGCCGCATCATGGCCAAGCACATCCTGCCCAACACGTTGACGCCGATCATGGTCGCAGCGACGCTCAACTTCGGCATGGCGATCCTGACCGAGGCGACACTCTCCTTCCTTGGTATCGGCATGCCGCCGAGCCAGCCATCGCTCGGCACGCTCATCCGCATCGGCAACCAGTTCCTGTTTGCCGGTTCCTGGTGGATCGTGCTGTTCCCCGTCATTCAACTCTGTCTGCTCGTCGTCGCCGTCAATCTGCTCGGCGACTGGCTGCGCGACGCTCTCAATCCGAAACTGAGGTAAGTTCATGACCAATCTTCTGCTGCGCAATGTCCGGCCCATGGCTGGCGAAACCTGCGACATCTTGATCCGCGACGGGAAGATTGCCGGCTTCGGAAAGTTCGAGGCCGAGCCGGGCATGGCCGTCGAAGACGGTGGGAATGCCATTGCGGCGCCGGGCCTGATCGACGCCCATACTCATCTCGACAAGACCACTTGGGGCATGCCGTGGCATGTGAACAACCGCGCCGCGATCTTGCGCGAGCGCATCGACTTCGAACGCGAGCATCGCCTGGAAATCGGCATCGACCCGCATCGCCAGTCCATGCGCCATGCAATCGGTCTTGCAGCGCATGGGGCCAGCCACATTCGCAGCCATGTCGATATCGACCCAACCCACGGCTTGCGATTGGTCGAGGGCGTATGGGAAACAAAAGAGAAGCTCCGGGGCATTATCGATATCGAGATCGTCGCTTTCCCGCAATCCGGCGTCATGGTCATGCCGGGCACGGTGGAGTTGCTTGACGAAGCGCTGCGCCGGGGATGCGAAGTACTCGGCGGTATCGACCCCTGCGGCATCGACCGCGATCCCAAGGGCCAGCTCGATATCCTGTTTGCCCTTGCCACCAAGCACGGCGTTGCAATCGACATCCATCTGCATGAAGCCGGCGAACTCGGCGCCTTCACGATGGAGCTGATGTTCGAGCGCATCCGCGCCAACGGCATGCAGGGCAAGGTCGCCATCAGCCACGCCTTCGCGCTCGGCATGAACGACTATCTGCGCGTCGGCAAGCTGATCGACGAGATCGCCAAGCTCGACGTGGCGATCGTGACGACCGGCGCGCCTTCAGCGGCCGTGCCTTCTATCATGCGCCTCAAGGAAGCAGGCGTGCGCGTTGCCGGTGGTTGCGACGGTATCCGCGACACCTGGGGTCCGTGGGGCCAGCCCGATATGCTCGATCGCGCACAGATCATCGGCATGAAGAATGGCCTGCGGTCGGACCGCGATCTGGAACATGTACTGCACATCGTCTCGCAGGGCGGTGCCGACGTCATGGAGCTTGAGAATTATGGGCTGAAGGTCGGTTGCGATGCCGATCTCACCCTGCTGGTCGGTCAGACGCTGGCGCATGCCGTGGTCGAGGTCGCACCGCGCCCGCTGGTCGTGAAGCGTGGCCGTGTGGTCGCCCGCCAGGGCCAGGCCGTGGTGGAGATGCCATGATGGCGGGGGATTTCGCTGATCTTTCACTCGGGTGCCGGCCGGAAGGCCGGACCCTGGTGACGGCGAGCTGGGTGGTCGGCCATAAGGATGACGGTCACACGCTGCTGCGTAACGGTCAGGTCGTCTTTGAGAATGGCGCCATTCTTTTCGTCGGCCATAACTTCCCCGGCAAGGTGGCGCGCCGCATCGATTTCGGCAACGCTCTCATCAGCCCAGGCCTGATCGACCTCGATGCGCTTTCCGATCTCGACACGACGATCCTCGGCATCGACAACCATCCCGGCTGGGCCAAAGGCCGCGTCTGGCCGCGCTCCTATGTGGAGGCAGGCCCCTACGAGATGTATTCACAGCAAGAATTGGCCTTCCAGAAGCGCTTTGCTTTCGGCCAGCTGTTGTTGAACGGCATTACGACCGCAGCGCCCATCGCATCGCTCTTCTATCGCGAATGGGGCGAGACCGTCGCCGAATTCGATGCGGCGGCGGAAGCTGCCGGTGATCTCGGCTTGCGCGTCTATCTCAGCCCCGCCTATCGTTCCGGCGGCATGGTGCTGGAGACGCCGGGCAAGATGGTGCCCGTATTCGATGAAGAGCGCGGGTTCCAGGGCCTGAGGGACGCCATCACCTACATCGAGCGGCAGCAAGGTGCGCATGGGGATCTGGTGCGCGGCATGCTGGCGCCCGATCGCGTCGAGACGTCGACCCTTGCCCTCCTGCAACGCACCGATGCGGCTGCGCAGGATCTCTGCTGCAAGTTCCGCCTGCATATGGCGCAGGGCACAATGGAGGTGGACACCGTACGGAGGCTGCACGGTTCGACGGCGCCCGTCTGGCTTGCCAAGAACAAGCTCTTGAGCGAGCGGCTGATCGCGCCGCATGCCACCAACGCGACCGAGGAGGATCTTGGGCTTTACGCCGAGCACGGCGTTTCCATCGTTCACTGTCCGCTCGTCTCAGCACGCAGCGGCTCGACGCTCAACTCTTTCTCGAAATGCCGCCGGCAGGGCATCAATATCGCCATGGGAACGGATACGTCGCCGCCCGATATGCTGATGAACCTGCTCGTCGGCCTCATCACCTGCCGCATCAACGATCACGCGCCCGACAAGGTACGCAGTGCCGATCTCTTCGACGCGGCCACGCTTGGCGGCGCCCGCGCGCTCGGCCGCTCCGATCTTGGGCATCTTTCGCCTGGCGCACGCGCCGACATCGCCGTCTTCGATCTCGGCGACGCGATCATGGCACCATCGGTCGATCCGATCACGACCCTCGTAACCGGCGGTTCAGGCAAGGCAACCCGCGCGGTCTTCGTCGATGGCCGCCTCTCGATGCTGGATCGCCAGCTGGCGAACTTCGACATGGACAAGGCACGCGAGCAGGCACAGGCGCAATATGACCGGCTGATCGCCAAATATCCCGAGCGCAGTTGGAACCACCCGCCTGTTTCCGACATCTTCCCGCCCAGCTATCCGATCGAGGCAGACCATGGTTGAGGCACAGCAGCCGGTTATCGACGTTCGAAACCTCAAGGTGGAATTTCCGAACCGCCGCGGCACGGTCACGGCGCTGTCGGATGTCAGCCTTACCATCCGCCCGGGCGAGATCCTTGGTGTCGTCGGCGAATCCGGCGCGGGCAAGTCGATGACCGGGCTTGCCATCCAGGGTCTGCTCGAGCGTCCCGGCCGCATCGCCGGCGGCGAAATCTGGCTCGGCAACCGGCGGATCGATACTCTCGACGACCGGGCAATGCAGCATATTCGCGGCCGCGAGATCGGCGCGATCTTCCAGGACCCGCTCACCTCGCTGAACCCGCTTTTCACGGTCGGAGCACAATTGACGGAAACGATCCGGCAGCATCTGCCGCTCGGCAAGGTCGAAGCACGTGCCCGCGCCGTCCAGCTGCTGCGCGATGTTGGCATCCCTTCGCCGGACGAACGGGTCAATCACTATCCGCATCAGTTCTCCGGCGGCATGCGCCAACGCGTCGTCATCGCACTTGCGCTCGCAGCCTCGCCGAAGTTGATCATCGCGGACGAGCCGACAACGGCGCTCGATGTCTCGATCCAGGCGCAGATCATTTCGCTGCTTCGCAGGCTCTGCAAAGAGAAGCAGGCAGCCGTCATGCTGGTGACGCACGATATGGGCGTCATTGCCGAGGCCGCGGACCGCGTCGCCGTCATGTATGCCGGTCGTCTGATCGAGATCGGCTCGGTGGAGCAGGTGCTGCACGCGCCGCGCCATCCCTATACACAAGGGCTGATGGCCTCCATTCCCTCGCTCGGCGCCCGCGTCGAGAAGCTGAACCAGATCGACGGCTCAATGCCTCGGCTGGACGCCATTCCGAACGGTTGCGCCTTCAATCCGCGCTGCAGGTCCACCGGCCCGCGCTGCCTGCGCGAGCGGCCGGAACTGATCTCGACTGCCGACGGCGCAAGCGCCTGCTGGCTCAACGCGGGAGGCACCGCATGACCCTATCGTCCGAAAAGACCCCCGCCTTGGCCGTCGACGGGCTGGTCAAGACCTTCGACGTCTCCGCCCCCTGGCTCAACCGGGTGGTCGAGCGCAAGCCGCGTCAGTTCCTGCAGGCGGTCAACGAGATCAGTTTTGCGGTTCCGGCCGGGGGCTGTCTCAGCATCGTCGGCGAAAGCGGCTGCGGCAAATCCACCGTCGCACGACTGGTGACAGGCCTCTACAAGCCGACAAGCGGCGAGATCCGCTTCGCGCCGGGGCGCGGCGGCACGCCGCTGTCAGCCCAGATGATCTTTCAGGACCCCTATGCTTCCCTCAATCCGCGCTGGCGGGTCAAGAACATCATCGCCGAGCCGCTGCGCGAACTGAAGCTACGCAACTCGGCGAAGGAAATCATCGAGCGGGTCGAGGAACTGTTGCTGACTGTCGGACTTTCGGTTTCGGACGGCGAGAAATTCCCGCACGAGTTCTCCGGCGGCCAGCGCCAGCGCATCTCGATTGCCCGTGCGCTTGCAAGCGAGCCGGAATTTCTTGTCTGCGACGAGCCTACCTCCGCGCTTGACGTTTCCGTGCAGGCACAGGTCCTGAACCTGATGCGACGGCTGCAGGACGAGCTGGGCCTCACCTATCTCTTCATCAGCCACGATATGAGCGTCGTCCGCCACATGTCGGATCGGATCGCGGTGATGTATCTAGGCCGGATTGTCGAGGAAGGAGAGACGGAGGCGCTATTTGCACGCCCGCGCCATCCCTACACCCAGCTGCTTCTGGAAACCATCCCGAACATCGATGCGCCAAGGCGCGATCGTGAACTGGCCGGTGGCGAAGTACCGAGCCCGCTCAAGCCCCCTTCGGGTTGCGCTTTCCATCCACGATGCCCGCTGGCAACGATCAGATGTTCGGCCGAGGTGCCGGCGGTTCGAACATTGTCGAACGGAACGCGGATTGCATGCCATCTGGTGGATGACGAATAAGGAAGATCGCCTGCGGCGGCCTCAGGCGAGCGCCGCACGCAGGTCGTGGGAAAGGTCACGGATCTCAGTCAGATCGAGTTCCGATTCGACGTGTTCAAGGTGATGCGCCATGAGATGCGTCGCCTTGTGTACATCATTGCTGACAATAGCCTCGACGATCTCGGCATGCTCGTCCGGGCCGCAATTGAAGCGGTTGGTATTGCGATAAACGGCTGTGATCAGGGAGGAACGAGCGATCAGATCGCGCATCGTCGAAAACAGAAAGTCCGAGCCGACGGTTTCCGCCAGCAGCAGATGGAAGCCGCCGGAGAGCTTGATGATGTCGGTGGTGACATCATCCGTATTGGCGATGCGCTCCTTGGCAACATGGTCGCGCAAACGCTTCACATCAGCCTTGGAGATGCCCTTGCAGAGCCGCTCTACGACGCAACGCTCGACCGTGCGGCGGACGAAAAACACATCCCGGGCTTCTTCGACGGAAGGCTTCGAGACAAAGGCGCCACGGTTGGGAATGATCATGACAAGCCCATCGCGCTGCAATGTCGACAGCGCCTGGCGGATGCGCGCGCGGCTGACATGGAAGATCGCGGCCATCTGCTCTTCCTTGAGCTGAACGCCGGGTCTCAGCCTTCTTTCCGCGATGGACAGCCAGACCTTCTCGACAATCTGCTCAACGGAGGTCCCGTTTTGATCGGTCATGAGTTGCACTCCTCGTTAAGGCTAGAGAAGCGTGATGCGAAGGAAAAAGTCAATCACAACAATTGGATTTTGATTGCAGCATTGTTGACAATATGAAATGATATTGTCAATCATAAATTGACACACGGATCACGCGATGGAATTCGACTTTGCCGAGCTTGAGCCTCAGAGCCGTTATCGGCTTTTGACGAACTTCGTCGGGCCTCGCCCGATCGCTCTGGTGACGACGCGTTCGCCGGCCGGGCACAACAATGCCGCGCCGATGAGCTTCTTCAACGTCTTCTCGCACGACCCGCCGATCGTCATCCTGGGCATACAACCAAGGCTAAGCGGCGAGGAAAAGGATACCGTCGCCAATATCCGCCGAACGCAGGAATTTGCGATCAACATGGTCGATATGCCGATCTCGCAGCAGATGCTGGTCTGTGGTCTCGGATTCGACAGCGAGATCGACGAACTCGCAATGGCCGGGCTAACAGCCACTCCCTGCCGCAAGATCGATGCCGCCTATGCCGCCGAATCCCCTTGCGTCTTCGAATGCAAGGTCGAACGGCTGATCGACTATCCGCGCCGCACCCTCGTGCTTGGCGAAGTCGTCCACATGCATGTGCGCCGCAATTGCCTCGACGAGGCTGGACATTATGTCGACCCCGAAAACTACCAGCCGATAGCCCGTTTGCACGCCGACAACTACATCGTCTCGGATCGTCAGTTCGTCCTCAAGGCCCCGCCCATCGGTGATTTTCTCACGCCGCAAGACAAGGATCGATGAAAGGTCCCGCCGCAATGCACATACGTCTCATCAATCCGAACTCCACGGCGTCCATGACGGCGCAGGCGCTGGATAGCGCCCTTCGCGTCAAGCAAGTCGAGACGGAGGTCTCCGCGGTCAATCCGAGCGACACACCCGTCAGCATCGAAGGCAGTGCCGACGAGGCGGCCGCCATGCCGGGCATGCTTGCGGAAATCCGCAAGGGGGAAGTCCTCGGGGTCGACGCCTATGTCCTCGCCTGTTTCGACGACCCGGGCCTGCATGCCGCGCGTGAAGTGGCGCGCGGCCCGGTCATCGGCATTTGCCAGGCGGCCGTCCAGGTCGCGATGACGATCAGCCGTAGGTTCTCGATCATCACCACCCTGCCCCGCTCCATTCCAATCATCGAGGATCTTGTCAGCGATTATGGCGCCGAACGTCATTGCCGCAATGTCCGCGCCATCGACCTGCCGGTCCTTGGATTGGAAGAAGACCCGGTCGAAGCGGAACGCCTGCTGATCGATGAAATCGAGAAGGCCAAAAAGGACGATCGCGCCGAAGCCATCATTCTTGGCTGCGCCGGCATGTCCTCCCTTTGCGATCGGCTGCAGGCGGCAACCGGCGTTCCGGTCATCGACGGCGTAACGGCCGCGATCAAGCTGGCTGAAGCCCTGGTCGGGGCCGGCTACATGACATCGAAGGTCAATGCCTACGATTTTCCGCGCATCAAGGGAGGCGAGTGCCGGGCCTGCGCCTAAGTCGCCTCGAATGAGGGCGACGTCAGGCAGTCAGGCCTACGCCAGGACATCGATTTGGCGTTGCCAATCAGGGCCGCCCGCCTATCGCACGCATCTTTGGACGCCGGACGGGTTGTTGCTCGACCGGCGTGTGCCGACCTACACCTAAGTATGATTCAGTACGACATCCCATGCGGCTAGCCTGCGTGCATTATTCGGCACGTCCCCGGTTCAATCCGGGCATTATGCGAGGATCTCGTATGTATCAGGATTCCATTGTCAATTTTGCCACGTCGGGCGAGCATAAAGCCCACATCGTGCGCACACAGCTATTCGCCTTCCTCATCGGCGCGGCGATGGCGGGTGCCTATATCGGCTTTGGCGACATCATCATGTTTACCGCCGGCGCGCATGTCGACCCCGCATGGGCCCATCTGATCATGGGAGCCGTATTTTCGTCAGCCTTGACGATCGTCGTTTTTGCCGGTTCCGAGCTCTTTACCGGAACCGCAATGTACATGCCGCTTGCCGTTCTGACACGGAGGGCCGGGGTTGTGGACATGATTCTCGTCTGGGTCGCCGCCTGGGTCGGCAATCTGATCGGCGCCGTGGTGCTCGCCGGTCTCTTTCATCTTGCCGGCGGCGGGGTACTACTCGGCGACGGCAGTCAGGAGTTTTTCGCAGTCGTCTCCGCCAAGATGTCGGCAAGCTCTCTTGCTCTCTTTGCCCGCGGCATCCTGTGCAATTGGCTCGTCTGCCTGGCGATCTGGATGGCGGGACGCACTGATAACGCAGCAGCCAAGATCATGCTGATCTTCTGGCCGATCACCATTTTCGTTGCCGCCGGCTACGAACATTCGGTCGCCAACATGTTCACCTTCTCGATGGCTCTGCTTGGCGATCACCCCGCCAACATCACGCTTGCCGGTGCCGTCCACAACCTCATCTGGGTCACGCTCGGCAACCTGATCGGTGGTGCAATATTCATGGCGCTCGGCTATTGGGCGCAGTTTCAAAGCAGCGGTCACGTCTCTTTCGTCCCGGCTACGACACCAATTCGTACCGGTGCTTCCCACAAGCAGAGCCAGACCTAATCGCTCTACCGCGCGCCCATTCGGTGCGCGGCCGCCGGCAGATAAAAGCGACTGCTGGACGACCCCATGCCTCGACGTTATCGTCGCCGTCACTTGCCGCCATTACACCTATGGATAGGTTCAAAGGCGCCAGCAAAGGCATAGGCTTGGGAGCGAACAGGCTGTAAGAACATGATGAGAGCACCGCTGCTATTTCGCGCACACGACCCTGGAGGCCGCTATAATGCGGCCTTCGGCTTTGCCGCCATTGCGCTTGCGATCTTCGTATTCTACATCGACACCTACACCGACATAGAAGGCGCCATAGCGATTTTCTATGTCGTCAGCATGCTTCTCGCCGCTCAGGCAATGACGCGCGTCGGCCTGTTGCTCGCGGCAATCGGCTGCGCCTTTCTGACCGTTCTCTCCTATGTCATGACCCATGTTTCCTATGCCATCGCCCATGGCGCGGACGTGGATCTTCAATCGACAATCCGCCTCTTCGGCGCGTTGGCTGCATTGATCGTCACGACCATGCTGCTGCTGAAGACGGAAACGGCTCGCCTCGGCCTGCTTTCGACCAACTCCGCCCTTAAGAAAAGCGAGGCGCGGTATCGTTCTATTTTCGACTGTACGCGCGTCGCGCTCTGGGAACGGGACTATTCGAAACTATACAACTACCTGAGCATCATTCGCATCCGGGGCGTTACAAACATAGGGGCTTACGCCGGAAGCAACCCGCGTTTTCTGGACGATTGCCTGGGCCTGATCAGGGTCGTCGCAGCCAATGAAGCGGCAAGCGAGTTGCTCGGCTCCCGGTCCTCCGCCATCAATGTCCTGCGTGCCGCCGTCCATACCGAACGCCAGACACTGATCGATATGCTTCAGGCGATCATGGACGGGAAAAGAATCTTCGAAGGAAACGTCAGGCTGCGAACCGATAGCGGCGAAGAAAAGCTTGTGCTGATAAGCATCAACCTTCCGGAGGACCCGGCTGCTTTCAATCGCGTCGTCGTCAGCATGGTCGACAATACGCAGCGCGAAATGGCGCTCAAGGCCCGGGTTGAAGCACAGGCGGAGTTGACGAAGGCAGCGAAGGCCGCAACGGTCGGCGCCATGTCCGCTTCTCTTGCCCATGAACTCAATCAGCCGCTCGGCGCAAACGTGGTCAACGCGCAAACCCTGTTGCGATGGCTCGACCGCAAACCGCCGGATCTATCCGCCGCGCGACGCTCGGCGGAAAGGATGGTCCGCGACAGCCAGCGGGCAAGCGAAATCATCCACAATGCCCGCAGCCTGCTTGCTCCGTCGACCAACAAGCTGGAAATTGTCGATATCGATGAGCTGATCGAGGAAACGATAGGCTTGATGGAACACGAGCTTCAGCGGAGCAGAACGGAAGCGCGTTTCGCGCATGGTGCGAAGTTGCCACCCGTTTCGACCGTGAAAATCGAACTCCAGCAAGTGTTGATCAACCTGATCACCAATGCCATCCAAGCCATGGAGGAGGCGGGGAGCCGCGAACGGATCGTCACGATCCTATCAGAACTTGAGGATTGCGATCATGTCTCCATCGTCGTTCGCGACACCGGACCGGGCATCGATCCAGACGCGAAGGATAAGCTGTTCTCGCCGTTCTTCACGACCAAGGCAAAGGGCATGGGCATGGGTCTTTCCATATGCCGCAGCACGCTTGAGGCGCGGGGCGGAATGCTTGATGGTACGAATCATCCCGAAGGCGGTGCAATCTTTCAGATACGCCTCCCGATGAAGCCGGAGATGGAACATGCCTGACACACGCAAGTCGCCGACAGTGCCGTCTGCTCCAATCATCTTCATCGTTGACGACGACTTGTCGATGCGCGAGGCGCTGATTGATCTGTTCCGTTCGATGAAGTTCGAAGTTGAGGCCTTCGAAAGCGCCCCGGCACTCATGCAGGCAGTGAACTTCAACCGGCCGGGATGCATCCTTCTCGATGTGCGGCTACCTGGCGTCAGCGGTCTGGATTTCCAGGTGCATTTGGAGCGTCTCGGCAGCAAGATGCCGATCGTCTTCATGACCGGATATGGAGACATCCCGATGAGTGTCCGCGCGATGAAGGCCGGAGCGGTCGATTTCCTCACCAAACCATTCAAGGATCAGGATGTCCTCGATGCGGTTGCAGCAGCGCTGGAGCGCGATGCCGCGCACAGGCGTCTAAGCGCGCAAAGCGAGGCAATAGTCGCCCTTGCGGAACACTTGACCCCGCGTGAGCGCGAAGTCATGAAAGCCGTGGTCAAGGGATTGATGAACAAGCAGATCGCCCACGAACTCGGGATCAGCGAAGTGACCGTGAAGCTGCATCGCGGCAACGTCATGCGAAAAATGGAGGCTCGCTCGGTCGCCGAACTCGTCAGGAAGGCCGAAGTACTGGGCGAAGAACTCACTCCGTAACAAGGTTCAAGACAGGCGGGGCACATTCGCCGCACTGGGTGATTTTCCCTGTCGGTTGATGGCATGAATAGTGGCTGTGATATGCTGCCTGCGACCCTCGGTGGGGCCGCGCGCCCGGCTCTCCTTGTCTAAGCCGGCCGAGCTGGTCGTTTGAAAACGTTTCGTGGATGTAGGAGGGAAGGATCATGAAGAAGCTTATCAACAGGCCCGCCGATGTCGTGCGGGAAATGCTTGAGGGCCTCGTCGCCCTTTCACCTGCCCTCGCCTTGCTGGACACCGAGAATGTCGTCGTTCGTTCAGACCTTCCTGCAGCCGCCGAACGGCCCGTGGCGCTGATCTCGGGCGGCGGCGCCGGGCACGAGCCTGCCCATGCGGGCTATGTCGGACCGGGCATGCTCACAGCAGCCGTTACCGGAGAGGTCTTCACCTCACCGAGTGTCGATGCGGTTCTTACCGCCATCCGTGCCAGCGCGGGGCCGGCGGGCGCGCTTCTGATCGTCAAGAATTATACCGGCGACCGCCTGAACTTCGGTCTTGCCGCCGAATTGGCGACCGTCGAGGGCATTCCGACCGACGTCGTTGTCGTCGCCGACGATGTGGCTCTTTCCAGCCTCGTGCCACGTGAGCGACGGCGCGGTATCGCTGGGACGGTGCTGGTGCACAAGATTGCGGGTGCCGCCGCAGCAAGCGGCAAGAGCCTGAAGGATGTAGCCGCCACCGCCCGGTCCGCGGCCTCCCGTCTCGGCACCATGGGTGTTGCACTCGGCGCCTGCATCGTGCCGGCGGCCGGCAAAGCCGGCTTTGCTCTGGCTGAGGACGAGATCGAGCTTGGGCTCGGCATTCATGGCGAAAAGGGGGTCGAACGTACGAGACTTCTGCCCGCCGACGCCATCACCGACCGGATCGTGGATCAGATCGCCAAGGACATGAAGCTTGCACCAGGTTCCAGTGTCGCATTGCTCGTCAACGGTCTCGGTGCGACACCGCCGATGGAGTTGGCGGTTGTCGCCCGCGGCGCAGTCACGGCGTTGCGCTCGCGCGGCCTCAGGATCAAACGGGCCTGGAGCGGTAATTTCCTGACGGCGCTTGAAATGCCTGGTTGCTCGATTTCTCTCCTTAAGCTGGAGGATGGCGATACCGCGCTGCTGGATGCGGAAACCTCCGCGACGGCCTGGCCAAGAGGTGGTTTGATAGAGGACGTGCCGCGCATCGTTCAAGCCCCGAAGATGCCGGCGAACGAGGCGCCGCTCGGCGATACCGGCCGGTTCGATCCTCGTGAGCTGCGCCGCATCGGTCTTGCCGTCAGCGACGCGCTCGCAGCGGCGGAAGCTCATCTGACTGATCTCGACAGCAAGGCGGGCGACGGCGATCTTGGGGCAAGCATGCTCCGCGGCGCCGAAGCCATTCGTGCCTTGCCCGAAAGCGCCTGGATCAATCCCGCCAATGCACTGGTTGCGATCGGCAATGCATTGCGACGGGCAATCGCTGGAAGCTCCGGGCCTTTCTATGCGATCGCACTGACGCGAGCCGGCCGCCATCTGAGCAAGAGCAATCGCTTTTCAGCCGAAGATTTTCGCGCCGCCTTCGCAATCGGTATCGCGGCGATCAGCGAGATCGGCGGCGCCAAGCCGGGGGATCGAACCATGCTCGATGCACTTGACCCGGCGTTGCAAGCGCTTGAGATTACCGACAGCAATGCGCCTGCGGCAGAGGCTTGGAAACAGGCGGCATCGGCGGCGGCCGACGGGGCACGTCGTACGGCGGATATGGCACCGAAGCTCGGCCGGGCGAGTTATCTCGGCGAGAGAGCGATCGGAATCGAGGACGGTGGCGCGGCAGCTGTTGCGATCTGGATGAAGGCGCTGGCGGCAAGCATCTGATATCGCAAGCATGTTACGTGTTTACGTGTCAGGTCCGATCGTCGCCAAAACCGTCCGCAGTCGCCTTGCAGGCGTGACCGAGCCAGTCGGCAAAGGCACGAACTTTCTGGCGCGCTTCGGTCCTTGCCGGCCAAAGCGCGTAATAACCGTAGCCACTGTCGATGATCCGCTCGAATGGCGCGACCAGCTCGCCGCTTTCAAGATCCTGCCGCGAGAAGACGAGATCGCCCATCGTCACGCCATAGCCGCTCGCTGCCGCGGTCATGGCGAAATCCTGCGTGTCGAAGACCTGATGACGCGAGGCCTGAAACGAATAGGCGCCTTCGGCCTGCAGCCATAGTGTCCAGTCACTATGGCGCGGATTGGAGTGCAACAGAACGCAGTTCTGCAGGTTTTTGACCTCGGGCGGATCGCCGAGTTTTGATAGAAACTCAGGCGAGCACATCGGCGTCAGTTGCTCACGCAATAGCGGCAGCACATCCATACCGGGCCAATGGCCGTTGCCATACGTGATGAGCATGTCGATATCGCCGACCGAAAAAGTCGGCCGCAGGAACCAGGCGGTATCGATATTGATATTCAGGTCCTCATGGTGACTGTGAAGGTCAGGCAGACGCGGCAGGAACCATTTGCGTGCGAAGGTCGGCGGCATGCGGATGGTGAGAGATCGTACCGTCGTTCGCGTTGCTTCGAACGAGGTCTTCAGTGACGCCAGCAGACCATCGACGATCGGGATCAGCGCCATGCCACGCTCCGTCAACGCCACCTTCCGCGTATGACGCTCGAACAGGCTGCAGCCGAAATAATGCTCGAGCTGCTGCACCTGCCGGCTGATCGCACTCTGGCTGAGATTGAGCTCCGCGGCCGCCGCCGTGAAGCTGCCCGTTTCCGCGACGACGGAAAAGGTCTGCAGCGTCTGCAACGGCGGCAGTCTGTTGTGATCGAACCTCGGCTCCATTCCCTACCCGGCTTCCCGCTGCTGTCTCAAACAGCAAGCATTAAAGCATGTGGATGGAATGGCAACCGACGCTTCTCAGCCGATCGCCCGGCGCACCGTCTGAACAGCTTCTCTCACCCTTCGCGGCGCCGTGCCGCCCTTGTGATCGCGGCTGGCGACCGAGCCCTCAACGGTCAACACCTCGAAGACATCCTCGCGAATACCAGGCGCAAAGGCCTGCATGTCGGTAAGCGAGAGTTCGGAGAGCGTCGGTAATGCCTTGTCGCGAGCAGCGCCAACGATCGCGGCAACGGCGTGGTGCGCATCGCGAAACGGCAAGCCCGCACGGACAAGGTAATCGGCAAGATCGGTTGCCGTCGAATAGCCCTGGTTGGCGGCGGCGAGCATTTTTGCGTGTTTGACCGTGATCGTCGGGATCATCTGCGCCGTGACGCTGACCGCCGCTCGCACAGTTTCGAGCGTATCGGTGAGTGGCGGCTTCGATTCCTGCTGGTCCTTGTTGAAGGCAAGCGGCTGGCTTTTCATGAGCGCCGCCGAAAATGCCAGATTGCCCATGACACGAGCGGCCTTTCCACGCACCAGTTCCGCAAGATCCGGATTGCGCTTCTGCGGCATGATCGAGGAACCGGTGCAGAATTGGTCGCCCACCTCGATGAAATCGAACATCGGCGTGCACCAGAGGATCACTTCCTCGCTGAAGCGCGACAGGTGCCCCATGATGATCGAGCCGGCGCTGCAGACATCGACGACATAGTCGCGGTCGGAAACGGCATCGAGCGAATTGGCAAAGGATGCGGCAAAACCAAGCTCGGAGGCGCTGTATTCGGGATCGATCGGATAGCCGCTTCCAGCAAGGGCCGCAGCACCAAGCGGCGAAACGTTGAGCCGCTCCCGCGCTGCGCCGACGCGGTCGAGATCGCGCAGGAACATTTCGACATAGGCCATGAGATGATGACCGAAAGTAACGGGCTGCGCCACCTGCAGATGCGTGAATCCGGGCATGATCGCATCGGCATGTTTCTCGGCAAGATCGACAAAGGCGCCGATTAGCGTCTTCAGATCGTCGGCCAACAAATCCAGCTGCTCGCGGGCATAGAGGCGAATATCGGTCGCGACCTGATCGTTACGCGATCTCGCGGTATGCAGCTTCTTGCCGGCATCGCCGATCAGTGCGATCAACCGGTTCTCGACATTGGTATGAACGTCCTCGAGCTCCCTTTTCCACTCGAAGGTGCCGGAGCGCATTTCTTCAGCCACCTGGTCGAGGCCGTTCTGGATCTGAGCATTGTCCTCGGCAGTCAGAATGCCGGCACGGGCAAGCATCCCGGCATGGACCTTCGATCCGGCGACGTCGTGCAATGCGATGCGCTTGTCCTGGTCAAGGCACTCGTGAAAGCTTTCGAAATCCCTGGAGACCGCCTCCTTGAACAGCGGCGACCATGTGGCTTCTTTCTGATTTCTCATCGCGGTCTTCCCTTTCGAACGAATGCTGCCCTCCTCCGGACGCATCCCCTATTGAAGCAGTGCAAGCAGGCTGCGGGTGTCGGTCTGGTTTTCGAGGTCGAGAACGAAATCGCTGATGGCGTCGACCCTTGCTGTCGGGAGCACCATGCCGGCGAGCGCCGCATATTTGCCGATCAACCGCTCATCGGAGAGCGGGTTTTGCGGACCGCCGAGCGGAAACTCGACGACGAGCCGATGCCGTTCGCCTGATGTCGTGACGATAGTGATCGCCGGCTCGTCCTCATCCTTCATGGCGGGGTCGATACGCACCGTGATGCGGTCCATCAACGGGCCGATCTCAGCCGCCGACCAGGCGGCCTCTTCCAGCTCGGCCAGAAAGACCTTGCCGTAACGCAGCCGCGCTGCGAGCGCATAGGGCAGGCTCATCTGCGCCTGCGCACGCGACTGGATGACCTTGCCGCCGCACATGCCATACTGGAAACCACTGATGTCCACCTCGATGGCGGCGATATCGGCAGACTGAAGACCATGGTTTTGCAACATCAGGTCAAGTGCATCGATCCCGGCATGCGTGCCGCGGCAGGTGGCATGTGGCTTGATGGAACAGCGATTGAGCCGCCAGTAATCTCCGAAGTCGCGGAGAAGCGCCTGCGGATCGCCCTTGCCGGCGCCGAATGTCGCAAAAAAGCTGCCCCAGCGCTCCGGCTCGAAGACACTGTCGGGGCCTTCAAAACCTTGGCCTGCAAGATAGGCGGCCATCAGCCCGCCTTCGGCCGCCCGGCCGGCATGGAGCTTCTTGGTCGAGCTGCCATTGTGGATGAAGGCCCAGGTGCCACCGGCAAAAGAGCAGGCCGAGCCGAGAGCGGAGGCCATAGCATTCACGTCGAGATTCAACATGCTGCCGACGGCTGCAGCAGCGCCGAATGCACCGCAAGTCCCAGTCGAATGCCAGCCGAGGCCATTGTGCTCTTCATAGCCGCCGACCGCTTCCAGAACGCGCCGACCGACTTCATAACCAAGCAGGACGCCGCGCAGCAGTTCGCGGCCACTTAGCGGCTGGCTACGGTCGCCGAGTGCGGCAAGCACGGCAGGCAGGACGACGGCGCCGGAATGATCGCAGCCGCCGCTATCATCAAGCTCATAGGCATGGGCAGAAACACCGTTGACGAAAGCCGACGTCCTGGCGTCGGAGGCAATCGGCCGCCCCCAAATCGGCGAATGTCCGGTCCCGGCCTGGATCCCCAGCATCGCGACGACGGCATCTGTCTCGCGGGATGCCGAGCCGGCGATCGCAGCCCCCAGCGTATCGAGAATATGAAGCTTCGCCTTGTGGATGGTCGCGGGTGGAAAAGCTTCGTAATTCGTCGAGCAGGCAAGCTCGGCCAGGGCGTGTGTCAGATTATCGCTCACCGGCCCGCTCCTCATCGACATAGGCTTCATAGACGTTGATCGGGTGATCGCCGGGCACGACAGTGTCCTTGCCGGCGTGCCAGCGGGCTACGTCCGCAGCCGTCGCCAGCCACACGTCATCGAAGCTCGTGATATGGGCAAGCAAGGCTTCGACGAGCGCGATCCGGCCGGGCGTGCCGGTCCATTCCGGCCGAAGCTGGATAACGTAGCAGAGGCCGTATTTGCGGTAGGCATCGAACTCGGCGATCCAATTGCCCAGCACTGCCTCATACGACGGAATGCGGCTTTGCCCCTTCGGGAAGGCCGGAGTGAAATTGAACTGGAAATACGGCCGGTCTTCCAGTTCGATGTGAACCGGGATCTCAACCAGCGACGAAGAATGGCTATAGGGCACATCGTCACCGTTCAGCGATGCCGACCACCTATAGCCGGCCTCCACTAGAAGGCGATCGAAACGGCGCGGCCAGTTGCCGGCCGGGAGCCGGAAGCCTGAGACCTCGTTCGATGCGATCGCATTCAACGCGTCGCGACTACGCCTCAGAAGATCAATGGCTTCGGTTGCTGACATGGTATCGTAGCGCTCAAAATTCCAGCCATGGCTCTCGATTTCATGCAGCGGTGCCACGACATCGCGCAGCAGCTGTTCGTGGTTCTGCGCGACGATCCCCGGCACGAACCAACTTGTTCGCGCGCCAGCATCGGCAAATACGTTGCAAAGGCGCTCGACGCCGCGCGTCGCACCATATTGCCAGACGGAAAAGCTCTTGCTGCGCCCTTTCAAGTCCGGTGCCTGCGCGACGGCATCGAGCCCATCGTCGAAGATGACGGAGACGATTGCGGCGCATGTCTTGCCTTGTGGCCAGAAGTCTTCAACAACTGCGCCCATCATGCGGCATTCTCCGGATGTTGTGCGATCCACCATTTTGCGATTTCGGCGCAGTGCGTCGCCCAGACACAATCGCCATGGGCGGTGATCGCCTTGAATAGGCCCTCGAGGATCGCCAGCCGGCCGGGCTTGGCGCAAACCTTCGGATGAAGGATCGTCGTCCAGCAGAGCCCCTCGCGATGATAACCCTCGAATTCGGCGCACCAATTGCGCTGGACGTCGGCATAGCCTGAGATGCGGTCGAGGCCGATCGGGAAATCAGGCTCCTCGCTGTAGGCAAGAGCGGTATAGTCATCGATGTCCCAACGACCAGGAATTTCGACCAGGCCGCGGCTGCCGGAGGTCGTGTGAAAGTAAGGCCGGTCGTCACCGCGCATCGAGCTGGAATAAATTACGCCGAACTCGTGCAGCAATTGCGCCGTTTCATCGCTCCAGTCGCCAGAAGGCGTGCGAAAGCCGACCGGCGTCACACCCAGTCCGCTCAAGAAAATGTCGCGGGAACGCCCCATGATGTCGAGCTGCTGCTGGCGGCTACAGTCGATGAAGACTTCGTGATAATGGCCGTGATAGGCGATCTCATGGGCATCGCGAAGGATGCGCTCGCATTGCGACGGCCAGTGCTCCACGACCCAGGTTGGCACGAAGAATGTCGCCTTGAGCCCGTAGGCGGTAAGAAGATCAAGAAGTCGCGGCAGCGCCCGCCACGGGCCATAGGCGCCTTGCGTGAAATAGCGGGGATTGGAGACCAGCGAGCCATCGAGCATCGCATCGCCCGTCGGGCCATCCACATCGAAGGCGAGCGCCACAGCCGATTGCCGGCCTGCCGGCCACAGGCTTGGTTTCGCCGATTTGGTTGCACTCTTCGCAGTCATGGGACTCAGCATGCGTTTCGGGGTGTCTTGGGCCGCAACCATCCATCCGCGGGCGCGAAGCGCCCCGGCCGATGATTGCCTGCATGGGGGAAGAAAGCGCCGCCTTTATCGCGGCGCTTCCTCAATCGTTACTTGACGCCGTTGATCACGGCCTTCGGAACGGCATTGTGGACGAGGCCCCACTTCTTGAGGATCTCATCGTAGGTGCCGTCCTTGATCAGCGCGTCGAGAGCGCCGGCAACCGCATCGCGTAGCGCGGTGTGGTCCTTCTTGAAGCCAATGCCGAACGTGTCGTTGCTGAGCAGCGGCTCACCGACGAGCGTATAGGTGTTGGGCTCGATCCGCATCTGATAGGCGATCGTTTCGATGCCCTGCACGACCGCGTCATAGCGGCCCTGCTTCATGCCGAGACGGGCAGCGTTCGAATCCGCAGTGCCCTCAAACTTGATGGCGGGCTTGCCCTTGCCTTCGCAATTCTCAGCGCTCCATGCTTTGACGTTATCGCCGAAGGTCGTGCTGCGGCTTCCGGCGACCGTCTTGCCGCAAAGGTCGCTCGCCTGCTTGTAGGTTCCGGCGTTGGCATTGACGGTGAAGAGGATCGGGCCGCTGGTGATGTAGTCGACGAAGTCCATGGCGGCCTGACGCTTCACGTTGTCGCTCATGCCGGAAATGATCATGTCGGCGCGGCCGGTCTGAAGGCCGCTCTGCAGCTCCTGGAAGGCGGAAGTGACGAAGACGGTCGTGAGATTGAGCTTCTTGGCAATCGCATTCGCCAGATCGACGTCGAAACCATCGATCGTGCCGGTGTCCGGATTGACGAATTCCATCGGCGGATAGATCGGGTTGGTCATGATGCGGAGCTCGCCGTCCTTAATGAGGTTGAGGCTTGAATCCGCGAAGGCGGCGGTGGCCGCGAGCGAAAGAAGGGCTACCGAGGCGGCGAGACGAATGAGTTTCATGCGATTCTCCTCTGATGATCTTTTTCAGGGTTTTTCTTGTTAAAGCACCGCAGAGATGAAGTTCTTCACTCTGGGATTCCTGGGGTTTTCCAATATGTCGCTGGGCGTCCCGGTCTCGACGATCATGCCTGCATCCATGAAGACGACACGGTCGGCGACCTCGCGGCAAAAGCCGATCTCATGCGTGACGACGATCATCGTCGTGCCTGACGCGGCGAGCTCCTTCATGACGCCGAGGACTTCGCCCACAAGCTCGGGATCGAGCGCCGAGGTCGGTTCGTCGAACAGCATCGCCTTCGGCTTCATGGCAAGCGCGCGGGCAATGGCGATGCGCTGCTGCTGGCCGCCGGAAAGTTCGCCCGGATAGGCGCCTGCCTTGTCGGCGAGGCCGACACGCTGCAAGAGAATGCGCGCCTCGGCTATGCATTCCTGCTTCGGCCGCTTCTGCACCCCGACCGGGCCTTCGATGATGTTCTGCAGCACGGTGCGATGCGGGAAGAGATGGAACTTCTGGAAGACCATGCCGACGGACTGACGCTGGCGGGCGATCTCGCGATCCGGCAGCGGAAATAGCCGATTGCCCTCGCGGCGATAGCCGGCGATTTCATCCTCGACCGTGACATAGCCGGCATCGATCTGTTCGAGCTGGTTGATGCAGCGCAGGAAGGTGCTCTTGCCCGAGCCGGAAGGGCCGATGATACAGACCACTTCACCTTTCCTGATCTCGAAATTGATATCCTTCAGAACGTGAAAGGTGCCGAAATACTTCTGCAGCCCGTGTGCCTTGATGATCGCGTCCATCACGAAGCCTCCCCGACCAGCGCCTGGTTGGCCGCCTGCTGCGCGCTGGCATCCCGCCTGCCCCAGCCCTTGGAAAAATGCTTCTCGATGTAGATCTGTGCGATGCTGAGGATGGTGACGACGACCATGTACCAGATGGCGGCCACGATCAGCAGCTCGATGACGCGCGAATTGACGTAGTAGATATCCTCGACGTTTTTCAGCACTTCGGAATACTGGATGACGCTGGCGAGCGACGTCAGCTTCACCATGCCGATGGTTTCATTGCCGATCGGCGGGACGATGACGCGCATCGCTTGCGGCAGGACGATCTTCAATGTTGCCCTGAGCTTCGTCATGCCGATCGATTGGGCTGCTTCCATCTGGCCCTTGTCGATCGACAGCAGGCCGGCGCGCACGACTTCAGCCGTGTAGGCGCCCTGCTGGATGCCGAGGCCGAGAAGGGCGGCAACGAACGGCGTCATAAGTTCGACCGTTCGAACGGAGAGAACGCCCGGAATGCCGATCGTCGGGAAAATCAGGGCGAGATTGAACCATAGCAGCAGTTGCAGCAGAGCCGGCGTACCGCGAAACAGCCAGACATAGCCGACGGAAATATTGCGCAGCACCGGATTGTCCGACATACGCATGATCGCGGCGATGACACCCAGCACAATGCCGACGATCATCGCGCAGAAAGTCATGATGATCGTATTGCCGACGCCGATCATGACGGCCCTGGTAAACAGGTTCTGTCCGACATATTCCCAGGCAATATCGCCCTTCCAAAAGGCTCTCGCCAGAAGAAGGAGAAGGATGATGCAGATCGCCGCCATGATCTTGGTGCCGATCTTTCGTTGCGGCACGATCACAAGCGCATTCACGTCCAGTGGCGCTGAATTGGTCAAATTTCGATCCCCTGAGCTCATTGGTGAGCTTCCATTTTCTAATGGGGAAAGCTTACGTTGCTTTTGTTTTTAGCCACAAACGAGATTTGAACATGCGATTTATGCCCTTTAAGCATAAATCGACGGCAGCCCCGACGGTCCTGCACGATTTAACCGGGATGGATCGAGATGCGATCGAGGCTTGGATGACCGGTCTTATTCAGCGATCCGGGGTGACGGCCGCCTGGACCATGCGCAGAAGGCTCTTCAATTCAGGCTCTCGCACGCGAGCCGCCGCCTCATTGGGTGAAAACCATTGACGCTGGCGCTGCCCCTGCTCCGGAAATCGGTCATCCAATCCAGCGACCTCTAGAAGGTGGACCTGAACGACAGATGGGACGGTGTCGCCGGTATCGAGAGACTTCAGATAGGTATAGTAGCCGAAACTCTTCTTTCTGACTTTTCCCTTGACGCCAGCCTCTTCCCAGGCTTCGCGTTCGGCGACCTGATGCGGCAGCTTTCCGGCCATCGGCCATCCCTTGGGAATGACCCAACGGCCGCTGTCGCGCGAGGTGATCAGCAGGATTTGTACATCCTTCTCGCCCGCGCAACGCCTGTAGCAAATTGCGGCATATTGCTCGATTGTTCGTCCGGCGAAGAGCTTCTCCGCCTCGCTCGCCAGACGGCGGAGATATGTCTTTTTAGTCATGCGCCGTCACTGCAGCCTGTGGCATCGGGCTCGGTGCTCGACTTTGCAAGAGTTCGCCGCGCT
>NZ_RAIN01000021.1:0-103784 GCF_003610155.1 Rhizobium sp. WW_1
GCGCCAGATGTACGGAAGAGCAAAACTCGATCTCCTGCAGGCGCGGTTGATCGGTGCGTCGTAGACCTGCACAGCAGCAAATGTGCGTCAGAGCCCGCATTTCCCCCGGGCGGTAGATCTGAACCGGCTGACCGCCATGGATTATCTTGTCGTGCGAACGAGTGTCCTCGACGGACCAGCGGACCTGCATCCCCCGACGCCGATCATGTCACCCGTCACGCAGGTCCGAAGAAAGTCTGTTCAATCTGCCGTGGCGCTGATGATGTCCCGAGGGCTAGTCGAGCAGGTTATCGATGAAAGCGGGATCCTGTTCCAGGCTGGAGACAATGCGGAGTTTTTTGTCACCGCGCTTCAAACGCCATATCTCCGACAATTGTACGAGCGCGCCGAATGGCTCGCAGGTTACTTCCAGAACTGCGATGATGAAGCTTTTGACGATCTGATGCGCAATCTTCTCACCAACTGGGTCTCTGAATTTCAAGACGAAGCATCCGGACCGACATAATGACATATTCAGGCTTCCAGATCCGTCACCTTTGCTTTCACGGCTCGGGAAAAGAACCGGCGGTCGTTTCGTTTCAGTCCGGCCTTAATGTCGTCTATGGGGCTTCCGACACAGGGAAGTCCTATATTGTCGAAGCGATAGATTTTATGCTCGGCGGCAAGGCCCCTCTTCCCGATATCCCGCAGGCGAACGGCTATGATCGCGTACTGCTCGCGATTGCTTTCGACGACGGATCGGAAACGACGTTGCTTCGAAGCATGGCCGGTGGACAGTTCCAGGCCTTCGAGGGTCTGCATACGTCGATCCCGGATGCTGAGGGGACTCCCCTTGGTGAAATTCACAACGAGCGCGATGAAACGAACCTCTCGTCGTTTCTTCTTTCCAAGATCGGCCTTTCAAACAAGCGGATCAAAAAGAATGCTAAGGATGAAACGCAGGCGCTGAGCTTCCGAAACATTGCGCGGCTGGCGATCGTCAACGAGGAGGAGATCATCCAGAAGCGTTCGCCCCTGTCCGATGGGAACTATACGGCGAATACGGCAAATACGTCCGTCTTCACGATGTTGTTGACCGGCGTTGATGACACAGCGCTCCTGTCACGCAAAAGCACGTCCGCCGAAGACCAGAAGCGACTGGCCCAAATCGATCTTCTCGATCAGCTGATCGCGGATGCTCAAAAACGTATCACGACAATATCCGGCTCACGCGACGAACTGTCTGATCAGGAGGAGCGGCTTACGAGAGCGATGGACAATCGCGCCGAACAGCTCGCCTTCACCGAGGAAAAATTCAAGGCGATCTCCTCCAGAAGGCGGGCCATCATCCAAAAGCTCGAGATTACCAACGATCGATACACGGAAATTGCCACTCTGCTTGACCGCTTCAATCTTCTACGGGAGCACTACATTTCGGACTATGAGCGCCTCTTAGGTATCCGCGAGGCGGGTAGCTTTTTTTCGGTTCTCCAACAGGAGGTCTGCCCCACATGCGGTGCTTCGCCCGACCATCACGATCCCAGTGCGGTCTGCCACGGCGATGTAGCGGTGACCGTCGCAGCAGCCGAGGCGGAGATGCAAAAAATCGAATCGCGGCAATCCGAGCTGACGACTACAATTGCCGCGTTGAACGCGGAGGCGCAATCAATTCGGAAATCGCTTCCCCATATGAGGAATTCACTGAGCGAACTCTCAATTGAGATCGAGACCGTTGTATCACCTGACCTTAGAAGACAACGCGCAACATACAAGGAGCTCGCGGACAAGGGCGCGAACGTACGCGAAGCGCTCGGTCTATTTAGCAATCTGAATGATCTCACAACTCGCAAGGCCAACCTGGAACGGCAGAACGAAGGGGGGACAGGCGATGCCACGTCCAACAATCGCCTGACAAATACCGTGGCGGCCCCGTTCGCGGAACGTGTTGAAAGCGTGCTCCGGCAATGGGGTTTCCCTGCGGTCGAGCATGTGCACTTCGACACAACCGCCAAAGATCTTGTGGTGTCCGGGAAAGCGAGAACGTCCTACGGAAAAGGGCTCAGGGCCATTACGCAGTCGGCGTTCACGATTTCTCTTATGCAATATTGCGCCGACAATGATCTGCCTCACCCCGGGATCGTTGTGCTTGACTCTCCTCTGCTATCTTACCGCGAGCCCGACGGTGCAGAGGATGATCTCAGCGACACTAATCTAAATGGGAACTTTTACAGATACCTTCTCGGCCTCGACAGGGACCGACAAGCCATCATCGTTGAGAACATGGATCCGCCGTCCGATGTCGAACTCGGCAATCGGGTCATTCATTTCTCCGGAATGGCTGACGAAGGCCGCTTCGGCCTTTTTCCTCTCTAGCCGGGCCGCCGCAGGCGCCGGCTCGCCATATGGTCATTGGTGGTACAGCTTATCCTCAAGATGATCATCACGATGCGATAGTTCGTAATGCGGCGAAATCAATCGTGTTCCCGCGCCTTAAGGGATCATAGGAGACCTTTGGCACGCAAGTCGGCCGCGAAGGAGATAAGCGGCATTACGAGAGTTAGCGGCTTGTCCTTCAAAGGTTCGGCACCATAGGAAGCGTACCAGTTGGCGGCTCGCTCGCTTTTGGCATCGATGATCAGTAGAAGTCCCCCGCCCTCACCTGCAAGTCGCAGGCAGCGGAGCGCTGCGGCGGCTAGGAGCCGGCCTCCCAGTCCCTGGCCGGCAACCGTGCGGTCGGTAGCCAGTCGAGCAAGCCTGAAGCCCGGCACATCATGGCGGGCAAGACCGCGTGTCATTGCATCAGGCACAGTCGCATGATCGACTGCCGAAGGCGCGATTGTATAGAACCCAAGAATACGGCCGGGCACTGCGTCGTCGATAGCACAGAAGGTCTTCGAGGCATTCTGTTCATGGCTTTGTCGGGCAAAGCGGAGCAGGAACTCGTTCATCTGGGCGTCGCCGCAATCGAAGACTGCCCGACCGTGAGACTTAGCGATCGGTTCCTCATGCCATGCAGGTAAAGTCATAGGCTGCCAGGCAAACCGGCAATCGCCGCGCGCAGCTTGGCGTTAGGTTTAGGCGGATTTTCCAGAAGCTCAAGAATGCGAAGATGATCGCGCTTCGACACTTTTATCGTCTCGGCTTCCTCGATCACAGCCTCTGCTTCTCGCAGGGCGGATTGCGTCACGAAATCCGTCAGATCGGTATTACGAAGCGCCGCAGCGCGCACAAGTTTAGCCTTGGCCGTGGCAGGCACCCTCAAACTCATACGCTCACTGTTCTCGTTTGCTATGCTGGGCACGTCAGCCTCCATCTTTTGACGGAATATAGGCTAAAGTCTTCTCGTTGTCAATCATGTGCGCCTTCAAGGCGTACAGGTCACTCGCGCGCATTTCTATATGTCCTTCGCTTGCCTCAGGGCGTGAAGAACATTGGGATCACTGGTCAGTTGTTCAGCGATTTGCAGACCATCGCGAACGCCTTCAGGAGAAACCGGGGTCCGATTTCGACAATTGATGCCCAGTACGGACGCAAAGTCTGCAGATAGTCCAAGCCTTGGATGCGACCAATTGATCGCTTCGCCAAGCGTAATCCAGTCCAAATCTAGTCGATCGAAAATCGCCAGATCGACGTAGAAATTTGCACCCGCAATCCCGCCTGCCTTTCCCGACGACTCGGCGACATAGGCCTTGGTGAAGGCAAAGTTCGCCTGGAGTTGTGGGATGATGTCAAAGGTAGGTCGCACTGATGCCGCTTCACGAACGGCCTGCTCCGAGTTGATCCGACCCTCCTCCAATCGGGCGAGTATGGATCGTAACTGGCTAGCCGAGGCATCCATGCCCGCCCGCCTCCCGCGCATGCGAAATCCGCAAGCCAACACCATGCGGGCGCCAGGATGTCCAGCGGCGGTTTCGAAGTCTTTGATTTCGCTGAACAGGCCCCAGGAGCGTACCAGGAAATCGTACGTTACCGAAGGCGATCTCAGCGAAAGATCGCGGTAGGCGACCGCTCCATCGTTCATGACCAGCGTCGGAAAATGGCGCGCACTGTGGCTTGCGACGATTTTATGAAAACCGCGGAGCCGCCGCAACGCCTCCTTTGATTTGGCGTGAAGCGGATTGAAATCCGCAGCTGCAATCATGCCACCATAACCCAGCAGATCAATCCAACATGCGATGGAGACTTGGAACGGATATGACGCACTTTTACCGACGAGCGGTTGCGCGATTGGTCCGGCTACCATGGATTCCATATCGACCTGTTTCCATGTCACTTTTGGCCGCTCTCCTTCAGGACTGATCGATCATCGTGTGCTGTTTCGATGGCCCGAACATGCAGGATTCTGTCATAGCCAGATACATTTTTTTCAGAGCGAGCGCCGTATCGGGGCTGATAAACATGGGACTTCGATATATTTCCTGAAGATACCCGCCGACTCGCTCCAGTTCGGTTCGGACCAGCGCACCGGGGAAGCTGTGGAGTACTGCGTGCCGCGTAGCCACCTTTACCTGCAGTCATGGACCTTTTCGACGGACACAACTAATGTTTTACCCCGTTGGCCTCAGAGGAACCAAACGTGCACGACAAGCGGTATCAGGTCTTCATCAGTTCGACATTTCAGGATCTCCG
The DNA here is from genome assembly GCF_003610155.1 of Rhizobium sp. WW_1. NCBI lineage: Bacteria > Pseudomonadati > Pseudomonadota > Alphaproteobacteria > Hyphomicrobiales > Rhizobiaceae > Rhizobium > Rhizobium sp. WW_1. The sequence continues at coordinate 4,609 of NZ_RAIN01000021.1, forward strand.
CGAAGAGCGCCGCGCGGTACAGGATGTAATCATAAGCATGGGGGACTTTCCTGTGCAAATGGAGTCCTTTCCAGCCGCCGACGAAGATCAGTTCGAGTTTATCAAGTCCCTGATCGACAAGTGTGACTACTACGTCCTTATCATCGCGGGACGTTACGGCAGCCCGGCCGAAGACGGCATCAGCTATACCCACAAAGAGTTTCGATATGCCGTGGAGAAAGGTGTCCCTGTTCTGGTGATGCTTCACGGAGAACCGGGAAAGATCCCGGCCGAGAAGCTCGAGCCAGCTGATGCGGGACGGCAATTTCTGAAAGATTTCATCAAGGAGGCTGAGCACAAGCGCCTGCGGAAGACTTGGACGACACTCGGCGATCTTAAGTTGGCTGTTCGTGAGGCCCTAGATCACGCGAAGGCGACCAAGCCGCGTGTAGGCTGGATTCGAGGAGACGCTGTCGCAAGTATCGACACGCTTGAGGAATTGAATGAGGTCCGCAAAGAAAATGAAAAATTCCGTGTTGCGCTGGGAAATCTCAGCGTAGAGATACCGCTTCCCAAGTTACCGAACGCCGATGAGCTAATTACTCTGACGCTACTTCCGTTGACCTCGAGCAATGACAAGAAGCGCGGGAGCTCCGCCAAAATCCAGGGGTCCTGGATATCCTTCTTTCCCTTATTCTTCTCCAATCTCGACGTCTCCACGAACGACTGGAATGGGGAGTATTATTTCAACATCGATCACGACGACTCATGCATAATGATCGCGTCGGCAATCGCGGGAGAGTTGGCGACAGTCGACACGACTGGCTGCTTCAAAATCTCGCGGAGCACACTTGAACGTTTGATCTCCTATTACACAGAGGCCGGACTGATGATCGCCAATGGTAACGAGGGAACCACTCCCTTCACGGAGACGGCACAGCGCCTGGCACGACGTCACCATGTCGTCGGAAGCGCATCGCCGTTCGCGATCATTGAGGGCGAAGTTACCGTCACGACGATCGGATCCACGGGCGGAAACTTTTCGAGAGATCTGGACGACGATATCCCGTTCTAGCGCCGATTCCTACGATCAACCTTGGGCGGACGGCATTCTGTATTCGCAGTGATGCGGCAGGACATAACAGAGAAATTAGGTCGTGGCCGGATCAGCTTCGACGTCGCAGCGAAAGTTGGCCAATATGTAATCAAGGTTTCGGAGGCTGGTCAGGATTTCCGCCTTCCCTCCCTTTCATAGAGGAAAGAGGACTGCCCGAGAAGCCTTGCGAAGCCTCGGTGAACGACCATCTCGGCTGAAATATTGGGATTGAACCCTGCGAGCCTGGGACGCGGATCCGCGGAGGACGCAGCTTTTTCAGCGCTCAGAGTATCCCCCACGCCCGAAACCTCCCCCGCCCGGTCATCTCGCGCAGGCCAAGCTCCGAGACGATCCGCCGCGCCGCCTGCGGCGTGACCTCGAGCGTTTTCGCCACCATCCCGGCTGAAACAAGCGGCTTTGCCATGACGAGCTCCACCAGTTCCGGCAATCTCGATGACGTCCGTCGCCCTTCCAGTTTCCGCTCGAACAATTTTCGCGCGAGCGTCAGCCGATCGTGCTCTTTCAGGCCAATCTCGGCGGCCGCCAAAAGACCGTGGGCAATGGCGAGCAGTCGGGTTTCCCGGTCGCGGTGGCGGCGCCGATTGACGGGAATGGTTTTGAGGCCGAGATTGATGGCGGCGAGATGCGCGCCGGTCGTGACGTCGGCCTGGCGAAGGATCGAGGCCGCAAACAGCCGGCCGAGCCATGGTGCGTGCTGAAGGACCGAAATCTCGTTCCAGGCATCGAGGGCGACGATCGCCTGCAGCACTGTTGGCATATCTTGAGCCTGCCGCAGCACGCCGCGCCATTCGTCGAGCCGGGCATCCTCGTCCCAGTCGAGATCATAGATCATCGGATCTTTGTCTTGGCCACCGGCGCGGCCGGGACGCGTCGCGTTTTCGATCGCCGCCTCCGATCGGGCGAGCACTGCATCGATGGCGGCAAGATCAACACCGGGAACATTTTCGACGTCTTCGACATCCTCCCCCTCCGGATACTTCACCGCGGCCGCCGGCGGAATGACGCCGGCCGCTTCCATCGCCTCGGCGCCGGTCGCAGTGATGTCCGACGTTTGTCGCAGAATTCTGATACCCTCTGGCGATAACGCCCAATCTGGCGACTGCGCAACAATGCGCCGGCGGGTGCGCAGCACGTCGCGGGCAATGGTGAGTTCGTGGGTTGGGGTGCGGATATCGCGGGTGGCATCGTGGAGGACGAGGTCTTCGAGATGGACGAGCTCGCCGTCGATCCACAGCGAGGCGCAGGCGTCGGCGAAATTCTGGCGTTCGAGGAAGCCGGCGCCGACCGGTGAACGGGCGATGCGCTCGTCGAGACGGGTAAGCGCGACACCGGCGTCGAAAGCCGGCGGCATCAGGGCTGTCATGCTGATTCTCGCGAGATCGTAAGCCATTGAAATCATGGTAAATGATTTGCTAAAGGAACTCTAGTACAATATTACTGTTCCTCACATGGTATGATTGTTAGGTGCGGCTCTAACCATCGATAAGTACCCCTTATCGATGGTAGATTGATTTCGCGGCGCAAATCAGATGTCGGTCGGCCTGAATGAGCGGAAACGCTTGGTTTTCCGGCCTTTCAGGCAGCTTTCGGCGAGGATCGGCGGAATAGCGGTGGATACAAGAGCCTCGGCGAGGGGCACTCTTCTCTCAGGCCAGCGCGGATTTCTCTGCAATCCCTCCCTCGGTCAGCGCTTCTTACCCCTCCCCTCCCCCGAACGCCCTAGTTTCCGGCATTTCCGCCAAGGATGGCCGCCAGGGTGCGTTTCACGCCGATTGCTGCCGGATGCCCGTTCGACATTGGATTTCGTGTCTGGCGGGGCTGCATTTGCCCGATAAAACACGCTTGCAACTGTTCATTTTCTCACGCATTCATTATCTGTACAGAGCACCGGAAAATTGGGCGAGAAACCATGGCAAAACGGCAAGCCGCCAAACCGTCGCCGGCCACCAGACGTCTTATCGGTTATGCACGCGTCTCCACCGACGATCAGGTCCATGACGCACAGATGGACGAGTTGCGCGCGGCCGGCTGCGAGCGGATATTTCAGGAGCACGGATCCGGCGCATCACGGGCCCGGCCGGTTCTGACCAGACTGCTCGGCGAGCTCGCCGCTGGCGACGTGCTCGTCGTCGTCCGGCTGGATCGCCTCGCTCGTTCGGTCAGTCATCTCTTGCAAGTGATCGAGGATCTTGAAGAGCGCGGCGTCCATTTCCGATCGATCCGCGATCCGATCGACACGTCCACACCGCAGGGCATGTTCTCCCTCCAGGTTCTCGGCGCCGTCGCACAGCTTGAACGGGCGCTGATCGCCGAACGGACCAAGGCAGGTATCAAGGCCGCGAAAGCACGTGGCAAGTTGCCGGGCAACCCCGGACTGCGAGAGCGGCGGCCAGAGGCAATCAAGGCGGTGTCGAAGGCACGAGAAAAACTCTATCTCGACGAGCTGATCTCGTCCGCGCAGACCTGGCTGCCGATGGTGCGACAGCTCCGCCCGCAACATAGCTGGGACAACGTTGTACGGGTTCTCAATCGCCGCGGCCATGACTGGACGGTGGAACGCCTGCGCCGCGCGGTTCATCGGATGGTTCGCGAAAAGCTCGCGGACCCCGAATTGTTGGCCCGCTCTCCCCGTCGGCCGGTCGACGATCACCAGATGAAGCTCGTTGCGGCAATCGCTATCGCGGATCCGAGCTTGTCACTGCGCGACATTGCCGGACAGTTGGATCAGATGGGAGAGCGTCCGGTTCGCGGCGGCCGGAAATGGCAGCCCTCGTCAGTAAAAGCGCTCATGGACGAGGCATTTCGCTTCGGGCTTCTTCGGGACTGACGGATCCTTGATGGTGCTACGTCACCGCGTTGGGCTCCGCAACGCCGCACGAACGCGTCATTGTAGGCGCAGCATCACCCTGCAGTCCTGGATGCCACGCTCCGGTAGAAGATGTAACCTGCGACGACAAAGATGAGCACCGCAAACAGTCGGTTGAGTATGTTCTTGTAGGCGCTCAGACGCGTTGCCAGTGTCAAGCCGAGGAGGCCGCCTGCGATGCCGCCACCGATGAACTCTGCGGCAAGCCACCAGTCCACCAGTCCGGACGCGGCATAGTTCAGCGCGGTTGCCAATCCGAAGGCGCCGACGGATAGGAGCGAAGTGCCGATCGCGTTGATCATCGGCATGCCGGTCGCCAGCATCAGAGCCGGCACGATCAGGAAGCCTCCGCCGATCCCGAAGAAGCCTGACGCCGCTCCGGCGGCCAGCGCTACGGCGGCTGTGATAAAGCACATCCTAAGGTCGACCGGCCGGTTTTCGGCCGACGTCGGCTTCCTGGGCTTGAGCATCAGGACGCCGACGACGACCATCAGAATTCCAAACAGGAAGATCAGCCGGTCTCCGTCCATCGCCTTACCGAGGCTTGAGCCCGCCAGCGCGCCAAGGACGCCGAGCGCCGAAAAAACCGCGGCGCAGCGCCACCACACGTGCCCCTTCATGGCGTGGCTCGCGAAGTTGGCGAAGGCGTTGACGGAGACTGCAAGCGCGCCGGTTCCGATGGCCACGTGCGGCTGCGCGACGCCGACGACGTAAAGAAGGAGCGGGGTCGCCAGGATCGAGCCGCCGCCACCGAGAAGGCCGAGCATGAAGCCGACGATCCCGCCGGAACCGACGGCCAGTAGAATGGAGTCACTCATGTCCTTCTGCTCCAAACCCGGTCGTAGAATGTCATGCCGATTAGCATGGCGACCACGAACAGCAGCGTCTGTGGAATACCGACCGACATAGAGGCGACGGCCGGGCCGGGACAGAAGCCGCCGATCCCCCAGCCGAGACCGAACAGGGCCGAGCCGATGACCAGCGGCACGTCAATCTTCCGGTTCGTGGGCACGTGGAAGGTGTCGTCGAAGACGGGACGGCGCAATCGCTTCATCACTTTTACTCCGATGAAGGCCACGGCGACGGCGCCGCCTAGGACGAAGGCAAGGCTTGGATCCCAGTTTCCGAAGACGTCGAGGAAGCCCTGGACGCGAACCGGATTGAGCATGCCCGAAAGCGACAGTCCGAAACCAAAGACGATGCCAGAGGCGAGGGCGGCGCCGAACTGAAAGATGTTTCTGTTCATAATCCGATACCTCGTAGAACGGTGACTGCGATAATCCCGGTCGATAGGAAGGTGGCGACAGCAACCATCGATCGCGGAGAAAGGCGGGCAAGCCCCAGCACGCCGTGGCCGCTAGTGCAGCCGGATCCCATGCGCGAGCCAAAGCCGACCAGCAGTCCGGCGACGATTATCAGCGGCCAGCCCGCTGTAATCTCGACGGTCGGCCATCCACCGGCGAGCAGCAGGTAGACGAGCGGCCCGAGCACGAGGCCAAGCACGAACGCAAGATTGGTGATCAGGCCGATACCTTGGGCAAGGCGGCCGACGATGCCGCTGATGCCGGCGATCCGGCCGTTCAGAAGCAGGAGCATGACCGCGGAGGCGCCGATCAGCATGCCGCCGCTCAGCGACTGGAGATAGATGGTCATGTCGCTTCCTTTACACAGAAGATGTCATAGAGGGCGGAGACCAGTTGCGCGGCCTTCTCCTCGGTCAGTCGGTAGTAGATCTGCTTTCCGTCCCGCCGGGTGTCGACAATGCCGGAGTTTCGCAGCACGGTCAGATGCTGCGAAAGATGCGGCTGATGGATGTCGAGCTTTTCCTCAAGCACGCCGACCGAGAACTCGCCCTCGACCAGCGTGCACACGATCAACAGCCGGGCCTGGTGAGACAACGTCTTCAGGAGATCGGCAACCTCGCCGGCCCGGCCGGCCATCTGGGCGGGAGAGAGCTGCACCTTCATCACGTTCTCTGAGTTGGTGCTCATTCCCATGCGGCTCCCTGCAATGCGTCGAGCGGAAACTTGAGGTAGCGCATGCCATTCGCTTCCGGTTCAGGCAGACGACCGCCCTGGATGTTCACCTGCAGGGCATGCAGGATAAGCTTCGGCATGGGCAGCGTCTTGTCGCGCTTCGTCCGGAGCGCCACGAACTGCTCTTCGGTCACGCCGGCAAGATGCGGGTTGGACTTCTTCTGCTCGGCCACCGTACTCTCCCAGCGCGGAGCGCGACCTTCCGGCTGGTAGTCGTGTCCGGTGAAGATGCGGGTCTCGTCCGGAAGAGCAAGGATGTCCTGGATCGACTTCCAAAGGATGCGGGCGTCGCCACCGGGGAAGTCGGCGCGCGCCGTGCCGCTGTCAGGCATGAACAGGGTGTCGTGGACGAAAGCTGCGTCTCCGACCACATAGGTGATCGAAGCGAGCGTATGGCCTGGCGAGAACATCACCTTGGCGTCGATGGTTCCGATCTTGAACATCTCTCCATGCGCGAACAGCCGATCCCATTGCGCGCCGTCGGTGGCGAGCTCGGGCCAGTTGTAGATGCCCTTCCAGAGCTTCTGAACATCGACAACACGTTCGCCTATTGCGGTTCTGGCACCGGTCTTCTCCTTGAGATACTGGGCTGCGGAGAAATGATCGGCGTGAGGATGGGTGTCGAGGATCCACTCGACCGTCAGGTCATTCTCCTTGACGTAGTCGAGGATCGCGTCGGCATTGATGGTGCCAGTGGCTCCCGCCTTCTCATCGAAATCGAGAACGGGATCGATGATGGCGCAGCTGCCGGTTGCGGGATCGGACACCACATACTGGACGCTCCAGGTGCGCTTGTCGAAGAAGCCCTTCACATGCGGTCGGCTTGCCGCGTTCTGCTTGAGCCAAGCCGCAGCGGAACTGACGTCAAAGCCGTGGGCACGTCCGAATGCAGCGACCTCTTCGGCAGCCATCCGCCCGTCCAGAACCTCACCGATCAAGTACAGGCTGAGAGATCTCGTGCCCGACTTGCAGTGCGCGAAAACCGGTCCTTCGGAGGCATCAAGCGCCTTCTGGAACGCGCGCACGTCCGCTTCGGTGACAGTGCCGAGCGTGACCGGAACGAAGGAGTAGGAGAGGCCGCAATGTTCGGCTGCTTGGCGTTCGGCCTCCGATCCCGGCTGTGTCGCGTCCTCAGCGTCCGGGCGGTTGTTGATGAGCATAGCAAATCCCCTGTCCCTCAGGGACCTGATGTCGTCGACGCTCGGCTGCGGCGAGACCGACAGCTTCTCAGAAATCTTAATGATAGACATGGCTGGCTCCGAAGTCAGATGAAACATTATACATTCTAATATAACGTATATTGTGAATGTTTCAAGCGCGCCCTGTGATCCCGCCGTTGCAGCGGGCTCAGGACCAAAAAAGGCCCCTCGCCTCCCCGCGTCCATCGTCGCGATCAACAATACGGCGTGGCGTAGCTAGCCGCCATGACTGGATGAAGGAACGCCTGCGCTATGCGGTGCATCGGATGGTCCGCGAGAAGCGGGCCGACCCCAAGCTTTTGGCGCGCTCGCTCCGTCGCGCCCCGTAAGATCACCTGATTAAGCTCGTTGCGGCGATTGCCATTGCTGATCCCGGCCCGCCGCTGCGCGATATTGCCGCCCAGCTTGATCAGATGGGAGAGCGGCCGGCGCGCGGTGGGCGCAAATGGCAGCCTTCCTCTGTTCGCCACCTGCTGGACGAAGCACATCGATTTGGCCTCATTCGTCATTGAGGGCGCGGAGCATCAGCCTGCCGATTGCCCGGTTTCTTGCGCGCCCCGCTTTGGACGGCAGAGATTTCCAGCCTTCGCTTTCAACAATGCCGCGAGCGAGCTGCCGGTATTCGGTTTCCGCACGGAGATTTAGGACAGACGCGGCCAGCCTTTGAGGAGGCGCCTGATGATACGCTCGGACCGGCCCGCGCTCGAATTGGCGGAAGGCTTCACGGAGAGAGGCAGAGAGTAGAGGATCCGTGGCGGTCTCCTCAAAGAGGAGGTCGGCTATGGCCGTAATGGTCACGGCCCGCCATGCTGGTGGAAGGCTGGCGAGCGCCGCCGCCCCTGCTGTAACTGACGGTCGCTGGCCATATGGCAGCGGTAAGCCCAGCGCGGTGATAAAGGGCATCCCTTCCGGCTGAGGCGACCAGAGGAATCGGCTTGCCGTCTCGATACGCTCAAACCGCGGTCCGCCCTTGCCGATGGCCTCGCCGATAAGCGAGGCGACCTGCAGCAAGTCTGTTTGATCGCGGCGCTGGAACCTCCTCGCCGAGATAACAGCATCGCATTCACGGCAAAACAGTCTGGCGAGGCCGGCAGGCGTAGACCGAAACTGAAACAGCCCGCTGCGGAAACATCCGCCGCAGTTGATCTCGAGCCCAGTCTTGTGCCGGGGGCAGACCACGGCCTCGACACATGCCCAGGACCGTCGGCAATAGTGGTCCCTCCCCTCCTCGGCATCCTCGTCAAGGCATGTCGGACAAACGCCTCGGTGCGCGGGTTCGCTGACAAATGACGCCCTGCTGCGCCGGGTATTCTGCAGAGACAGTCGCTCTACATCTGCTTGCTTCAGGCGACAGGCTAACGCCCATAAACGGGCCGCCGATGGTTCGGTCGGGATGTCATCGCTGAGGAGATGCGGCTTGGAGACGTCCCAAGCACCACGTATCCAGTTCTCGATCTGCCGGGGCGAGCTGGAGTAATGGCTCGCTACACGCCAACGCCAACAGCTGAGAAGTTCATCCTCATAGGGCCGTGGGGCGATCGCCAGCAGCCGCACCGGTCTCACGGGATTGCACGGCGCTGCAGGCGCGTTTCACTGCGCCGCGCCATCGCGACCAAAGGTAGGACAAGGTTGTCGGCGTCGAAGCTCTCCAAGATAATCCTCTCGTTCCCATTCCGGACCGCTTCGACCGCAACAGTCTCGATGAGGCGAAAAATTCGCACCGTAACGCCGTCGGTCATATCGAGCACCTTGCGGCGCACTGCTGCGGTCCCGAGCTGTGATGGCTCACGCAGAGGCAGTATGCTCCCGAGACTTGCGAGCAATTGGGCAAGCTGCTGCGTATTGGACCAGCGCTTCAGGTGAAGGGCTTCAAACCTTTCGGCAAGCTGCGGATCCGTCAACAGCGCCTGTCGGGCAAGATCGGTCCCGGCGCAGATCAACGGGACTTTCAGATCATTCGCCAGAAAGCGAATGACGTTGAGGAAGACTCGTTGCTGCCGATATGTCCCCGTCAACATGGCATGGATCTCATCGATGATCAGCATCCGTACACCCATCCTCCGCATCAGGGTTCGGCACGTAGTCTTCAGTCGGTAAGTTGCGTCTCCACTTGGGCCCGGTGCACTCAGTGCATTGAGGAGCTCACCGTAGACATCGCGTTCGACGGGTTCGGCTGGCATCTGCATTGCCACGACCGGCATGTTCGTCACCCCGGTTCCACGATCGAAGACGGGCTGATGATTGCGAAGAAACTTTCTGATGATTTTTGTCTTTCCCATGCCGGTATCGCCGTAGAGAAGCAGACAGGGCATTCGGTCCCGCGGCGGATAGGAGAGCAGATCCTCAAGCCGCGTCAGCGCAGCTTTTGCATCGGCTGTCTCCAACCAGCGATCGGCACGGATCCAGGCGACCCGTTCTTCGATCCCCATCTCGGCATACTGGCGATAGGCTGGTAGGATATGGGGGTCCTCCGTCACGACCATTCCTCCACCGACAACGGTGCCAGATCGGAGAAATTGTCCTCGTCGGCATCATCTATTGTCTCCACATGCTGCCGGTCGGTCGCCGCCAGCGCTCGCGACCGTCTCTCGGCTCCCCGGCGGATGCTCCGTGTTTGGCGGCCTGCCACCTCGACAATTTGTCGCTGGGCTTCGATGGTCTCGAAGATTAGATGCTCATCGACCGATTGCAGACCACGAGCCCTCAAAGCGGCGACGGCCTGCCGGTGCTCGCCGAGCGTGATCCGCGGCCGGCTGAGGTCTGCAAACCGAACCGGCCAGCTTTCGCCGTTTGGCCCGTCGACGAACACGCAGGAAATGTCGCGAGGATCGTAACGGACCCGCATCTTGTCCGGAACACCGGTCAACGGGCTCAGGACATCATCCCAATATCTGAGGCCGAACAGGTGCAGTCCGTCGCGACGTATGATGCGTTCCTCGAACGGCAGGAAATCCAGAACGAAACGGTGTTCGTCATAGGGAAGCCGCAGAGGCTCCCGACGCGAGAGGACGGCATCTTCCCAGGCCAACCGAGGCGGAATTTTTAGCGCCCGGTGGATATCAGCGTGATGGCGGCCGATGATCTCAAGGGTGAGCCACCGCTCCAGCTCGTCAAAAGTCATGACTGCATGCTTTTGGGGATTGTAATCGCCACAAGAGCCAATATCGCTCGACGTTGAACCGGGCAGAAAGTGAACGGCGCCCATCATGGTGCCGATAAGCCGCTCGATGTGACCGCCGTAATGTGGGCGAGCAACTGGTCGATGGATGAGATTGATGCCGTGCTCGGCCGCTCCCCACGCCAGCGCTTTTCCCCGAAACTCCCGAGCATTATCGAGATGGATGGCGGTGGGCAGACCGTGGACGGGCCAGTCGCCAGCCGCGTTTCGCTCCGCGAGCCACGATGTCTTCGGCAAAACCATGTGCCGGATGGCCAAGGCGACCGACGTTGACGATGGATGTTCAAGGCTCAGGTAGAAGCCGGCCACCATGCGGCTGGCGACATCGATCGCCAACGTCAGCCAGGGACGCTGCAATGGTTGGCGGTTTACAGCGTCGACAACGAAGAGATCGACCAAGGTATGATCGATCTGAACGACCTCCATCGCGGCTCCGGCTGAGTACTCATCGGTAACGGGTTTGTATTGCTGACGGGCGACGCTGGCCCCCTCTCGGGCCTTGGCCAGCTTCTTCTGGTCGGAGCGATCGATGCGAACCTTCACGGCTTTCCAGGAAGGTGCAGGTATGTCTCGCTGACGGCAAATGACGCGGACATGATCATGAACGGCGGTGATCGTCGGCCGCTCACGACGGCAATAGGTTTCCTGGATGGCGCAGGTGACGGCATCTTCCTGTTCCGATGACAAGAGCCGCCTCCCCTTCTCTGGCCCGGGCGTTTCATCCAGCAATGAGGAGGTGACCGGTTTTCGCCGGAATTGGGCGAGCAGCTGATAGAACCTTGTTGGCTTGAGGCCCAACTCCCTGCACGCGGCAAGTCTGTCCGGAGCGGTCAACTTCTTTTCGAAAGCGATGGGCCGGATGACGGCTTCGCGATTAACCGCCTTTTGCCAAGCGGCCTCTCTGACAAGCATCCTGTCGGGTGTCTGCGCCATTGGAACCTCCTAGCCGAGCTATCAGCTCGGCCACGATCAATCGCTGCACCTAGCAGAATGCCCCGCAACGATGACAGTCAGAAGACACATCGAGTTTGCCATGCACCACTTCTGCGATGAGAAACGGCAGATCACGGCATGGCACTGGCCAGCCACCACGCAGCACGTGATTTTTGCGCCTCATCGAGAGATTGGCGACGTGGCTGCTGTGCCAATGTGCGGATTGGGCGGCTCATCACCAAGTACATGGCCGTACAGCAAACAGACAGGAAACCGCCGCTATCCATCGGTCGTCGCCCGACCGGGTGTAACCAAAGGATCGAAACATGCTGAAACTCATCGCCACAGTCGCAGTCATCGCAGCAACGCCGGCACTGGCCTTCGCTAGCCCGAGCTGCACCAAGGAACCCAAGTCCAAGTGGATGACCGAAGACGCCATGAAGGCCAAGATCGACGCGCTCGGCTACAAGGTCAAGACGTTCGAGGTCACGGGCAACTGCTACGAAATCTACGGCAAGGACAAGGATGGCAAGCGCGCCGAGGTCTATTTCAACCCTGTCTCCGGCGACATTGTCCAGAAGGGTGATTGATCGATGACCGCCATCCGTTCAAGACCGGGGGGCGGCTCGCCCTCCAACAGTGGCCAGCAGGACATAAAGGTCTGGGACCCGGTGGTCAGGATTTTTCACTGGACCATCGTGACTGCCTGCATGCTCAACCTCTTCATCCTTGAAGAAGGAAAATACTGGCATCGCATGACGGGCTATGTTGTCGCGGCCGCCATTGCCGTGCGGATGATCTGGGGCTTCGTCGGCACCCGACATGCAAGGTTCTCCGACTTCTTCCCGACCCCCCGCAGGTTGAAAAATCAGCTTCGGGCTATCGTCAGCAGAAACGAGAAGCGCTATCTCGGCCACAATCCCTTGGCCTCGGTCATGATGCTCCTCCTGATGGCGCTTCTGGCGACGACCGCTCTGACTGGATGGATGACGACGCTCGATGCTTTCTGGGGAGAGAAGTGGCTTGAGCAATTGCACGGCACGATTGCCAACAGCATTATGGTGCTCGCCTTCATCCACGCCGGCGCAGCCATCGTGGAGAGCTGGAGGCATCGGGAAAACCTGGTGTGGTCTATGGTAACAGGTCGAAAGAAGGCATGAGAATTCTGCTGATCGAGGATAGCGCCCGGCTTCGCGAACTCGTTTGCGAGCTCGTGCGCAAGGAGGGTTGGAAGATCGACGCCTTCGGAACCGCCGAAGAAGGACGCTTCGCTCTTCGGGAGAATGGGTATGACCTTCTTCTCCTCGATCTCGGCCTGCCTGACGAAGATGGCATTCCCGTCCTTAAATCCTTGAGGTCTGCCGGCATACAAACGCCGGTCCTCGTGCTGACGGCCAGGGCTGCGATCGACGAGCGAATATCCGGTCTCGATGCGGGCGCGGACGATTACCTGACGAAACCGTTTCACAATGGGGAGCTCACCGCCCGCATACGGGCCCTGATCCGTCGATCGCCCAGCACCGCGATGCCCGTCCTGGAATTCGCCGCGCTGACGCTCGATGTCGCGTCGCGACAAGTCTTCTGCGCGGGCAACGAGATCGCGCTCACTCCGTCGGAGAAAGGACTGCTCGAACTCCTGATGCGTAATGGCGGGAAGGTCGTTTCCAAGTCCAAGATAGAGCACGCCTTCTCCGAGTTCGGCGACGAGAGGAGCAGCAACGCCGTCGAGCTGGCGGCATCCCGTCTGCGCAAGAAACTCGAAAGCCACCCGACGCGCGCGTCGATCGAAACGATACGGGGCGTTGGCTACCTGATGCGCGAGGTTCGGGATTGAGCCGCCTGCGTCCGACACTTGGAGCCATTCTGGCACGTCGCATCGCCTTCTTCGCGGTGCTGGCCATGCTCCTGCAACTCGCCAACGTCTTTGCGGACTACTACTGGAATGTCGGCGAGCTCTCACGGCTTTTCGTGGAACAAGAGACCGAGCGCCTCGCATCCGGAATCACGATCGACAACGGCTTGGTCAACTACAGTTTGCCTGACAGCGTGAAGGATCGCTATCGAAACGAGAGCACGGGCTATGTCGCCCGGATACGCGACGCTGACGGAACGCTGGTCTTCGAATCCTGTGACAGGGCATGTCAGGATCATTTCCTCCCGCGCGACGTTAACCCGCCGGACTTCTGGCTGCGATCGATCAAACCGGGCAAACCGCTTTCGCTCGTCGGTGGACGGGCGTTCATGATTGGCGAACGGCGCTTCCTGGTCGACATCGCGACGATCGACGATACCGCCGACGTCATGTCCGATGTCCTCTGGAACGAAGTGCTGGAGCACATGATCGTGCCGATGAGCATTCTGCTGCTATTGGTGTTCGGCGGAACCTTGTTTGCAATACGACAGGCCCTGCGGCCGGTGCGCGCGGCCGCCGACGCCGCCGACCGCATCGATCCCCTGGATTCGCGGTCGCATCTGGACCCCTCGGATATGCCGCGAGAGATTGCCCATCTCGCCACTGCGGTCAATCAGGCGTTCGAACGCGTGGGCGAACTGATGACCTCACAGAAGGTGCTGACGTCGGGGATTGCCCACGAAATCCGGACGCCGCTCGCTGCGCTGAAGCTCGAACTCGGCCAGATCGATCATCCACGCGCGAGGAAAGCGGAGGCTGACCTCGATGATCTCGTGCGTTTCGTCGCGCAGATCACGGCACTCGCACGACTGGACAGCGTCGACCACGGCATGTTCGAGGATATCGACCTGGTCGCGTTGTCATCGTCCGTGGTCGAACAGCTGGCTCCGTGGGTGTACGATAACGAACACACGCTGGAACTCTTACCAGATGTCACAAGCAGTCATGTGAGGGGAGCGCCATCTCTCTTGAGAGATGCTCTGCGCAATCTGATCGAGAATGCGGTTCGGCACACCCCGGATCACTCGGTGATCTCCTTGAAGGTCGGTGAAAGAAGCATCACGATCGAGGATCGTTATCCACCGTCAACGACGCGGGCTCCCGGTATAACGCGCTCGCACGACGGGCTTGGCATAGGGCTGAGGATTGTTGGCCGCATCGCCGAACTTCATGGAGCTTCTCTGATCAGGTCGGAAGCGTCTTCGGGCCAAACCTTCGAGATCAGATTTTCGTAGCGGCACACGACAGTATGTCAAAATTAGAATGCTTCTAAAATAACGCGAACATTCGCGGTTCTCCCTCGTCGCAAGGAAGGCTGGTAGCAATGACCCACAGTGAACGACATTCGATAGATCGCATTGGCTGGTTGCGCGCCGCCGTCTTGGGCGCAAACGACGGGATCATCTCCACCGCCAGCCTTATGGTCGGGATCGCCTCCGCTTCGCCGACAGCAAATGAGGTTATCGTCGCCGGATTCGCCGGGCTTGCAGCCGGCGCGATGGCCATGGCAGCTGGTGAATATGTCTCCGTCAGCTCACAGTCGGATACCGAGGCCGCAGACCTCGCGCGCGAGAAACGTGAACTCGAAGACGCCCCCGAACTCGAACTTCAGGAGCTGGCAAGCATCTACCAAGCCCGTGGTGTGTCGCCGGAATTGTCGCTTGAGGTGGCGCGGCAGTTGACCGCCCATGACGCGCTGGGCGCACATGCCCGCGATGAACTCGGTATCACCGACACATCCACCGCCCGTCCGGTACAAGCTGCGTTGACGTCAGCCGCAACATTCGCGACCGGCGCGGCCATTCCACTGCTCACCGCCATTCTGGCACCTGGCGGTTCAATACATCTGGCCATTCCGGCAGTGTCGCTTGTCGCCTTGGCTCTACTTGGTGCTCTCAGCGCACGCGCCGGGGGTGCCAACGTTCCGAAGCCGGCATTCCGAGTGGCTTTCTGGGGAGCGCTTGCGATGGTGACCACGGGCATCGTCGGCGCGCTGATCGGCAAGGCAATCTAAAAAACAACGTGATCGCCATACGCATCTTCAGCAAGGATGTCTGTTCAGACAATAGGCGTCCTTGTGTGGCGTCTTACGCCGTATGGTTAACGGTTGAATGATGAACATGTCCACACATCGCGCATTCCGGCGAATCCGGAAGATTCCAATGATCCTGGCAGGGAATAAGCTGTAACATTCCAACGGAATTGATTCTGCTCAATCAAGCGGATCGACACTCGGTGTGCCCGATCAGGAGCCAAAATGCCGCCATCGCAGAAATCCGCCGTCCAACGCCGATCGGAAGAACTCGACAACATTGCCGCCGTCCTGCCGCTAGAACGGCGCGACGAGCTCGCGGAGTTGTTGACCGACCAGGATGTCGAGACGCTGCGCCATCTCGTCAACCAAGGCATGGGCGACAACACACTCAGAGCGCTGACCTCCGATCTCGCTTACCTCGAGGCCTGGGGACTGGCGGCCACCGGAAAATCACTGCCCTGGCCGGCGCCCGAGGCGCTGCTGCTCAAATTCGTCGCGCAACATTTGTGGGATCCGGAAAAGCGGGCAGTCGATCTCGATCATGGCATGCCGCCCGACGTCGCCGACAATCTGCGCCGGCAGGGTTTCTTGAAATCGACCGGCCCGCATGCGCCGGCAACCGTGCGCCGTCGCCTGGCCAACTGGTCGACACTGACGAAATGGCGCGGCCTCGAAGGCGCCTTCGCCTCCCCTGCCCTCAAATCCGCCATTCGCCTTGCCGTGCGCGCGGTCCCGCGGACCCGAAAGCGGAAGAGCGCCAAGGCCGTCACAGGCGACGTTCTGGCAAAGCTGCTGGCGACGTGCTCAACGGACAGCCTGCGTGATGTCCGCGACCGAGCAATTCTCATGGTCGCCTTTGCCTCCGGCGGCCGCCGACGCAGTGAAGTTGCCGCTTTACGCGTCGAGCAGTTGACAGTCGAGCCGCCTGTCGAGGCGCCCGAGGGCCCTCCCCTCCCCTCACTCGCCATCCATCTCGGCCGAACCAAAAACACGACGGGCGAGCAGGATGACGTCGTCTACCTCACAGGTCGGCCTGTCGAGGCGTTGAAGGCCTGGCTGGCGGCGGCGAAGATCGACAAGGGCAGCGTCTTCAGGGGAATCGGGCGCTGGGGTACTGTTTCGCGACGGGCGATCGATCCGCAGTCGGTCAATGCGATCATCAAGCAGCGGGTGGAACTGGCTGGATTAGAGCGTGGGGAGTTTTCCGCACACGGATTGCGGTCTGGATATTTGACCGAAGCCGCCAATCGGGGCATTTCTCTTCCGGAGGCGATGGAGCAATCTCGTCATCGTTCGGTGCAGCAGGCGTCGAGTTATTACAACAGCGCTACCCGACGGACCGGGCGCGCGGCCCGATTGTTCTCGTAGTCATTTGTTTTGTCGGTATTGCTATCCGCGGCGCCTTTGAAGTCGAATAAGGTTGTGGGCTGGACACGCCACCGCACTGAGTCGCTCGGTTCTCCACCCGAAAGCAAGCTCCGACGCAGGAAAACGAGGCATGCGCCTGTATTCTCAACTGCTTTTTGCGAGGACTTTCGGATGTGCGCCTAAATACGTCAAACGCTTGTTTCGCTTGGAATTTGCGGGTGAAGAGAGCCGATTTTCCTTTAAGACCAGCAGGTTCGTTAAGAATTCGTTTACCATAAATAGCTTGCCCGCACGCCAGAATCGGGGCTTATTGCAACAGCGGTGTAAATCGGTTTTGGCCGCCCCAAAGCGCTGTTGTGAAATATCGGGCTGAAAAATGAAGCGAACGGCTGAGAAAAAATTGGCGGCACAGGAGACGTTGGTCGAACTCATCGAACGGCACTCCTCTGCGCTTGCAGCGCAGCTTCAAGCTCATCACCTGAGCACTTTCCCACCGGTTGCCGAGAAAGGGATTCGGCATTTCCAGCCATCAGAAGCTGCCAAGCTCGTGGGTGTCAAGGAGGTCTACCTTCGTCAGGTATCGAACGATATCGAAGATCTTGAGGTGAGCACGACGGCGGGCGGCCGCCGTTCGTATTCGGTCGAAGACATCGACAAGATCCGCAGGCATCTCGATCGTGTCGGCCGCGCTGACAGGCGGTATCTTCCGCACCGACGCGATGGCGAAGCGCTACAAGTTATATCAGTCATGAACTTCAAGGGTGGCTCCGGCAAAACCACAACGGCGGCGCACCTGGCGCAGTATCTGGGATTGCGGGGGTACCGGGTTCTTGCTCTCGATCTGGATCCGCAGGCGAGCCTGTCGGCGCTCTTCGGCAACCAGCCCGAACTGGATGTCGGTTCCAACGAAACCATGTACGGCGCGATCCGATATGATGACGAGCGCCGGCCCGTCCAGGAGATCATCCGTTCGACATACATTCCCGATCTCCACCTGATCCCGGGAAATCTGGAGCTTATGGAATTTGAGCACGATACCCCGCGCGCGCTGATGAAGCGCCAAGTAGGCGATGTGATGTTCTTCGACCGGGTTCGCCAGGTTTTGGACGAGGTTGAAAGCAACTACGATGTGGTTGTCATCGACTGCCCGCCGCAGCTTGGCTATCTCACGCTGTCCGCCCTCACCGCGGCGACGTCGGTGATAGTGACGGTTCATCCCCAGATGCTGGACGTTATGTCGATGAACCAGTTCCTGGCGATGGTGGCTGAGCTCCTTCGGGAGGTGGCCACAGCGGGGGGAAACGTCGACTTTTCGTGGATGCGCTACCTGATTACGCGCTTTGAGCCTGCCGATGGGCCGCAGAACCAGATGGTGGGCTATTTGCGGTCGATCTTTGGTTCCCACGTCTTAAATTTCCCAATGCTCAAGACGACGGCCGTTTCTGATGCCGGACTGACCAACCAGACCCTTTACGAGGTCGAGAGAGGTCAGTTTACGCGCAGCACATACGACCGTGCCCTCGAGGCGATGAACAACGTCAATGAGGAAATCGAAACCCTGATCAAGAAATCCTGGGGGAGAGCCGCATGAGCCGGAAGAACCTTCTAAACCTCGTACAGGTCGATGCTGCGCGTCCGGCAAAGACACAGGGCCGCCCGCTGCTTTCAACGTCTGTGCAGTCTGACGAATCCTCGGCGGACAACAAGCTTGTCAAGCAGGTCGGGTCCACGATCCGTGAGGAGAAGGCCCGTCAGGCCCGTGCAGATGAGATCGAGCGGCGACTTGCAGAGGGCCAGACTGTGATCGAGATCGACCCCGGCGAGGTCGAGCCTTCCTTTGTGCAAGACCGCATGCCCGGCGATATCGACGGGCTGATTAGTTCGATTAAGGAGCAAGGCCAGCAGGTGCCTATTCTTGTCCGCCCGCACCCGGACCAGGCCGGCCGCTATCAAGTGGCGTTTGGTCACCGTCGGCTTCGCGCCGTTCAGGCGCTTAAACGCCCGGTCAAGGCAATCGTTCGCGATTTGACGGATGAGCAACTCGTTGTGGCGCAGGGACAGGAGAACAACGAGCGCGAGGATCTCACTTATATCGAGAAAGCCCTCTTTGCCGACAATTTGCAGCAGCGCTTTTCCAGGGACGTCATCATGTCGGCCCTGTCTGTCTATAAGAGCGATCTATCTTACATGCTGTCTGTCGTGGTCAGGATCCCCCGGGATCTAATCAATGCAATCGGTGCCGCCCCGGGTGTGGGGCGCCGAAGCTGGGTTGAGCTCGCAGACCTGCTTGCCAAGGACGGATCGCTCGATTCGGCCAAGCTGTTTCTCGAATCGGCGGAAACTAAGGCCCTCCCCTCTGAGGCACGCTTCAAGGCTGTTGTCGCGCACTTGAAACCGCGGCCAGCTCGAGCGGCTGTTGACGTGTGGACCGCCGACGACGGAAAGCGCCTTGCGAGAGTGCTGAACACGGACGGGAAACTGGAAATCGCCATCGACAGGAAAGAAGCGCCTGAGTTTGCCGCGCTCGTCCTGGAGAAGCTTGAAAAACTGTATCGCGAGCACCGCTCAGCGAAATAGCACGCTGGATCAACAAGCCACGGAGTCAAAACCGCAAAAGAAAAGAGCCCCCTCAACGTCGCCGTCGTGGAAGCCCTTATCTGTTCTGTAGCAAGACAGAGAATCGCATTTCCATGAATCTTCGTCAAGAGTCTCGGCGCCATTTTGGTGAGCTCATTTTTTTTGCCTTCTGAAAGGTGAAAGACGATGCATACGGGAAATGTGACGACGCCGTTTGGGCGGCGGTCGATGACGCTTGCCCTCGTGAAGCGGCAACTGGCTGCGAACGAGATCAAGCCTGGTAAGTCTGTCGAAAAGTGGAAAGTGTTCCGAGATGTTGCTGAGGCCCGGGAAACGCTTGGCCTTCAGGATCGCAGCGTCGCCATCCTGGATGCGCTTCTAACGTTCCTTCCGACCAATGAACTGCGCCAGGACGGACAGATGATTGTCTTTCCTTCGAATGCTCAGCTGACACTGCGCGCCCACGGCATTGCTGGGGCCACGCTTCGGCGCCATCTCGCAATCCTCGTCGACGCCGGTCTGATTGTGCGAAAAGACAGCGCCAACGGAAAGAGATTTGCGCGGAAGGATCGTGACGGCGATATCGAAACGGCCTTCGGCTTCGACCTGTCTCCGCTTCTGGCGCGGGCTGATGAACTTGCTTTGATGGCGCAGGAGGTCGTGGCTGCCCGTGTTGCGTTCAGAAGGGCAAAGGAGACACTAACAATATGCCGAAGGGACGTTCGTAAACTGATCAGCGCGGCTATCGAGGAAGGCGCGGAGGGCGATTGGCAAGCAATCGAGGACATTTATCTCAATCTAATAGCTCGCCTCCCCCGCACACCGTCGCAGGCAGACGTCGGTAACGTGCTCAGCGAAATGCAGTTGCTTTATGCTGAAGTGCTTAGGCGTCTGAATATTCACGAGGAAATCGAAATTAATAGCACCAATGATGCTCATAATGAGCGCCACATACAGAATTCAAAACCCGAATCCATCCGTGAACTTGAACCTCGCTCTGAAAAAGAGCAGGGGGCGAGGTCTGGTGGAGTTGATTTGCCCTCGCGTCTGGCGACCACATCCTTTCCGTTGAGCGTTGTGCTAAAGGCGTGCCCGCAGATTTGCGACTATGGACAAGGCGGTGTGGTGGGAGGCTGGCGTGATCTGATGTTGGCTGCCGTTGTTGTCAGATCGATGTTGGGTGTGAGCCCATCGGCTTATCAAGATGCTTGCGATGTGATGGGGCCGGAAAATGCGGCAATCGCGATCGCCTGTATTCTCGAGAGGGCGAACTTTATCACCTCGCCTGGTGGCTACTTGCGCGATTTGACCGGGCGCTGGGAACGAGGAGAGTTTTCGCTCGGCCCGATGGTCATGGCGCAGCTGAAGGTGAACAGTGGGGCAGCAGTTAGACGCGCCTAGCTGCTGCCCGGAGTTTTAGTCGCGCCTCTTTTATCTCGCGTCAATTTTAAGCCGTTTGATGCGTGTTCCCGCCGTTCCGGGAGTGGCCTCGCCAAATTCGTCTCGGGGTGATTGTCCCTCAAGGGTGCAGGGCATTCGGTGTCGAGCCGGATCCGGGCGGTGATATAGAAATGCGGAATTGGTCGGTGTTTCAAGATGGGCGTAGACACGAGGTGTCGAGGTTGTTCGGTGGGAGTCTAACAAGGCGTATGCAGACATCTGAGCCTTGAACATATTGGTGCATGCGCGACGATCATTGGAACTCCCGATCGCCGCCAGAATAGGGGTTCGACGCCACCGATCGGAGAGGCACCTGGGCAGCGTAAAGAGGTGAGGGCAGGCCCACTTCTGCGGTGTGAAGTTAGGCGCGCCTAACTTGCCTGTGTCAGTGGCGCGCGCAACATGGATTCGACCTCTGCTCGCCGGTCATCCTTTAACATGGCTCGATCATTGCCAGCTAGGGCACCAAGACAGGGTGCGAGATTTGGGGCAGGCTAACGGGCGACCTTGAAGCGTACACATGATGGGTGGCTACGAGTTAGGCGCGCCTAACTTCAAACGTGTCGACGCGCGCAGCGGTGCGAAAAATCTAGTGGGGTGCCGGACCGGGAGTTCTTTTTCGTGAAAGCAGGGCGGCGCGGAGTATTCCATTTTTGCTTGGTATTATAGCCGCGACATTGTCATCAACGATAGCAGGCGAGGGTGGTCCTTTGTCCCGCTTCAAGGTCATAAAGCGCTCCTGCGCCAGCATTCGGTCAGCTGCAGAGACCGGCTCAACCACTCACCTTCTAAATCATAACGCATGGCGTTTGGCTGGGCGCTCGCGAAATAGTACCGCTTTGAATGGACATACGCAGCGACTGCGCGTCTCAGGACAGTCGTTCCAACGCGGGGATTCAAGCGGCTTTTGAGATCTTCGAACAAGCCGCTGTCGTTTGGCATTTAACTGTAAGAATGCGCCCGTTCCGGCAGCTCATGGCACTTAATCTGAGATTCGCCAGTTGGTTTTTCGGCGCTTGACGCTCTCCGATTCCGAAATAGCGTTCTGTAATATTTCGCATTTTCCGATGAAGCTTGGCCATCGGTGGTCATCTTTTTCCAGGTGGTGAATCTCACACTAAGTGCCAAATCGAACCGGCGAATCTCAGATTAAGTGCCTGATCTCAATTTAAGTGCCGCGCTATCTTGTTGAATTATTGGATGCGGAGTCTTGCGATTAAATGCAAAACGACATTACCAAAGCGAGGCCGTCGCGTTCGCGGGTTCAGCTTTCCTCGACCAGCTTGTGTTTTTTCCAGGTTCTCGGGTTCCATTCGACCAGCATATGATGGCCTAAGGCTGGCCCGCCCGTTTCAAGGTGCAGAGCACGCATCTCGACCGATCCATCGAAGCAGAAGCCGGTGCGGACGGCGTTCGGTCCGGTTTCAGTGAGGTTCTGCTTACCGAGACTGCGAACCTCGAGGGTGGCAGAACAGCTGACGACAACACGCGAGCCGGTCTTGCGACCAATTTCAACGGCGCGACGGTATTCCCACCGACCGAATACGAGGCCCACATCCAGGACCGGCGTCAAGATCCAGTCGGGTTGTGCATGCAGCGCAGCGTCTCCGCCCGGCGTCTGTTGCTCAAGATCTTCGCAAATCAGCACCATCACCCGCCCAAGTCCGAGGATGTCGCAAAGCACCAATTCGCTTCCGGTGGCGCAATCTTCCATGTGCGAGTCATCGTCGTGACCGTCTGCGCGGGGTAGGGCGCACTGCTTCATACGGGGCGCGGCCATGTTGAACGCATTCAGCTTGCGTTGACGAAACAGGACTTCGCCGGCACCCGTCATGACAACGGCCTCATTGAACGGCCTGTCGAGCCCTTTTGACCTCTCTTCGGAAGGGCCGCTTCCCGTCAGTACCAACGAGTGACCTAAGCGGGCCGCCCGGCGCAACGTTTCGGCAAGGCCCATAACCGCTGAGCTGGTGGCGACGAGTTCAGGCAAGACAACGAGGCCCGCTCCCTTATCCAACAGAGCCGAGACTTCGTTTTCGATCCTGACGTCCGTAATCGACGAACGCGGCACCGTGTCCAGAAACGCTTTATGGCGTCGGTCCGACACCGAAAATTCGAAGTCGTCACGATCCTCGGCAATTGGCGCAAGGCCCACTTTTTGAGCCGCGTCGTGCGAAACATAGATTTGACTTGGCGGCGGCGCCATCGGCCGCAATTTGAAACTTTTCTGCAGGTCAGGAACGAAGCTCAGAAAGGAAAACTGATGAGCGAGCGCAACCCCACTTTGTTCTAATCCCTTTGTCCGCTCCTTGCCCGGCATCAACAGGCCTTTGGGAAGGACGAAGCCTTTGCCAGACAACTCGGCATAGGCGCCTGTCATCGTCCGCTCCGCCCGCATCGCCGCCAACATCTGTCCACCTGCCGATGAGCGGCCAGGGAGCCGCGTCTTGATAGAGGGATGGATGCGCATCGCTACCTGGTCGAGGGCGCACATCACCACAAAGGCACGTTCATGGGGCGTGTCGACCTCACAGCTGAACGCCACCAACCGGCGGCCAAGATAGTCGGTTACCATGGCTGGAACGTCTGCAGTTGACGCTCCCTCCAAGAGCTCGACGAGCCGCCCGAATTCAGCTGCGTGCCGTCCGGACCATGGGGCAAGCGTCGCCTCAGCCTCATAGGGTTCGACGATTTGCCACAATTCCGCGAATAGTTGTCCCGGTTTCATGACGTCAGATCGGCTTGCGGATGAAGGTTTGCAGCAGGGGGACAAGTTGCGAGAAGTCCGTTCCGTCATGTCGCATCTTGTCGGTCAGCGCTCGCATGGCCGGAACGAAGGTTGAGGCGCCTTGTTCATCACTCCTGGTCAGCGTTGACAACAGTTCATTGAAATACAGATCGCCATGCTCCGAGCTTGCGATCGCCCGTTGAAAAAGACCGAGCGCTTGCTCCGTCAGCGGTGCGCCGCTGCGGATATTCGACAGCAGTGTCTCCATTGCCTCGTGTTCCCGGCCGGCATCGAGAAGGATCTCTGCTTCTTGGAGCGCCACTCTCGGGAGCGACTGGAAATCGGCTGAGGTGCTTTTAATACGGAAAAGCGCTTCGTCGAATTGGCCGCGACGCCGATACAATTCCGACTGGCACAGGAACAGCTCATCCTGGACGCGGTCCCGTCCGCCATCTGCCGGCAGAAGTCGGTCGGCGTGCAGTAATACCTGACCTGAAACTTTTTCAAAACGCTCATCCCCGATCTCCATCGCGACCTTGAGGCGCGTGATAAGGATCTCTATGATCTCGCCGAGATCCCTGTCGCGGGCGGTGGAGGTTTGCGAAAGAAGTTTGACCGCTGCGACGATCGCGCGCTCGGCGCCACTTCCGTCACCTCTTTCGAGAAGCTTGCTGGCCAGCAGACGCTGGGTTCTCGCCGGTTCGATCTCGTTGCCAACGGGTAGAGCGCGTCTCCCAATTGCGCGATAGATCTCGGCTATCTCCTTGTACGTCTCGATGACCTCGTCGGCGCGGCCCAAAGTGTCGAGAATTGCGGCCTGACGGTCGAGCAGTCGCGCGTGACGCCATTTTGCGATCGGCGATTTTTCTGCCCGCCACAGGCGCTCAGCATTGCGGCTCAAGCCGAGGGCTTTCTCGAACTCGCCATTGCGCTGCAGCAAGCCGGCGATATCGTCAAGGATCAGTGCATATCGCGTCGCATACGTGGTTGGTTCCTCGTTGTAGGCGCGGCGGGCAAGTTGTTCCGCTGTTTCGGCGAAGGTTGCTCCGGTTCGGAACGAAAGCCGGTTGTCGCGCCGCAGGACGAAACTCAATGCGGCTTCGGCAAGCGACATCAGCCATTCGGGCCTTTCACCATCGTCTGCGACCGCATTGTCCAACCAGAACTGGACCTGGCTCCAGGCGTCCAAAGTCGGTTGGTCGCTGATGGCTCGCAGGTCAAACAGCCGGGGATCGTCGAATGCGGCGCGGCGCCAGTATGATGATAGAACGTCTGCATCGACTGGCCGAATGCCTATTTTAGTAGAGCCGGTAATCCGGCGGGCCAGGTCGTGCATGGCATCTAGGAGAGACCCTCTTTCATCTGGGTACTCTTCAAAGACAGCAAGCTTCTCTTCGAAAGCGCACC
This sequence comes from Rhizobium sp. WW_1, assembly GCF_003610155.1. NCBI lineage: Bacteria > Pseudomonadati > Pseudomonadota > Alphaproteobacteria > Hyphomicrobiales > Rhizobiaceae > Rhizobium > Rhizobium sp. WW_1. The sequence goes on from NZ_RAIN01000021.1 coordinate 29,384, forward strand.
ACGGATAATTGCGCACTTCCGCCCGCCGGAGACTTTGCTCGACCTTGCGCGGTCCGCCCTCGATAAGGTCGATGAACCGCTGCGCGGTGTGACGTCGCGCCGCCTCGACAGTCGAACGTTCCTCGACCCGGCTGGGTACAAACTCCATTTTAAGCGCCGGTTTCTTCTGACTTTTGCGCGCCTCCTTGATCGAACGCGCGATCGCAGCCGTCCCCTCGATACTTTGACGGTTGTAGACAAGGCAAAGGACGAGAGCGTCGGGGAGCTGTGAGGTGCAAATACCGGCGGTATCGGCAACACCCGTTCGACTGTCGATTAGAACATGGGTGTAGCGGTTTCGAGCCCACTTCAGAATGGCATTGATAAACGGCTCACCGTCGAAACGTTGATAGAAACCGTTCCAGTCGAGACCGCCAACCTTGTGGCTATAATGCTCGTCCTGGCGACCGGCGCCGATAAAGTCCAGACAACCTGATCCCTTCAATGGCAGATCAAGAGGCTGGACGATGTCGCTGCAGTCGCCGAGCTTGAATCTGTCCTTGCGATCCGGCTGCGCGTTGAGTTGCTCGAGATAGTCCCAAACGCGGTCGATCAGGCCATTGCTTTCGCCCTGATCCGGGTCGCTTAGGAACGGATGAAAATAGCGGTGCAACCCTGGTGCTTCCAGATCCCAATCGATCGCAAGCACTCTTTCATCGTTCGAAGCCAGTGCCCAGGCGACGTTTGCCAGCGTCATGCTGCGCCCACTTCCGCCCTTGTAAGAGTAGAAGGTCGTAACCTGTGACTTTGCCATGGCTAACCTGTCGCACTTATTCTGGGAACCTCAGCCGTGCGCACATCGGGCGGGGTGGGCCGGTTGTCGAGGCTGAATCCGAGATTGACAATCTTGCTCTGGGCCAATGGCGCGCGGCGCGCAGCCTCGACACCTTCATCGACAACCAGCCGGCCGACAGGCGTCAGAGCGTTGTAAAGGTTCCGTCCGTGTCGATGGCTGGTGACCATCTCCATCGCCCGCAGTTCGTCCAGCAGACGCGAAATATATCCTTTGTCCTGGCCAAGTGCTGCGGCGATCTCGGTGTTGCGTAGAGATTTTACGGCCAGCATATCAAGAATGCGCGCGAACGGCTGCTGCTTTGCCTTCTTGATCGCGTCCTCGTCAGCTGTGGCTGACGCTGCATACCCCATGATATCCAAGGCCGCTGCCAGCCGCCCGGCAGCGTAATCCGGGGACAAACGATCAGCCCGGATCTTGCTTCGCAACGTGCTGAGCGCTCCTGTTGCTGCTTCGACACCTTGGCGTAACACCGGAGCCGCCGCAGTGGGCAGGACGTCAGCGACAGTCTCCATTGAGGCATTGAGAGCCAAGTCAACTCTCTCGGCAACTGTTTTGAAATCGTCTTTTGCGATTAGATCTCTTACGATATCGAAGCTATTCCACAAGGGGTTACGCATGATGAGCTTCTCCTGTTATGTTACAGATAGGGGTAGTCAACGATTTTGTCAACGGTGACTGCCGCGGGTGTTTCATGCTGGTGTAAAAGGCCGTGGACCAGGCGACGTTGACTCTTTCCCGCGCCTGGCCGAAAACGCATGCAACGATGCGAGGATCAACGATGATCGAAGACGACGTTCTGACACAACCGGATAGCGCCGAGACCAAAGCTGAAGTCGAGAAGACGAAAGTGACCGGACGCGGCAAACGGTCGAGCCCCAACAAGGCTGCGGCGGGCAAGGTTGCCAGCAGCGTTCAGAAGAGCGACAAGCCGAAGGCACGAGGCTTGAGTGACACGGACAAGCTTGAGAAGATCAGGCAGATCGAGGTAGCCGTCGCCGGCGGGGCAACCCTGAAAGATGCCGTGGGTGCGGCCTCGATCTCCGACCAAACCTATTATACATGGAAGAAAGCCGTCGCCGCACCAACGTCTGGGACGTCGTCCAGCCCAGTTGCTGTTGACGACGAGTTTGCCGAATTCATTCAGCTCGAGGAAGAGAATCGCCGACTGCGCAAACTGCTTGGCGAAAAACTCCGCACCGAAAACGCCGAACTGCGCAAGCGGCTCGGGATCACCTGATCAACTTGGTTTTGACGATGACGCTGCGCGGGACAGGATTTACTGGCCGCCGCTGTCGATGAAATTGACGAATTATGAAAATACCACAACGGCCCTTCGTGGTCGAATACAAGGCGAACAGGCGGCAAACCCAGACGCGACCTTCTTCCATTTGGGGCAGCCTTGATCTGCAGGCTGTGGCCCGACAGGTCGAGGCCGACGGGATTTTGCCTGATACCGGACATTCGGTTGCGAGGCCGACAGTCAACGACCCAAAACCGGCTGAAACCCCCGTCCCGTCGCCGGATCTCCTTGCCATACCCGAACATAATCCCCAGGGACCTGCTGCTGGCATCCTACCCGAGGGAATTGGCGCGGCGAAGCAGGAGCTTTCATCAGAGGCTGCGGCAACCGAGAAGTCCGTGCCGCCGACGCCGCGGCATGTGCGCACTCCCGCTGCGTCGAGGCGGACCGTCGTTGCCTCGGTGCAGACTGAGCCTGCATCGATCCCGGCGATGACCCCCGTCAACGATCGCCGGGCGGGCCTACCACCAGACAACCACATGGATGACCTCAACGCACTCGACGCAGAAAACCGCCGCCTGAAACGTCTCCTGATGGCCAAGCTCCGTGACGAAAATCGGGCACTTCAGACGATGTTGTGCCGGTTCGATACCGAATGAAGAAGGCGCTGGGCGAAAGCGGTTTTTTTGCCATTTGAGTGAGGTTGGTCGGCGCATCTCAGGCAAGCTCCCCGACGTCTCCTGTTGCGAAGCGTCGCATTCATCCGTGCATGGACTGTTCTTGCGGGCGCGGCAGCGATCTGGTTAGAAGGTGATCCATAGGATCGTCGCCTTTGCCTCGAAGACGAAGGCGGATGGTCGCATCGCCCGGGGTTTTTTCCGACCATGTTCGATCTTTTGCTGCTTTTCGTGGCTGGCTTCCTCGCCGGCAGTATGAACGCGCTGGCCGGTGGCGGTTCGTTCGTGTCGTTGCCCGCCCTGATCTCCGTTGGCGTCCCGTCCGTGATCGCAAACGCGACCAGCACCTTCGCTCTCTTTCCGGGAGGCTTGGCAAGCTCCTGGGTCTATCGTGAGGGCGTAAGAGATGTATGCGGTGTCGGGGTCAAGCCGATTGCAGTTGCCACCATCACAGGCGGTGTCACCGGCAGTATCCTTTTGCTTTTAACGCCCACGACGACATTCGACGTCATGCTGCCATGGCTCTTGCTCATCGCCACGTCCATGCTCATTCTCGGACCCAAGCTCGGCATTCGGCTGCAACGGGCAAAACGCTCGCAGACCGCGCTTGTCTTGCCGATCCAATTACTGCTTGGCATCTATGGCGGCTATTTCGGCGGAGCGGTGGGACTGATGATGCTCGCCGCGTGGAGCCTGCTTGGCGGCGGTGATATCAAAAGTCTCAATCCGACCCGCATGGTCATGGTGACCGCCGCAAATGCGGTGGCTGTGATCGTCTTTGTGCTGGCCGGCGCAATCGCCTGGCAACAATGCCTGCCGATGATTGCGGGTGCCTTTGCGGGTGGCTGGAGCGGAGCCCATCTCGGGCGCAGGCTGCCGGCGCCGATTGTCCGGGCTATCACCGTCGTGGTTGCCCTCCTGACCACCGTCATTTTCTTTGCAAGAGCCTACCTCTAGTCGACCAAGGGCTGGCTGCAGACGCTGTTGAAAAATAATCGAGGGACTCCGTTATCGACGCGTCGCGTTCCGGCGTCCGGTAAGCCGGGAATACGATCGATTTCCAGCAGGCCATTGAGACCGAGTGACTGGTATTGAAATGGCGTTTGGCACTTCTGTGGTTGCCGCCCGCGGCAGCCTTCACCCGAAAGGCTTCCATCCACGCAATATTGCCGGATCTTGGCCGAACGAGAAGCTTCGCCGGTGGAAGGGACGGTGGGGCATGGAGAAGGGGGTAGAGGGAGAGGAGGGAGGTGAAAGCTGTGACGGATTGAGAGGGTTGGAGAGAGGCTCCGCCCGGTCCGTCATGGAGAAATTGACATGGCTCAGGCTATGGAGAAAATCACCCTCAGTGCAGCTCGGGATATTCCCTTCAACAAGCTGGTGCTCAGCCAGCAGAACGTCCGCAAGATCAAGGTGGGCGTCTCGATCGAGGATCTGGCGGAAGACATCGCTCATCGCGGGCTGCTCACCAGCCTCAACGTCCGTCCCGAACTCGACGGCGACGGCAACGAGACCGGAATCTATCGTATTCCTGCCGGCGGTCGTCGCTATCGCGCCCTTGAACGCCTTGTCGTGCAGAAGCGTCTGGCAAAGACTGCGGGTGTCCCGTGCATCGTCAGTAAGGGCGAAACGCTCGAGGTAGAGGACTCGCTCGCCGAAAACGTCCAACGCGTCAGCCTACATCCGCTCGATCAGTTCCGCGCCTTTCAGACCCTGCGCGAGCAGGGCCTCGGGGAGGAGGAGATTGCGTCGCGCTTCTTCGTCTCGGTAGCCACCGTCAAGCAGCGCCTACGGCTGGCTTCCGTCTCGACGCGGCTTCTCGATCTCTATGCCGATGACGAGATGACGCTGGAGCAAATCATGGCTTTCTCAATTGCGAACGATCACGTTCGCCAGGAGCAGGTCTGGGACACGATCTCGCGCTCGCATAGCCGCGAGCCGTATTACATTCGCAGGCTGCTGACCGAAACCGCAATCCGTGCCAGCGACCGCCGCGCCGTCTACGTCGGCACTGAATCTTACGAGGCCGCCGGCGGTGTGACCATGCGCGATCTGTTCGACCAAGATCAGGGCGGTTGGCTGCAGGATCCGGCGCTCCTGGAGCAGCTCGTAATGGATAAGCTCAAGGCTGACGCCGAGGCGATCCGGGTGAACGAAGGCTGGAAATGGGTCGAAGCCGCCTTCGATTTTCCCTACGGCCACACGTCCGGTCTGCGCCGCTTCTACGGCGAGCAGGCCGAAATGACGGAAGACGAACTGGCCCGCTTTGACGCAACCCGTGCGGAATACGACAAGCTGGACGCAGAGTATGCGGAGGCGGACGAGTACTCGGAAGCGACCGAACAGAAACTAGAGGAGCTTGGTGCCGAGCTCGACCGGCTCAACGACCGCCCTTACGTGTTCGACCCGCAGGAGGTCGCCCGCGGCGGTGTCTTCGTTTCGCTCGGCGCCGGTGGTGAGCTCAAGATCGAGCGCGGTTTCGTTCGGCCGGTAGACGAACCACAGGCCGTGGGAAGTTCAACCGAAGATGTCGGCGGCGATATCACAGATCATGGTAGCGACCCGTCGTCTCCCAGCGGCGACGGCGTTCAGGCGGACGACGAGGACGAAACGCTCAAGCCGCTTCCCGACCGCTTGGTTCTCGATCTGACAGCGGCGCGCACGGTTGCTTTGCGCAATGCGCTGGCGAACAATCCGGTCATCGCCTTCATCGCGGTTCTGCACGCGTTCGTCCTGAAGATCTTCTACGTCTACGGCTCGGATTCATGCGTGGAGGTAACGCTGCAAAGCGCCCGCTTCAGCCAGACTCCCGGCCTCGGCAATACGGTATGGGCGAAGGAGATTGAGCAGCGGCATGAAGGCTGGGGCCAGGATCTTCCCAAGGATCCGAATGATCTCTGGGAGTTCCTGATCAAGCTCGACGAGGTCAGCCGGCAGGCTCTGTTTGGCCATTGCGCTTCGCTGTCGGTCAACGCGGTCATCGAACCCTGGAACAAGCGGACCCGGGCGATCGCCCATGCTGACCAGCTGGCCCGCTCGATTGGTTTCGACATGGTGGGGGCCGGCTGGACACCGACAGCCGACAACTATCTCGGTCGCGTCACCAAGGCCCGCATCCTGCAGGCGGTCCGAGAAGCCAAGGGTGACCAGGCGGCGGAGCTGATCGGCCATCTCAAGAAGACCGATATGGCCCGCGAGGCCGAACGACTGATGACAGGTTGCGGCTGGTTACCGGAACCGCTTCGCATGACGATCGGGGAAGGCACGATCGAAAGCGACGCTGTCGCAGATAGTGCCGTCCAGCCCGAGGTGGTTGAGCCTGTATTCGAAGCTTCAGACCTGCCGGCCTTCCTGCTCGATGAGCCAGGAACATCGAACGATAACGCCGGCGATACGGAGAATGAGATTGACGGCGGGCACCTCGCCGCCGCCGAATAGATTCATAAGCATCGCATCCGCTGACCCGATCGCCTTTGCGGTCGGGTCTTCTTTGCAACCAGCCCGGCCCCCGTGCCGGGTTTTTCCGTTTCAGGAGGCACCAATGCCCGACTTCACGATTGAGACCACCTACCACCTGCCGGTCTTCCGGCATCGCACTTACGCGGCTGACACACTGGACGCGGCGTGCCGTGCTGCTATCGAGGATGACAGTTGGGATATCGCCGAGAAGGATTTCGATTCCTCGGGACCAATTCATATCACCGGCATCTGGAACGGCGCACATGCGGCCTATGCGGGTCCGCCCATCCAGGTCCCGCAGCAATTCGAAGAGCCTGTCCAGCGCCGGGCGCGTCATTTCGAGATCCTGCTCGGACTATTGAAGATCCTGTTCGATGACGTCCGTGCGGCCCGGCCACCGTCGCTCGATTGGCTCGCGCGATCTGCCTGGGCGATTGCCAGAGGAGAAGCCATTCTCGCCGGAGACCCGGATCCTGAAGAGCCGGTCGACCCGCCAAAGCCGTCCCACGTCCTGGTCAGGCTTCAAGAGGATGGTGTGCGCGACGCAATCACGGCGGTGCTCGAAGTCGATCCGAGTTTCAAAGCTGTAGGGCGGGAGGCCGTGACCGACGACGAGGTCCACGCCGCATGCCTGTCCATCGCCACCACGATGGATTTTTCCGACGTGGTGGGAAGCGCCGAATTCCAGGCCGCGCTCTCGGCGATCCGCTCGGCGCATCGTCGACTGACCTCCGATTAATCCTTCTTCTTCCCCAGACATCCCTCAACCTCGCCCGGCCACCGCGCCTGGGTTTCGTCTTATGGAGACAATCCAAATGAACTCCCTTGCTTCCACTAACCAGCCCGCTTCCTCCGGCTTCAAGGTCGATATCTCCCGCGGTGAACGCATCGGACGTGTCTCGTCGGAATGGTTCTCGCGCCCCGACGACGAGCGGTTCCTGTCGCTGACCGAACTCCACGATACCGTTCGATCCCGCGCCGACCGCGCGCATGCACGAACCCTCGAAAGCGCCGCGATCCGCGTCGAGGCGACACGCGACAACGCCGAACGGCTCGAACTCCTCGTCCCTGGTCAGCGCCAGCCGATTGCACCGACCCATTGGAGTTACGGTCAGCTCTGCAGCCTCGTGGGCGCACCCGCCACCTATATGCGCCAGTTACCGGCGCCACTCGCTGCCATCAACCTGCAGCATGGCCTGCTCAATCACCGCGCCGAATTGGTCAAGACGTTAGAATTGGACGATGGTCGGGTTGAACTGCGGGCCGTCACCGGACCGGAATATGGCCGCATCTGGGACCACGAACTGGTCTCGGCAGTGATGAAGATTGCGGGCAATGGGACCGGCGACACGATGTGGAAAGTGCCGGGGGTGCTCGATTGGGCGACCATGACCCACAATCCCTTCGTCGATATCACCAAGGACACCACGACGCTTTATGCCAGCGACCGGGACGTTTTCCTGTTCCTGGTCGACGACACCCATCCGATCGAGGCCGGCCGGTTGCCGAATGGCGAGCCAGATCTCTACTTTCGCGGCTTCTATGCCTGGAATTCCGAGGTCGGCTCGAAAACGCTCGGCATCGCCTCCTTCTATCTGCGAGCGGTCTGCGCCAATCGAAACCTCTGGGGCACGGAGAATTTCGAGGAGATCACCATCCGCCACTCGAAATTTGCCGCCCAGCGGTTCGCGCATGAGGCAGCGCCCGCGCTGACCAGCTTTGCCAATTCGTCGCCTGCGCCATTCATTGCCGGCATCAAAGCGGCACGGGAGCGGATCGTCGCGCGAAAGGATGACGATCGCGAAACCTTCCTGCGCCGGCGTGGATTTTCGAAAGGCGAGACCGGCAAGGTGATCGACATGGTGCTGTCGGAGGAGGGGCGGCCGCCGGAATCGATCTTCGATTTCGTCCAGGGCATTACGGCGCTCGCCCGCACCAAGACCAATCAGGACACGCGCCTGGAGCTCGAAGGCAAAGCAAAGAAGCTGCTCGAAAGCGCCGCCTGACATGTTCATGCGCGCCTGGCTCAGACCCGGCCGCGTCTGCGAACCCGATCGTCGTCATCCCAGAGCCCGGTCAAGTGCCGGGCCTCATTTTGTCTGGAGCACCCCAATGGCTATCCCCAATCATGCCCGTACAAACTTCGACACGCTGCTGCGCGCCGCGTCCGATGGCAATCTTGCTCTCATGGAATGCCTTGATGCCGCGACACGCGAGCCGCGTTACGTGCTCTGCGCCGTCGGCCGCAGTGACGGCGAATACGTCTTCACGCCATTCGGCCATCTCGCCGACGGCAATCCCTACGACGCCTATCTGCCGCCGGACCCAAAAGATCCCGCTGGCTTCATCGTAGGTCCGACCACCTAGACGCTGACGATCGCCGGCATCCTTCAATCTGCGATCATTTCCCACACCCTCACGCCGCAAGTTCTCCTCCTCCCGAAATTCGGAAGAGAGCACTTGGTCAGACCCATTCCCCTCTCATTCGGAGCCTCGACCGATGAATATCATCTCGCATCCTCACACCGTTTCCACCTCTCCGCGTCTTGAGACCAAAACCCGCGCTGACGCACTTATAGGTGCTGCCGGTCGAATCACGTCGCTTCTGGAGCAAGGTAAAGTCGTCACCACAGGCGACCTGCGACAGATCATGATCGAGGCCCTCCGCGGCAGCGACGCCGAGGGCCTCTGGCTCTGGAAAGACGCCTACGAGGCGACCGAGGTCGCTCAGGTCCTGTTTCTCCGCAAGTTCGGCGCGGCGATCATCGCGCGCGTCCATGCGCCGCAGTCGGCGCTTACGATGCTGACGAAGGTGGCAAGGCTCGTGCCGACCCATAGCCGACGCTCCGAGGAGAGCCAGGCGCTGCAGCAACTCTCGACGCCGATGCCACTCGCGTATGTGGCGTCCCGCGCCGCGGGCATCATGGCCGACGATATCGTTCTCGAGCCGTCTGCCGGAACCGGCCTGCTGGCGATCTTCGCCGAGCTCGCAGACGCGCGTCTGGCGCTCAACGAGTATGCGGTCGTGCGCCGCTCATTGCTCGAACAGCTCTTCGCCGGTGTCTCGGTCTCGCAGCACGATGCCGCCCATATCGACGACTATCTCGATGATGCTGTCCGGCCGACCGTCGTGTTGATGAATCCGCCATTCTCTGCGGTTATTCATGTCGAAGGCCGCGTCGCTGACGCCGCCTGGCGGCATCTGACCTCAGCCTTCGCGCGTCTTGCGCCCGGTGGCCGGCTTGTTGCGATCACCGGTTCAAGCCTCACCCCCGACAATCCTGCGTGGCGCGACGACTTCGTCCGGCTGCAGGGGCATGGCACGGTCCTGTTCACCGCGGCGATCGACGGCAGCATCTATGCCCGCCATGGCACGACGACCGAAACGCGCCTTACCGTCATCGACAAAGTTCCGGCAGACGACCCGAAGAGGCTTGTCGCCTCGAAGGGCGTCGCCTCCGATCTGGAAACGTTGCTTGCCTGGATTGAAGGGCTTTCACCGCGCTTGCCGTCGATGGAGACGAACGTCGCTAGCACCCTTCGAACGGTTGCAGTTCGAAAGGGCGCAGGAACTATGCGTTCGCCGGCCGTCACGGCTCCCCTGCATCGCCCAGCCGCCGCCGGTCAGGTTTCTCACATTCCGACGGTCCGCTCGTTGCCTGTCGATGACGAGATTATCGAGCTCAACTACGAATTGCGGGATGCTGTGGCGAAGGACGAGGCGGGCGCAGCCGATGGCATCTACGAGCCCTATCGGCTGCAGGCGATCCACATCCGCGGCACCCAGCCTCACCCCGACAGGCTGGTCGAATCCGTGGCCATGGCCTCGGTCGCGCCCCCGAAGCCAAGCTATCGCCCGCAACTGCCGAAGCGGATCGTCTCCAGCGGCGATCTTTCCGATGCCCAGCTCGAGAGCGTCATCTATGCCGGCGAAGCTCATTCCGGCTATCTCGCCGGCCATTGGATCGTCGACGCCTCCTTCGACAATCTGAAGGCCGTCGCACCCGACACGGAGCATGCCGTTCGTTTTCGCCGGGGATGGTTTCTCGGTGATGGCACGGGCGCGGGAAAAGGCCGCCAGGTCGCGGGCATCATTCTCGACAACTGGCTGAAGGGCCGCCGTCGCCACGTCTGGATTTCCAAGTCAGACAAGCTGATCGAGGACGCGCAGCGCGACTGGAGCGCGCTCGGGCAGGAAAAGCTCTTGGTGACGCCGCTGTCCCGCTTCCGGCAGGGCAAGCCGGTCAAGCTGGAGGAAGGCATCCTGTTCACGACTTTTGCGACGTTGCGCACCGATGAACGCGAGGGCCGGCGATCGCGCGTGCAGCAGATCGTCGACTGGCTCGGCGCCGACTTCGATGGTGTTATCGTCTTCGACGAAGGCCATGCCATGGCCAATGCCGCCGGCGGCAAGACCGAGCGCGGCGACAAGGCGGCATCGCAACAGGGCAGGGCGGGTCTTCGCCTGCAGCGCGCCCTGCCGAGCGCCCGCGTCGTCTATGTCTCGGCGACCGGCGCATCGGAAGTCGAATCGCTCGCCTATGCCGAACGGCTCGGTCTCTGGGGCAGCAGCGACTTCCCCTTCCCGACGCGCTCCGAGTTCATTGCCGCGATTGAAGACGGGGGAGTCGCCGCCATGGAGGTGCTGGCCCGTGACCTCAAGGCGATGGGTCTCTATGCGTCGCGTTCACTCTCCTTCGAGGGTGTCGAATACGAAATCCTCGAACACGAGCTCACCGAGGAACAGGTGCGCATCTACGATTCCTATGCTGAGGCGTTCCAGGTGATCCACAACCATCTGGACGCTGCCATGGAGGCCTCGGGCATCACTGGTGCGACCAGCGCGGCCGGCAAATCCGTCACGCTGAACAAAAATGCCAAGGCTGCTGCGCGTTCAGCCTTCGAAAGCTCCAAGCAGCGCTTCTTCAATCATCTCCTGACCTCGATGAAGACGCCGGCTCTTCTCAGAACGACTGCAGCAGACCTGGAGGACGGACATGCGGCCATCGTCCAGCTCGTTTCAACCGGGGCAGCGCTGACCGAGCGCCGGCTGGCACAGATCCCGACCGAGGAATGGGGCGATCTGCAGGTCGACGTGACGCCGCGGGAATATGTCATCGACTACCTGATGCACTCCTTCCCCGTGCAGCTCTTCGAGGAATTTTCCGACGCTGACGGCAATCTCAGCTCCCGGCCCGTGCACGACGCCGACGGCAACCCTGTGATCTGCCGCGAGGCAGAACGGCGCCGGGACGAGCTCGTCGAAACGTTGGGCAGCCTGCCGGCGATCCCGACCGCTCTTGATCAGATCGTCCAGCACTTCGGAACGAGCCAGGTCGCCGAGATCACCGGTCGCTCCCGCCGCATCGTCCGCCGCGAGGACAGCAGCTCTATTGGCCGCTATGCCGTGCAGAACCGGCCGGGCAGCGCCAATCTCGACGAGGCTCGCGCCTTCATGGATGACGAGAAAGGCATTCTTGTCTTCAGCGACGCCGGCGGGACCGGTAGATCCTACCATGCGGATCTTGCCGCCAAGAACAAGCGCCTGCGTCTTCACAATCTTCTCGAAGCGGGATGGCGCGCCGACGTGGCGATCCAGGGTCTCGGGCGCAGCCATCGCACCAATCAGAAACAGCCGCCGCGCTTCCGGATGATCGCCACCAACGTCAAGGCAGAGCGGCGCTTTCTGTCGACCATTGCCCGGCGTCTCGACACGCTTGGCGCCATCACCCGGGGCCAGCGCCAAACCGGCGGGCAGGGGATGTTCCGCAGCGAAGACAATCTCGAATCCCAATATGCCCGCGACGCGCTGCGGCAGTTCTATGGGTTGCTGCAGGCCGGCAGGATTGAAGGCTGCTCGCTTGACAGGTTCGAGAGCATCACCGGCCTGTCGCTGACGTCGGAAGAGGGCGGGCTGAAGAATGAGTTGCCGCCCATCCAGACATTCCTCAATCGCATGCTGGCGCTGACCATCGCGATGCAGAACGTGCTGTTCGAGGCCTTCGAGCAGTTGCTAGCCGCGTGCATCGAAGGGGCGATCGCCGCCGGGATCTACGACAAGGGCCTGGAGACGATCGCCGCCGACAGCATGACGGTCACTGAGCGCCGGCTGATCTATACACATCCGGTCACCGGCGCGCAGTCGCACCTGCTGACGATCGAGCGGAGGGATCGCAATGCGCCGATGCTGCTTCATGATGTGCTGACTCTCTTCAGGCAGGATCCACGCGCCAAGCTGATGATCAACGGCAAGTCGGGCCGGCCAGCGGTGATGGTGCCGACCCGCTCGATCATGCTGGACGACGGTTCTGTTCAGGCGCGCGTCTCACTGATCCGGCCGATGGACGAGCTGCGCTTCGAAGTCCGGCAGCTCGAAGAGACGTCCTGGGAGGGGGCTGACGAACAGGTCTTCGCCCTTGCCTGGGAGGCCGAAGTCGCGGCCGTGCCGGAATTCTCGACATCGGTAATGCATATCGTCAGCGGACTGCTCCTGCCGATCTGGAAACTGCTGCCGCAGGATTTCTGCCGCGTGCGGCGCCTGCAGACGGATGACGGTGAGCGCATCGTCGGCCGTGTCGTCGCGCCGGATCGTTTGGCCGGCCTTTGCCGCAACTTCGGGATCGACCAGACCATGGTGATCGCCCCGGAGCAAGCATGGGCGGCACTGATCGACGGATCCTCGTTCATCGGTCTTGCCGGCGACATGACGCTCCGCCGGGTGCGTGTGATGAACGAGTACCGCGTCGAGCTCATCGGCTTCATCGACGGCATGCGTGACTGGCTGCGGTCGGTCGGCCTGTTCTCCGAGATGATCAGTTGGAAGCTGCGTTTCTTCGTGCCGATCACTGACGAGGGGCCGGGCATTCTGTCGAAGCTGATGCAGCGTCACCGCCTCATCGACATTGCGCGCCGGTCGTAACGGAGGCCTGCCATGCTTTCCGCCTCCGATCTGGCGGACCGTCTCGCGCAAAACGCCGAGTCGGTCTGCTGCCACTATCTCTCCGCCGGCCGCCGGGCCGGCAATTACTGGCTCGTCGGCGACGTCGCCAACAACAAGGGCCGGTCTCTTTACGTGCATCTGATCGGCCCGCGCGCCGGCCGCTGGACGGACGCGGCGACCGGCCAGTTCGGCGATCTGCTCGATCTTGTCCGCGAGACCTGTGGCCTCGTCGATTTCCGCGACGTTGCCGAGGAGGCGCGTCATTTTCTCAGTCTGCCCCACCCCGAACCGGTGTCGGCCCGCAGGACCCGCGGCGGTGATGCCTCTCCGGTCGAGCGGCCGACGGCTGAACGGGCACGGCGGCTGTTTCGAATGACGCAGCCGTTGGCGGGTACGCTCGCAGACACCTATCTGCGTGAACGTGGTATTCTGCGGGCATCCACCCATGGCGCGCTCCGTTTCCACCCGTCCTGCTACTATCGCGATCTCGTGACGGGCCGGACGACCAGTTATCCGGCATTGGTCGCAGCCGTGACGGACGCCGCCGGAGCGATCACCGGCGTCCACCGCACCTATTTGTCCTCGGGGCTCGACCCGGATGGGGTCGGCAAGGCCAAGTTGGACGATCCCCGCCGCGCGCTGGGCGGGCTGCTCGGCAATGGCGTTCGCTTCCGCTTTCCGGTAAATGCGCCTGTGCCGGTCCTGGCGGCGGGCGAAGGCCTCGAAACCATGCTGTCGCTCTCGCATGTGCTGCCCGGCATGCCGATGGCGGCGGCGCTCACGGCCAATCACCTCGCTGCCTTCCGCTTCCCGCCCGGATGCCTGCGCATCTATATCGCGGCCGACGCTGATGCGGCGGGCCGGCATGGGATCGAGGGATTGAGCAGACGGGCTCAGGAGTGCGGGGTCCTGCCGCTGGTGCTGTCGCCCGAACTTGGCGACTTCAACGAGGATCTGCGCTGGCTGGGTCCCGACCGGCTGACCGCCAGCCTGCGGGCTCAACTCACCCCGGAAGACGCGATGGCTTATCTGCCCGCATGAGGCCGGAAGGGGCCGGTGGGCGGGGCCGGCGGCTTTGGTGAAGCACGGTCCGAGGATGCCTCCTGGGTGGGCGCGCCCGCGGGCCTGCCGAGAGGCGACCCTTACCACGCGGGCCTCCGGGCCTTCAGCGGGTCAGTCGGGTTTCTTCCCCTGCCGGTCGCAGGGCGACTCGGCATTCCTCGCGAAGCAAGAAACCCTTCTTCCGCCGCCCGGCGCTTCGCTGGGCCGCTGCGCTTTGCTTGCGGTTCCGGCCTCGGCCCGCGTGACCGGGTTGCCGTCAGGCCGCGAGAGGCGCGGCCCAGCGAACGGAGATCATCATGAACCTGATCCTTAACCCCGACGATACCTTCGAGCCCCACCACGCTTCGTCTCCCACCGACCGCTTCATCTATGAGATGCAGGTCTTCGGCTATCGCCCCTTCCAGGACGAGCCCGATCCACGGCCATTGCCGGAGGAGCCGCAAGTCCAGTCGGCCATCACCGCGATCTTCGACGGCTTCACCGAAATGCTCGGCGACACCCGGCTGGAGCCCGATCTCGAAGACCTGTTCTGGTCGATCCCCAACCTCTTCCATCGCGCCGGCGAGCGCATCCAGCGCGAACTCGACCGCAACGAGGAGGCGCAGCGTACCGGCCAGCGCGCGCAGGACGGCTCGGAGGTGAAGAGCGTCGAACTCGAACGCCTCATTGCCGAAGGCATCACGCTCTTGGAGCGCCGTAACGCGTTCGAGTTCATGCGCGACTATTCGGCCGACCTGTTCGAGGCACAGACCGGTTCGTCCTGGCGTCCGCGCACCGGCTCCAAGGTCAACCACGCCAACATGACGGCGGCGATGATCGATAGCAGAGATTTCCTGTCCGCCCGTCGCCGCGCCGAGACCGAGGTGCTGATCCCGGCCGGCACCAAGATCGCGTTTTCTGGCGGTATGGACTATAACGACCACGAACTGATCTGGGCGAAGCTCGACCAGGCGCATGCCAAGCACCCTGATATGGTGCTGCTGCACGGCGGCTCTCCGAAGGGCGCCGAGCGCATCGCCGCCTGCTGGGCCGAGGCCCGCAAGGTGACGCAGATCACCTTCAAGCCGAACTGGACGAAACACGCCAAGGCCGCGCCCTTCCGGCGAAACGACGACATGCTCTCCGTCATGCCGGCTGGCGTCATCGTGTTTCCCGGCTCGGGTATATCAGGCAACCTCGCCGACAAGGCACGTCGCCTTGGTATCCCGGTCTGGCAGAAGACAGGAGACGGCGCGTGAGCGCCATTTCTTGAAAATATGGAAAACATGGAGTATATGGAAACCGAAGCGGAGACCATATCGATGAAGCAGTTCACGACAGGCGATCTCAACAAACAAGTCGGCGACGTCACCGATGCGGCAAGCCGCGAGCCGGTCGTTCTCACCCGTCACAACAAGCCGCGTTTTGTGCTGATGAGCTACGAGCATTATGAGCGCATGCGCACCGGTGGCGATCCGCGCCGTGCCTATCATATCTCTGAAATGCCCAACGAGCATGTCGCACTGTTCGACGAGGCGCTCGATCGGTTGGCGCGCGGCGAAGGCTACGACGATGAGCCGTGAATTCCGCCCCGGTGAGGTCATCTCCTATCCCTATCTCTGGGCATGGCAGCAGCAGCGCGGCGAGACCGAGGGGCGCAAGCAGCGCCCGGTCTGCGTCGTCATCGCGATCCGTGGCACTAGCGACGGAAACACGCATCTGGCGCTTCTGGCCATCACCACCCAGCCGCCGCAGGCAGGCCGGAGCGCTCTCGAAATCCCTGATATCGAGCGCAAGCGCGCCGGCCTTGGCGACTTGAAGCAGAGCTGGATCATGGTCGACGAGTACAACTACGATATCGTCGAGCGCTCCTGGTACATCGAGCCCGATCAGGACATCCTCGGCCGCTTCAGCAAGTCCTTCATGGTGAAGATTGCCGGCATGTTCGCTGAGGCGCGGAGCCGATCCGGCCGAGTCAACCGCCTCGATTGAGGCGTGCCGGCATCCCGGGTGTGTCTTCCGCCGTTGGGTATCGCTGGCGCGCCGTCGATGCTCAATGCCGACCCTGGCAGCGTCGGCTGGCAGGCTGCCGGCCGTTCTCGACCGATCTTGGCACCTCTCCATCACCGGACGCCGGAGCAACGCCCCGAAATCATGCCCGGTCACCCACAAGAGCTTCAGTGCAACTGAAGTCCCGTCAGGGTGGATGGCAATTCGAATGCAGCGTTGACCGAAGCGGTCTGTGCAGACGGCGATAGGCTAGGTCGGGCGGATCAGACGCATCTAGTTCAGCCCATTGACAGCGAGAGTGCATTGACCTGAACGCCGGCAATGCCCGACACGAGCGCTGCACGTCCGGCGGGCCGCAAACCGGTCGCCACGACAGGACTCCCGCCGACGTCGCACTCAGAGACCATTCCCGTTCTTCATGTCGCCTTTCTAAGGGACCGGCCGCGACCAGCGTCAACCCGCAAGGGGTTCCCCTGCGCTGCGCTCCGGTGACGCCTGCGGCGCGGCCCCTTCTTCGGGCGCCATCGGGAATGGTCCCGATGCAACGAAGGAGACACCACCATGGCTACCACGATCGCAACCCTCACCGAAAAGACCGACGGCACACTCGAAGGCATCTTCGCCACCATCCGCGTCAACGCCCCGATCGCCCTCGTCCCGAACGCCAACAAGGCGAGCGAGGAAGCCCCGGACTACCGCATCATCCACCGCAAGACCGGCTTCGAGATCGGCGCAGGCTGGAACCGCATCTCCCGCCAGACCGGCGAGGAGTACATCTCTACGAAGCTCGAAGCACCCGAAATCGGCGTGATCTTCGGCAACGTCGCCCCCGCCCCCGGTGGCGAGCCCGGCAAGAAGGTCATCCTCTGGAACAGCCCGGCCTGAACCGGACCGCCGGCCCCGAAATCGGGGCCGGCGTCCTCATTCCAAAGGAGGCCGCCATGAGCCGCTACACGATCACTGTCACCCGAACCGCATCCCGCCACGCTGACCCGGATGCCACTATCGGCTACGACCGCCCGCTTCAGACGTTCTTCCTCCAAGCATTTCCGGACGCGGATGGCGAGGATCTTGAACTCTGGCTGGGCAGGGAGTTCCGGGAGTTCGAAACACTGTCGCAACTGAGGACCGCGGCAATCGCACGCGGTTTCGACTTCATACCCTTGGCGTCCGGCATTCTTCACAAGCTGCTGGACGACCATGCCCGCGAAGCGCATCACGCGGTCAGCGACACGATCATCCAGGATCTCCTTGAGCGGACGTCCGCGCGCTGATGCAAATTCAGAACGGAAATAGCCCGGCACGGCGCCGGACTATTTTTTTGCTTGTCTGGCAAGATTACTTGTTCAGCGCATCCTTGAGAGCCTTGGCTGGCGTGAACGCCAGTTTTTTCGCGGCGGCAACCTTGATCGTCGCGCCAGTCGCGGGATTGCGAGCCTCGCGCTCCGGCGTTTCTTTGACTTTAAACTTGCCGAAGCCGGGGAGGGAGGTCTCGTTGCCGGCCACCGCCGCCGCGGTGATCGAGGCGATGACCGCCTCGACGATGGCTTTTCCCTGAACCTTTGTAAGGCGGTGCTCGCCTGCAATCTTGTCGGCGATTTCATTGGTGGTGGTCATTTCATGTCTCCGCATCGTGTTTGACCCGGAATCCCTGCCATCGCCATCAGGAACTGTCATCGACACGCTGCTGCAAATGGCCGGAAACTCCGGGATCTCCACAGTTATTCACGTGCGACAGGTCAGATGACCCGAAGACGGGCATCGAGCCCGCCTTCGGTTTCGGGTGCGATACGGAGAGGAAATGTCTGCTCAGTCCGTCCGAGGATGTCATGGGTGCATGACGGCATCAAGGACGAGCGGTGCCCCCAATTTTGCCTCCGCTCCGGTTCCCTGCGCTCCGACAAAATCGGCTCCCCCACTCGCCGGCTCCGCCGGTCGCTGGCGCGATCCTTGACCCCGCCACGCCCCCATGACCGCGCGCGTCGTCTTTCACAAACGTCAAGGAGACGACGATGCTTCTGGAACAATACATTGAAGAGCTTTGCCTCGAACTGCGCGAAGCAATCGACCCGGCCGAACGCCGCGAAATCGAATCCGAGCTGGAGCTAGCACGCGCCGAACTGGCCGTGATCACCGCAGAGCAGGAAGGCGCAATCGACGCCGAGCCACCCTTCTGAGGGAGGCCTTTGCCATGTCGCCTGGTGTGATGCGCCGGGTCGACCGGCGCGTCACGCCCGAAGCATCGCTTGGCCGTCCCTCCATCCGTCATCGATCAAGCAATCACCTCTCGCGGTAAACGTGATCTCGGGCCGTAGCCGCGCCTCCGCTTCTGCCGCAGGAGTTGGAGGAAGAGCCCAACCGCTTCCTCTTCCGTCTCGAAATGATGGATCAGTCTTTGGCCTCTGGCACCGATGCGGCCCCATCGGCGGATCAGACAGGCTTCGCCGAACAGGTTGTGCTCGATCGACATCGCATAGTAGCGCGCCATGTTCTTCCTGGCGTCCGTGCGTTCGACATAGAGCTGGTAGCGCTGCGCGATCATGGAACACAGAATCGGACACGGAACTCTTTGCGTCCAACGACATATTTGAATCGGCCGGTGTTGATTGATTCACGGCGATGATGATTGGTGGATGACCCGGGCGAGCCGCTTGCGGCGGACGGTGCTATTCACTTTCGCTCACGGAGTCCGCAGGCGGTCTCCGCCCATTCGGGTCACGCCCCTCTCGCGGTTGCCGCGCCCTAGCGCGATTGTCGGGCGTCAGGGGAAGCGGAAAGACTGCAGGGCCGGCTGCGCTCGGCAAGCGGTCACGGCGCCTGCCGGCGCCGTGGTCTATCTCTCTCTGACTTCCTATTGTCGCATTCGCCCCGGCGGCCTCAAGGACATCGCGGCCCCTCCAATTTTTCCGCCGCGCCGCTGACGCGACACGACGAAAAAATCGGTTCCTCCGCTCGCCGCCGCTGGCGGTCGCTAATCGCGATCCTTGACCCCTTGGGTCGCCAATGCGGGCGCCTTTTCGTCAGAACGAAAAGGAGGCTTCTTATGTCTGATTTCAACTTTCTCATGTTCTATGCCAAGCTCGCTGGCTTCAAGCTTCTCGTGAGCGCAAACCGTATCGGTTGCGAGGATGAATTCTCAAAGACGCTCCACGACCGCCTGCTGGCCGGTCTCGATGCAGCGATCGACTCGACGCGCCACATCATGGATCTGCAGCGCGAGCTGCTTTCTGGAGATGATCCAGACGGCATGATCTCGTGCGAGCTTCAAGGTGCGGAAGAAATCCTCGCCCGCTGCAGGATTGTCCTGCTGGATGAGTTGGAGATCGATTTCGACACCCACGAATATCGGGTCGACGGCGGCGAGTGGTATAACGCACTGTCGGCAGACTGCGACGGCATCGAGATCAGCTATCCGACGACCGTCTCTGTGAGCGATACGGAGATCGGTCCCCTCGCTACGATCATCCGTGATATTGCGCGCGAGACCGGCATCGCCATCAGCGTTGCGCGCGTCGTCTACGATTGAGGTTGCAGGGCGAGAGGCGGCGGAGCCGCCTCTCGCCTTTCGTCTTTTGCGTTGGCTTGACCGCTTGCAGGCATCGAGCCTGCGCACGGTTTTGAGGAGAAAGACTTGCCGCCTCTCCCCTCAAACTCCCCTCTCCCTGTGGTGCGGGTCGAGACCCGCCCGGCCTTTCGGGCCGGTTAAGCGGACGCTGCCGCGACTTCCCCAAACAAGACGGAGAGGACGAGTACCTTGCGCTACGCCCTCATGCTTCGGGCATTCGCTCCAGGTGCTCGTCCTCTCCTGCGGGGCGCTCGCCGTCTCATCGTTCGCATGTCGTTGATACCCGTCACCTCCGGTGACGGTTCTCTCGACTGCTCACGACGACGGCTCGCTTCAGCATCTTCTAACCAATCGGCCTGGCCACCGTGCTGTTCCTCGGGCGCGGATCACAGGCCATAGCCTGTGATCGCTGTTGCTTTGTCTGACGACTCGCAACAGCATCGGCGCCTCGGGCACGGTGGCCAGGCCGATTGGTTAGAAGATGGCAGGATAGGCTATTGGTATACCATTAGCCGTTTCGCCCGAGGGGCGATCGCCTCAAAGGCGAGCGAGGGTTTCCCGGTCTTTCATTTCTCAAACGAAACAAGGCCATGAGGGAGAGACGTCGAGCCGGTAGGAGGGGAGGCTGGGAGCCGGCTCTTTGGGGCAAGAGTCTCCGGCCGCTGTGAAATGCAGCAGCATCTAGGAGATCAGGCGCTTGCGCTAATCGGCGAATGGGCGAACCCGTCGATAGGTGGTTCGCCGATTGGACCGGCTTGCGAATGTGCGAATAGGCGAATCCGTGCATATGTGAATAGGTGCGTCACCGTTTGGGCGTATCGGTACGTCGGCGAATGAGTGGAGCAGTGATTGGGCCATCGGGTGAAACGGCAGATCGGCGAAGCAGCAAATCCGTGAAATGGTGAGACACCGATCCGGCGAATGCGTGTTTAGGCGATCCCGTTAATCAGCGAATCGGTGAATACGCAGATCGCTCAATGGGTGTTTGCGTGGGCGCGCGATTGGGCGGCTCAGCGAACAGCTCATTCTGCGAACAGGCATTTGAGCGATCCGGCGCATCGGTGAATGAGGGATTCACCCATTTCGCGAAACGGTGAAAGCGCGTCCCCGCGGTCTGCGTCTTTGGACATTCCCTCAATTGGCAAGGTTATAATCGCAATCCTGGTTGCTGCGGTTTTCGCAACAACCAAGACGGCGACAACATGACTTCGGCAACGCCTCTATTGAAACCGTCAGCGTTAGCGGGGCCAACTGAGCGACGTGATCAACCGAGCATCTACATATCTACCACGGACCCCGACATGTCTAAGTATCAGGCTTTTTCCCGCTTGAGCAAGCCATCTGCTACTGATAAAATTATACCGGAGTATAAGTTATTCATTCGGTCAAAGCTGCGGACCAGGCGGTATTCAGTTTCTTCAAGAATGGGGTTTGACACTGATACACAATCGATCCCTCCTGACGAAAGAATGGTACAAGGTGCCATTTTCAGCGGACTGCCCGGGCTGTGGTGCACAGACGCGGTCCGCCGCTGTCGTGGTTGGCCCTTCGAGTTTGTTGGGTGACGCAGGGTCCGCGCCGGGATGCGAAATACTGGTGAAGTCCCACGGGCCACTTGATGCATTCGCATTCGTCGAGGCGCTGGGCGGCCAGACCGAAAATGTTGAGCGATCCGTCGTCAATCGCTTCCATAGCGCCTTCGCTTTTCTGGGCGGCCAATTGACATCGATTTGCGAACACTGCGCAGAAAATCTTCCACCCGCTGCAATCCGCTCCGCGGTCATGAACGGCTTTGTTCGACTTGGCCAAGAGCGCCTTCTAGTGAATGAGCGCTTGCTACTCTTTGCCTCTGACGCGGTGCTGACGGAGTTTTGTGGGGAGACCTCTATAGAGGAAAGCGCAATGCGCGATCCGGATTATGCACTCTTGCTAGTCTGCGACACGGAAAGCGAAATCGGCGAAACCGGCACGATCGAACTCTGGCATAGCGTTGCACGTGATGACTACACCATCGTGGTCAAAGGCCACGAGGGCCGCGAGATGTTGCGCGACGCCTTCAACGATGACCTGAAGGACGTCGTGACAACCATCTTCGACCTCGGTTTGATGCTCACCCAGCTTCACCTAGCTCAGCCATCCTCACCCTATTGCGGGCTTGCCCGCGATCTTTTTCTCGAAGCCCTCGAAAATGCCGGTTATCGGCAGGCAAGCTAGAAAGCAACACTATGCGGACTTTCACGAAGCTCTTCGGATCTCTGGCGGCGATTACTGTGCTGGCCGGATGTGCTCATCAGGTTGAGGGGCCGCGACCACAGCCGCGGGCGCCGTTTGCGTATCTCAGCCTCACAGCTTGCAAAGCCTATCGGGACAACATCGTCGAATGCGTGCTGGAATATGGCACCGAATTCGGACGCCAGCGTCTTGGTCCCGTCCAGGAGAGGGGCCTGTCGATTGCCGACGATGGCCAACGCTACCAAGTCGAGTCCTGCTATCAGGTGACGAGGATACAACCGGAATTGCCCAATTTCGTGTGCCGAATCTCTGTCGCCCGATCAGGTGCGGATGCTGGTTCGGTCCTGGTCAAGGGCGGGACGGCCGTACGTCTCGCCCGCATTTTGGGTGACCGCGAACAGCTCCAGTATCGCTGGAACCCAGACAAATGGTCACGCCTACGCGATTGATTCTTCTCGGGAAACCGTCGCTCCTACCTTTTGCCACGACGGCATAATTACACTCCAGTTAAATTTTTGGGTTGATTTCCGTGGAGGAATGCAGTTCAAATTCTTATACCGCAGTATAATTTGCACTGGTTCAGCCATGGAACGCGTCCCGCTTTCGCCTGAAAACAGACCGCACAACACACGGTCGCGAAGCGCACTGTGGATCGCCGGAACATCGGCCTTATTACTTACAGGTTTTGCCTCCGGCTCAGACGACAGCAGCGGTCATATTAGTTCGGGAATATCGCCACAGGTCGATCATCGTTCGAGCGGCATTGAGCCGAAGGCGGACAAGGTCGCGGTCCTACCGCCACCAAATCCGGCGTCATCTGGTTTTGTTGCTTCGTCGCAGGATGTGCCGACGATCGATTCCACCAACTTCGACGAGCGATTTAACGGACCGATCGTTGAAGATCTGTTCCGATCCAGCGCTGCCCCCTTGGATGTGATCGAAGGGTCGGACAGGGCTGGGCGATCATCCGGAGATGCGGCTGGCAGCACGAATGCACGGCGCGACAGCGCCGTGCATTCGCTTATCAGCGTCTACGCGCACGATCAGTCGTCCGGTCCTCCGATCAACGACCCGGCAACTGACCCTCAGATCGATGTCAGCGCGACGCCGACACAGGCCCGTCCCAGTCTTCTATCCGGAGTCCCGGAGGGCTATGCCAGGCTCGCACTGACAATCGCCGGAAAGGAGGACGTTGACCCGAATTGGGTGCTTTCGGTCATGCGAGCCGAGAATGCCAGTTTCGATCCACGCCTCGTCAGCCCCGCCGGCGCCGTCGGATTGATGCAGGTTATGCCGCGGATCGGTGATGCTTTCGGTGCGACTGATCTGACCGATCCCGAACAGAACATCCGCGCGGGCACGCGGTTTCTTCGCGTTCTGATCGCCAAGTACAGAAATCCTGTGCTGGTCGCTGCCGCCTATAATGCAGGCGAGCCCAACGTGGACCTTCGCCATTCCCTGCCGTTGATCCGCGAAACCGCCGACTACGTCACCCGTGTCGTCGGGTATTACACCGGCACAGCGGCCACGCCGATTGTCTCGCCCACAACCCGAACTTCGGCGAATGTTTCCAGCTCGCCGCGCCACAGTGGGCCTGCCGAGCGGGCAAAATCCCCCATGCTTGTTTTCTCAGCCGCAACGCCGATCCCGCCAGACGTTCGTCCTCAACATGAGGAGGAGCGGAAGAACACCGGTGGGCCGGTCAAAATTGTCAAGGAAGAGGTGTTTAGATGAATCCGATCGCGTTGGCAGTCCAGACGGCCATTCTCTACAGCAGCGTTGCCTGGTCCTCCATGGCCAGGCGAAAATGGCTCGGCAACGCCGCTATCGTGGTTGCCGCGAGCTTGATCCTGCTCATCAGTCAATACGAGCCGGCAGCGGCGCAAAACCTCGATCGTCTGCAACAGGCGGCAGATCGCCTGGTGCAGTTCTTCACCGGCCCGTTCGGTCGATCTGTCGGAGCAATCGCTTTCATCGGCATGTTTCTCGCCGCTGCCTTCGGATACTGGTCCTGGGGCGCCCTCCTGCGCGTCGCCGGTTGCCTTGCCGGCATGTTTGCCGCAGCCGAGCTCGTCGACTTCCTCGCCGGCGGGGGAGCATGACCATGGCGGCAGGAAACGACGCTGACGGTGGTGACGACTATATCGAATCCTATCCCGTCATCCTCGCGCTGACCCGCCCGCCGACGGTCATGGGGATTCCCTACACCTATTTCCTCGCTGAGTGCTTCGTCTCGCTGATGGCCTTCATGATCCTTGGATCCATCCTCTGGTTTCCGGTCTCGTTCGTCGTCCTGCACGGCATTCTCTATGTGCTCACCGTCAAGCTCGACCTCTGGTTCTTCGAGATTGTCGGACGCCTCAGCATGTGTGGCGTCAACCCGCTTGGCCGGAAGCTCGGTGGTGGCGTCAGAACCTACGGGGTGTGAGCGATGAACACGATGGCGAGATCGCTGAAAGGCAGTCTATCGAAGGGTTGGGAAATTTTCGCGGATCGCCGTGTCGCAACCCACGTCCCTTTCTATGTGCCGATCGAAAACGGCATCATTCGCCTGAAGAACGACTGCCTCGTCTCGACCCTGAAGCTCACCGGCTTTTCTTTCGAGACCGCCGATATCGAAACGATCAACATGCTGCAGCGGCAGCGTAACGCCGGCTTCCGTGCGATCTCCTCGATCGGCAGCTTCGCACTCTATACGCATGTGGTCAGACGTAAGGTCGCGCCGTCGTTGCCGTCCGTCTTCGCCGATCCCTTTATGCAGCGCCTCGATCACGTTTATCAGGCCAGCATCTCGAAGAACGAGATGTTCGTGAACGACACTTATGTTTCCCTCGTCGTGCGCCCAATGTTCCGGAAGGGCTCGGCGCTTTCCCGCCTCATGGGCGCCGGCGGCACGATCGTGCGCAAGGAACAATTCCGGGCAATGCGCGACAAGCTGATCGAGGCGACGCGGGCACTGGAGAAATCGCTTTCCGTCTATGCCCCGAAGGTTCTGCGCGACGTGCAACGCATACAGGTTGACGTCGGCGACAACAGGACGATCTTCCGCGACGTCTCAGAAGACATGGTGATTGACGAAGCAGCCCGCAAAGTCTGGTTCTCCGAACAATGCGAGTTCTTTTATACGCTCCTCAATGGCGGACGCGTCCGGCCGATCCGGCTTGGAAACATTCCGATCGACGAGATGTTGCCGGCCCGCAGGACATCGATCGGCAACCGCGTCATTCACCTGCAAGGCGACAGATCGGACGACGATCGTTACGCGGCGATGGTCTCTCTTAAAGAATATCCGCCAGAGACCGGTGCCGGTATGCTCGACTATGTCCTTAAACTGCCATTCGAGCTGGTGCTGACCCAGTCGATGTCCTTTGTCGACGATATGACGGCGCGTAGCCGGATCGAACGGCTGGACCGCCAGATGACGAAGGCCGACGAAGGCGGATCGAGTGTTCAGGCCAACCTTGACATCGCTCGGGACGAACTTGCCCGCAAACGGGTCGCTTTCACCGAGCATCATCTCACCGTGATGCCGATCGCGAAAACCACAGCCCAGCTTGACGACGCGGTCGCCCTGATCGGCAACGAACTTGGCGCACTCGGCGCCTCCTATGTCCGCGAGGACCTGAATGCGGAGCCCGCCTACTGGGCGCAACTGCCTGGCAACCAGGCCTACATCGCGCGCCGCGCACTGATCTCAACGCTGAACTGCGCCGGCTTAAGCAGCTTTCACGCCTATCCCTATGGCAAACCCGACGGCAACCACTGGGGGCCGGCGATCACGATCTTCGAGACGACGTCAGGCACGCCCTTCTTCTTCAACTTCCACCAGGGTGACGTCGGGCACACGACCGTTTTCGGCCCGACCGGGTCGGGTAAGACCGTCATCATGTCCTTTCTTATCCTGCAGGCCTACCGCGTTAGTCCCCACCTGAAGACG
The DNA here is from genome assembly GCF_003610155.1 of Rhizobium sp. WW_1. Classification (NCBI taxonomy): domain Bacteria; kingdom Pseudomonadati; phylum Pseudomonadota; class Alphaproteobacteria; order Hyphomicrobiales; family Rhizobiaceae; genus Rhizobium; species Rhizobium sp. WW_1. Next base: position 55,320 of record NZ_RAIN01000021.1, read on the forward strand.
ATCGTCTTCGACAAGGATCGCGGCCTCGACATCATGGTGCGGGCGGCGGGCGGAACCTACATGACGCTGGAGCCCGGCCAGCCGTCAGGTTGGAACCCGCTGCTGCTCGAGGATACTGAGGAGAACTGCGTTTTCCTCTACGGGCTCCTGAGCTTCATGCTGAAGCCGTCTAAGGAAGGCGAAAGCCTGACGCCGCAAGAAGAATCAATCATCCGCAATGCGATCAAATCCGTCCTCAAGACGAAGGACAGGTCGTACCGCCGTCTTTCGTCGTTGCGCGCACTGCTCGCCGGCAGCGAGAGGACCGAGGGCAGCCTGATCGCCCGGCTCGACAAATGGGTCGACAAGGGGCCTTACGCCTGGCTCTTCGACAATGCCGAGGACAATCTTGATATCTCGCGACCGATGATCGGCTTCGACATGACGTCGATCCTCGACGATCCGACGGTGCGCACCGCAGCCCTTCTCTACATGTTTCACCGGCTGGACGAGATCTACGACGGCAGGGCGCCGATCATCAATCTGATGGATGAAGCCTGGAAGCTGCTCGACGACGACGAGTTCAAGCGCACCATGAAGGACTACTTCAAAACCATCCGAAAGCGGAACGGTCTCGTCATCTTCGGCACGCAGTCGGCCGACGATGTGGTGCGCTCCAGCGTCAGCCGGACGATCATCGAACAGACATCGACGAACATCTTCTTTGCCAATCCGAAGGCGGATGAAGGCTCCTACATGGATCACTTTGGCCTGTCGCGGGCAGAGTTCGAATGGGTGAAGAACGGCGATCCGAGCTCGCGTTTCATGCTGATCAAGCAGGCAAAGAACAGCGTGATCGCCCGCGTGGACATGTCTCACATGCCGGACTTCATCAAGGTGCTGTCCGGTCGCGAGGAGACGGTCCGCGAGGTGGAGATGCTGCTCGACGAATATGGCGACGATCCAAAAAACTGGCTGTCGAAATTCTGCGACTGGGATGGGGTGGCGGTCGATGAGCAACGCAAAGCGTCTTGAGAGAGCCGCGGCCGGCGCTTTCGCCATCGTCGCACTTTTCGCCGGAACCGCGGGCCATGCGCAGCTACCGGTGATCGACAACGCTCGGCAAAAGATCCAGCAGGCGACCCTGAACTGGTATCAGTCCTATCAGGCCGATACTCGCAAGGTCAAAGGTGCCTCGGGCGGCACGACCGATAGCTTCGCGCCCGGTCAGGGTTCGGGGGCGCCCGCCGATTGCTCGGCCGACGGCATGGGTGGAAACGCTGCACCGGCTGCGCCAGCCCAGCGGACGCCGAGCCAGCAGGAAGTCGCCAGCATGGTCGAAGAGGAGGCGATCCGGCAGGGTGTCGATCCGAATTTCGCACTGGCGATCGCCGAGCAGGAGTCCCGCTTCCGCCAATCGGCACGGTCGGCGGTCGGCGCCACCGGTGTCATGCAACTGATGCCGGGTACCGCCGCGCAGCTCGGCGTCAACCCCTATGACACGCGCGACAATATTCGCGGCGGCGTCAAATACATCAAGCAGCTCCAGGGGATGTTCGGCGACCGCTACGACCTGATCGCCGCCGGCTACAATGCCGGCCCCTATCGGCTGTCGCTGCAGAACGGCCAGATTCCCAACATTCCGGAGACCCAGGACTACGTCAAAAAGGTCTCTGCTTATTATGCCCGCAACAAGGCTCAGAATGGCGATCGGACGCCAACGGAGGCCCCAACCGAGACCGAAACCGCCAGCTACGGGAATGGCTGCGGCGAGCAGTTGAAGAAGGCCGTCGACCGCAACACGCAGGCGCAGGTCGAGCGAGGTTCGGTGTGGAACGATCTGCTTGGAAAATCCATCGCAGCGAACCAGCAATATCTCCAGCGCCTGCAGGCGGGGCTGCAATCGTCGTCGGCAAGCCTGCGCGGCAGTGGTGGTGGAAATTCCGGAGATCACGACGGCTCGCTTGTCATGGCCGAGATTCGGTGCCCGACCAACATCATCGACACCGGTGGCACGCGCTGTTTTGCCGTGCCGACCTCTGCCACCACCGAACAAATCCAGCGCTGGCTGTCCGACCTGCAGGATGAGGCGCGCAGCAATGGCACGGTTGCGACCTTCACGGCGATGCAGGATCCAGCACTCGGCCTCGTCACGGTCGTCGATTCCCGGCCGACAGCAAACTGAACAACGAAGTGAGGTTAGGCATATGAAGACAGCAGTGATCGCACCGGCATTCGCCATCCTACTCGTCTCACACGCACATGCGCAGGTCCCCGTCAAAGATTCGGAGAACATCTCCATCAGTCAGGACATTAAGCGCCTGTCCTCCGAGATCCAGCAGGACACCTCCGTCGTCAAAGACAACACGACGAAAACCCTTCAAGCGATCACCGGAGACCGGACGCAGGATGCCAGCCAGTTTGCAAAGCTCGCGACCGGCAATGGCTTCAGCATGGGACAGGCGCCAGACTTTAGCACGGTGCTATCGAGCAACGCCGCAGTGTTCGGTGGGATCGGCGGCCAGTTCCAGAACACCGCAGCCAAACTGATCAACGGCCTCAACCTCGTGAAGATGGTGGTCGATACCGTCAAGGGCGGCGAACTCTCGGGCGCAAACCAGGCCTATTCGCAGGGGATCAATGCCCTGACGACGCTGACGGCCCTTACCGACGCGATGAACAGCGCCACGAAAGATCGGCAGAACTCGTTCATGCAGGCCACACAGCAGATCGGAACGGCGAAGGATCTGAAAGGGGCCTTGGAGGAGAACACCCAGATGGTGCTTCAGGGCAACCAGACCGCCAACGAGGCTGTCGGCTCGCTGAACAACCAGGTCATGCTCCTGAACCAGCAGTACAAGGCAGCCCTTGCAACGTCGTCGCAGAACCTCAAGACCTTCGCCCCGCTTCCCGACAGCGTGATGCGTGACGGTGCGACGCAGACGCAAGGCGCTTCGGTTCGCGATCAGCTGAAGGCCCTTGAGGATCAAAACCAGTGAGGGCGTTTCTTGTCTTGATGTTCACCGGTGCAGTGCTCGCCGGTTGCGCCGGAAAGTACGAGCAGCTCGCGAAATGCTCGGCTGACGAAAACCCTGTGCCGGCACTCGGTTTCGTATCCGAGCCCACGACCACGGCCGTTGAGAATGCGGTCGCGGGCGCCGTCAAGCACGATTGCGGCCCGATGCGACCGGTCAATAATTTTCAGGATGACACATGGATCCCGTCAGCTACGCAATAAATTTCTATGGCGACGCGCTTCGATATTTCGACAAGATCAACGAGGCCTCTCTGGAAAGGGCCTGGGGGCTGTTTGCCGAAAACAGCAACCTCGTTTCCGGCATCCTCGCGATATTCCTGATCCTCTATTTCCTCTGGGGCGCGCTCGGACTGTCTAGCGTTTCGCTTCAGGACATGGCGATCACAGCATTCAAGATCACGCTTGCCTATGCCCTCATCATGTCCTGGGCGCTCTTCTACGACAATATCGGCCAGTTCGTGCTGTCGGCGCCCCAGGATCTGGGATCCGCGATATCTTCAGCGATGGGTGGGCAATCGGCCGGAACGGACATCGCCCAGCAAGTCGCCAGCATGTCGCGAAAAGTCTACGACTTTGCCATGCAGCTCTTCAATTCCTACGAGTCCGGATGGCTGCCGAATGTGACAGGCGCCGTCGTCGTCTTTATCGTGCTGGTCTTCGGACTGCTGCCGATGCTGCTGATCCTCACAGGCGTCACGCTCTTTGCCAAGATGATCACCGCCGTCATGCTTGCAATCGGTCCGATCGCCATTCTCTGCTATTTCTTCGGCATTACCCGCTTTGTCTTCGACGCCTGGGTGAGGGGCGTTGCCTACGGCATGTTCATGCTGCTCTTTACCTATATCATGGCCGGGCTGTCGTTCGGATTCCTGATCGGCATGATGGATACGATCAACGGCGACATGGCCACCAAGGAGAACGCACTGGCGATCGTGCTCGCCATGGTGCTCTACCTCGCGCTGATCTCCTATTTCATCTTCCAGGTACCGGATTTCGCCCGGACCTTCGCCTACGGCGCGGCCTTCTCCAGCGTTCCGGGCGGGGGTGGCGTGGACACGGCCTACAATACCGCGCGCAGGCGCCTCTCCTCCAGTAATTCCCGCGCCGGCCAGGCTGCGGCAATAGCACTTAGCACGCTAGCCGGCCCAAGGGGCGCCGTGACGGCCGCGGCACTTGCGGGTCGCGGCAGTGTCGCGGGCGCCGGCGCTCTCGGCCGTATGCTTACCAATCGCCGTCGCAACAGCGAATGAGGCTGTGGCGACGAGGATCAGAGATTTACTCATTGCGACTTCGAGGTTTGAGATTTGGCATTGTTCAAAAGGCAATTGAAGCCGGCGCCGGCCGATCGTGTCCCCGGCCCGCAAGACATCTACGATCAACACCTCTCATGGGGGGAGAAGAACCGCTCGCTGCGGACATTGATCGGTCTCATCCTGCTGGTCTTTGCAGTGGCAGGCTGGATCGTCGCGGGCGTTCTGTCCTTTTCCGTTGCGCAGCTCTTTCCGCTCGTTCGAACCGAGGTCGTGCCGCTGATCGTCGACAAGAACACCGGCTACATGGAGACAGTGACGACGCTCGACAAGGACCGCTCGAACGTCTCCGAAATCCAGGCCGTTCGCGCCTCGTTTGTGGGTAACTACGTCATCCGCCGCGAGACCTACGATCCCCGCTATCTCTCCGAAAACTTCGACATGATCGCCCTCTGGTCGGATCCCGATGCGGCAGCCTTCAAGGATTATTCGGAGTGGATGAACCCTTCCAATCCGAGAGGCCCGGTCAAGACCATGGGAACGACTGGCGAGATCCGGCCGGAAATCCTGTCGGTCAATCCGCTCAACGCCTCGACCATGTCAGTGCGCTTCGAGACGAGAGAGCGGGAGCGGGGAGGCGAGGTCGTCAATCGGTGGTCCGCGACGGTTCGCTACCGGCAGATCAATCTGCCTGCCAGCAATCGGGTTAGGCTCTATAACCCGCTCGGCTTCGTGGTCACCGAATATGTGAAAGTTCCTGAAACCATGCCTTCGGGGCTCGTTCAATGAGTCGGAGGATGGCTGGAATGATCATGTCACTGCTCCTGGCAACATCATCGGCGCAGGCCGAGCTCATTGCCCGGCCTGGCAGGCTCGATCCTCGGGTGCGGACCTTGCCCTATTCGGCCGAGCAGGTCTTCGTCGTGACCGGCACTTACGGGATGGTGACGACCATCCTGTTCGGTGCCGATGAGGAGATCACGCAGGTCGTCGCCGGTGACACGGTCTCCTGGCAGATACTCACATCGGCTGACAGGCGCTCCCTCACCCTGAAGCCGATGGAAAAAGACGCGCCGACCAACCTCTCGGTCGTGACCACAAAGCGCACCTATTCGTTCGATCTGGAGGTGAACGAGAGCAAGGCCATCCAGAACCAGACCTTCAAGCTGCAGTTCATGTACCCAGAAGACGCTGGTTTAAAGGGCACGGCCGAGCTTTGGAAGCAGGCGCAGGACGCCGAGCGCAATCCCAACATCAAGAACATCCGCCGTGACAAGGTCAATTACGACTATGGCTTCAAGGGCAGCGATACCGCCAAGCCACTGTGGGTGTTCGACGACGGCCTGAAGACCTTCATGAAATTCACCGGCGATGTGCCGGCGATCTTTATCGTCGATAACAAACGGCGGGAGAGCCTCGTCAATTATCGCCGTGAGGCGGACTACATCGTCATCGACACGGTCTCGCGGCAGTGGACGCTGCGCTACGGCACCGAGAACGAGACCTGCCTGTTCAATCTCAAGACCGCTCCAGCCGATGTGCCGGCGCCGATAGAGGGAGCGGTGGCGCCCAAGCGGCTGGGCTCGGCGGGCGTCAGCGCCGCATCAAAATCACGATAGGGAGGCACGATGTCTGATCCGAACTATCACTCCATCGAAAACGACACAGCGATTGGCGGGCAGGTGAGGCGCTCGGGCATCGGGCTGATGCGGCCGGTCGCCGTGGTGGCGGCGATCGCCGGCATCGGCGTCGTTCTCTATTTCCTGTTTTCCGGCGGGGAGCGGGAACCGACAGTCGACAACACCCCACGGGAAGAGTTCCGTCCGGTCCAGGCGCCGAGAAACGAAGGTTTCAATCCGCCGGCGCCGCCGCCCTTGCCGACTGTCCAGGTGCCCGAGGCGCCACCTCCGCCACCACCCCCTCCGCCGGCCCCTGTGATCCCGGCCCCGGTCCAGATCGCGCCGCCGGTCGATGTCGATTGCTCAAGGGGAAACAACCCGGACAATCCAAAATGCATCGAGCTCGCCCGGCAGGCTAAGCTTCTCGAGCGCGTGCGCTCTACAGCCGTTGTCTTCGATCAGTCCGAACAAACGAACGGTGCAGCACGGGCTTCGTCCGATACTTCAGGAGCTGGTCTGTTCGGGGCGAACAGCACGGCCGGAGCATCTACGGCGATTGGGGACACTGGCGGGGCGGTCGATGGTGATCGCGCCTTTCTGAAAGCGATGGGTGGCCAGGGGGTGGAGGTCTCGGTCGCCGCCGAGAACCGCCGTATCGATGCCTGGATCCCGCAGGGCACGATGATCCGCGGCACGCTGGAGACGGCGGTCAATTCCGACCTTGCCGGCATGGTGAAGGCGATCGTCCGAGAGGATGTCTATTCCTTCGACGGCCGGCGCATCCTGATACCCGCCGGCTCCTCGCTGATCGGCGACTACAAGTCTGGTGTGGAACGCGGCCAGGAACGCCTGTTCATCGTCTGGACGCGCATGATCCGCGGCGACGGCGTTTCGGTCCAGCTCGGCTCCTACGGTACGGACCGTCTCGGCCGCTCCGGCATGACAGGTGTCGTCGATCGGAAATATTGGGAGCGGTTCGGACCGCCGGCGCTCCTGACCATGATCGGCGGGGTGACGCAATACATTGCCCAGCTCGGTCAGAAACAGGATCGCAACATCACGATCGTCAATACGGACGGAACCGTGACCAGCATTCCCCAGGATAACGGCACCACGTCACAGGATCGCGCGCGCGAGATCGCCTCCGAGACCATCGCATCGGGCATCCAGCAATTGGCGACCGAGGCCTTCCAGGATACGCGCAACATCAAGCCGACGATCCATATTGCTCAGGGCTCCGATATTACGGTGTTCGTGACGCGGGACCTTGATTTCTCGGATCTCTATCCGGACCCGGTGCGCGAAGAGTTCGACCGCTTGCGCAGAAAGAAGGCCGCCAAATGAACGCGCGCCTGTCGATCTCCGCCGAACAGCATTTTCTCTCCGAGGCGCTCGAACCCATCCGACCTTTTCTCGACGATCCCGTGGTGGTCGAGATTTCTTGCCAGCGCAGCAACGAAATCTGGCTCGAGCGGATCGGCCAGCTCAGCATGATCAGGCAAGAGATCGATGGGCTTGATCAGGAGGCGATCCGCCATATGGCGTCCCGCGCTGCCTCGTTCACCAAGCAGACCGTCAATGCCGAACGTCCGCTGCTCTCGGCGACGCTCACCGACGGCGAGCGCGTCCAGTTCGTGCTCAATCCGACGTCGGCCACTGGTCACGCCTTTTCCATCCGCAAGCAATTCATCCGACGCTTCGACCTCGACGATTACGAGAGAGCCGGAGCTTTCCGCTTCACCAAGGTGACGGGAGACGACTATATCGATGATGTCGATATCGAGTTATCGCGCCTGCTGCGGGCCGGAAGGACGCGCGCGTTTCTGGAGCTCGCGGCGATCAACCATCGCAGCATGTTGATCTCGGGCGGCACGTCCACCGGCAAAACGACATTCCTCAATACGATGCTGACGGCGATCCCGGACCATGAGCGTTTTATCCTGATGCAGGACACGGCCGAGCTTGAACCGCGCCAGGAAAACGTCGTCTCGCTGCTCGTCTCGAAAGGCGGCCAGGGCGAGGCGCGAGTCACGATGACCGACCTTCTGGCCTCTGCACTGCGCCTCAGGCCCGACCGGATCTTCATGGGCGAACTACGCGGCGACGAGGCTTTCGACTTCCTGAACGCGATCAACACCGGTCATCCGGGATCGATGTCGACCATCCACGCGAATTCTCCGCATCATGCCTTCAACCGGCTGTCGACCCTGGTGCTCAACAGCAATGTTCGCATGGAGCGCGACGACATCATCCGCTACATCCGCTCGATCATCCCGATCGTGGTCCAGTTGAAGAAGAGCGATGCTGCCGGCGGCCGCGGTGTCAGCGAGATCTATTTTGCAGACGAGGTGGACGAAGATGGCAAGCGTATCCACGGGCGCAGAGGCTGAACGCCCGAAGTGGACGAAGTTTCAGGAGGTCTCGGCCTTCACATTCCCGGTCGCCGTTCTCGGCGCCGTGCTGATATGGCTGCTGTTCTTCACGCTGATCTACGACCTGTACGTCACATCCTTCGGGTCGACCTCCTATTACGACTACATTGCGCAGGCCCGCGTTCTCGACAGTATTGCCTACACATGGTCGGTCATCCGCGCGCGAAACACCGTCGGACTCTCGATCTTGGCTCTAGTCCTGGCCTCGCCGTTTCTGTTTTTCCTTTTGTGCTTGTGGATGCTCAAAGGCGGCAGGGCGCTGTCGCGCAAGATCCTCTACCTCCTGCATATCCGGTCGATGTTCACCTTGATCGCGCATACCGCACTCATCTTCGCGGCTGCTTATGCCGCCGTGATCGTCTACGGCGTTGTCTTCTATCTCGTCGCAAGCAGAGCTGGTGGGTATGCCGCTATCGCCGATTATTATGGGGCCCATCTCGCGGCGATGTATCAGGTCCCCTTTGGAGCCACCGACGCGGCCGGTACGTTTCAGCGGCCGTCACGCCAGATAGTGCTTGCGGCGCTCGCCGGTCTGGCCGCGGCGGGAGCGCTGGTTGGGTTTCCGATTGGGGCGGCGATCCAGAAACGCCAGCGCATGATCATGGGCAAGGCGCGGCTGGCGACCCTGAAAGATGCCGCCGATTTCCGGCTGCGCGATAAGCACGGGATTGTGCTCGGTCTCAAGCAGGGCCTTCTTCTGCGCAACGATGGCGACCAGCATGTTATGGTCATCGGCTCGCCGGGACAGGGCAAGTCGCGCGGCTTCGTCATTCCGACGATGATGAGCTTCAAGGGATCGCAGATGGTCCTCGACATGAGCGGCGAGCTGTTCGAGGAGACGTCGGGCTATCTGAAGGACCGGGGCTACGAGATTTTCCTGCTGGCACCAGGATCCAAATTTACAGACGGTTACAATCCACTCGACCTGATCAGTGCCGATCCCAACCAGCGGATCACCGACCTGCAGAAACTGACGCAGATGTTGCTGCCGGAGCGCCTGCGGTCCGATTCCTCCGACTTCTGGGAGGAGAGTGCCAGAATTCTGCTCACGGCGATGCTCGGCTTCGTGCTTGAATGCCCTGATACCCGCAAGTCGCTGAGCGAACTCTACCGCATTCTCAATTCGATGTCGGACGAGCGGAAGGCGATCATCCAGCTGCTGGAAAACTACGAGGCGGTCCTTTCCGACCAGACCCGCATGCAGCTCACGAAGTTTGCCGGCCGGCACGAAAAACTCGGGGAAGGTATCGCGGCGGAGATCGTTGCCAAGCTCAATTTCTTACAGAACCCTCTCGTGGAGGCGCTGACCTCGATTACCACGATCCCGATCGACACGATCAGAACGCGAAAATTGGTGATCTTCATCCAGGCTGACTGGAACGCGATGCAGATCTACGAGCGACTGATCTCGATGTTCATCCAGCAGATGGCCGACAAGCTCGTGCAGATGGGACCGCTACGCAATGGCGAGCACGAAGTGCTGATGATGCTCGACGAGTTCGGCAATGGCGGCCGCATAGACACCGTGCTGACTCTTGCGCCGCTGATCCGCAAGAACGGCGTTCGCTTCGTCTTCATCCTGCAGGACGGTGCCCAGCTCGAGCGGCTTTACCAGCGCTCTGGCCAGAAGATTCTGATGGGAGCTTCGACGATCAAGCTGTTCATGAACTTCCAGAACCAGGAGGACGCGGCCGCCGTCTCAGCCGCCGCCGGAAGGACGACGGAGTGGGTAGAGCAGTCCTCCTATTCCCATCGGCATGGTCGCAGGCAACGATCGATCTCGAAGGTGCCGGTGTCGGTCGACCTTCTTCCCGTCAACACGTTGATGATGATGAAGCCGGAGGAAGCGATCCTTCAGGTCACCGGCATGCCGCTCATGCGCATCATGAAGCTCGACTCGGGTGGCGAGCGGATGTTTTCGAAGGTTCAGAAGTTCAAGCCAGTAATCAGGCCCTGCATGGAGCCGGTCGAGTGGACGATCGCTGATAGCGAGGCCGTCTGGCCCGGCGCGCCAGCGCCTGAAACAACGCCGTTCGCAAGAACGGCGAGCCAATTGTCGGGCGCCGGAATGGACGTCGATTTGGGTGCCATCGAGCGACCCCGGGAGGCACAGAGCGTCCGCTTCATCGTCAAGGAGGGCGTACGTCATGTCTATATCTCGTCGCTCGATGAACTTCGTCAGCGTCTGGATCTCGACGAAACGCGCGAAGCCGGCGTCTCGGAGGACGAGCCTCGGGAGGAAAACCAGAAAGCTGAGCAGAACAAGCGACCCGGTACGACGGCCAATCCCCCAGCAACGCGCCCAGCTGCGCGCGGTTCCGGTCCCATGGAGGTCGAGAACGTCCGTATCGAGATAGATCAGGCGAAGCTGGATCGTAATGTCTATCAGGGATCTCCACGACCTCGACATCGGCTTGATCGCACTTCGGATATCCAAGACGAGGCTGGAACTTCCCCTGGATCGGTCCTCCTGCGGCGACAGGAGGTCCGGGGCGCATTCGGAGCGGACATCAAGGCCTTGAACGACGCAATTTTTGAGCAGGCTGACGCGGGCTCGCTCGACCCGATGGAGTTGAACGCCGATGTCGAGCTCTTGATCGGAACCCTCTCCGGACGCTTGGCTGAGGACAGTTCGAAGGCATTTCTGCGCGAATTTGCCAATCTTGCTCGCGATCCGCTGCGCGAAGACAGCGCGCGACATGACGACGCCGACCGGGTTGAATAGGCGGTAAGTGCCGAAATGGGGAATACGCGCCTGAGATTGGGATGGGACATTTGCCAGTTTTAATTTGGGCTGACGGAAGGAGAAGATGCATGGCCGAAATCAGATACCTCGCAAATCGAAATTTCTATAAAGACGACGGTTTCGAACGGATTGTCGCGGCAGCCAAGGCTAACGCCGGCCGCTGGCTGATGATCAAGGAGCGTGTCGTGGAGAAGCGCGCTATCAAGGCACAACTTTTACGCCGGGGAGTAGGTGTAGATGAGGACCACCTGTTTCCGACGGACCTGACGCCGACGATCGCCGAACTCGCGGAAGGGCTTGTGTCCGCCATATTCGGCAGCTGCCCACCGGAGATACGATCCCGTGCTCAGGTGGCTCTGATCGAGGCAGCGGAATCCGAGCTTGATGGCGAGTGGGCACACCCATCCCGGGGCGCCTGAGAGCCGCCCAAGATATTTCTACCACGTGGATCATCGACCCGGCGTTCCGCCGCAAGTTTCAGCGATCTCCTAACTTGTCGACGACCCACGCCTGCAGCCGCCGCCCAGTATTTTCAGAATTCGGTCCGGTAAGGTCCTCCGGAAAAATGCCGAAGATTGGCCCGAGGTGCTTCATTCGCGGAATGGTTTTTTCCTTGGCCTCCCGATATTCCTCCGTCTCCATCCCGAAGGCCTCAACGAGGAGTCTGCGCGGTGGGTGATCTCTATATGCAATTTCCAAGACGAAGTCTGGTCTGCAAAGACCTATGGGCGTTTCCGACGCGAAGAGTGGCTTGATAATGGAGATCCGGAGTTCTGGCGCAGCGTCGAAGAGCGATTGCTGAAGCCAGAATAGCAGATGGGAAACGTCACGCTCAAATCCGGACTCGACGGGGAAAAGCGTATCGCCGTTGTAGACCGGCTGGGCGTAGGCCTGCACAGCCCGAGCCGGGCCTTCATCGTCTTCCTGAAAATCCACGTTCAGAAGGGTCAGAAATGGCCCTCGACTTGCCGGATCGCCGCGGAGCGGCTGTCGAACCTTCGCAAGGATGTCCATTGTTCGCGAGGAAGATGCTGGCATGATCGCCTGCGTGGATACGCTGGTTGAGAACAGCAGCATGAACCCGGTGCGGCGAAGTCCTTCAAGCCAGTCGGGGCGGGAGGTCGCAAGCAACCGTTGCCAACGGCTGTCGGGATTCCAATAGTCCGCAGCCCAGGTCGATAGAAGCGCATTTAGTGTCCAGGTCCTGAGCACCCTGAGTTCCCTCGCGGCCGAGCGCAGCCGGGCGAGCTGATTGCCGAGTTTGAGATCGGGCTCGTCCTGTAGCGGCGGGACCACGTTGGTGCCCGCCTTCTCGAGCATTCGCCACAGGATGCCTCCGAGTCGTGATGGCCGGTCGTTTCGTTCTGTCGACCGGGAGGGATCTTGACCTGAGACATCGGCAAGGCGGATGGGAATGGCGGGAAGTGCATCGATGTAGGTGCGATCCGATCTCGGCAGTGGGCGAAGATGAAAGCTACGATCGAAGAGGGCGGGGTCGGCGTCCTTGTCGACATGGAATGGACAGGATGGCGCGTGATTTGGTCGCTTGTCGTGTCGGCCGGGGACCTCATCCTTCGCGGTTAGCCGTCGCAGGGTAAACGTGCGTTCCTGCTGGATCGGGGCAAGTAGCGGCTGGTGTCGCCCGCCCAGACAGTCGCATTCGATCCAGCCATTCATAACCTTGACGCGCCGGATAATCGCAAGCGCGATCACCTCGTCGTCGTTGGAGGCAGCGTTGCCGTACCATGCCCGTAACGCGACCGCCTCGCGGTCGCTCAGTTCAGACAACACATGGGTCGAGCTGTTGCGGACCACGATACGCATGGTTTGCCGTCAATATCCGATCGACCAAAGGCTGAAGCCGAGATATCCGACACCCGCGGCACCAGCGACGGCGATGGCCGTCTCCGCCCAACCGCGAATGTCCCAAAAGCTGCCTTTCCCTGTGCGAGCACCTTCAATCGCAACGGACAGGAAGATGTAGGAGGGGATGACCATCGCATAGCCCAGGGTCAGACTATCTCTAAAGGCCACCCGAGCAGCGACGAATGCGAGTGCCAGGAACAGGGCCGCTATTCCTAACCGCCGCGTGTCAAACCGATAGCCAAACCGCTCGAGCCACACCATCAGTTTTCTCCCTTTGATAGAACCGACAAAAATTTAACCGCAGTTAAAGTTTGGCGCAATTGGAGATTGGTGTACAAACACGGGGAAACATCAATAACAGCGGGAAGCAGGGCCTGACTGGAGCATCCTTCTCGCGGCGTGCAATCGGTCTCTTGCACCGGCTGTCGGCCGCGGTGTATTGAGCGTAACGGACTTGTGAACAGTCGCATGCTAGAGATGAACAACAACCGTTTGCGCTTACCTTCTTGGTCTCAGAATAACGTCATGCATCGAATGAGCGGTAGAACTCTGAAATATTCAAGCAGCTGTCGGCGCGCTCTCGCTTCCCCTTATCGGCGCCTACCGTACGGCGACGCGTTCATGGACCCTCCGGGTGAGGATATCATTCGATGACGCGGGTGAGGGACGATGGCGCTGATCAGCTTTCGAACATGGTTGACCTGAAGTCGCTCTCCTTTCAGGAGCGGCTCGCCATCGGTCTGATGCGATTGAAGGCCCAGCGCCGGTTGACGAACAAGGACCTGGCCGAGCAGCTCGGCGTGTCGGAAGCCTATATGTCTCAGGTCACCCGCGGCATGCGGGATGTCAAGCTGTCGACCCTCGACAAGATGCAGCGCGAGTGGAATGTCACGATCGAGGATTTGTTCAGGGTTTCGGACAGTGACCTTGCTCGGATAGCGGCATGGCGAGCCCGTCGCAGGAAAAAGAAAGCCACTGACGAGCCGACGTAAGTTCTGGCGCGTGACACGCATTCGACGCGGGCTAGTGATTCAGGTTGAACCAGAACCTTTGCTTCACGCCTTGTTCGTCAGGAATATCGAAGAAATAGGGATCCGCGCGGCGCGGCCGCCGCGTCGCGATCTGCTCAGTGCAGCTATCGCCTCGATCGCCGAAGGTCCGCCGTATCACGGCTCCCCTTAGGTCGGCGTCAGAAGCGCGCTGACCGGCAGACCGGCAAATATCGACGGTCTTGATGCATTGATCGGGCTCGCCTCCCCCGCCGTTGTTTCCTTGCGAGCTATAGCCCACCGTCGTTCCTACCGGGCAGTCTTCGTAGGTTTCGTGACCCGGCTTGCCGGCATTGGCCTCATGGCAGATTGGCCACGAAAACCCCGGCTCCTTCATGGCCGCAATGAGCTTTGTCATGGGCGGAACGCAGTAGGGAACCCCGTGCCAAGACGGGTTCTGCGACGCCGCGCAAAGGAGAACTTGGCATCCCCAGGATGCATCCTCGGCATTCGCCGGGGTCGCCGATGGCGCAGAGGCCGAACTAACTATGATTGCGGCCAATATCAGCGTCGGTCTCATTGTTCGCTCCTTCAGATTGTTCATTGAATCTGCGTCCAGGCGCCGTCAATTTTCGCAAAGGAAAGGACGCCCGGTTGCCTGGCCCCGGCAAATGACCCCGTCGTCGTTGTAATGATGCCAGCGCACGTCACACCCGGCGCGGCTTGACGCGGTTTGCATTCAGAAATCCGCATTGACCGCCCCGACTTCGCAATTGCGGCGCTCGCCTCATCGTCGTTGGGAGCGTCACCGCTCGTCTTCTGTAGCGCTTCGTCTTTTAGCCGGGTGATCTCGTGTTCGAGATCGATCTCCTGGCCGCTCTTCCTCACTTCGTTGATCGCATAGCCGCCGAATGCGCCTAACAGGAAGGCGATTACCGCCGCTAGGACCGCGCCACCGGAAAGCTTGTTCATCGCCAGCTTCAGTATCCCTCGATCCCAAGGCGTTTCAGGATGGCGGCCGGATCGGTCTCGCAGTCTCTCTTCCACTCACTATGCTTTGCACAGGCATAGGCGTACTGGCTGAGATCGGCTGATGAGAGATCGGCAAGCCTGTTGCCGACAGCTTTCCACCGTTGCACCTCGGCAGGATCGCAACCCGCCCCTCCGGCTCCGCAAAAGCCGGGATCGCGCTGCTCGATCTGCTTCTGTGTGGCGCCGTCCTGCGCGATCGCTACCGAAGCGGAGCCGGACATCAATATGAGCGCTACAGCGGTTCCAATAATGCGGTTCATTCAACCTCCATGTGCTTCATTAGGTGTCAGTGACTTGGCGGGGCCCACGGGCAAGGGCAGGGGCAAGTCGCCGTCAGGTTCCAGTGAAGAGGCCCTCGATTTGTCCCCGGTCGCCACCGACGCGGTGTAGAGCCAAGGAGGAAGAAGATCCGGCGACGACCAGACGCCGTATCCGAGGCCGCGGGCCTTCCTCTCGATATCGAAATAGGCGGGGACCTGAGGTTCGCCGCGGTAGTTGAACGCGTAGCCAATGCCTTCTGCAATAGCCGTGGCGGCGAGGTTCGTCTCACCAACAAAGCAGTGCGCGAGGACCAGACCGTTCGCGTCGCGAGCAATGGGTGCGCAGTTGACGTCCTGCCCAAGTGTGCGGAGGATCATCCAGGCCCGCGAAACTTGACCTGCCGGCCAGTCGACGCCATCGCTTGTTGCTGTTTGTTCGAGGCGAGGGGCTTCGTATCCTGCAAGCCGCACGGTTTGTCCGCTCTTCCTGAATTCAAAGGTTGTGGCGTCCACGACCTGGACTTTTCCGAAGATCTGCCGGGGGATATCGGCCGGTCTGTTTTGCGCCGAAGCGGCGGTCGCCGTCATCATCATCAGCAACATCGACAATGATGCACCTCTCATCGCTGCGCTCCCGCTTGGCCGGCCAGGACTGCGACGGGATGAGGCATGTCGGAGTAGGCCCAAAGGCCTGCGCGTGCCGATCTTGCACTTTCTTCAGCCACCCTGTAGCCGGGAACGATCAAATGGCCGCTGGTGTCGACGGCGGCGAATCCCCACCCCTCGGCAATCATATAGGTCGCCAGATCATAACGCCGCTGGCCTGATGTCGTTTGGCAGGCCACCACAGCATTGTTTTGGTCGAGATCCTTGATCGTCGCGCAGACGGGCTTCGTGTCCTTGATCAATGCCTGTGCCATGATCAGATTGAGCTCTCCGCAGTCCCTGATGACGCCGGGAGAAATCGTGACAGAGGTTCCGCGGAGACACGTTTGCAGGCCGTAAAGACGATATCGCCGCCCGGCGGAAAGCCAGGTGTCGCCGGTTTCGAATTGCGCTTGCACCGGAAACGGGACAAATTGGGTTCGATCGCTTTCTTGGCTGCCTGCGGTAGTACCTTCGCTCTTAAGCGCCTGAATAGGGATGATCGGCGCCTGGAGGCGAGGAGGTTCTGGGTGGCTCGTCCCGGCGAGCATCGGCATGATCGATATGCCTGCAAAGAGGCCGGAAGCTGCGAGCGTGGACATCAACATCAGGAACCTCATCGCGATCAGTTCATGGAAGGATTGGCGCGATAGCGCTCACCGTAGGGATGCGTGAAGTGGGCGTTCGCCCAGATTCCAGTCTTTGTTCTCTTCGCGTTTTCCTCTGCCTGCGCATATTCCGGGAATATCGCGCGGCCGGCACGGTCACGGGCAGCAAACGCCAATCCCTTGGCGATAAGCACCTCCGAAAGCGATTGTGCGTCGCCGTCCTTCACGAAAAAGCACTCGGCAAAGCGCACAGTCGGCGTGCCTGTGTTTTGCCCGAGGAAATGGCACGGAAATGCGTTGCCAGCGACCGCCTTGGCTTCGCCGAGCGTGGCGGTCAAACCGGCGAGTGAAACCATCGCGCATGTCGTCCGCAGGCCAGCGAATTCCACCTCTTCGACCGAGAGACAGCCTTGGACACCCGCCAGTTTGACGATGGTCCCATCGGAGGCAAGAAACGCGCTCCCGCTCAGGGCGCCCTCAGGCATGATCGTTTGCAGGTCGAGCCGCTCGACTATCGATGAGGTATCGAGGATTGTTTCGGGAGGAGGGATCAGATCGCGCCCCTCTGCGTAAGCCTTCTGATAGGAGTTGACGACTCTCGAAGCAGCATCGTCCTCCGCGGCAATCGCCAGGGCGTCCTGCGTGCATGCAATGGTGCAAAAAAGGAGGCGAGTAAGCCGCCGCGCGCCGGGGTTCATGCGTGAATCCGTCATCAATTGGCTGTCGCGAAGCATGCACAAAATTATACTGCAGTGCAAGTCTGGAAATACCGCGAGGATTGCGATATGTTTGGTCTGACACTCAAATGTGCGCACGGAGAAGGTAGATGTCAGCACATCGAAAGGCCATCAGGGTCGTGACTTTTCCCTTCAGGGCAATGTGGTTTCTGGTCTTAGTCGCCAACCTTCTGGTCGTCACGGCTGCCTGTGTGGTGATCGCCGCCTTCCTGGCCTACGGCCTTGCGCTGACGCTATCTTACCTCTTGCTACCGACGGAATGGACGCGGGCGCTCTGGCAATGGGCGGCGGACCTTTACGAGCAGTCCCACTGGTTCAAAGGCGCGACAATCACCTTCTTCGTGCTCCTTTTCCTGCCGATCCTGAAGTTCTGGCCGGGGAGCGATCCCAAGGCAGATGCAGCCCGGGAGCGCGAAGCCAACAGGCTCAACGATGATCTGGTCGCGGCCCGCCAGCAGGCGCAGAGCCAAGCGAATCTTCGAGGCTGAGGGCTCCATGACAGGAAAACCACTTTCGCTCGCGATCTCGACCTTCAAGGGTGGCGCCGGCAAATCAACCTTGAACGTCAATCTTGCAGCCGAGTTCGCCCAGCAGGGCCACAGGACACTGCTCATCGATTGCGACGAGCAGGAATCGTCGACGCGGTGGTACAATGTCTCCATAAAACGGGGATTGCTCCCCACCGACGGCACGCTGCTGCATCTGCGGGTCGCGCCGGATGACCGGTTTGCAGATCGCCTCGCGGAGGCACCTGCGGCGGATATTCGAATCTACGATGTCGGCGGATACGTTCACCAGCGGGCAATCGAGGTCTATCACGAATGCGATGCAGTCCTCATTCCTGTCATACCCGAACCGACGGCCGCGACTTCAGCCATCAAGGTGGCGACGATCCTCAAGGAGATTTCCAGGAAGCGGGTGCAGGGTCCAATTCCATATGCGGCGATCTGGAACTACGTGGACATGATCGCCCTCAAGCACAATCGCTCCCTTCCGGAAGTCCATGCCATCCTGACAAGCGGCCGAATTCCGATGGTCGACACGGTCATTCGGAAGAGCAATCATTTCAGCGATGTCGGCGCCGGCTTCGGGTCGCTCTATTCCAAGCTCGCCAGCATCGAGAACAATCCGACGCTGACGCCGTCGGCCAAGCGGCGCGCCTCAGAAAGCGTGCTTGACGCGATAGATCTCGTAAAAAAGATCAATAACGAGTTCATCGGCCTTCTGCAGGCGGAGGCTGCCTGAGCGCGATGTCGAGGGAAAGAACGCCGGCTGGCAATATTCTCGCCCTTGCCCGATCGAGAGAGGATCAGGCGAGGGACGTGGAGGAGGATGCGACCTCCTACATGCCGACAAGCCTCGATCTCGACAAGCTGATGCCGGAGGATCCTCCCCAGGCGCAGGAGCCGAGCGTCAATACGGAGCCAAGGTCAAAGCTCGGCCGTCCTCCAGCCAGAAGAGAAATTCCGGAAGAGCAGGCGATAGAAGCCGACGAAATTACGGGATCCGTGAAGAGGAAGCGTATTTCCCTCTACCTCGACGATGACGTGCTGACGAAGATTTTCCGCGTATCGCTGGAACGGCATGAGCAGCTCTCATCGGCGACCCACAGACTGATCCTCGAAGCGCTGAAGGCGAGGGGGCTGTAGGCAGATGCGCGAACCGGCCGTCATGTTCCGTCTACCGGCCCATGTCCTGAGCAACGTGGAGCTGCTTGCCGGCCGGCTCGATATTTCCGTCAATCTTGTCGCAAAGCTCATCGTCACCAGGGAGATTATGCATATACCTGCGATCCTCGAAGAGCACGAACGGCAGCTGGCAAACATGCACCAGTTCCTCCGCGAGCTCGCCTTCCGGAACGAGGAGTTTCTGTCGGAAGAGCGCGACCAAGCCATCCTCGCCGCCGCCATCATGACCAAGCTGGGCGAGGTGATGGCCGCCGTGGATTCGATCCGCGATGCAGCCTTTGTGAGACCATCCACTTTTATCGCCGACCTGATCAGGAAACACGATGAACGACCTCTCCAGAAGTCGCTCGGGGTCTAAGCCTGAAGGCCGCAGACTACCGAGCTATTTCGACCTCATCGAGGATGAGCTTCGACGCCGCGGCGGCGGTGGCGGTGGAACCAAAAAGGCGCCGGTGAGGGCAAAGGTGGGGGTCCCCTCGGTTGGGCGGAACGCCGGCGCGGCGACAGCCTTAAGTCGGGCGAGTGGCAATAACGCCGTCGTCGTCAAGGTGTTGTCGTATGGAGCAGGTGCGGCCTCGGCTCGCAACGTGCTTGCCTATCAAAGCAAGGAGGAAAAGGCACATGATCAGGATGGCCGTGAGGTCACCGATCTTAGCGAAGAAGTCCGATCCTGGGAGCGGGAGTTCGGAAACAGGAAAGGAAGCAAGGACGTTTTACGGTTGACCTATGAGCTGGAGAGTACCGACCGGGAACACGTTGCCCGCGCATTGAGTTCGCTTGCGTCCGACGGGTTCCGCGATGTTGGTGATTCCGATCGGACCTACGCGTTCAGCGTTAGCGAGGGCGTAAAGGGACAAACCCGTCTGAACCTGGCGCTGGTGATCGCGCACGAGAAAAGGGACCGATCCGATCGGGGCAGCCAGAATCGCATAGCCGCCGAAATGGATGACGTGCACGCGATCGATGCGCGTGTGGACAGAGCATTGCGGATGGAAGGAGTGGCGCCAGTCTCGCGCTATCCGGTGGAGTTTTCGAGCGGTCCGAAGGGGCTGGCCGCGACGCTCCATGCGATGCAGCGGCAAGGCGCGGAGGTCACGCTTTCGACGAAGGCCCACATCGAGGAGCGCCCGGGCAGGAGCGGCCGCTATTATCAAGCCACGGACCGGCGCGAGATGACGACAAGCGATCATAAGCAGCTTACGGTCGAGAGTAAGATAGTCGCCGCGCTGATGCAGACCCGTCAGCCGCGCGATTTCATGCATCTGTTGTTGTCGGGCCCAGCCAATGTCGACCGTGACCGATTTGTCCTGGCTGGTCGTGACTTTCTAAAAGAGCAGTTCTCCGGCCACCGATATGCCTATGCTGTCCACAATCGCAACGACCTTGAGAAGCATCCGCATCTGCATGTGATCGTCGCGCTACGCAATGCCAGCGGCAAGATGCTCAACCCCAATATCCGCGACTTCACCGAGTGGCGCACCCGCTTCGCCGAAAAGGCGCGGGAGCGCGGAATAGCGATTGATCGTCAAAAGCGTGTCGAGCGTGCTGGTCCACCGCCCATCAAACGATGGGAATGGGAGATGTTTCACCGCATGGGCGCGACAGCACCCACGAATGTTGTCGACAAGGTGATCTCCAAGCTTCGCGACACGCCCACCGCGCCGAAGCTGGAAGACGCGAGGAAGCGGTTTGATCAGACCCGACACTCAGTTGGGCGCGCCATCCAAATGCTGGAAGGCATTGCTAAGGACCGAAGTGCACCGAGCACGGCGCGGGAACTGAGCCACGATCTGTCGCTCGGCCTGCAGCGCGAATACCGTCGGTTGGAAGTAGCCGTGCGCGACGGACATGATCCTACCAGAATGAAAGGAGAAGAACACATGCTGCGATCCACACCCATCAGTGCTGCTCAGTCGAAAGCGGCGAAGGAGATGCTGGCGACCACTGCCCTCAGCGTTGCGGCAAAGATTGCCAATCCCGCCGATCGGCTGCTCTTCGAGCAAGCGACCAATGTCATCGGCAAGGTCGTCGGGCTGCAACTCGACTCTCGTGTAACCAAGAATCGAGATCGCGCAGAGGTCGGTAAGGCGAAACGCTCTTCGGATAGCTTGGAAACGAAGTCTGCGACTGGTCGCGACCACGTAGCGGAGCAGGGACTCGATAACAAGACTTCGAGCAACCGTACCGTCGATCAATCCCGCATAGCACGCTCAAATGCCGACCACGATAGCTCTGAGAAAAATCGCACGGAACGCCAAGGTAATCAACGGCGTGACCGCGATCAGTCAAAATCGATCAAACTTCGCCCACCACAGTATAAGGATCGGGATCGAAGCCGGTAGCTGAATGGCCTGCGTGAGCAAGGCCGCTTTTGTAGAACTGGCCCTGATGCCGAAATGAGACTTACGGCAGTTTCAAAGCGTGCTTGATCGTCGTTTTAAGCCAGACCATTGTGGCCTGCGTATCGATGTCGGAGGAGCCAGCGGCACTTGATCCTGGATAAAGAATTTCCGTGAAAACAGGCGTCTTTTTGCTGAAACGAGAGAAATTTCCTTTGCGCACCACGACCGTCATCGTCGGATCGACTTCATACCATTCAGTCAGTTTCAATATCACATCGAGGTCAGAGGTCGAGGGCCAGTGCCGGGTTTGACCCTGGCTCGGTGAATGGATCGCCTCCATCCAGAAGTCGGGTACGGCGCCCGAGACCTTCAGAAGATCGTCGAGCAACCGCGTAAGCGTTGCACTATCAATGCGTGCGCTACGATCGAATGGGGAAGCCGTATGGTACGAAATGAACCCGAAGCGGATGTTGATGTCGCGCAACTCCTGAAGCATTGCCAGGAATCTTGTGTCGATATCTCCCAGCGTCTGGTCTCCAAACTCCGGCCTGTGCCGTAGCAGCAAGTCATCACGCTCAAAAATGACTAAGCCAACTGAACCCTCTCGTCTTTGAATGCCGCGATCGTCGAGTACGACCGTCTCCATAGCTGCTCTCATACCGGCTTCGCTTCCTTCAAACGCTGCAATCCGCAGTCGGTGGCCGTGTAACATTGGGTTAGTCCGAACCGCGACTGAGTTGCGAGACGCCTTCCAGTTTTTGATAATTGATAAAAACGACGATTACCGCAGATTGCACGATATGATGCGAAACCAACCGAAACGAAACGAAATGGCGCCAGCAAGTCCTTGTTAATATTTTCGAATTTTTACAGAGACGGCTCGGGGAAGATTTCCTTTTTTTGGGCCTCGAGTCTGGCCCCAGATGAAATTCTTGGCTTCCGGGCTTGGCAGGAAATTCTCCGGGTAAGGGGATTGTCCAAAGTACATGCAAAGACGGGTCGCTAAAACCAACCGGCTCATGTACGTGGGCGTCTCGACGTCTCAATCTATGATGTAGCGGCGCGCGACAAAAAACGCTTCAGGCTCCAACCTGCCAAGAAAATGTACGGGGGCGTCGCGAGCGAATAGTGACCGCAGTTCAGCTTCAGAACGCTCGGCTTCGCTCCTGCTTGTTGCAGTTTTCGGATGAAGCTTTTGGTTAGCGCGGGCAACACTACTTTGTCTCTTGTTGCGAAGACCACGTGAAGCGCGAGTTCGGGCCGTGCCAATTTGTGCGCGAAATTCTCCAAATTCAGCGGACCCCATGCCCTCCGCAGATCCGTGAGTCCAATGGCCGGTTCTAAGCTCTCGCGGATCGAGCGCGTCGCGCGTCCAGTCCAAACCATGTCTGCAAGACTTCCAGCCGTCAAAAACAGCGAAGCTTTCGATACGGCCGGTTCATGCGCTGCGATCAGACCCGCCACCCACGAACCCAGACTCATGCCAAGAACCGAGATCTCTCCGTAGCCTTCGCTCTTCAGCCACCGGATGAGTTTCCGCCCATCCCATACAGCCTGCCTTACAGATTGGATCGTGCGGCCGAGATTTGAGCTGAGCATATAATCGGCGTACAGCGCGCCGGGTCGGCTGCGTTCGAAATGATAGGGCATAGCAATCTCCACGACCGTGATCCCACGTTTCGAGAAGAATCCGGCGATCTGGCGTTGTCGGGCGCGGGCATTCCAATGATGGAAAATGACCAGAACCTGATCGCGCGAGCCACTTTCGGTGAGTTTTGCCCAAACGGTGTTGTTCTCGTCCACGTCGGTGGCGATCTCCGAAGGGAACGTGAGCCACCCGTCGTGCCTTTCAAACCCTTGCACGCTCCGTCCCGGCTCATCGTAAAAGCTTGGATCGGACACAGCGTGGTCCGCAAGGACACAAAACTCCTCGAGAGAGTCTGCCTCCTCCGCACCGGGGAAGGCGCGGCCGGAGTCGAGGATGAAATCCGTCGCTTCCTTAACTTCTTCACCGCGTTGGGCTCGACGTTCGTCCCAACGATCCAGCCACCTATGATACACCCTGATTGCTCTCCGATTTGCGCGATCGCGGCAGCCCGAACTCTGGATCAAAGAGGCCGTATGTCGCAACCAGCACTCCCGCGATGAGAATGATTGAAAAGCCGTCAAAGGCATCGATCAACAAATAAGTGGCGAAGAGCAGGCCAACGACCGCCGACATCTTCCACAAAGCCTCACGGAACCGCGCTCCGACGTTCAGGCGGATGGAGCCGTAAAGAAAGACGACACACGCCGAAATGGCGACAAGGAGACTGCTGTAGTGCGTCGGCATTCTGTAGCCGAAGGTGTTGGCGGCGTGATGGTCACGATATACGACCGAAAACAAATCGTGGACTATCCAGGTTACAATATCCGCTCCGTCCGAGCTCAGGTATGAGCTTTGAACTTTCATACATATGGCAACGAGGATACCAACGATGGTGCACCGGAAAATTCCCCGCATGACTCTGATGCGGACTACGCAGTCTGGATGATGCTCCCCTCCAAGCAGCGGCATCAATCCTTCTTCTATTCTCCAGAAATCGTGGATGATCGTGTGGAGCAAAATAAGACCCGCGAAGAACAGATAGAAGCAGAGGCACATGTACAGGTACGCGAGCCCAGTGAAAACGATCTCCACCGGCACTGATATGAGATCAGGTTGTACGTTTGCCACCGTGCCCCAACTCGTGGCGTAGTCGCCACCACCTTGCAACAGTGGGATCAAGCACACGCCAATCCATTGAAAAACACCGGCGAATATCACGCAAATCACGAAAACCGCCGCGTACGAGTAAGAATAAGCCTGGACGTTGCGCGCCCAGGAGACCTTGCGTTCAAACCTGTTTGTTTGCGCCAACAGCCTGTAGCGCGCGTCCTGTTTCCAAAGGAGTAGCAGCTCTGTCACAAACGAAAAAAATAGCGGTAAAAGTATCATGAACAGGAACGTCCAGTTCGGAGCCCACAGGAAGCCGACCTGCTTTACGACCCCATCTGGCCGACTATATGTAACGCTGTGTATCCCCACGATGTACGACAAAAATCCGAGGGCAGAGGCGCCAGCGAATGTGGACGCGGGGAGGTTCAAGGGAGATCCGCTACCAAAAAGCGCCTCCGTTCGTTGGGCCAAGCTGAGGCCTTTTTTTTGCGGAACGCGCTCGTCGTCTTGTCCCTCGGCGTCCGCAGGCTGCATCTGAATTTGCCCGGTCACCGGGCCGGGATCTGCAGCAGAAGTCGCTTTCTTTAAACCTCGTCTCTTGGCAGTGAGACGAGCTTGAGCCGCGCTAAGCTCCAGGAGCCATTCGCTCGTCGCTTCCCTATCATCGCAGCCGAAGATCCGAGCCAACCAGTTGATATTGGAAGGGCTGATCCCCTTGTCGTTCTCTTGAAACCATAGTTGGACCGTGCGTAAATCGACTCCGGCCCGATTGGAGTCGATCTGCGTAATCGCCTCTGCCAGGAGCTCCGGAGTCCATGGCCCCTGTGGAAAGCCGTCAATGCCGACCGGACGGCCCGCACCCACAGCAGCTAACTGCTTAAACAGTTCTTTGAAGTCGCTGCCGTCCTTGGGCGGAGCGACAAATATCTTCCCGTTCTTTTCCAATGGTTCAGACGCTCAAATGTGTTCAGTTTTCCCATATGCACAGCGGGCCCTCCGCCTTGTGATGCCCTTCCGATCGGTGCCGTGGAGTCCCTTCTCGTCCTCATCGAAGCAATGGGGAAACTGCCACAGACGACTCCTCGTCCGTCAGAGCGAAGTCGGCGCTGCTTGGTGACAGCTTTATATACCGAGAATGTCCGGGCGAAAAGAAAAAAGCAGCTCCTGCGTGTGTAGGATGCGCAGAAGGTTGGTGCGAAAATAGTAAATAAAGTGTGATTAAATAACGGCTTAAGAGAAAGCGGAGCGCCCGTACCGCCAAGAAATAAGCGGCCAATACTTCAATCAGGAATTGAATCGCATAATCCAGTTTATGGAACTCGTCGCATTATGAAGACCCTCTTGGAATCATGGTATCCTGGAGCGCTCCCCATTGGACTAACAGGTTCGGCTAGGCGATCAACGTGTTTGGAGGGCCGCGATCTGAACGCCAACGAGCTTCATCAAGTGGTCCAGTTCCCACCATCCACATTATAAGTTTGGCCAACAATATAATCGGCTTCCTGACTTGCCAAGAACACGGCCATTCCTACCAAATCTTGTGCGGTGCCCATGCGGCCGAATGACACTGCCGCGCCAACCATCTTTTTCTTTTCTCCTAAAGGTCGATTCTCGTACTTGGCAAACAGAGCATCTACGCCGTCCCAATGCTCTCCATCGACGACGCCTGGTGCAATCGCATTGACGTTGATACCAAATTTTATGAGGTCCAGCCCTGCCGATTGTGTGAAACTAATGATTGCGGCCTTGGTCGCACAGTAAACGGCGACCAACGCCTCACCCCTCCTCCCCGCTTGGCTAGCCATATTGATGATCTTTCCCCCACGTCCTCGCACAATCATAGATCTCGCCGCCGATTGCATTGTAAACAGCGACCCGCCCACGTTAATCGCAAACAATTTCTCGAAGCTTGGACGTGTTATATCGACGATCGGAGCAAGATCGAAAATTGCTGCGTTATTGATTAGGATATCGATTCCGCCAGTATTGTCGTCAACGGCGTGGATGGCCGCTTCGATCGAGGATTGATCTGTCACATCCATCTTAACCGGATACGCCCGCTGACCAATATCACGTGCTGTTTCGGTTGCTTTTTTGATGTCGATATCCGCGATTGCAACTGTGGCTCCTTCACGCGCGTAGGCTTCGGCGAAGGCGCGGCCAATACCTCTCGCGGATCCAGTTATCAATGCGGATTTCCCTTCAAGGCGTCCGTTCATTGCTTAAGTCCTTCCTCGTTAAATTTGTGAATGAGCGTCTTGTCCGGCGTCAGGTAGACGGTGTCGCCCGCCTTGGCCGCGAACTCGCCACCGCCACGTGCCGTCACCGGGCCAATGCCATCGACGTCGATATGCAGGAACGTATCGGAGCCAAGATGCTCGGCGACCGTGACCCTGCCCTTCCACTCACCGCTCTCGTTCGACAGCATCACATGCTCCGGACGAATGCCGATCGTGTGCGCGCCGAGCTGTGCTGCCGTCTGGCCCTTGACGAAATTCATCTTCGGCGAGCCGATGAAGCCGGCGACGAAGAGATTGCGCGGGTTCTTGTAGAGCTCCAGCGGCGAGCCGACCTGCTCGATATTGCCCTTATTCAGCACCACGATCTTGTCGGCCATGGTCATGGCTTCCACCTGGTCGTGGGTGACGTAGATCATCGTGGTCTTAAGCTGCTGGTGCAGCTCGCTGATCTCGATGCGCATATTGACGCGCAGCGCGGCATCGAGGTTCGACAGCGGTTCGTCGAACAGGAAGGCCGACGGCTGGCGGACGATCGCGCGGCCGATGGCGACGCGCTGGCGCTGGCCACCCGAAAGCTGGCGCGGCTTGCGCTCCAGATAGTCGGTGAGGTTGAGCACCCGCGCGGCATCCGAGACCTTCTTGTCGATCTCGGCCTTGTCCATACCCGCCATCTTCAGCGGGAAGGCGATGTTGTTGCGCACGCTCATATGCGGATAGAGCGCATAGGACTGGAACACCATCGCCAGGCCACGCTCGGACGGCGCCTTTTCGGTGGCATCCTTGCCGTCGATGACGATCTTACCGGCGGAGACATCCTCAAGCCCGGCGATCAGCCGGAGCAGCGTGGACTTGCCGCAGCCCGACGGGCCGACGAAGACGACGAATTCGCCGTCCTGGATATCGAGATCGATCGAAGGGATGACCTTGGCTTCGCCGAAGACCTTCGAGACTTTCTGAAGGGTAATGCTGCCCATGTTTCTCTCCCTGTCGTCTTATTTCACCGCGCCGAACGTCAGGCCGCGGACGAGTTGCTTCTGCGAGAACCAGCCGAGGATCAGGATCGGGGCAATCGCCATTGTCGAGGCTGCCGAAAGCTTTGCATAGAACAGGCCTTCGGGGCTGGAATAGGAAGCGATGAAGGCCGTCAGCGGCGCCGCCTTGGAGGCGGAGAGGTTGAGGGTCCAGAAGGCTTCGTTCCAGGCAAGGATGATGTTGAGCAGCAGCGTCGAAGCGATGCCCGGCACCGCCATCGGCGTCAGCACATAGATGATTTCCTTGGCGAGCGAGGCGCCGTCCATGCGGGCGGCCTCGAGAATTTCGCCAGGGATTTCCTTGAAGTAGGTGTAGAGCATCCAGACGATGATCGGCAGGTTGATCAGCGTCAGCACGATCACCAGACCCAGACGGCTGTCGAGCAGGCCGGTATTGCGGAACATCAGGTAGATCGGGATGAGCGCGCCGACAGGCGGCATCATCTTCGTCGACAACATCCACATCAGGACATCCTTGGTGCGCTTGGTCGGCGAGAACGCCATGGCCCAGGCAGCCGGGATGGCGATGATCAGGCCGATCAGCGTCGAGCCGAAGGAGATGATCACCGAGTTCATGAAGTGAGCCAGATAGTTCGAGCGGCTCTGTACTTCCGCATAGTTCTCGGTCGTCCAGTGGAAGAACAGGAACTGCGGCGGCGAGGCGATCGCATCGGCTTCCGACTTGAAGCTGGTCAGAAAGGTCCAGAGGATCGGGAAGAAGATCAGGATCCCGAGCGTCCAGGCAATCGCGGTCATGATGACCTTGCGCTGTGTGGTGACTTTGCGAGCCATCTTACGCCTCCAGATTCTTGCCGACGAGGCGGACAAGGAAGATCGCGACGATATTGGCGAGGATGACAGCGACGATACCGCCTGCCGAAGCACCGCCGATATCGAACTGCAGAAGCGCCTGCACATAGACAAGATAGGTCAAGTTGGTGCTCTGCGTGCCGGGACCGCCATTGGTGGTGACCAGGATTTCGGCGAAGACCGACAGCAGGAAGATCGTCTGGATCAGGATGACCACGGTGATGGCGCGGGCCATGTGCGGCAGCACGATATAGATGAATTTCGAGACAACGCCGGCGCCGTCCATCTCGGCGGCTTCCTGCTGCTCTTCGTCGAGCGACTGCAAGGCCGTCAGCATGATCAGCGTCGCGAAGGGCAGCCACTGCCAGGCAACGATCAGGATGATCGAGAACAGCGGCGCATTCGCCAGCCAGTCATAGGGCTGCAATCCGAGCGCCTTGGCGAGATGCGCGAAGAGCCCGTTGACCGGGTTCATGAACATGTTCTTCCAGACAAGCGCAGCGACCGTCGGCATGACGAAGAACGGCGCGATCACCAGGATGCGGACGATGCCCTGCCCATAGATTATCCTGGTTCAGCAAGATCGCGAAGGCGATGCCCCCAATAACCGTGATCAACAACACACCGAGCACCATCGGCTGCAGCCCCAAGGGCGTCCGTAGGAGGAAGCAATGGAAAGAACACCCGATCGGCCCATATCACATGTTGAAACTACGGAACTGACAAGTCTGAACGCACTCTTGGTAGACGACGACCACGTTTTCGCGCATCGACTTGGCAAGGCTCTACAAGAGCGTGGTTTGAATGTCGAAATCTGCACAACAATCGAGAGAGCGGGCGCCGTAATCAATCGCGGTTGCCTCGATATACTGATAACTGATCTGCGCATCGGCGACGACAGCGGTCTTGAACTCGTGAAGCTTTGCAAGGAAGTATCGCCCAACACCAAGTCGCTTGTGCTTACTGGATACGGCCACGTCGGCGCTGTTGTATCCGCGGTGAAACTTGGTGCGACCGAGTTCTTAAGCAAACCCGCGGATGTGGATGAGATTTTAGAGGTGCTTGGAGTTTACCCTCAACTGAGCCAAACGGAGGCGCCATGCCTAAAGTCCGCAGAACGGGTCCGCTGGGAACACATCAACAGCGTGTTTACTGACACCGGGAACAACATGTCGTTGACGGCGCGGCTTTTGCGTCTGCATCGACGGACTTTGCAACGGCTGCTATCCCGCGGTCCACCAAAGGAATGATTGCTGACCCTATAAATCTCCTTCAGATTTGATCCAAGGATCGAGCATTCCGTAACAAGGCAGTTCCATTGCAAAGCCCCACAGCGATGGAACCGGCTCCGTACCCCAGGAGCTGACGCGGATCGATATCGGGTCCGCGTGGGCCGGCGGCCATTCCGCCGGCCCTTTCTGGAAAGAGGTTATCAATGAACTATGAAGACGGAATGACTGTATTTTATGATCCAGTCTCAAAGACCGTGATCGTCGCTTTCCGTGGAAAAACCACGATATTGAAAGGGCCTTTTGAAAGTCTCCGCGCTGGCGTTGCTGCCGGTGAAGATTTATGCGCAGAGCTCGGCTGGCGTTCGAACACAAGTGATGCAGAAAAAAGTGATGACGTAACTTAATTTGAAAGATTGCCGGGCCGATAACTCGGCGCGGCGCTTCCCGTCACATCTTGGGAAGGAGAACTTTATCGACGACGTGGATAACGCCGTTCGACTGCTTGACGTCAGCGATCGTCACGGTAGCAGTTCCTCCCGCCTCGTCGGTGAGCGTGATCTTGCCCATGTTTTCCTTGGCCTTCAAAACACAGCCACCGACGGTCTTGATGTCATGTTCGCCGCCATCATTCTTGATCATCCCGGCGAGGGTGCTGGCCATCGCATCAGCTGCGACCACGTGGCAAGTCAGAATTTTCGTGAGCTTGTCCTTGTTTTCGGGCTTGAGAAGCCTCTCGACGGTCCCTTTGGGAAGCGCATCAAAGGCGTTGTTGGTCGGAGCGAACACGGCAAACGGCCCCTTCCCTTCAAGCGTCGACACCAGGCCTGCAGCCTTGACGGCAGCGACGAGCGTCGTGTGATCCTTCGAATTCACGGCGTTTTCGATGATGTTCTTGTCCTCGAACATCGCGGCGCCACCGACCTTAGGGTTGGCGGCATACGCAGCCAAGCTGCCCGTCATCATGCTGACCAACGCGACTGCCGAAACTACTAGAAAAACTTCATAATCATCTCCTCTCAATGCCTGCCTCTTGGCTCGGTAGGGCATTCTACGAATGACAGCCGCTCCGGTTCAAAAATCTAAGAAAAATCGTGCAAAAAGCTTGTGAGCACGTTCGCGATTTTGGATCGATAATACTGAGCGTTAGATCCCGAGGATTGGCTGTATCAACCGCAAAAACCTGCTCTTGAATCGTAGCGGCGCCTCGGTAACGGCAAGACAAATGCAGTCTTTGCCCGCATCAGCCTTTGGTTGATGCATCAAGCTGTCGTCACCCATCTCGACATCACCTCGCTAAAATGTCGAAACCTCGTCGCTGAAGCTTCCTTCAAGCACCAGCTTTAATTCCACGCCACGGTGAGAATGCTCCGGGACCGGCTGACCGGCAGGAATCTTGAGCAGTCGCACTGTCGTTGTTTCGTCGCCGGTCGGTATCAGCATTTGGGCAGCGCCGCGCCCGAGCTGGCGCCACCTTAGGCCGCCGGCTGCGTCGATATAGCTCCTCAATGGTTCCGCGTATGTCTGATCCGTGGCAGACCGCTTTTTGACTGGCACAACGTTGTCGATCTGGCCCGCATCGATTTTCGCTTTCAGGCTTTCCCAGCTTTGCGAGAGGTCGGCTTCATCAACGGTTTCATTCTCAATGAAGTAACCGCCAACACTTTCGCCGGCGCGACCGTTGAGTGCGCTACGCCAAAGCGTTCCCGCCATGAACGAGGCGATAATTGCTCCATAAGCTAGGAATGCGCGCTGCGCTTCAAATTGCGGGGCGATAAATGAAGCGAGTATGAGCAACCAAAACGGTAACGTTCCCAAATACGTCAAGACAATTTTCAGTACACGCTGCTTTTTGCTCATCCTACTGACCCAATATGCTGTTAGGGGCCCTAGCCAGCACCAGCGCGCTAACATGGGCCGCCGCCTTCACTGCGAGCATCGGGTTGAGTTGCGCCAGCTTTGAAGCGTCACTAACGCACGAGATCTCAGCAGCACTTCTCACCGGATTGCTGCGCCACTCGGCCTGCCCGATCATTGCCGCTGCAGGACGGCGGGTATTGCACACCGCGACTATATTGGTTCGAACGCCACCCTCGCCTACCGAGCGACAGCCATTAAAGCGAATTACAAGATCAGTGCTATCGATTGCACCCACTTTGCCGCGCGAAAATAAGCCGTTTCCAACTGTCAAGATTGTTCGCGCCTTTTCATCGCTCCGAGAATACAAGCGCGTTTACGAGGTCATCGCGAAACAGATCAAAAAGTGGGGATCTGATCTGCCGGAAATTTGATCCGGCCGCTGTCATTATGCACTCCATGCTGACAACCGGAGAGTTCTTCGATCAGACTGCGGGCGTTGCGTCATAATTTCCGATAGCGTTCAATAGCTGAACGCTTGAAGCGTTTTTGCCAGGACGTGAAACGGGCGATTCCGTTGATGGCGTTGCATCACTGTATAAGCTGAACGGCGTTGTCCACAGTGAATGCTCGTGCCGCGTAGCTCCAACATGCGACGCCTGATATAGACCGCGAACACCAACATGCACCCGGCAGCGATCTTCAAAAAAACTCATCCTGACGCCAGTCTCCGATTAGACGACTTCATCATCTCTCGGCCCAGATCAAAACCTCTCATTTATGAGCTGTGAAATAGCCGTCAAAATTTGTACATCGGCGAAGGGCTTTACGATCATCAAGCTGTTCGGAACGCCGTTGGCAGACCACTCGGAACTGCTGTCGCCAGTCATGTAAACAATAGGCATGTCGGGCACGAGTTCCCTGGCTCTGTGGGCGACATCCCAGCCACTCGGACCAGTATGTCTAATATCCGTGAGAACACCGTTGAAACGCTCCGCGCCCTTGTTGAGTTCTTCCATTGCTCGCGCACCGCTGTTGGTAACGACCACCTGAAAGCCACCATCAATCAAAGCCTCCTCCAGAACGATATGCAGCACGACCTCATCTTCAACAAGAAGCAAAAGAATTTCGGACATAAGATTTCCTTATGGCGAGAGTGGACGGTCGGGGCAATCAAAGGGCATGGCCCTCGCATCGCTCTCAGAAGCGTAAGATGTCTCTGCACGGTGACTAAGGGTTGCAGGAAGGACAGAACGTCGGATCCGCTTCCGCGCCGATTGATCGTTCAACAAGCTGCTCGGCATGGCAGGCCACGCAACTCATGACATCGTGGGACGGCAGTTGCGTTTGGCAGCCACAAGCACTGCAGCAAAGTTCGTCTCTGGTTCCCACCCAGCCCCACCCCGGATGATTGCACACCGGACACAGGGTCGTAAGTCGCTTCGCAAAACGTTCGCCGAGTTTAGCGATGACAACCATACGTCGCGGGTTCATGAACGCCCGCATATCAGTCTGGAGGCGAGCTTGCGCAGTTGGCGACAGAGAGATCGCGCGCCTCGTCGCATCGAGCAACGTCGACTGGTCTCGTATGCCTTTAGCTAGGATGAGTTCTGCGCCAATCGCGCTTACAACAAGAGCCTGATCAGGAAAGTCGATGGCTCGAAGAAAGTCCTCTGCATCAGCGATTTCTTTTATATCCCGATGGGCGAAACTGGGAGTTTCGTCGATCATCATATCGATAATATCAAGGCCTGAGCGCGTATCATGCCACACAAGAAGTTCACGACCTGCCGGAATAAATGGGACAAACGGATGTGGGCCGTAAGATCCCTCACTTCCAATACCAATGGTCAGGCCGGTCAACTGCGCAGCGGCTCTTGCCTTTGCTCTGGCGGCATCCAGCATGGTGCCCTGTCTTTTCGTTTCGCCAGTGAATGTGCCAAAAGCATCTGTATCCAAGTCGTTCGGGACGACGAGATCAACGCCGATATTGGCAAAGGATGGCAATAGGGCAGCAGCTTTTCCATGCATCGTTCCGAGCGCTGCTTGGGACGCGAGGGATGAACAGATTGGCGACGTGAGCTTAGACGCGGCATCAACTTCTCTCGCTCGATAATTTTCTGTCTGGAACAAACCCAGAGATTTCATTTAGCCCGCTCCAACCAACTTGAATGGTGACTTTTCTAGCGCGCAAAATTCTTTGTTAAAAATACATTATATCGGCGATAATGTTCTCTTTTGTAGAACGCTCTCGCTCGCTGCAAAGCTTGCACCTTTTGAGTTGATGAGCTGCGATATCAGAGGGTTCGGGAAACGACGTTTCACGGTCACTGCGTAAAAAGACTCGATCAGTCCGGGCAACGCATCGAATTCGATCAGCGTGCCGACCTCCAGTTCTCCTTTGACGACAATCGGCGGAAGAACCGCAAGACCAGCTCCTTCGCGGGCTAAAAGACGCATCATCGCCATGTCGTCCACTTCTGCTGCAATCTGCGGCGTGATGCCGAGTCGTGAGACGAGTGCCTCGAACTGCGAGCGTACGCCGCTTTCCAGCGTCGGGAGGATAACGGGGTATTCCCTGAGAAGTTCCGCAAGGCCTGCGTCAGGTTTTCCGTAGGACGGTTTGCCGATCAAGCTTACCCGTTGCTGGTAGAGCTGCTGGGCGATGAAGGGTGTTACAGAATCCGTTCTTGGCGCCTGGTTCAAGAGGACGATGTCAAGGTTTAGTGCTTCGAGCGCGCCCAGCAACTCGCTAGTGCTGCCGGAACGCAAGATCATATCGACATCCGAGCGCCCGAGGATGGGGCGCAGGAACTCCATCTGGAAGTTGCGCGACAGCGTCGCGAGCGCGCCGATGCGAATTGCGCGGCGGATCCTGCCGGTTTCCTTCAATGTCTCGACCAATTCCTCGCCGGCCGCGAAGATCGTGTCGGCATGGTCGAGCGCGATGCGACCTGCCTCGGTCACATAGAGTTGTCGGCCACGACGTTCGAACAGTGCGTGGCCGAGGCGCTCTTCCAATTGCTTTATCTGGGTCGACAGCGCTGATTGCGACAGGTTCAGCCGTTCGGCGGTGCGAGTCAGGTTGCCGTCATGAGCGACGGCACGAAAATAGCGGAGATGATGATAATTGAGCTCAAGCATACTTCTATTTTATAGAACGAAATTGCAGAAACAATGAATTTTTATCAGCGGCACACAGCTGATAACACCTCCGTCAGATCGACGCCGCTTTCCAAAAATGTCGGCCCCAACTGGAGATCGCTCATGATTGTTAGTCTGCCGCTGATAGCGCCGATGCTTCTCGCCGTTGCGTCCGTGTATTGTTTCCTGGCACCGGGCCTTCGTCCCCGCGTTGCAATTTGCATTGCAGAGCTGTCGGCCATCGGCTCCTTCGGAGTTGCTGTCTTGTCCTGCATTGTTTTGGCTCTGCACGGCCCAGAAACCAGCCCGCCGATCGGCTTCAGCTACTTCACGTTCGCATCCCGGCTCGATCTCGTCAGTCTAGTGATGCTTCTGCTCGTCTCCTTCATCGGCTGGGTCGTACTGCGTTACGCCGGTACCTTCCTCGACGGGGAGGCACGACAAGGTCCATTCACTGGCTGGATGACCGCGACGCTCGCTGCCGTTCTTTTCCTCGTGCAATCCGGCACGCTGATGCAGCTTGTTGTCGGTTGGGTAGCTTCTAGCCTGTTTTTGCACCAACTCCTGTTATTCTACCC
Source organism: Rhizobium sp. WW_1 (assembly GCF_003610155.1). Lineage (NCBI taxonomy): Bacteria > Pseudomonadati > Pseudomonadota > Alphaproteobacteria > Hyphomicrobiales > Rhizobiaceae > Rhizobium > Rhizobium sp. WW_1. The sequence goes on from NZ_RAIN01000021.1 coordinate 90,137, forward strand.
GGAGCGAATCGCTGCCCAGCGAGCGGCCCGCAACAAGTTCATCGTTTCGCGGATGGGTGACCTTGCTCTGGTTGGCGCCATGGTGTTGCTCGTCGTCACCTTCGGAACCGCAGATATTGCGACGATCCTAACTGCTGCGCGGGAGGGCGAAGGTCTGCCATTGACCATAGGTGCTGCTGCGCTGCTCGCGATCGCCGCGCTTGTCAAATCCGCGCAATTTCCGACCCATGGCTGGCTGACGGAAGTGATGGAAACGCCAACCCCGGTCTCCGCGCTGCTGCATGCCGGTGTGGTCAACGGCGGCGGCTTCCTGCTCATCCGCTTTGCCGACGTCCTGCTGCAGGCACCGATCGTGCTTGCTGTACTGGTCATGGTCGGGGGCTTCACAGCAGTCTTCGGTAGTCTTGTCATGCTCACCCAGTCGGCGGTCAAAACTTCCCTTGCCTGGTCGACTGTCGCGCAGATGGGCTTCATGATCCTGCAATGCGGTCTGGCGCTGTTCCCGATCGCGCTTCTTCACATCGTGGCCCACTCGCTTTACAAGGCCCATGCTTTTCTATCGTCCGGCTCCGCGATTGAAACAGTCTCTTCGATCAGGCGTCCCGGCCCTGTCACAGTTCCCAGTGCTAAAGCTGTCGGTCGCGCTTTCTTGGCAGCACTCGCCATCTATGCTGTGATTGGGCTGCTCTTTGGTTTCGCAGGCAAGCCACCGCAGGCGCTGGCACTCGGTGCGATCCTGATATTCGGTGTCGCCTATCTCATCGCCCAAGGCCTTGCGGACGCGGCGCCGCGTGCTCTGACCTGGCGAACGTCACTGTACGCAATCGCAGCAGCCACGGCCTATTTCGCACTCCAGCGGATCGCCGACGACCTGATGCTCGGCACGCTGCCGGCAACACCGCAGCCCGGTCCGCTCGAGTGGACACTGATGCTGCTTGCCGTCGTCACCTTCGGCGTGGTGGCGGTGGCCCAGTCGCTGTTCCCGCTCTGGGCCTATCATCCGGCGGCGGCGGGCCTCAGGGTCCATCTCGCCAACGGGCTCTATATCAATGCCCTCTTCGACCGCCTGCTCGGCGGCTGGGCTCTCTCGCGTTCCGCCTCGCCAACCCCAGCTTTCGAGAAGGAGTAAACCGATGAACGAGATGACCACGATCGACACATTGCATGGCGAAGCCCTGGCGCTGGCTGCAGATCAAGCGGTGCGGGCCATCCCGCCAGCCTGGCCACTCACGGCGACGGTCGCCGTCAACCCTTTCCTCGGTCAGGTGACCGAAACGCTCGAACAGACGGCTGCCCAAATCGCTCGGATCGCCGGCGTGCGGCTTGCGCTGCCGCGCAAGCACTATGTGCAGAAGATCGAAAGCGGTGAGATCATCGACGAGGATCTCTTTGCAGCGCTCGAGTCATACCCGCTCTCCAATCGCATTGACCTCTTAGACCTTAAAGCCATGGTTTTCGAGGAAGCGCAACCGATCGCTGCTCTGCCCACCGTCGCCGAACTCGCAGCAAGTGCTACGGGGAAAGACTGGCCGGGGCTCATTTCCGACCGGATTGGGACCTTTGCTGCCGGTTTCTTCGATAAGGGCCAGGCACTCTGGGCCGCTTCCCGGCGCAACGGCCTCTATGCCGCGTGGCGTGCGTTCGCGACCCATGACCTGACGCCGGAAATCCTTGGCCTCAAGGGCTTTGGGCCGCATGTGGCGGACACGCCGGAAACGCCGCATGCGGCCATCGAGCGGGCGGCCGTTTCGCTTGGTCTCGGTGCGGAGCCCGGAACCTATTTCCACCAGCTGCTGCTCACACTCGGCGGCTGGGCGCAATTTGCGCGTCACATCCAGTTCAAGGCGGACATCGAGGGTCGGACGGATACGACGGGGCTCGAACTGCTGGCGATCCGGCTTGTCTTCGAAGAGGCGCTTTATGCGCGTCACAAGGCTGACATCGAGCGCGAGTGGCAGCAGGTACGGCGCACCCATGTAGAGCCTATCACCCCCGATTTTGACACCATCATCGATGGGTTGCTGCAGGTGGCTGCCGAGCGCGCAGCGCAGCGTAAGCTCGCTGTGACGCTTGCTGCACCCTCGACAATCAAGGTTGCCGATTTGCGGCCGGTTCTGCAGGCCGCCTTCTGCATCGACGTGCGCTCTGAAGTCTTCAGGCGCTCGCTCGAAAGTGTCGATCCGGGAATTCGGACGCTCGGTTTTGCCGGCTTCTTCGGTCTCGGCGCAAGCCACAAGGGTTTTGCCTCCGACGTCTCCGAACACCGTCTGCCGGTCCTGCTGAAGCCATCCGTCTTCAGCTGCAGTGCCGTCATTCACGATCAGGATGCCGACCAACAGGCGCGGTTTAGCGCCCGTGCGGTTCGGGCCTGGGGCCGGTTCAAGCTGGCCGCCGTTTCCTCCTTTGCTTTCGTCGAGGCGATGGGCCCCGTTTATGCCGGCAAGCTCGTGCGCGACGGTCTGGGCTTTGGCAATGGCAAAGGTCCGGATAAAGCTAAGTCCCGCTTTGCCCCCAGCCTCGACCTCGACACCCGGGCCGATATTGCTGAAACAGTACTCAAGGCCATGTCGCTCACCGAAGATTTTGGCCGCTTCGTACTGATCTCCGGGCATGGCGCCAACGTGGTCAATAATCCATACGCCAGCGCCTTCCATTGCGGTGCCTGCGGCGGCTATGCGGGCGACGTCAATGCCCGTCTGCTGGCTGACCTGCTGAACGATCGCGCGGTGCGCGAGCAGCTTGCAGCCAATGGCATCGCCGTCCCGTCAGACACCGTCTTCCTCGGCGGCCTGCATGACACGACGACCGATACGATTACACTGTTCGAGGACGACCTTGAGAACGCCATCGCGCCTGAAAATATCGGTCTGATCCGGCATTGGCTGGCCCAGGCAGGCAGCCTGACGCGGGCGGAGAGGTCGAGACGTTTGCCGCGAGGGACGGCAGGCAGCGTGATCGATCGCAGCCGGGACTGGTCAGAAGTTCGCCCGGAACTCGGTCTCGCGGGCTGCGGCGCCTTCATAGCTGCACCGCGTGCACGAACTGCGGGTCGGTCACTTGAAGGCAGGGCATTCCTGCATGACTATGTCTGGCGCAAGGACGAGGGCTTCAAGATCCTTGAGCTCATTCTCACGGCCCCCGTCGTCGTCGCGAGCTGGATCAGCCTGCAATATTTCGGCTCCACGGTCGCGCCGTCGCTCTTCGGGGCGGGCAACAAGCTGCTGCACAATGTCGTCGGCGGCATTGGAGTGGTCGAGGGCAATGGCGGAAACCTGCGCGCCGGCCTTCCTTGGCAGTCGGTGCATGACGGTGTGGATTTCGTCCACGAGCCACTTCGCCTGACCGTGGCCATCGAGGCACCGAAAGAGGCGATCACCGACATCCTCAAGCGACATCCGCAGGTTCGTGCCCTTTTCGACAATGGATGGCTTAGCCTCTTTACGCTCGACGACCAGGGGGAGATGGTCTGGCGGTATGCAGGCGGGCTCGACTGGCGAGACGAGTGTCAGCAGGACACTAAACATTACGCGCATGCGAATGCCATCGTCTGACTGTCCTGACGTCGATCAGCCAAGGGCGTGTTCTCGCCAGGAGATTTTATTCCGATCGCAGAAAAGCGCGGCATGATGTCCGATATCGGCCGATGGGTAATTGACAGGTCTTGTTGCCAGCTCAACCAGTGGCGCAACACGGGTTATGACTTTACCGGCCATCTAGCCGTGAACGTTGCAGCCGCGCAGTTGGAAAACGAGAAGGTTCTACAGCACATTCTGTCGTCAATGGAGCGGCACCAAATTGCGCCGGGTACGATTCAAGTTGAAATTACCGAAAGTAGCATGAAAAATGCGGGGCGAACGGCGCTTGCTACTTAACTGCGTGAGATTGCAATAAGCTGCTGACGAAGCCAAAGGGATCCCGCATCGCTTTGCGTTCTTGCGTGCCAGAGCATCTGATAGCCAAAGCCTTCGATTTCGAGCGGTGGCCGGAAGCTTATTAACCGGTGGGCTGATGCCAGCTCACGGGCTGCTCTTTCGGGAAACGTGAGGACGAAATCGGTTTTGGCAGTAATCACCGCTGCGGTTGCAAAATAAGGCAGCCACATGGCTATCCGGCGGGTTCGTCCGAGTGCAGCGAGCCGATCGTCCATTTCGCCTGTGCGACCGCCAAAAACGCTGACGAGAATGTGGGGGTAGTCAAGAAAAGCATCGAGATCTAATCGGCCGTTGTTGAGGCGATCTTGAAGCGAATGACCTTCTCGCACGAACGAAATATAAGTTTCCCCAAAGAGCCTCGCCCGCTGCAAATCGTCGGGCACCGGTTCATCGCTATAGAGAACGATATCCACATCGCCGTTGGAGGCGCGACGGAATGCCTCTTGAGAGAACGGCAGCACTTCAATGCCGGCGTTGGGCGCTTCTGCGGCAAACACAGTTGCTAGCGACGGCAAGAGTGCGATGGCGCCATAGTCAGTGGTGGCGATGCGAAAGATGCGATCGCTCGTTTTGGCAGAAAACTCCTGCGCGCCGAGCAGGTCGTCGATATCATGCAGTAATTTGGTAATCGAGTCCGCCAAGGCTTCCGCCCTTGGCGTCGCAAGTACCCCTCCTGCGCCCTTTATGAATAATTGATCCTCGAAAACAATACGAAGCCGGCCGATGGCTCGGCTAACTGCCGGCTGGCTCATGTTGAGCTTTTGGGCGGCAAGAGTGACGTTCCGCGTCTGCAGAACTGCCCGCAAAACGATGAGCAAGTTGAGGTCAAGACGACGTAATTCGCTTAATGACATAGTATATATCCGCATCATGCATTGGACAAATAATTCAATCTTCTCCATTTTTTGTCGAGTGTTTCAAGCGGAAAGTGAGGACGCATGCCAGATGATAGCACCCATAACGCCCTGCGGCGGAGGGTCTTGCAGGCGATGGCGGCTTTGCCTGTCGCGGCCTCGGGACCCCTTGCCCTCTTTCCGGTAAAAGCGAGAGCAGAAGGATCTTCGAGCATGACAAGCATTGCTTCCATGGCGTCCAGTGCGGGCGTCTACCAAACCGAGCGCGTCAGTTTTGAAAGCGCCGGAGTACCGCTGATTGGTCTCCTGTTTACGCCGACAGCCACGCAATCTCCGATGCCCGGCGTCGTTGTCGTTGGGCCATTCGGGTTCGTCAAAGAGCAATCGCCAATGGAATATGCGACGAGACTTGCCCGCGACGGCTTTGCCACGCTGATTTTTGATCCCCGTTTCGGCGGCGAAAGCGGTGGAGAACCTCGCCGTTATGAGAGTCCCACGGCAAAAATCGCGGACATCAAGTCCGCGATCTCTTTTCTCGCAGCACGCCCGGAAATTCTCAAGGATGGAGTCTTCGCGCTCGGAATCTGCCAAGGATCCTCGGAGATGATCGCAGCAGTTTCGGACGATGCTAGGATCAAAGCTCTAGCGACAGTTTCTGGCCAGTATCTCTACAGAGAGAATCTGGAAGGGTTCTTTGGCGGCGGCGGGCCGACACTTGACGAGCGCATCGCCCGTGGTCAGGCTGCGAAGGATAAATTCGAGGCAAATGGCGAGATCGACTACATGCCGGTGGTGAGTGTAGACGACAAGAGCGTGGGTCTACCGTGGCCCGAGATTCATAATTGGTATCATCCTTGGACGACATCGAAGTGGGGCGAACCCAGTCGCTGGGAAAATCGCTACACCACCATGAGCGACGCCGAGGTATGGACCTTCGATGTCGATGCCTATGCCGTCAAACTGCAGTTGCCGACGCTGATGGTCCACGGCGAACGATCAGACGGCTTTGTCGTAGCGGTACAGCACGTGTTCGATAATGTGCCGGCCAAAGACAAAAAACTCGTCATCCTCGAAGGGGTGTTTCACACCCGATTCTACGACGATCCGCTGGTAATCGAACCAACTGCGGCCGAAGTCGCGAAATGGTTCAAGTCCAATGCCAAGTCTGAGCGAGGTTGATTATGCGCAGGATTTCTATTGTGTGGGCGGTTTTTGCCTTCATCGTTGCGCCTGCTCACGCGGCCGAATTCTGTCAGAAACCGGGGACGCCGTTGGAGAACATCACCTTGGTGAAGGGCTTTTATGAAGCCTTCAACATTCCTTCGAAACCGATGCTCGATAGGGTTCTCGCAGATGATTGGGTTGATATACCGCTGGCGTCGGGCCAAGGTCCAGGCCGCGACGGTATGAAAGCTGCGCTCGACGGGTTCCTCGCATCCTTCCCGGATTTCCACGTCAAGAATGAAGACTTTATCGCCAATGGCGACAAGGTTGTCGTTCGGTCGACCATCACCGCAACGCAGCATGGTGTCTTCGCCGGTGTCCCCGCAACGGGGAAAGCCCTCAAAATCACGGCGATTGACATACACAAAATCTGCAACGGTCGGGTCTTAGAGACTTGGCACGTCGAAGATTGGCTTAGCGCCCTATTCCAGATTGGCGCGATGCCGCCGAAATTGTAACCAGACTAGTGGACGAGCCATTGGACCCCTACCAGAATATTCTCGATGCGACGGCGCGACACCGAAGTCATCATCATTGCAAGGCGTATCCTTTTGGAGACGGTGCCTCCTTCGGCGATCGGGTCACCGTGCACCATGGAGCCTTTGAGGATGTCCTGCCGCGTCTCGCCTCTGGGTATGACATTGCTTTCTTCGATGGTTTTGCTCCCTCACTTCAGGATTTGGACTTACTGGCTTCGTTGCTCCGCATCGGCGGAATTTTGATCAGCGCTAATCTTGGGCTTAGCGGCCGCGAAACTGCTGCGTATCGTGAGATGATCTGCGACCCTGAAAATTGGATGACGAGTTTGATGGCAGAGGGCGGACGAACTGCTGTCAGCGTCAAACTCAGGACTGGAAAGGGACCGTAGATGTACGTGATCACAGGGGCTAATGGACAGACCGGTTCCGCAGCAGTGCGTCATTTACTCAAAAAAGGCGCCCCAGTTAAGGCAATCGTGCGCAAGCCAGAGCAAGTGGCGCGTTGGACCGAAGCTGGCGCCGAGGTTGCTGTCGTCGATCTACTTGACACAGATGCGCTCGCTGAGGTGTTCCGTGGTGCAAATGGCGTCTATCTAATGAACCCACCCGCATACGGCGAATTGGACATCTTTGCGTACTCTGCGCGGGTACACGCATCGCTAATCGCTGCAGCTGAGAATGCTGCCATATCACATGTGGTTGCATTGTCATCGGTGGGTGCTCAGCACACCGATGGCACGGGCAATATCAAGACGACCCACGATCTGGAGCGTCGGCTAGCGCGATCCAAAGTCCCGGCTACAATCGTGCGCGCCGCGAATTTTATGGAGAATTGGAGTTGGTCGCTTAAGCGTGTTGCCTCGGAGGGGATTCTTACATCGATGTTCTCGCCTGTTTCGAGGCGCCTGCCAATGGTTTCCGTTGCGGACATTGGGAGAGTTGCAGGTGAACAGCTGCTGGCCAGTACTGAAGCGCCGCCGCTGATCGAACTTCATGGACCGACGGATTATTCGCCCAACGACGCCGCCGCCGGCCTTAGCGAGTTCGTCGGTCGTCCAGTCCAGGCCGTTGTAGTGCCAACTAATCAATGGGACGCCATCTTCAGCGAGACAGGGTTCTCACCGAACGCGGTTGAGGCCTTCTGTGAAATGTATCGCGGCTTTAACAACGGCCACGTCGCGTTTGAGGGCCGTGGCGTTACAATTCGGGGTGAGACGACACTTTTGGATGCGATACGCAACCTGCTAGATCGTAGCTAGGTGTCTCCAGAGGGGTATATTGCCATCAGGCGCAAAGCCTTAAACAAGGGTGATACTGAGTCAAAACCCCAGTTTAAAGCATGTTCTTTCGGATGTTATGATGCCCCAGATGTCTGGTCTTCAACTTGCTGACCAACTAAAAGCCGATCATCCCGATATTTCGATTGTCCTCATGACTGGCTACAGTGACGCCTTGGAGGGTGGCTTGCAGACGGAAACACCTGTTGTCAAAAAACCGTTTGCGGTAGAGGAGCTTGGCCCGGCCTTTGCTGCAGCAGAGAAGCTGAACAGCAGTGCAAAAAAGATTATACCGCTGCATCCAAACTAACGATGGTATATGTGGCATGGTGGAGGTCTGCGTCGAACGGTAGCCGACGCTATAGCAGCCTACAGATCGTCAGGCTGCGGGCATGCGGCGGCTTCGATGAGAGCGATGAACCGTGTCTGGAGGGACACGGACAGTCTCTGAAAGCGCTCAGCAGCCGGAACTCTAGCCCGCTCGCGGTATTGCCCTAACGGGAGGACTCTTTCCACTTCCTACTGCTTCCTGCTCGCCAAGACAATACTTTAGAGGCAGGCCAAACGGTTCCGCTACCCTTAACGAGGCGACTGCGCTCATCCTATTCGAGCCCTGTTCGTATTTCTGAACCTGCTGAAATAAAACACCAAGTCTCTCTGCCAAAGCGATCTGCGACCAACCCTGGTTCCCCCTTGCCGATTTGACAAGCGATCCGACGGATCGGTCGACATCCGTGCTCTTCCGTTTGCTGCGAACACTTTCCCTTTGTCCTGTAGTCAACTTTTCCGTCAATTGCAGCTGCCTGGCGCCCCCCGGCCGCAACATGCAGCAGGCTCGCACCGTATGCTGAGCAGCGCAAGTAGCAGACCATCAGGATGAAAACTGGCACCACAGTTGCGAGCGTTGAGGAGTTCGCTCACAGTCCTCCATATGCTGCAACTTCGAGTAACCGAGAGTTTTTCGCTGCGCCGCTCCTCCATAAGGTGCATTGAACCACAGTTGCTCATTCAGCGTTGAATGAAGGAGCGCGTCTGTGAAGTTCGGAAGCCGACTTAGAAAACACGAGGAAAGCGGATTAAGCAGCGCGAAGACGAACATGAGGAACACCATGACTGACCTATTGCCTGAACGTCTCCCGTTTTACACGATCGGGCACTCGAGCCGATCCTTACAAGAGTTCATCGATTTACTGAGCGGGCAACGGGTGGGATGCGTCGTCGATGTGCGCAAGATCCCGATGTCGCGGACAAATCCTCAGTTCAATTCGGATATTCTATCGGAAGCACTACTGCATCGCCAGATAGCGTATCGCCGATTGGACGCACTAGGCGGCCTCCGGTCGAAGGCGCATACGATACCTTTCGAGTTGAACGCCTCTGGAAGAACAGAAGCTTTCACAACTATGCTGACTATGCGCTCTCCCACACATTTCACGAAGGACTGAATGAGCTCGTCGAGGAAGGGGAACGCCGGGTATGCGCTATTATGTGCTCCGAGGCGGTGTGGTGGCGCTGCCATCGCCGCTTGATCGCGGATAATCTCCTTGCACGCGAAGAAACTGTATTCCACATCATGGGATCCCGCATCTATCCCGCAAGCTTGACTCCAGGAGCGCTGGTGCATCGCGATTACAGGGTAACATACCCCAAAACGACGTACGTTGTTGAAGATTTGGATTGTTCGTCTCAGCCGTGATGAGCGCATCCGCTTCGACGCAGTTCCTAAGACCAGTTTCTGCTTTTCGCGCGCCGGCTCTCGGCTTTGCATGATCAAAAGCGCGGAACCGATCGTCCTTGATCAAGTTCTTCGTTATCGCCTAAGTGAAGGGATTTAAGGTGCCAATGTATCTACAAGCCGGCCTGTGGGGTCTTGTGAGCGGATCGGCCCTCATCATAGGAGCGGTTGTTCCGTTTCTTGCTAGCCTGCCCCAGCGTATAATCGCCGCAGTCATGGCAATCGGTTCAGGAGTTTTAATCTCCGCTGTTGCTTTCGAGTTGATGGACGAGGCGTTTGCTCGCGGAGGATTCGATTCGACCGCCTTCGGTTTTCTACTCGGCGCGGCGATATACACAGCAGCGAACGTGTTTTTAAACCGACGTGGTGCCCGTCACCGAAAGCGCTCCGGGCATCACGAAGAACAAAAGCAGCAGAACGCCGTGGATGGTTCGGGCATGGCGATCGCGATCGGCGCACTCCTCGACGGCATCCCGGAGTCGGTGGTGATCGGTGTGAGCCTAATTGGCGCTTCCGGCGTGAGTTTGGTGACAGTAGCCGCAATTTTCCTGTCGAATGTTCCAGAAGCCCTGGCGAGCTCAGCTGGCATGCGTCGTGCCGGCAGATCCGCGATCTACATCTTCTGTGTATGGGGATGTATAGCTCTCGCCTCTGGATTAGCGGCCCTGGTCGGGAACGTAACTCTCGCGGGAGCAAGTCCAGACGTTATCGCTGGAACGACAGCTTTGGCCGCTGGCGCCATACTCGCAATGATAGCAGACACGATGATTCCAGAGGCCTTTGCGGAGACGCACGAGTATGCGGGATTGATCACCGTCGTCGGCTTCCTGTGCGCCTTTGTGCTATCAAAACTCGGAGGATGACGTGAGCCTCATCTGGGCAACCATCGACATCATTATTTTAGCAGGCCTTTCCGTCCGTTTGGCGCGGTCTTGTTTACCCGTTGCTTTGCCGGGCCTTCGATGCTCGCCAGGTTATGTGCAGTGTTAATCAGGCTTATGTGAGAAAACGCCTGGGGGAAGTTTCCGAGCAGGCGGCCACTACCAGGGTCATATTCTTCGGCGAGAAGGCCCAGATCATTGCGCAGTCCAAGCAGCCGGCGAAACATTTCGCGTGCATCCTCGTGGCGCTCGCCAAGAACATAGGCGTCAGCGAGCCAAAAGCTGCACGCCAAGAACGCCCCTTCCCTGCCGCCGACACCGTCATCCGTTTCGCCGGTTGAGTAGCGCGCGACCAGCCCCCCATTCACAAGCTCCCGCTCTACGGCATGGAGCGTGCCTACGATGCGTGGGTCGTCGGCCGGAAGAAAGCCAAGCTGCGCCATAAGAAGGAGGCTTGCGTCAAGCGTGTCGCCGCCAAAATACTGGACAAAACTGTTTTTGCCCGCGTGGAAGCCGTTATCGCAAATATCGTCGTGGATTCGTTGCCGCAGCTGGCGCCAGCTCGAAACCGGCCCTTCAAGGTGGTATTTGTCGTGGCTAATGACCGCGCGGTCTAAGGCAGCCCAGGCCATTGCTCTGGAGTGAGTGAATAGTCGTGGCGGGCCACGAACTTCCCAAATTCCCCTGTCTGGTTCTTGCCACGTCGCGCCGAGGTGGCAAAGCAGGACCTTCTCAAGTCGCCATGCCTCTTCCTGAGGCTCCAACTCGGCCTCACGCGCAGCGTGAAGAGTTTCAATCAGCTCGCCAAAAACGTCTGTCTGCACTTGATTGGCGGCGTCATTGCCTATTCTGACCGGCCTACTGCCCTCATAACCCGAAAGCCAGGGCACCTCAAACTCAGGAAGCCATCGCTCTCCGGCAAGCCCGTACATGATCTGCAATTGTTGGGGTGAACCTGCGATCGCACGTAGCAACCATTGGCGCCAATCTTGCGCCTCTTCGCGGTAGCCGGAATTCAGCAGTGCGTAAAGGGTCAGGGCCGAGTCCCGTAACCAGCAGTAGCGGTAGTCCCAGTTACGTTGCCCGCCGATTGCTTCCGGCAAGGAGGTCGTCGGCGCCGCTACGATACCGCCCGTCGGCGCGTAGATCAGCATCTTCAGCGTAATGAGAGAGCGAACAACCGCGTCACGAAGGCCAACCGGCAGATAATTTGATGTTCCACTTCTGACCCATTCGCGCCACCAGCCCTTGGTCTGGTCGAGAAGCTCTCGGCGGTCGGCGATGAAATGAGGCTGCTCTTTAGAAGGATGATATGACAGGGTCATAGGTATGCTGTCGCAGGCTTTTACCCGGAAAATCGCTGTAGTCTTGAGGTCCTGCCCCTTTAAAGGCAGATCCGTAACAAGTTCGACGGCATGTGGCCCAACGATAGCGCTTAGTCCGTAGTCCTTTCGTCTCACCCAAGGAACAGCCTGACCGTTCTCAAACCGTAGCGTGAGTTCCATCTCCATTTCGACAATGCCGGAAACGCCGGTGACTATCCTGATGACGTCGGGGGAGCGATCAAGTGAAGGAACAGGCATGAAATCTGTGACCGTGACTACGCCAGTCTCTGTTTCAAACCGGCTTTCCAATATGCCAGTATCATGGAGGTAGCAGCGGCTGCAGCCTGAAAGCGCTTGGCGGGGCGCCACCTTCCATCTTCCATTGTCTGGCGTTCCAAGCAAAGCGGCAAAACAAGCCGGGGAGTCGAAGCGCGGTAGGCACAACCAGTCTATCGATCCATCGCGTCCAACCAAAGCTGCGGACAGCATGTTTCCGATCAAGCCATAATCTTCTATGCGGAGCGCCACCTTCTACCCACCGTGTGAAAAGGAGGGATAGTCTGTCATGCCGCCATCGATGAAAATCGTCGTGCCGGTGATGTATGCGGCGACATCGGAGGCGAGAATGACGGCCATGTTCGCGATATCTTGTGGCTCTCCAATCCGCCCAAGCGGAATTTTCGTCAGCAGATCCTCGTACTTTGTCTCGTCTTGCCATACCGACCGATTGATCGGCGTGCGAATTGCGCCGGGGGCGATACAGAGTACACGAACCCCAAAAGGAGCTGCTTCCTGGGCGAGGGACTTCGATAACATTGAGATGCCAGCTTTACTGGCCGTATAGGCGCTATAGCCTGTCCACGCTATCGTCTCGTGAACGCTCGACACGTTGAGGACCACGCCAGACCTTTGTTTAATCATCCGCTTCAACGCTGCTCTCGAGCATCGATATGTGCCTTTCAGGTTGATGTCGATGACAGCGTCCCAATAGACAACATCGGCCTCCCATCCAAGAGCATAGCTCCCGTCGACGCCTGCGTTGTTGATCAAGATGTCTATGCCACCCCACTTATCGTCCAAGGTCGAGAAGATGCGCTCCACGTCTTCGGAGCTGCTGATGTCACCCTTCAACGCCAGAGACGCCGCGCCGTGCGCCGAGAGCTCCACCGCCATCCGCCGCGCTTCATCGGGATCAACTAGATAATTTATAGCGACCCTCGCGCGATTTGCCGCGAAGCCCCGCGCGATCGCTGCCCCTATTCCAGAGTTGCCTCCTGTTACGAGGACGCGCTTGTTCGATAAGTCAATTTCCATGGTCTGAGCTTCTAAAGTTTTGGTGACGCTTCTTAAACGTGGACATGGCAATCATGTTCCTGCGACAGAACCGCCGCGGTAGCTTTACCCTTGTTATTCCGACGCGCTAAGACGAGCGCCCAAACACGAGGTCTGGCAATATTTAAGGCTGACGCGATTGCTGTAATGTAATCGTAATCCACTCTCCTTTGGGGTCGAAAAGATGAACGGTAAAGCCGCTAGCTATGGAGTGGCCGATGATGACCCCGACCGCCGCAAAATACAGCCACGTTCGTAAAGTTATGAATTCTGACACGATGATTTATGCCCTGCGAGCATCGCCGCTTACCTCGTGAGCGGAAACCTTAAGGGGGCTAAGGTGGCGCCGAACGGGCGCGACTACGTTTTTAGGAAAGCAGAAGCTGGACATCCATGTCGGGCATTCGAGCGGCAAAACGCTTCGAACTCGCGTGCGGGAGCGGTGCGATGCCGCTCCTTGTGCCTAAGGTGTTGATTTGCGCTGAGAGTTGACCCGGGATTTGCACTGAGAAGTGGCTCTGACGCACATTTGCTGCTGTGCAGGTCTACGACGCACCGATCAACCGCGCCTGCAGGAGATCGAGTTTTGCTCTTCCGTACATCTGGCGC
>NZ_RAIN01000022.1:0-32180 GCF_003610155.1 Rhizobium sp. WW_1
TCAGATACTATCCGGTGAGCTCACATCCGGCCCGCAGGTAGCTTTGCCCCGTAGCTGAAAACTCTAAAATCAATGGGGCGTAGACGGCGCATACGTTTCATTCGAAGCGACGTATTTCGAATCTGGACCGAGAGAGCGCCGACATCGTTTTCCCATTTGCTAGGTGCAATGGTATTTGACCGTTGCTCGATCTGGTCGTCGATAGTTCTGCTGCTGCTCTTTTTGCGTTTCCCTCAGCTGGGGCCGAATGTCTTCTCGATGAGGGTCGCGCCAAAGCCGGACGATGGACTAACCAGTTCCAGAGCATCCTCCGTCGTCACGCGTTCATAGCGCTCGTCTTCGTTGCGGATGCGGTATTGCAGCATGTCCCCCCTCGCAGGCAATGTGCCAGTGACGCGATAGATGTCCGTCGATGTGGAAGGAAATGTGCGGAAACCATTCTTGAGTTGCACCAATTGTCCCACCGCGAAGATATGTGTCGCTGGAGTGCGACGGATCGGGTGGCCATTGCGCTGTAGAGTAGCTGGTGTGGTCATGATTGCTGGTGGTCCTTTTCAAGGATGGTTTCGAGGTCCGCTATATTGATCGGCACCATCTGTTGCGCCGAACCCTGCATGGCAATCGCCGGCAGGTATATGAAGGCGGCAATACGCCGCCATGCCAGCCGAAAGACACCTTCGAGAGGCTCCTCGTCGTAATCGACACGATATTCCCCGGCCGGTTGTGGCGCTTCGAAGCCTGGCAGCCGGAACGGATAGGAAAAGCTAATGACGGTTTGCGTGGTGCGAGTGTTCATGACGCTAGGCCTCTGCGGGAACACGCGGATGCGGCTCCCTTAATCATTCACATTCGAACTGAAGCGATCCCAAGCTGCCGCTGCAATGGCCGTTCTCGTTTGCTAATTGTGTATTGCGGCCTACAAATCCTAAGCGTCGAAGGTTGCTATGCTTTTTGAGCTTTTGAAGAATTGGCTTTAGGACGGGTAGCCTTTTTGGGCGCCTCCGCCACTGGTTGAGCCAGCCGAAGTGCGCGGAGTCTCTCCGTCTTCTTCTCTCTGACCGTAGCCTCAGCGTCCACGATATCCCTTGCCGCAGCGTCTGTCTGGGCAAGCTTTGATTCAGCCGATGTTCGACTCGGCTTGAAAAAACGATCTTTTTTCGCACTCATACCTTACCTCTCAAAGCGATAGACGATACGCCGAGCCCGACACACTGACGGAGAACTCAAGAGTGTGATCCTCACCGCTGTCTTCTAATTGCTTTCTTTTTCGGCGCAGGAAGAAGGCCTTCTCGCTGTGCCTGCTTGCGGGCGAGTTTGCGGCTCCGGCGGATGGCATCAGCTTTCTCTCTCGCCCGCTTTTCAGAGGGTTTTTCATAGGCGCGGCGAGCCTTCATTTCTCGAAACAAGCCCTCGCGCTGCATCTTCTTTTTTAGAGCGCGAAGCGCCTGGTCGACGTTGTTGTCTCTTACATCTACTAGCAAGCTTACTCCTTCAACTATCGCTTTCGGAGGCTGACGGCGTTTAAATTGACCCAGCCTAAGAACTTCCCATCTGGCGGAGAAAGCGCGTCTTGCGTTGGTAATGAGAACGGATGACATCAATGCCAATCGGAGAGGACGTTCAAACTCCTTGTCTCGAATCCAACGCGATATTGCGCGCTATCTTCCGCACCAGACAAGCAGTATCGAATCTGAATGCGGCTCAAGGGGGCCGAGCTTCTAAGAAAGCCGGCTTTTAGCAGGATTGTCTCACTCAGCCGGTAACGCCAACAATAGATACGGTTGTCCGGTGGGCAAAATAAAAGGCCGGGCATGGCCCGACCTCTCACAGTCATTCAGCTTGGCTGCCAGTACATCCGTGGTCAGCGGAGCGAATGACGAATTCAAGCCGTCTGAAGGTTGTCGGCGGAACTCTTGCCGGACTTGCGGTCTTGCACGATGTCGTAGCTGACCTTCTGGCCGTCAGCGAGTGACCGGAAACCGGCGCGCTCCACTGCGGAGATATGCACGAAGACGTCCGTGCTGCCGTTGTCAGGCTGGATGAAGCCGAAGCCCTTTGTGGAATTGAACCACTTTACAGTACCAGTGTTCATAACGATGTCCTTTCAAAGCAATCGTTGTGGCTCCCGCGATGCCTTGCGGGATAAGATCGATTATTTGAGAGGAGATCCGACGGGAGCGTAGTGCTCTTGAACGACATCACAAGCAATGGTCGATAACTACAATATAGGCGCAATTTCTGATTTGGCAATGGACAATGCGAAAATTGGCAATATGCACCTATGCCACATCCCGCAAAACGTTCGCCATCAAGGCCGGCATGCAGGAACAAACCGCGCAGCTTCTTCGCGCCATCGAAGGCCTTGAACCGCATCGACGGCTTGCAATAACGTCGCTATGGAGCCTTTGAGCGAACTATTGGGCGCGCGGCACGCACATCATACCAGAGTTCCTATCCCCTAAAATGGATGGGAGCTTTTCGTTTTGATGCACCGCGCGGAGGCGGGCATGAAAACGATGAACTGATCGCGTCACTGGCTTGGCGGCTTGTCGTTGCTTTTGACGTCTTGGGCGTCTAGCTGCCTGTGCTCAAACGCCTTTTGAGGTGCAGTAACCTTCGGAATAAGGATTCCCATTTTCTTGGTTCTTTTGTGCGCCGGCTTCTGTGCCACGCTCATATGCATTTGCAGCATTGCTCTCGATGGAATGCCTTGTGTCAGATGCGGGCTGCTTGAGATGTTTTGCCATAACTAGTTCCCTCGACGGTGGTTTTCTATTGTTGAGCTGGAACGACCACCGGGGTGGTGGTTGATGGTTGTGCGGTTATCTGCGCCGAGCCATTAAGATCCGTCATGCTGGTGTAAGGCCAAAAACCCCAAGCGAGCAGCGTGACCACCATAATCGCAAGGACTGCGATCCATGAGATCCAGGGGTTGTAGCGATCCGGAGTCGTCCTGAGGTCTGGCTTTGGTCTATTGTCGTTGCTCATCTGGTGTCCTCCCTGATGGCTAAATCCCAACTGCGGCCAAGGTTCCAAGCTATGCAAGCGAAAGAGAGAGGCGCACCAAACAAAGTCGGCGGAGGGTAGTAAGTTTTTGGGTAACTGTTGACGAGTTACGTGGGTCTCTCGATCAGCTCCTGAACCACCACGAAGACAGCCGGCGCCAAAATAATTAAATTATTATGAAATTTTTCCCCGAAAGGGTGATACTATGCCTGCTCCATAGAAAATAATTATAACAAGGAGCCGCAATGACAAACGTTCTTTTCGCAACTGCCGTCCGTAGGTCGCTATTTTTTTTGATCCAAAGCAGCGTTTTGATAGCCATTACAGCGGCTATGTTCGGCGTTGAGTTTTCGTCAATTTACCTTCGGTCATGACGATGACGAGATCTCCAAAATTCAAATGTCCGATCAGTGAGAAAACTCAAACCGTTTTCCGGCCAATCAAATCCGGCGATGTCGCCGGCCGTCTGGAAAGGGCCGCGCTTCTGAAAGCCTTACGGATCGAGCGTGATCGCCCGCTTCGACCTCAAACTGCCCATTAGACCCAATGCATCAAAAGAATTGAACTGATGTGGTTGTCTTCTCTATTCGGCGTGGTGAGGTCAAGCACCTTCTGACTATCCGCACCTATGGTGATTGATGGCTTCGCAGTATCACGCTTCTCTCCGGGGTCGGCCTTTATGGCCCTCCCATTATGGGACCAGAAGAATGGGGCGGAACAATCTAATCGGCGACCTGATCGCAATATGCGACCGCAACAGACAACCACGCGAACTCACCCCGTCCATCGTCCTGCGAAGGACATCTTTCCACCAACGGCGGAATCGTATTGTCTCCTTTGGTTCTCGCTCGCTATCCTGGTTGCTGGTTAAGCCGTGTTCCTGGCGAGCGACGACGACGCTGCCGCAGACGATATTGGCGCGCTTGCGGAACATCTCGGCTTCGCGCCGATCAAGATTGGCGGGCTGTCGGAGGGAGGTCTGCTCGTCCAGGCGCGCGGAAAGAGCTGGGGGCATCTCATCTTCAAGGACCTGCTCAAGTTCGACGCATAAAACGACGTCCCACCGACAGGACCACGATGCACGGATCGGATTGAGCACGATCCGGTCCCAGCGGAATGGGCGCGGATCGGGTGTTTTTCAGAGTCCGTGTTGATTATCGTTCGAATTTGACCCAATTTTTCATCTCGGACGGATCCGCCCAAACCGCGAGACGATGTTTTCAATCAACACTATAAATGCAATTAGGTGATACAATGCGAAATGAAAAAGCGGCGCAAATCTAGGTGAAACTCAACAACCGGGAAAGCTTCAGAGTGTCGGCTTAATCGAATTCCCGCTTCTTTGGGCTTGAATAGAAGCGCGCCTTCGACCCGCCGCCAAACAGTACCCTCTATGCCCGCAGTTTTGCTGCATCTTTCGACGGCGGCAGACCGAACTGCCTGGCATACTCGCGGCTGAACTGGGTTGGGCTCTCATAGCCGACACCAAATGCTACGGACGTGGCATTGCCTTCGCCCGCGATGAGAAGAGATCGAGCGTGCAGCAATCTCACGTGCTTCTGATACTGTAGCGGGCTGAGTGCGGTCACAGCCTTGAAGTGGCGGTGAAACGCGGAGACACTCAGTGCAGCCATCTCCGCCAAAGCATCTACACGTAGCGGCTTGGCGAAATTTTCTCTGATCCACTGGATGGCGATGCCGATCCGGGACAGAGCTGTGTCAGGTGTCGCGACTTCCCGCAGCATCCGGCCGAGGGGTCCCTGCAGTACCCGGAAAAGAATTTCGCGCTCATAGGCCGGTGCAAGAGCGGCAATCTCGCTCGGGCGCTCCATCAGGCGCAGCATCCGCAGCCAGGCATCCAGCAAGTCGGGCGTCACCGGCGTGACCGAAAAGCCAGGGCTGAAAAGTTCGCCTCCAACAGGTTTGGGCAGGTCCGCCAGCAGATTGGCAACGATCGCCGGCTCAAGCGTCAAACTGATGGCGAGATAGGGATCTCCGTCGGCCGAGTGGTGCACGGTCCCTACCGCTGGCAGATCGACAGACATCACGAAATACGTCGCAGGATCGTATCGAAACGTGCGATCGCCGACAGTCATGGTCTTTGATCCCGTCAGGATCAGATTGATCATAGGATCGTAAACGGCGGCCAGCTGATGTTCCGGGATCTCTCCCTGAACCATCTCAACGCGCGGAATGCCTGTCTCTGTCCGACGGTTCTCCGCCCGGGACGCCAGTTGCCTAAGCTCTTGAAGCTGTGTGTCCATGAAATCTTGTCTCACACGGAATGTCAGGATTCAACGAGAAAGCAGAAATAGGCAATATTCGAAGAGGATCGTGCGAGCGACTTCGATTCCCGGTGGCTATTGATTGGGCACAGCCAAGCGAAGGAGTAGAACATGAGAATCGTCATCATAACCGGCGGAAGCCGCGGCATTGGGGCAAGCATCGCAGTGCAATGTGCCAAGCGCGGCATGGGCGTCATTCTAACCTATAACAGCAACACCCAAGCTGCCAAGAAGGTCGTGAGCGCTATAGAAGCGGGCGGCGGCAAGGCCGTCGCTTTGGAGCTGGACGTGGGCAGCAGCGCTGCGTTCCCGGCGTTCCACGACGCGGTAGGCCAAGCGTTGGCGACGATCTGGAGCGCCAAATCATTCGACTTCCTCGTCAACAATGCGGGCTATGGCCTCTACAACTCGATCGCAACGGTGAACGAAGACGATTTCGACGGCCTGTTTCGCGTGCATCTCAAGGGGCCGTTCTTCCTCACTCAGGCACTCCTTCCGCTGATGGTCGATGGCGGCCACATCGTGAACGTGACGAGCGCGACCAGTCGCGTCGCCACCGCGGGCGTCGCGCCCTATGCCTGCTTCAAAGGAGGGCTCGAGGTCCTGACCCGCTACATGGCCAAGGAGTTTGGCGAGCGTCGCATCCGCGCCAATTCCGTCGCGCCGGGACCGATCCGCACCGAGCTTGGCGGCGGCCTCACGGACGAATTCGAGGCACTGCTGGCCGGGCAGACAGCGCTCGGCCGCGTCGGGGAACCGGACGACGTCGGCTGCATGGTTGCCAGCCTGTTGTCGGACAACAACCGCTGGATCAACGCCCAGAACATCGAAATCTCTGGCGGTTACATCATTTGAGGAAGCTGACGCGATGAGCGCTACCACTTTGCGCGCGAAAGCCGATGCGCTGATCGCCGCAACCAACGCCTTCGACGCCGACACGGTGCTAACCCTGTTCGCCCCGGATGCGGTCATCGACGACCCGTCTACAGGTCACCGCTTCGACGGTCACGTCGGGATCCGCGACTATATCGACCGCTATTTCGCGGGATATCACACGGTCACCCGTTTCCTCTCGATCGAGATGACCGGCAAAGCCCAAGCCCGTGTGCGGGTCGATTTCACCGGTGATTTCGGTCACGAAATCGGCCTTCTCGACATCTCAATCAACTCCGACGGACTGATCGTGCGCATCGACGCAGACCTCGAATAGTTAAAGAAGACGCAAAACTATAAAGACAATCGCGGTTTTGGATCCGCCAGCTATGCGGGTGGTGCGTTCGCGGGGCTGAACCTCGTTTTCGCAGGCCTTCGCCGCGATCCATGCCGGCGTCCGCCATCTCGACTGCTACATAGACCGCGAAGCCCTGGCGCTGGACGCCCAGGGCCGAACGGGACGGCTCGTGCTCAGCGTTGCAATGCTTTGGCAGCCTCGCCGGGTGTGCCATGACCCGCCTCGATAGCACAAGGTCGACAGCAAGGGCCGACCTTGTGCATTGCGATCGAAAACCTTCAGCGTAGGCCACCGCCGGCCAGAACGATCTCGCCCGTCAGCCATCGAGCATCGTCGGATGCCATGAAGGCGACGACGTCAGCGATGTCCTGGGGCTGGCCCAGTCGGCCAAGCGGGGTCTGGGCGATGATGCCGGCTTCGAACTCAGAAGCAATCATGCCGGCCGAGTGCGTGCCTTCAGTCTCCGTGAGGCTCGGGTTCACCGAGTTGACGCGGATTTTGCGGGCCCCGAGTTCCTTAGCCAGAACGCCGGTGATGACATCCACCGCCCCTTTCGTTGCGGTGTAGACTGCGGTTTGCGGCGGCGTGATAGCGGTCACACCGGAGCCGATGTTGATGACGCTACCGCCTTCACCGAGATGTTCTGCAGCCGCCTTGCTCACCAAAAGCAGGCCCAGCACGTTGATGTCGAACATCTTGTGGAACTGCTCTTCGTTGACCGTTTCCAGCGGACCGAACTCATAGACGCCCGAGTTGTTCACCAGGATGTCGAGACGGCCATAGTTGGAGATGGCCGTATCCACGATTGCCTTGGCCTCCGCAGCCTTCGAAACGTCGCCCTGAACGGCGACGGCCTTTCCGCCGGCGCTTTTGATCGCTTCGACGACGGAATCCGCGCCGGACTTGCTGGAGGCGTAGTTGACGACGACAGAAGCGCCGTTTGCGGCGAGCGTCTTGGCAATAGCCGCGCCGATGCCTTTGGAGGCGCCGGTTACGACGGCCACCTTGTTGGTAAGCTTAGACATGATGAAGTCTCCGTTGATGACGCCGTTCAGGCGTCGTGTTGCTCGATCGCGTCAATGCGATCGGGATAGAAAGCGAGGTGATCTTTGATCTCGGCCACGGCGTCGTAAGGCGCTTCGTAGGTCCAGATCGCATCGACCGACCGCTCGCCACCGGCCGGAATGTTGAAGTAGGCGGCCTCGCCCTTGTAGGGGCAGTAGGTCGTCATATCGGAGCGCGTCAGGAAGGTCATATCGACGTCCTTGCGCGGGATGTACTGCACGGGCGGGTAGCCAGCTTCTTGCAGGGTCAGGGCCTCGCGGGTGTCCGCGATGACACGGCCGCCCAAAGTGACGGTCACACGGCGGCGATTTAGCTCGACCGTGATCGGATGATCGGGGCCGGGGATTTTAGGGGTGCGGTTGGTCATGGTAACCTCCTGTTGGTTCTGGCGTTCAGAGCTTCGAGCCGCCGTCCACCCGCAGCGTGTCGCCCGATACCCAGCGCGCAGCGTCGGAGGCCAGAAAGGCAATGGCGCCAGCGATGTCTTCAGGCTGCGCGACGCGCTTCAGCGCCTGCATGCCGAGGGTGAAATCGCGACCGGCGCCGGTTTTGGCGAAGCTCGACATGTCGGTTTCCACCACCCCGGGGGCAACGGCGTTTACCCGAATTCCTCTTGGCCCGAGGACCTGGGCGAAGTGCTTGACGAGGGTGTCGATCGCGCCTTTGGTCGCGGCATAGGCCGAAAGATTCCCTACCGCCGCGTGGGCCGCGAGCGACGAGATGAAAATGACGCTGGAACCCTCGTTCAGGATCGGCAGCAGCTGCTGGACCAGGAAGAACGGAGCGCGGACATTGACGGCGAAGAGCGCGTCAAAATCCTCGATCGTCGTCTCCTCGATCGTGGCGGCGCTAGAGATACCGGCGTTGGCGACCAGAATGTCGAGACGAGCGCCCACGACATCCTTGACCTTCGCCGCGAGCCTATGCGGCCCCTGCGGATCGGAGAGATCCGCTCCCACGGCTTCAGCCCGGCCGCCTGCAGCTTTGATCTGATCGACGACCGAGCGCGCTTCAGCAGCATTACGGCCGTAGTGAACGAGAACCTGGGCGCCAGCCTTGGCAAGCGCGAGGGCAGTTGCGCGTCCGATACCGCGCGAAGCGCCGGTCACGAGCGCGGTCTTTCCGCTGCACGGTGTCATGATTGATCTCTCTTTGAAGGGCTAGGAGGGGCCGACCGGAGGCGTCAGGCGCCACCGATCGGCTCTACATGCCGGTGCACGTCAGGCGTTCAGGAACATGTTCGTGTGCGCGACGAACAGCTCGGGATACTGATTCTGTGGACCGTGGCTGGAGTCCGGATAGACGATGAGCTGCGCGTTCGGCATATGCTGCTGCAGCGTGTACCCGTTGATCGTAGGAATGATCAGGTCGTTGCTGCCATCGACCACGAGCGTTGGCTGGTGGATGTCGGCGAGGTAATCCCAGACGCCGTCGCTCTTCTCGTTCGAACTGACGATCGCTGCGTACTGCGCCGTCGCTGAGACCTCACTCACTTCGGGGCTGCGATCCTTACGGCGATGCTTGCGCTCAAGGTACTTCAGCCCAGCGGCATAGCCTTTCTCATTCGGCAGGAAATGTGCGGCGATCCAGAGGTGTTCCGGCGGATCGTAGGTCGCAGAGAAAATCTCACCTGCCTTGCTGGCGGCGGTATCGGCGCCGCGGGGCCCGGTACCCACCAGGACGAGTTTACGCACCAGATCGGGTGCCTGTACGGCGATCTCCTGGGCGACCTTGCCGCCGACGGAGTAGCCGAGGACATCGACCTTGGTGAGTCCGAGCGCCTTGATGAAAGCGACGGCATCCGTTGCCATACTGGGGATGGTTGAAGGTGTCACCCAGGAGCTGGCGCCGATGCCGGCATTATCGAACAGGATTACTTCGCGCTCCTGTGCCAGCCCGTCGGTCACGGCTGGGTCCCAATGGTCCATAGTGCCACGGAAATGGATGTTCATGACAACAGGAATACCGCTAGTCTTGCCAAAGCGGCGATAGGCGAAGCGGATGCCGCTGGCCTCGACGAATTGGGTCGGGACGGTATCATGCGTATGGGTAGTCATGGCAAATCTCCTTGTGCGGATTGCGATTAGCTGGCGGTCCTGCCGCCGTTGACGTTGACGATCTGGCCGGTGATGAATGAGGCTTTGCCAGAGGCCAAGTAGAGAATGGCATCCGCAAGCTCCTCGGGCTGTCCGGCGCGGCGCAGCGGGATCGAGGCAAGAAGCCCGGCCTTGCGCTCCGGTGAGCCGGTGAAGCGATCGAGCATTCCAGTCTCGACAGGGCCGGGTGCCACCGCGTTGACGCGGACACCGAAAGCGGCAGCTTCCAGGGCGCCTGTTTTGGTCAGGCCTTCGACGGCATGCTTGCTGGCGACATAAAGCGAGGCGTTCGGGGCACCACGGCTGCCCATCGTCGAAGATATATTGATGATGCTGCCGTAGCCCTGAGGCTGCATGACGCGCAATTCGTGCTTCATGCAGAGCAAAACGCCGAGCACGTTGGTCTCGAAGGTCGCCGCGTAAGCGTCGGGCGTCTGATCGACGATCGGCGCTGGTGTGCCTTCCGTGCCGGCATTGTTGACCGCGACGTCGAGGCGGCCGAAACGGGCAACGGTTTCCTCGATCAACGCCTGGACGTCGCGCTCATTGCGGACATCTGCCTTGATGAAGCCGGCATCCACGCCGAGGGCACGGAGTTCGCTCTCCAATGCCGCACCGGTCTGACCGTTGCGTCCTGAGACAACGACCTTATAGCCTTCTTTCGCGGCTGCCAGGGCCGTAGCACGGCCGATACCGGCGAGTGCGCCCGTGATCAGTATAACATTGCCGTCCATTGCCAACTCTCCTTAGCCCCTTAAATCAGGCCTTAGTGATAAGCAGTGGTCTGGCTTCAAGCTTCTGCGAGGGCCGACCGCCGCTGTTCGTTGACAGAATAGTTATGCCTTCAATGCTTGCAGGAGAAAGACTTTGTCTGATAGGTTCCCATACCTCTGAGGTATGAGGCATCTATGGAGCTTCGCCATCTTCGCTATTTCATCGCCGTCGCCGAGGAAGGCAGCGTGACGCTCGCCGCCGAAAAGCGGCTGCACACGGCGCAGCCCTCTCTCAGTCGGCAACTTCGTGATCTTGAGATCGAGGTTGGTGCGCCGCTTTTGAGCCGAAGCGCCCGGGGGGTTGAGTTGACCGAGGCCGGGCGCGCCTTCCTCACGCACGCACGCGTTTCGGTCAGCGAGGCGAACGAGGCGGTTCAGGCCGCCCGTCGTGCCGCGCGGCCGGCGAAGGCGGTATTCTCCGTTGGTTTTCTGACCGGGCAGGAGGTCGATTGGCTTCCCCACGTCACGCGCATTCTCAGAGCCGAGCTGCCGAAGATCGAGTTCAAGGTGACGAGCATGTACTCGCCGGATCTCGCCGAGGCACTGCAAAACGGCGAGATCGATCTCGGCTTTCTGCGTATAGAGCCGAAACCGGACGTGACCTATAATGTGATCGCCAAGGAGCCGATCGTCGTCATTCTCCCCAGTGACCATCCGCTGGCGGAGGGGAAGGAAATCGACCCGAAATCGCTCGAGGGAGAAACGCTCGTCGGCTTCTCCGATATTGCCATCGTACTAAGGACGGTGGTTGAGGACTATCTCCTGAAAATGGGCGTTGATGCTACACCCAGCCATCGCGTCGAGAATTTCTCGACCGTCTTGTCGCTGGTCGCGTCTCTTCGTGGCGTGGCGCTTATGCCTGCTTATGTGGAGGCTCTTCTCCCGTGGTCGGTGGTGAGCCGACCTCTAAAAGGCGAGCCGCTCACTATCGATCTGGCGGTGGGCTACCGGTCAGACAACCCCTCACCTGTGCTTAAGGCGTTTCTCGCGGGGCTCGATCAGCTCGTTGCAGCAGGTCCGGCCGGGACGCGACAGATGCGTTGAAGATGAGGTCGCACCGCTCCTTCGGCAGAAGATCAAACGGCGGCATTATTCTTGATGAGGCCAGCATCAGGCTCTGAGCACTTGGTGTCGAGTCCGCGGATGCTAGTCAGTGAGTGGGACCATTCGCGATGCGCCGTCCGGACAACGTTGCACCCCTCGCTCCGTTTCGTGATGGTCGGCAGGTGCTTCACGCCACAGTTTGGTGGCCGCATTGCCAGCCGTGCGATGGTGCACTTGTCGGTCGGCGAGACCCAAAATCTAAGCCGTGCGCCGTCGTATTAGGCCGCAAACTTTCTTTGGACTGTACGCTCTGATCCCAGATCGAATGGTTCAATCAGCTCTCCTAGACGGTTACGAGCGTGCCTGTCATGGCTCCCCAGCTGACAGTCCGACGATGTAAACGCGGCCTCGATCGGCCCGATATCGTTTGAGGGTATGGTCGACCATCTGCTTGATGGAAAGCAACTCGCGGCTGTCGCGCGCGACCGCGCTTAATCGAAACCAGTTGAAGCATCTTTGTGGATTGTTCGAATGGGCATCTCCGGATAGAGCAGGATGAAACCTTGATCCGTTGCGAGCTTCGATTACGACTCTGAGACTGCCGGCCACCCGGTAAAAAGCCGGCCGCATACCCCAGACAGCGAAATTTTTCTCGGGCCAATGGAGGGCCGGCGAAGTTGAGGCCGCCCGTCCCGATCATCACGACGCCAAGTGGGGAAGGTCGAGAACGATAAATTTGATTACCAGCATAGTCAGGTTCCCGCTTTCAATGTGTAGACGGAGCGGCGCTCGCGTTGTGGGCATCGCTTGCAGGAAGGCCCACACGACTGAGACGGCGCGGCGAACTTTCCCAGGCTCCGGCGCTGCATACTTGGCTGTGTGTGTCATCAGAGGCTCCTCGGAAACGATGATCGGCCCTACGCGGGTCCCGGATTAGATGGCCGTTAGGCCGCCTTCCTCTCGGTGCCGAAGACGAACATCAGGATTACACAAGGGTCGTCCGATCGGTTGAGGAATTCGTGGAAGGCACCTTCTGCACGAAGAGGTCGCCTTCTCTGGCGGTGACCGTGTGCACTTGCCCGTCTTCTCCCGGATAGGCGATATTCACTTCGCCCTTGAGCACCACCGCAAGGTCGATAGTGTCGGTCCGGTGCATTGCCCCCCCGAGCTCGCTTGGGGTCATACCCCCGCCGGTGCCGAAATCGATCTTTGCCATCAACGCACCGAGATCCGTCTCACCCGCTTTCTCAGGGGGAACGACTTGGAGATCGACGCGGAGCGAATCCTTTGGCCCGAAGATCCCAAGCCGCTTGTATTCACCGAGAACCTGCTCAGGCGTAAGGGGCAATTGGGGAATCTTGTCGAAACCCCAGATATTCGTGACCCGATCGGCGGTTTCGGTATCGAGAAGATCGTCCACCTGCATGACGACACCAGCCTTGGTCTCGGCGCTCACAATTCGTCGCATCTTCATTTTACCCGCCCCCTCAGAGTTGCGACCAGCCGCCATCGACCGGAATCTCAAGACCGGTCGTGAAGGTCGCGTCGAAGGCGAGGAAGAGAACAGCCTTCGCAATCTCCTCGGAGGTCCCGAAGCGCTTCATCGGGATCATGTCGACCGTCTTCTCCCGGACCCGGGCGGCCACATTCTTATCGGGAAACACTTTGTCGAGGATCGGCGTGGCGATGGGACCGGGCGACACGGCATTGACGCGGATGTCCTGGGGAAGCAGCTCGGTTGCGAGGGTCCGAGCCAGGGATCGCAGTGCGGCCTTGGCCGCGCCATAAGTGGCTTGCCCAGGCAGTCCCTTGACGTTGGCGACCGATGTCGTGAGGAGGACGGAACCGCCGCGGTTAAAGAGAGGCGCGAACTTCTGGACCGCGAAGAACGGCCCCTTGGCATTGAGGTTGAACATCTCGTCGTAGATGGCCTCGGTGACGTTCGCGAGCGGCGCTGGGGGACTGAAGCCCGCGTTGACGAAGAGCAAGTCGATGGTGTCGAACTCGGCCTTCACCTGAGCGGCGAGGGCATCGATATCGGTCAACGATCGCGCGTCGCTCGAAACCACGATGGCATCAGTCCCAAGCTCCTGCTTCGCCGAGTCCAGTCCGCCTTGCGAGCGGCCTATCACCAAAACGCGCGCGCCTCCATCGAGGAGCATCTTCGCTGTCGCGAGACCCATGCCGCTCGTGCCGCCGAGGATCACCACCTTCTTATCTTGATACCGTACCATTCACATTCTCCTGGGACGCCATTCCGCCGGTTGGTTTTTAGACCATTTCGGATGATATTTCTGCGACGCGATGGCGTCACGCGTCACGCGTCACGAGACCGCGCCCAAAGACGCCGGGTGAGACAAGTCGGCGCCGGAGACCTTGACGACGGCCTGCCACGCAGCCTCCTGACTGGCGCGAATGTGGAGGTGTGGCTGGCGCTGCAGCTCCATCGGGCCTGAAAACTTACCCTTCGCCGAAGCGAAGAATCGCCCTGAGACGTCGGTTCCCAACTCCGATGCCTGGATGTAGCGACTGGCCGCAACCTCCGGCGTCTGATTCATGCCGGGAATGAGGTTTACGATCGGAATCAGCAGATACTTCAACAACGGGCCAGCGTTTCGTGCGACGTTGGTGGCGTTCGACGCCCCGGGCGAGACAGCGTAGACGGCTATACCGGACGGTAGGCGGCGCGCCAGCGCCTCAGCCCACCAGGCGATCATGAGTTTCGCATCTGCATACGCAGTGTTAGGCGAGTACCTCACGTTTGTTCCGCTGCGAATGAGGGCTTCAGCAGCCGCAGTTAGGTCGCCACCATAGTATTTGGCTGCGAAGGCCGACAGGTCGGTATATTTGAACATGGGCACACCCCCGCGAGCAGGCTCCGCGCTGGTGATGACAATCCGCGCTTCGGGGCTCAGCAGGTTGGCGTTGAGCAGCCCAACGGTCAGTTCATGGTGGCCGATAAGCGGGGCCTGGGAAGCTTCAACGCCCTCCGTAGTGATCACGCGTTTCTTTGTCGGGACCAATCCGGCATTGAGCAGCAGGAAATCGACCGGGCGACCTTGTTTGACCAGCTCGGCGACCGCAGACGTGGCACTGGCGGCCCTGTTGAGATCAAGTTCCAGCGGCGTGAAGATCCGCTTCTTGGTCTCGTCGGCAAGCTGGGCGGCGATTTCCTTGCTCTTGGCCAGGATGCGCCCCGTTACGATGACCTCCTGCCATCCCCCATCGGCGAGCAAGCGAGCTGCGGCATAACCGAGCCCCGACGTAGCGCCGGTGACCAGAGCGATTGAATGTCTCATATTTGGTTCCACCTTCAGAGAGGATCAGGTCGTGAGGCCAGGAGCTAGCTTGCTAATTATGGACTGAAACCTTATATATTCGTACAAATCGAACGGTCAAGGATTTTTGGACTAAATGCAAAATAATTCGACCAGGTCGCGGGGGCGGCCGCGCAACTTCAACGAGAGCGAAGCGCTGAAAAAAGCGACGCAGATCTTCTGGTCTAAAAGCTACGACGGAGTGGGGATCGACGATCTCATCGCGGGTATGGGTGTGGGACGGCAAAGCCTCTACTCCGTGTTCGGGGACAAGCGGACGCTCTTCCTGCGCGTCCTTCGGGCTTACGCCGAGCGAAAAGGCGCCGGCGCTGCGAAAGCGCTCTTCTCGCCACCCGCGCTTCGCGACGCGCTCGCAGGATTCCTGAGGCACGCTGTGGACGCCGCGACCGAAGAAGGGTCGGTCGCAGGGTGCCTAATGATATGCGTCGCACCCCTCGTAGACGACGCTGAGGTCAGGCAGTTCCTGAAGGACGCAGCAGCTGGCGGCGTGGCACTCGTGGAACGTCGTTTCTGCGATGGCATCGAAGCGGGCGAAATCCCGTCTGACTTTCCTGTCGCCACGCGCGCGCGCCAAGTCATCGACCTTGCCCGTGGCCTGACGATGCACGCGCAGTTGGGCGCGCCGCGCAAAGAGCTCCTGAAAGACGCTGAGGAAGCGGCCCGCTTGGTGCTACTGTCCCCGCCTTGAGCTGCGAGCCGCTAGAAGTTTGGTGCAGGATTGCGTCAAGGTCTTGACCGGCAACTTGCGCTAGCACCGCCTGCGCTGTCCATTCAGACCGGAAGGAGAGCGTCGGCCGTTTCGATGGCGTCCCAGTGACGCCAATAGTAGTTACCTCAGCCTGCAGGATCAACGGCACCGGAGCGCCGCTGAAGCGATGCCTGCGAAACTTCCCGCTATCAACGCAGTAAAAAAGCGTTCGAAAGAACTGCATTGTCGGCGTTCAATGGCAAGGAAAGCTGAGGGTATGACGCACATCGTGTGCTGCGTCGTGAACGGCCGGCATATTCGCAAGATGCTCGCCGCCCGAGCTGTATGCCCTTCAGCGGCAGATCGATCCCGCTCTGTTGGTTCTGTTGCAGAAGAGCGGTGCCAACCTTTGGATTCCCGAATACCAGAAGGATGGTAGTCTCCAGACACAGACACGCCTCTGCGGCATCGGCTGGGAAATCGATCCGAGAAAAGACCTTCATGCCCCGCTCGATCAAGGCTTCGGCCAAACGATCGATCGTCTCGCTGGGAGGGCAAAGGGATTTGGAAATGAGTAGCCCCTCGGTCACATTGCACCGCCTTTGGTAGAATGCGGCGCCGCGGCCGCTATCTGGATGCCCTTGATGGGTCGGTCAAACGCAATCCTGATGATCTCAAGAGCCAGAAGCATTCCGACCAACTGCGCGGCGATGAAGCACGCTTCGGTATGCGGACGCAGAGCCGTTGCCCCGGTTGCATAGATAGCAGCGAAGGTCACAGCAGGATTTGCGTAGGATGCTGACGGCGTCGCCAGGATTGCAGCGGTGAGCCACGCCCGAACGGCGAATGGCCCCCGTTTCCCACTTCGCGCTGTGTGCGCAACCAAGCACGATCGTCAGCAGGCCGGCGGAGGCGGCTACCTCAGTGACAAGCAGTGTCATGCTTGTGATCTAACCGCCCAGCTCCAAGTATCTGCTCGGACTCTTTTTTTCAGTCGCTACAGGGCGTCATCGCCGCGGCGCGCAGCACCCCGGGCTCCGATTTGCGTCGTTCGCGAGATTTGGCGGCCTTTCTTGCTCTCGGAGCTCGTCGAGTGTCGGGTTCCACCATCCCCGGAGCCGCTCGTGTTCTCTGGGCTTTGACCTTTCAGGCCAGGTATGGACGAGTTCATCAATGGTAGGCTCGCTCCAGTCGCTACCCCCTCAAAGAAAACTTGACATTAAGGGCATATGCTCCTATATCAATTGCCATCGAGGGTATATGCTCTTATTTATTGGAGAATTGATGATGAGTGAAGAAGCAAACATTCTAGTCAGTGGTGCAACCGGGCGGACCGGGGGCGCGGCGATCGACGAGTTACTGAAGATGGGCCACAAGGTTCGAGCTTATGTGCGCTCGAATGACGACCGCGCAGAAGCCCTGCGCAGCTGGGGTGTCGAAATCGCCGTTGGCGACTTTACGGACATCGACCAAATCCGTTCGGCAATGGAAGGTATCAAGTCAGCCTATTTCCTGCATCCGATCACACCGGGAATCCTGGGTGCCGCCGCGTACTTCGCACAAGCAGCAAAGGAAGCGGGCGTTACCTCGATCGTCAACATGTCACAGATTTCAGCGCGTCGGGAGTCGACCAGTCATGCGGCCCAGGATCACTGGATCTCGGAGCGCGTCTTTGACTGGTCGGGTATCGCGACGACCCATCTGAGGCCGACGTTCTTCGCCGACTGGCTTGTATATCCACACTTCGCGAAGGAAATCTGGGCCTCGAAGAAGATCGAGTTCCCGTTCGAGAACGGTCGCCATGCGCCGATCAGCTCCGATGACCAGGGCCGCGTGATCGCTCATCTGCTGGCAAAGCCCGAAGGTCACGGCGGCAAAATCTATACGCTTCATGGCCCGGTGGAAATGAACCATACCGAGATCGCCGCCGCGATGAGCGACGCTCTCGGCGCGAAGATCGAATACGCGCCGACCTCGATTGAGACCTTCAAGGACAAGATGGAGAACCTGTACCAGTTTCCGCCCTTCCTGGTGCAGCATCTCGTCGAGGTCGCGCAGAATTATCGCGAAGGCATCTTCGCCGGTACCAACGACGTCGTCGAGCGCCTGACGGGAACGCCCGCTCTATCGGTTCCGGAATTCATCGCCAAGTATCGCAACGCCTTCCATTGAGACGAACTGGGGAGAACGATAATGTCCAACACGCATGAAGAACGACATCCCTTCCTCGACGATCTGAGCGAGGATGCGGAGCTTATCAGCTCCGTCCTGCGCGGCCCGGTGGTGGGTCGTGAGACGATCCGCAAAGTCGTGGACGCTGTGGGAACATTCTACGTCGAGCAGAACCCGACCTTTATCGGCACTGTCGGCTCGCGGACACTTCTCGAATACGAAGCGAGGTTGACGGGCGGCGAACGCCTCAACGCGGTCGCCGTCATCGATCGCGATCCGGACGGGGCCGTCCCGAGGGTCAGTGTGCGCATGGGTCCTGTCGACGCCGTCGTGGCCCTCGCCAACAGCCTTCGAACAGCGCTTTCCGGTCAATTACCCGAAGAGCTTTTTCTTTGAACCCACGCTCCTCGATCTCCGAGACGGGGACGAGGCGAACATCTAGTCAATCAAGGAGACGTGTCATGGAAATCAGGAATGCAACTGTCTTCGTCACCGGTGCCAATCGCGGTCTGGGCCTCGCCTTTGCCCGGGAGGCGGTCCGTCGCGGCGCGAAGAAGGTTTATGCCGGCATGCGCAACACGAGCGGTTTCGACGAGCCGGGCGTCGTCCCGATCCGCATCGACGTCACCGATGACGCAACGATCGCAACGGCGGCCGAGATCGCAGCGGATACCACGGTCCTGATCAACAATGCCGGCATCGCGGCTCTGATCGAAAATCCTCTGGCTGCGGACTTTGAAAGCCAGTCGAAGGCGCTGTTCGACACCAACTACTATGGTCTGGCGCGGGTCACCCAGGCGTTTGAGCCCGCCCTGTCGAAGCAGCCCAAGGCGGCGATTATCAACGTCCTGTCGGACATCGTATGGCTGCCGCGCCCCTACCTGACGCCGTATGCCGCGTCCAAGGCCGCCGCCTGGAGCTACACCAACCAGTTGCGATTCCACCTCGTCGACCGCGGCATCCAGGTTCTCGGACTTCATGTCGGGTTTCTCGACACCGATTTGACGAACGGTATCGACGTGCCGAAGACCAATCCCACCGACGTTGCCACCCAGACCTATGATGCGCTTGCCGAAGGGAAAAACGAGATCATGGCAGACAAGGGGACGGTTCTGCTAAAGAGCACGCTCGCCGACGAGGTGCCGGGCTACATCTCGCCTCCGCCCGGATTGTTTTGAACCTCGAAGCCTGACGAATGCTTGGCGTCTTCCGCAATCTGCGTGAAGACGCCGCTGTATTGGAGTGAAAGGAACGACAATGCTGTCGACAAACCAACCCCTGGGAATCGACCAATGCAACTGCAACGCCATGCGAAGAGCAAGCCGGCAGATCACCCGTCTGTACGACGCCCACCTTCAGCCGGTCGGCTTGCGCATCACGCAGTTTCTCATCCTCGCCGCCCTCGCAGAGGCGAAAAGCGCCACCGTCAATATGTTGGCCGAGCGGCTCGACGTGGAACGTACAGCCATGGGAAAGATGGTCGGTACATTGGAGAGGGACGGCTTCGTTACGATGAAGCCCTCGCCCACGGACGGCCGCTATCGGGTCATTGAGCTGACCCTTGAAGGCGATGCCCTGCACGAAGAGGCATCGCCTCTCTGGAATGCGGCGCAGGTGGAGTTTGCGAAGCTCAACGGTGCGAAGAGTGTCGCCACCCTCAGGAAGGAACTGGACGCCATCGTCGTCGAGGACGGGGTCGAGCGTCCAGATGCTTGATCGCACCGCCGGCATTGCCGGTCTTGTCACTCTGTCGCTGCCGTAGAGCTCGAACTCGAACCCCGTGGCATAAAAAGACTGGAGACCTCAACGTCGCCTGCGACTTCAAGTGCTGTTTGCATTAGTCGCACCAGAGTCGTCGTGTGGTCCATATCTGGTTCCGTGCGGCAGCGCGGTCTAGCCGAGTGTCTTCGACACCACGTCGTTCGACGCTCTGATGACGGCCTGAACATAAGACAGGTCGCGGAGGTGTTCGCTTGGAAGGATGGCATGCGCATTGTTGTTGAACATCGCTCCGCTGCGGCCATCGATCTCCAGAGACACGAGAAGCGGCGTCAGCCCCCGGAGAACTGCAGAAGCATCTTCGACAGGAAGATATTTGCACGAATACCAGTCTTCACGGAGTCTGGGTTTAGCCCGAGCACGTCGATCCGCGGGAACCGCCGCGCAATGTCGAGCACCGGGCCCTCGTTGCCAGCGACGGTGTTCATGTTCGCCTTCATGCGCCCGTAGCTCCTCTCAGAGTTCAGATCGTCAACGTTCGCCTTCTGGCCAGACCCTGGAAAATCCATCACAAGGCATCAAAAAAACATGAAGCTCATCAATATAAGGACGACTACTTGCTACTCGCCGGCGAGCTACTGCACGCGCTGAAATGCCCACATTGCCGGTGTGTCTCCTACGGGTGCCCGCTTGCAATGGCGAAAGACCGCCCTATCAGGGCAATTTCCAAGCCGCACTGGAACGCATTGAGAGAAACGCTAGTTTGTACGATACTGGACGATTGGTTCGAGGGCTTGAAGCAGAGCCGCTATCCTCTCTTGGAGATCAGGCATCATGCGCTCACTCCCTGTCACTGTATTGGTTGTCGAAGACGAGGCGCTCATAGGGTTGGCGATCGCAGACGAACTCGAGGATCAAGGTTTCGTCGTCTTCTCGGCCAGTAGTGCTGACGACGCCATCAAATTGATCGAACGTCATCCCGAAATCGCGGTTGTTTTTACCGATATCGATATGCCGGGGACCATGGATGGTATAAAGCTTGCAGCCTTCGTGCGAGATCGCTGGCCGCCCATTAAGATCATTGTCACGTCAGGGCGAGTTAATCCTAAAGGTAGTTTAGCCGAAGACATACCATTTCTCGCAAAGCCATACGACCATGCGACTGTGGTGGGAACGATACGCGGCTTGATGTCTCTTTGAGCAACGCAGTTAAGAGCAGCGGGTTGGTTTCTCTTGATGCACGCTTAATACCCGGATGACGGGCGTCGGCGGCCTACGCTCTCATGTAGGCATCCGCTCCGAATTCAGGACGCTAATGCGGCTTCGCTCATCCGGATCTTGATAACGACGCCGCCGGCGGTCCAATCATCCCCGATACTACCGCGGAACTGGCCAGCAATCGTGCGCTGAACGAGTTTGCTGCCGACACCGCTCGAACGCCAAGCGGGGTCGTCGACGGGTCCGCCGTGTTCGGCCCAGACGATGTCAATCAAACCATCATCTACAGTACCGGAGACATCCAGAAGGCCAGCGTCGGTCGAGAGCACGCCGTACTTCAGGGAATTCGTCGCCAGTTCATGAATGACCAACGCGAGACCGCTGGCCGACTTTTCTCCGAGACCCATGCGAGGAACAGCAACACGGACCCTCCCTGCGAACGCGCCGGCATTATCATATGGCGCCCACAGGACCGAGAATATGTCTCCAAGCAGCGCTGCCCGCCCCTCGCCATCGGGTAGAGGTCGCACAAGGTCATGGGCACGGCCAAGCGCGGTTAGTCGCTCGGTCAGCTGGCACACCCTCTCTTCCTTTGTTCCTGTCGATCATCACGTCATCGCCGTCAGGCCTGACGCAAGGGCCAGGAGGTTCTTGACGCAATGGCTTATCTCGCCGGCAAGAAGTTCATGATCTGCCTCGGCCTGCTTGCGCCCGGTGACATCGAGGAAGATGCCTGTCATCTTGCGTGCCTCGATGTCGCGGCCCTTCTCCTGCCCTCGTGCAGAGACCCAACTGACCTGTTTGGCCTCTGTCAAAATACGAAAATCGATCTCGAACGGCCCGTCGGTAGCGCGCATTGCGGCAAATGCGGTCCGAACCCGATCACGGTCGGCCGGATGAATTTTTGCGGAGAGGTCTTCAAAGGTCAAGGCGCCTTTTCGAGGGACATCCCACATCTGGTATGCTATCGCGTCCATCAAAAATGTATCGTTGTCGATTGTCCACGGCCATAAGGCAACACCCGCAGATCTTACCGCGCGTCTCAGCTCTTCCGCAGTCCATTCCAGTTGGAACGAAGCCATATCAGGCTAAAGCACCTTCGACGACAGCGCTAATCGTACTGGTCCATCTATTCGAAACCTCATGGAGTCGCAGAAAAAGCATTTTCGTGCCAAACACCACTACGGTCAGTCCGCGTAGTCACGGTCGAGATCCCGGAGAGCGACACTGATCTCATCGATCGTAACCGGTTCGGGCGTTCCTGGAATGTGACGGAATGCCGGGTTCGAACCGACTGCTTAGTAGTCTGAAGCCCATGCCGCCAGGATCGTCCGCTTGTCATCGACGGACAGTGCCCGCGCTTGCAATACATCTCGTGGACGTTTCAGTCGAAGGCCGGGAAGCAGCACCAATGGTCCCATCGCCGTTGCGGTGCCGGCGATCTCGTGCAACTTTTCGCGTATCATCGCAGCCTCACCGGATGTGCGGATCTCTGTCCTGGCGACGATGACATCGGTATCCGGGGCCAACAGATCATGCTTGTCGACAAAGGCCGCAAACAGGCCGCGCGCCGTTTCCGCTTCGATTTCGCCGCGGAGCGCTGCTTGACATGCCTTCAGAGCAACGGAATGAGCCGTGTCCCTGAATGACACCGGCCACTCGACCAGATGTCGATAGGCATCCATCACGGAACGAACTTCTGCAGGAAAGCCCAGGCCGACAAGAATGGTGACAGGTTTTCTGAACATATCGGGTTTCATCGCTCTCTCCTTCCCAACCCGGAATGTTGACGGGCGCCACCGCGGTGGCGCTCTTGGACCTAGTGGACTTAGAGATCAAGCCGCCTTCTGCGCTTCGATCTGCGCCGGAGCGACAGATGTCAAGGCAGGGCTGGTCTGGATCGAGATCTTGCGCGGCTTCAGTGCCTCGGGGATCTCACGGACGAGCTCGATCGACAGGAGACCATTGCTGAGATCAGCCCCATTGACCCGCACATGATCGGCAAGTTCGAACCGGTGTTCGAACGGGCGACCGGCGATGCCGCGATGCAGATAGCCATCTGCCGAAACTTCCTGCTTCTTGCCGGTGACGGTCAGCAGATTGGATTGGAAACTGACGTCGAGATCGTCCTGGGCAAAGCCTGCCACCGCGATCGAGATGCGGTATGAGTCGTCGCCAGTTTTGACGATATCATAAGGCGGCCAATCGTTGGTCGAACGGGCGCGCTGGGCGTTTTCCAGAAGATTGAAGATCCGGTCGAAACCAACGCTCGAGCGGTAGAGAGGTGCGTAGTCGTAAGATGTTGCCATAGCCATATCCTCCTTGAAGCAACATGGTTACAGAAGCGCTGAAAGCAGCGCTCCCAGCTTGGCCAGCCCTTATTTTCAGCGGCTGGCGGCAAACGATTTGGTTTTTGGGATTTTCGGATTCAAGATCTACTACAAGAAAATTTACCGACCTTGGGTTGCTCTGTCGTCAGTGAACCGCTCGACTGAGCACGCGATGCGGATAGGCCGCCCTGAACTGCGAAATCATCGCACAGGCTTGGAGCAATACCCGCTCGGTGGTTTCGGAAGTGTTGCGTGCCAGCTCGTCGGCGTTTATGCGGATGGCCTCCGCCATGTTGGCCGACATCACAGCGAAACGGCCCTCACCGTAGACGAGCGCATCTTGCGAGGCCGTCTCGAGCCAGCGTGCGAAATCGACAATGATTTCCTCCCTCTCCGCGATGCTGGCATCCTTAATGATTTTAATAGTCTCTTCCATGTGGTCTCACTCCATACAGACGTGGCAAGCGATCGGGCTTACCAAGCCCCGATCGCCGGGTGAGCTAGGAAGTGGAAAAGTCAGATTCAAGCCTCAGTGCAGCTTGAATTCTCCATCAACGCGGCGCCATTCATTTGGACCGATCAGGCGCTGGTGTGTATAGCGAACGGAGTGCAACGGCCCCTCTAGCTTCGCTTGCCAGAAGTCGAGGAACTTATGCATCTCGGGAAAATCGGGGGCGAGATCATAGTCTTGCCAGACATAGGTCTGCAGCACGGATGCGAAATCAGGAATGCGGTAAAGTATGTGTGCGGTGGTCATGCCATAGCCATTCAGCTGGCGCTCGAGATCAGATGAAAATCGCATGCTTCATCTCCGTTTTGTGACAAGATGATGGTGGCGCAAATTTTCGCCTCCCTCAACGATTTTTTGAACGGGAAACGCTCGATTATTGTTCCCTTACAGCGTGTTAGCAGCAGGTTTTTCTGAGTGCTAATTTTTTATATTCTTCCCCTTGAAATCGCAAAACCGCAAAACCAGATCATTTCGCGCAAAACGCTCAATCGAGGTTTTGCGCCCCCCGGACTGGTCATCCGGTCCGGCTGGGAAACGAAGCAATCTTTTTTGTCCAATGGAGGAAAACATGTCGTTCCGACCGCTTCATGACCGCATTCTCGTCCGCCGGGTCGAATCCGAAGAGAAGACCAAAGGCGGCATAATCATTCCTGATACCGCCAAGGAAAAACCGCAGGAGGGCGAAGTCATCGCCGTCGGCCCCGGCGCGCGTAACGAGGCCGGCCAGATTCAGGCGCTCGACGTCAAGGCCGGCGACCGCGTCCTGTTCGGCAAATGGTCCGGTACCGAGATCAAGATCAACGGCGAAGACCTGCTGATCATGAAGGAAAGCGATGTCATGGGCGTCGTCGAAGCCCAGGCCGAGCAGAGACAAGCCGCCTGAGGCGCCCATCAATTCCAACCCATCAGTCAAATAGCTGCCTATTGAGGAGTTAAAGAAATGGCTGCGAAAGAAGTCAAGTTCCATAGCGATGCCCGTGAACGCATGCTGCGTGGGGTCGATGTTCTTGCCAATGCCGTCAAGGTCACGCTTGGTCCGAAGGGCCGCAACGTTGTGATCGACAAGTCCTTTGGCGCGCCGCGCATTACCAAGGACGGTGTTTCGGTCGCCAAGGAAATTGAACTAGAAGACAAGTTCGAGAACATGGGGGCACAGATGCTGCGCGAAGTGGCATCAAAGACCAACGATCTGGCCGGCGACGGCACCACCACGGCGACAGTCCTTGCACAGGCCATCGTTAAGGAAGGCGCCAAGGCCGTCGCCTCTGGCATGAACCCGATGGACCTGAAGCGCGGCATCGACATTGCCGTCGACGCCGTCGTGAAGGAACTGAAGACCAACGCCCGCAAGATCACCAGCAATTCCGAGATCGCCCAGGTGGGCACCGTCTCTGCCAACGGCGACGAGGAGATCGGCAAGTACCTAGCCGAAGCGATGGAAAAGGTCGGCAATGAAGGCGTCATCACCGTCGAAGAAGCCAAGACCGCCGAGACCGAGCTCGAAGTTGTGGAAGGCATGCAATTCGACCGTGGCTACCTCAGCCCCTACTTCGTCACCAACCAGGATAAGATGCGGGTCGAGTTCGAGGACCCTTACATCCTCATCCACGAGAAGAAGCTGTCAAACCTTCAATCCTTGCTGCCGGTTCTCGAGGCCGTTGTGCAGTCAAGCAAGCCTCTGCTGATCATTGCTGAGGATGTCGAGGGTGAAGCGCTTGCAACGCTCGTCGTCAACAAGCTGCGGGGCGGCCTGAAGATTGCGGCTGTCAAGGCGCCGGGCTTCGGCGACCGCCGCAAAGCGATGCTGGAAGATATTGCCATCCTGACGGGCGGCACTGTCATCTCCGAAGATCTCGGCATCAAGCTCGAGAACGTGACGCTCAATATGCTCGGACGGGCCAAGAAGGTGGCGATCGAGAAAGAGAACACCACCATCATCGACGGCGTCGGCTCCAAGGGCGAGATTGACGGCCGTGTTGCGCAGATCCGGGCGCAGATCGAGGAGACCACGTCCGACTACGACCGCGAAAAGCTGCAGGAGCGGCTGGCCAAGCTTGCCGGCGGCGTCGCCGTCATCCGCGTCGGCGGTTCCACGGAAGTCGAGGTCAAGGAGAAGAAGGACCGTGTCGACGACGCGCTGCACGCGACCCGTGCCGCTGTCGAAGAAGGCATCCTGCCGGGCGGCGGCGTTGCGCTGCTGCGTGCCGTCAAGGCACTTGACAATCTGCAGATGGCGAACCAGGACCAAAAGGTCGGCATCGAGATCGTCCGGCGCGCCATCGAAGCGCCTGTCCGCCAGATTGCCGAGAACGCTGGCGCGGAGGGTTCGGTGATCGTCGGCAAACTGCGCGAGAAAACCGACTTCTCCTTCGGCTGGAATGCGCAGACCGGAGAATACGGCGATCTCTACGCGCAAGGCGTCATCGACCCCGCCAAGGTGGTTCGCACGGCGCTTCAGGACGCCGCCTCCGTCGCCGGTCTCCTTGTGACCACGGAAGCGATGATCGCCGAGAAGCCCAAGAAGGACGCCGCTCCGGCCCTGCCGGCCGGCGCCGGCATGGACTTCTAAACAGGCGATTGGGAAGGCTCGCCCCAGCCGCCGTGGGGCGAGCCACTCGGAGAAGACATGAATTTGCCATCGAAGGAAGATGCGCGCGTCTGCGCCAGGATCGTGAAAGAGGTCGCGCGTGCTCAGGGTATCGTGAACGATCCCGCCGCTGTCGGGAGGCTGACGGTAACTGTTGCCAGGCTTTTCAATAAAGGCCTGCGCGATCGTGAGGAGCTCCTGACGGTTGCGACGGAGTCTGTCCAGATGCCGGCCGACTTACGTTCGGCACAGTGATGGAGAGCCGCCCAAGAACGCTCGCATAATGAATTTCGCAACTATCGTTGTACTGCGGCATCAAAGCCAATTACAGGGAAGAAAGGCGCTTATGTCAGCCTTTTCAGACTCTGACGCCAAGCTGCTTACCCGTAGCCTACCGCGGCGATCGTAGCGGGTGAGCGAGATGTCGCTCCGCCCGCAAGTTTTTTGGCAAGACATACTCTTACACATTCGTCGCCCTGAGGCTGCCTTATCACCAGGCGCAGTTATGCCAGGGTGGCTGCAAAGGTTGTTGCATCGACGGGCCGCCCGAACAGGTAGCCCTGGCCAACCGGACAACCCATCTCGGCAAGCATGGCGCGTTGGGCCTCGGTTTCCACCCCCTCCGCGACAACCGTCAAGCCGAGGGCTCGTCCCAGGTCTACGATGGCTTGGACGATTACTCTTCTGGAGAGTCTTGTGGCGAGCTCGCTGACAAAGGTGCGATCTATCTTGATCTCGGTCACCGGGAAGGTTTCGAGAGAGCGCAAGTTCGAATAGCCAGTGCCGAAGTCATCGACGGAAAGCCCAACACCACTCAGTCGCAGACGCTGAAATGCGTCCATCACGCCGGGCCTATCGCCTAGGAACATGCTTTCGGTGATCTCAAGGGTCAGCCACGCCGGGTCGGCAGTGGTTTTACGCAAGACACGTTCCAGCATCTCCGCCATGTCGTGTCGCAGGAATTCGGCGGCCGACACGTTCACCGCAAAACGCAGAGCCTCGCGGCGGTCCGCGTTTATCTGACGGGCGAATGCAGCAACAGTCGTCAGGCTTCGCTCGGTCAGTTCGAGCAGCAGGCCAGACCTCTCCGCGGTTTCGATGAAACTAACGGGAAGCTGAGTGCCGAACAGGGGATGGCTCCAGCGGATCAGCGCTTCCGCGCCGAGCCACTCACCGGTGAGGAGATCAACCTGGGGCTGGAAGTGATACATGAACTCATCGTTTGCCACCGCAACTTTCAATTCGCGCGTCATCCGCAGACGGCGGCGCGCCTGCTCATCGTCCGCGTCCTCGAACCGGCGAGGACCGGCCAGAGGGTCGGACTTGGCTGCGTGCGGCGCGGTACCGGCGTTCCGGATCAGCGAAATGGCGTTCCCCGCAGGCTTGCCGATCGCATAGCCGATTGCGAACCGCAGGGAGACATTGGCACCGGCCACCACGAAGTCTGCCGCAAGCGAGGCGGATACCAACGCCACGGTCGCCTCCGCCCTCGTTTCATCCGGAAGGTCGAATACTAAAGCGAATTCATTCGCACCCATCCCGGCCACGAGCGCAGCACCCAATTCCCTCAGCCGTCGTCCGGTCTCACAAAGGAGAGCATCCCTAACGTCGAAACCATATCCTGTATTGAGGTCGTGGAAGTCGATCACGTCCAGCTTCACAACCAGGAGCGTCACGCTTGAATGCGACGAGAAACGTTCTTCGGCGGCAAGCAGAAACGATTGGCGGTTCAGGCAACCTGTCGTGCCGTCCAGATTGGCGATGCGGTCCAGGGCAGTGTTGGCCTGTTGGAGCGCAGAGACGTCGCGCAGTATGCCGACGTAGAAAAGCTCTTCGTCCACCCTGACGGGCCGCAGACTGAGACTGTTCCAGAACGGCGATCTCCAGCTGATCCCGCTCGTTACCCTGCAGGTAGCGGCAATCCTTTCCGATAACCTCATCGCATGTATACCCCCGTCAGTTGCTCGAAAGCCCTGTTTACGTATGATAAGGGCGCACTGGCGCCTGACCGTTTTCCGATTGCAACACCTTCCGTCAATCCCTCAACAAGGGTCGGCAGGATTTTCCGGACCGCGTCAGAGCTAGGAAGCCGCTCGCCAGGCTCGCCGGATATACGCTTTATGAGGTCCGGTTGATTCGGATTTTCGAAGTTTTGCATGGCAGGAACAATGGACGCCGACCTTAGGCGGAGCAACCCGCAGCCGAGGCGGTTTCGGGACAATGGTCAGCCGTTTTCGGACAAACTGCGTCTGGCTCCGTCACCGGAGGTACGGAAGCGATCACGGTAGTCGGACGGCGTCACGCCCACATGCGAAACAAAAGCGCGCCGCATCGCGCTCGCCGATCCAAAACCACTTTTCTCTGCGATCGACGCGATCGGCAAACGGCTCCCTTCCAAAAGGAAGCGCGCAACGTCGATACGCGTCAGGTCGACATAGTCCGATGGCGATATCCCCACCTCCTGAGAGAAAACACGGCTGAAATTCCGCGTGCTCATCGCCGCGAGTTTGGCCAAGGCCGCAACGGATAGGTCGTCCGCTGGGTGGTTCAGGACATATTGCTGGACGTCGTGGAGACGGTTGCGGTCGATCGCCTGCGCTGCCAGATGCACGCTGAACTGTGATTGGTCACCGGGTCGCTTCAAGAACACGACGAGCCGGCGAGCGACGTAAAGTGCCACTTCCCGGCCGAGGTCCTCCTCGACGAGGGAAAGACCGAGGTCAATCGCCGCGCTGGATCCCGCCGACGTGATCATCGCACCGTCACGTAGAAAAACCCGGTCGCCTTCCACGTGCGCATCGGGGAACCGCTCGGCAAGCAGTGACGCGAACTGCCAATGCGTGGTGACGCGCCGGCCTTTGAGTAGACCAGCACTGCCGAGCACGAATGCTCCTGTGCAGACGGAGCCGTAGCGCCGCGTTTGGGAGGCAATAGCGGTCAGCCAGTCGATAACCTGCCTACCCGGGCTGTGGGGAACTCCGACGCTCCCGGCCACGAGCAAGGTGTCCGGATTGCCAGAGTAATTTCTGAAAGCGCAGTCAGGCTCGACCCTGAGACCCGATGCACAGCGGATCGTGCTATCGCCTTCGGCGACGATCGTGACCTCGTAGAACGCCTTATCGACGCGAGTATTCGCTTCGGCAAACACATCCATCAGCCCGGCAAGCTCCAGTGAATGCACGTCCGTGGGCACGAAGATCGCGATCCGCATCGGATTATCCCCCCCCAGTGTAGAACACACGACGCTCTCAACTAGGCGTTACGCCAACGCCGGTCCCAAGACGGCCACGGTCCCACAGGGCCGCAGAGCCGTCAACGTCAAGATGATCGGGCAGGACCGGCGGAAAATCTGCCCAGAAGGCATGAGCGATAGGCCAAAGCGAGTTACGGGCGCCAGGTCACCCTGACGCCATTCT
Source organism: Rhizobium sp. WW_1 (assembly GCF_003610155.1). Classification (NCBI taxonomy): domain Bacteria; kingdom Pseudomonadati; phylum Pseudomonadota; class Alphaproteobacteria; order Hyphomicrobiales; family Rhizobiaceae; genus Rhizobium; species Rhizobium sp. WW_1. The sequence continues at coordinate 29,480 of NZ_RAIN01000022.1, forward strand.
CATATCTTCTGCTGAGAAAGCGAGAATTTTTCTGTCGGCATCACAACGACAGTACGCACTTATGACCGCTTATCCGCAAGGATAGACAGCTTATGGATCAGTGGCGGCTTAGCGAACAGGTCCCCTTCCTCTGCCTTTGCCATCAAAGCAGCAGCGACCTGGCCGTTCAAGTGGGCATCCCTTCCGTCCTCATCGTCGAACGTGTCAAAGATTGCGAACGAACTTGGACCCTCCTGAATCGCATACCAGGAAATTGTACCGGGCTCGGCATTGACCAGCGGTACGGCTGATCGCAGAAATTCGGCGACCGCCGCTTCCTTGCCGGGCTTTGCCTCAAGCGGAACGTAGAGCGCGAATTTGGTCATGACTACCTCCATGGGCACCCTATGTGCCGCAACTTAAAGAACAAGCTAAGCACGACAAATGTTTGACGATCGAGAAATTACCACCTTGACCTAGAAAGCCTGATGCCAGTTTGGCAACAATTTTTAGCTGAAAGTACAGCGTTATAGGCTCGCCTTGAGGGGGTATGAACCAAGGACATACATTCTCCGCTCCACTGATCCTTAATCAAGCAATTGAAAGCCAATACAATTTGGACTGACCTTATCTCCATGCACCAACATCCATGATAGCGTTTTGGAGATTATCACGGGCAGCGGTAGCAGACTTCCTATGCCTGCGGACTTCCGGATGCTTTCAGCCATCGGGGGTTGACAGCGCTATTTGGTGAGGTCGGCAATACGATTGAGCGCGCCGGCAAGACCCTTCAGGGACACAGCCAGGGTCAACGGTTGGACCGGGCTGGCAGCGGAAACGGTAACGTTGAGGGCCTTGCCCGTCCTGAGCTTCGCAATCGTGTCTGCTTCGAAGGTCAGCGGCACGAGGCAGCCTTGTGGCAGGCAGGTCGAGAACGACAGAGTATTGCCGAGAGGGGCATCGTCGACCTTCAACTGAGCGCCCTGGGGTAGTGCCAGTCCGAGCGGTAGCACCAGCGTGCCCCGGAACTTGCCGTCAGCTGCCTTGCCGATCTCGACAGCCAGGACGGTCTGCTTCGTCTGATTGCTGGTTTGGACCTGTCGGGCGAGGCAGGATGGAGCGTTGGCCTGCATCTGGCACACAACGCCCCAATCGTCGTAGGTCTCGACCAGTGAGCTGGCCCCGCCCGGCAGCGGGGCGGCGGTCACGGTGCCGCCGACGAGAGCGAGCATTGCCGCCAGCACTGAAGCCTTCGGCAAATAGCGGGATGACGTCATTAGAATGGGTTCCTTTCATATGGTTGGGGTCCGACCGCACGTGACGGCTCGGTCCGCCGGACGGCCAGCATCCGGCGGACTGTGTATCGTAGCTATGGCGTCGCCTGGCCCGCAAGCGAAACGCAGCCGTTGCCATTGTCGAGGCAAATGAACGTGCCCTCGAAGCGTGGATCGGTGATCACGTCGTGGCTGCCATCCGCGGTTTCGGCGCTATCGGAAACCGGCCGGATCGGCGCAAAGCGGCCGGCATCGAAGCTCGGCATCACGGAGCTTGCCTGTGTGCCTGGTTCGGGGTTGGCGGCCTTTGCCACGGTCAGCACGCCTGGAACGAAGTTCATGCGATAATTGGCGGACGCCAGTAGCGTGCCCTGGGTGATCGCATAGGCACCCGGCTCGCTAAGGCTGGTTGCGGACGTGGCGAGCCCTCCCGAAAGCTTGTCGCCGTTGACGAGACCCGCACCTCCGACGATATAGGTCAGTGCCGGATTGGCGAGGCCATAGCGGCGGCTAAGTGAGTCGGCGGCAACCGTAATGGCACGCTGGTTCACCGTGAGGTCTGAGCCCACGTAGCTGATTGTGTAATTGGCGTTGGCTAGCGACCCTTGCGTGATCGCGTAGGCACCGATATCGGAATCTTGCCCCGCCGTGGTCGAGAGCGAACCGGAGAGCGTGTCGCCATTCAGCAGGCCTGTCGCGGCATAGGTCAGTGTCGGATTGGCATCGCCATAGGTCTTCGACTTCGCTTCCGCCGTCACCGTGATCGCGCGTTGGTTCACGCTGAGATTGGCTCCGACGTAAGTCAGGGCGTAATTGTTTGACGCCGAGAACGAGCCGGTGATGGCATAGCTGCCAACATTGGCATATTGCCCCGCCGTGGTCGCGAGTGATCCGGACAGCGTGTCACCATTGACCAGCCCCGTAGCGGTGTAGGTCAGCGTCGGATTGATCTCCCCATAGACTTTCGACAGCGCGCCCGCCGTCACCGTCAGCGCCCGCGGGGTGATTGCCAGGTCGGCACCCGTATAGCTGATGGCGTAGTTTGCATTGGCCAGAGTACCCTGAGCAATCGCATAGGCGCCGACATCGGAATATTGCCCTGCTGCTGTGGCAAGCGATCCGGAGAGCGTGTCGTTGTTGACCAGGCCCGAGGTCGCGTAGGTCAGCGCCGGATTGGCATCACCATAGGCTCTCGACAGCGCATCCGCCGTAACGGTTAGCGCGCGCGGGGTGATTGTCAGGTTGGCGGCATTGTAGGTGATCGCGTAATTGGCATTGCTGAGGCCACCGAGAGTGATCCCGTAGCTGCCAACATTCGAATATTGCCCAGCCGCCGTCGAAAGTGATCCGGAGAGCATGTCGCCATTGACAAGGCTCGAGGTTGTATAAGTCAGCGCTGGGTTTGCATTGCCATAGGTCTTCGACTTCGCATCCGCCGTTACCGTCAG
>NZ_RAIN01000022.1:32276-85141 GCF_003610155.1 Rhizobium sp. WW_1
GGAGAGCATGTCGCCATTGACAAGGCTCGAGGTTGTATAAGTCAGCGCTGGGTTTGCATTGCCATAGGTCTTCGACTTCGCATCCGCCGTTACCGTTAGCGCACGCGGAGTGACCGTCAGATTAGCCGCATTGTAGGTGATCGCGTAATTGGCGTTACCAAGGCTGCCGAGAGTGATCCCGTAGCTGCCAACATTCGAATACTGCCCCGCCGAAGTCGATAGCGAACCGGAGAGCGTGTCGTTATTCACGAGGCCCGAGGTCGCGTAGCTCAGCGCCGGGTTTGCGTCGCCATAGATCTTCGACTTCGCATCCGCCGCTACCGTCAGCGCACGCGGAGTGACCGTCAGATTGGCCGCATTATAGGTGATCGCGTAATTGGCGTTGCCGAGGCTGCCGAGAGTGATCCCGTAGCCGCCCACGCCGGAATATTGTCCTGCTGAAGTCACAAGCGATCCGGAGAGCGTGTCGTTGTTGACCAAGCCTGAGGTTGTATAGGTCAGCGCCGGGTTGGCATCACCGTAGGTCTTCGATTTCGCATCCGCCGTCACTGTCAGTGCCCGCGGGGTGATTGCCAGGTCGGCACCCGTATAGCTGATGTCGTAGTTCGAGTTAGCAAGCGTGCCGAGCGTGATGCCGTAGTTGCCGATCCCCGACGCCGTCGTCGCGGAGGTAGCCAACGCTCCCGAGAGCGTATCGCCTGCGACGAGGCCGCTCCCGCCGACGGTATAGGTGAAGCCCGGATTGGCATCGCCATAGGTACGGTGTGCGCCGTCGGTCGTGACCGTGATGGCGCGCTTGGCGATGTCGGCAAGTGTCGTGGCCGTGTTGTAAGCAAGCGTATAGTTGCCGGCATCCGCCCCGCCGAGCGACAGGCCGGAGATGGTGACCGTCTTGCCCGTGCCGGCGTTCTTGTCGGAAAAGGCGCCGCTGAAGCCGTTGCCTAGCGAAAGCGTGTCCCCCGGCACCATGCCGCTGAAGACGGCGCCCGCTGTGTTCAGCGTCGCATCCTTCGTACCGTCATAGATCTTGCCGTTGGCGATGATCCCGCCGATCGATGAGATCATAGCCCTGGCGATATCGACCGTATCCGTGCCGCCCGCCAGCGTGTAGTTTGAGGCAAGGCCGCCATTCGTGCCATCGCCCAGAGCCAGTGACGCAAGCGTCACGCCCTTGCCCGAGCCGGCATTCTTGTCGGCCATGGTGCCGGTGCCGGACAGAGTCAGCGTTTCGCCGCCGGCCAGGTTCGACAGCGTGAAGATCGAGGCCTCGAGATCCGTCGAACCGTTATAGGTGCGGCTGCCCGAGAGGTTGACGACACGCTGGCCGATATCGGCGAGCGTCGTGGCCGTATTCGTATCCAGCCTGTAGTTCTGCGCGTCGGCTCCGCCAAGCGTCAGTCCGGAGATGCCGATCGTTTTGCCGGTACCGGCATTGGCATTGGAAAAGGCGCCGAGCGCGGTGCCGACCGTCAGGCTATCGCCTGCGATCATGCCATTGAAGACGGCGCCTGCAGTGTTCAACGCCACATTGGTCGTGCCGTCATAGGTCTTGTTGCCGGCGGTGATGCCGGTGATCGCAGAGATGATGGCAGGGGTTATGGTGCCGTAGCTGGTCGTGTTGGCGATGCCAAGTTGGTAATTGTTGGCGTCGGCGCCGCTTATGTAAAGTCCATCGACGGCGACCGTCTTGGACATGCCGGCATTCTTGTCGGAGAAGTTGGCGCTCGTGTAGCCAACTTGCATGTCATCGCCGTTGATCGGTATCGTGTAGATATTGACGGTGGCTGCGGTCGTCCCGTCATAGGTCTTGGTGTTGACGCTGGTGCCGCCGAAGAACACATAGGCCTTGGTGATGTCGGCCGTGGTCGTCGCCGTATCGGAGGCAAGCGTATAGTTGCCGTTGTCCGCGCCGCCGAGCGTTAAGTCGGAGATGTTAACCGTCTTGACCGAACCGGCATTCTTGTCGGAGAAGGTGCCGGTCGCGGTCGCAACCGTTAGCGTGTCGCCGGCGACGATGCCGGTGAAGCCCGCACCCGCGGTGTTCAGTACGGCAGTCGTGTTGCCATTATAGGTCTTGTTGTTCGCCGTGATGCCGGTGATGTCAGAGATTGTCGCCTTGGCGATATCGGCCGTGGTCGTCGCCGCATCGGAGGCAAGCGCATAATTGCCGACATCCGCGCCGCCGAGCGTCAAGCCGGAGATGGTGACCGTCTTGCCGGCGCCGGCATTTTTGTCGGAGAACGTGCCGGTCGCGGTCGCAACCGTTAGCGTGTCGCCGGCGACGATGCCGGTGAAGCCCGCACCCGCGGTGTTCAGTACGGCAGTCGTGTTGCCATTATAGGTCTTGTTGTTCGCCGTGATGCCGGTGATGTCAGAGATCGTCGCCTTGGTGATATCGGCCGTGGTCGTCGCCGTATCCAGGGCAAGCGTATAGTTGCCGGCATCCGTACCGTTGAGCAGGAGGCCCGAGATCGTCACAGTCTTGCCGGTGCCGGCATTCCTGTCAGAGAAGGCGCCGGTGACGCCATTGCCGAGGGTCAAGCTGTCGCCCGCCGCCATGCCATTGAAGACCACACCGGAAGTGTTCAGCGTCGCGTTCGCATTGCCGTCATAGATCTTGTTGCCGGCCGTGATGCCTGAGATCGACGAGATCGTCGCTTTGGCAATGTCGACCGTGTCGGTGCCGCCGATCAGCGTATAGTTCGAGGCAAGGCCGCCATCACCATTGATGCTGTTACCCAGAGCCAGCGTGCCGAGCGACAGCACCTTGCCGGTGCCGACATTCTTGTCGGCCATGGAGCCCCCGCCGATCAGCGTCAGCGTCTCGCCATTGGCGAGATTGCTGAGCGAGAGACCTGGGGCTGCGACATTGGTTGTGCCGTTATAGGTGCTACTGCCCGAAAGGTTCAGCACGCGCTGCGAAATCGTCAGCGTGCCGCCATAATCGACATAGGCCGTGCGGGAGCCGTTCTCCGTCACCGAGACGATATCGGGGTCGGAATAGTTGTAGGTTCCGGCATTGGTCCTGCCCGTAATCGCGCTGCCCCAGGCAAGCGAGACATTGCCTGTGCCGAGGCCCGACAGCGTCGCGCCGGCGATCGTGGAATTGGCGTCGCCATAGATACGGCTGCCGTTGCCGATCTTGACATAGTCGTCATAGAACCCGCTGCTGAGCGAGCGCAGCATCATATAACCACCATTGGCGCCCGTCGTCGACTTGCCCCAGACGCTGGCGAAATCCCATCCGGCAGTGATGAAGGTGAAGGGGTCCAGCATCTCAGCCGTCGTCAGGCCGGTGATATTGCCGGATTGATTGTTGCCGTCCGAACCGATGCCGGTTGTGGTCCCGCTCGTCGATGTGTCCCAATAGGCGTGGCTGATCGTGCCGACATTTTGGCCGGCGAGACCGCCGACATTGCTGCTTCCGCTGACAGCACCCGTCGCATAGGCGTTGCTGATCGTGCCCCGGTTATAGCCGACGAGGCCGCCGATGGAGCTGAGCCCGCCGACCACACCGACCGCGCCCGTCGCATAGGCGTTGCTGATCGTGCCGCCGTTATAGCCGGCGATGCCGCCGATGGAGCTGCCCCCGTTGACCGTACCCGTGGCATAGGCATTGCTGATCGTACCGACATTTTGGCCGGCGATGCCGCCGACGGTGTTGTTCCCGCCGACCGCACCCGTCGCATAGGCGTTGCTGATCGTGCCGTCGTTTTCCCCGGCGATGCCGCCGACATAGGAGGCACCGTTGGCGATGCCCGTCGCATAGACGTTGCTGACCGTGCCCAGGTTCTGGCCGACGAGCCAGCCGACGTGGCTGTCCCCGCTGACCTCGCCGCCGGTGAATCCGATGTCGCGGATGGTGCCCATGGAATAGCCGATGAGACCCTCATACGCATCTGAGCCGCCAGCAATCGTCAGGTTCGCGACCGTGTGGCCGAGGCCCTCGAACGTGCCGGAGAAAAAACCGTCTTGCGAAATTCTGACAAAGTCGCCCGTGTTGAAGCCGGTCGCGTCGAGATTGCCGGCGAGCGCGTAATTAACGTCGGGGTTCATCAGGACGAAGAGCGCCAAATCCGAGTTGTTGTAGAGCAACTTATAGGCTTGCCCGTTGATCGCGAGCGTGCCGCCTTGGCTTGACGTCGCCGCCGAGCCATCGGCGTTGGCGAAGGTAACACCGCCCTTGAAGCCCGCCGGCGTCAGGCCGAACGAGAGATCGGTGACGGACGGCGTCGTCGTGTTCTGGTCGAAGCCCAGCCCAACGCCGCCTGCACCCTTGACTGTAATGGGCGCATTCACCGTCAGAGCGCCGGCGGCCACAAGCCCGACGCTGCCGCCGTTTTCGATGGTGATGGCATTCGCGACCGTGACCGGCGCGCCGGCGGCGGTCGTCCCTACGAAGAGCGTGTTGGCCGTATCGACCGCTTGATCGATGGTGAAGCTGGCACCGGTTGCGATGAACCCTTGGCCCGTGATGGCGTTGATGGCCGCGCTTGCCGTTGCATCGCCGCCGGCGGCGGTGATGGCGCTGGCCCGCGCGCTGCTTAAAGTGGCGCCGGCCTCGGCGGATGACAGCGTCGTCGCCGAGGTCGCAACGGTCAACGCATTGCCAAAGAGATTGAGGCCGGATTGGTTGGCCGCGCTTGTCGCCGTCATGAGCGTCGCGGAATTGGCCGCGCCGGTCGTTGCATTGGCGCTGGTATAGGCGACGAGCGAATTGCCCGCTGTGATCGAGCCCGCCGCGCCGAAGATGTAATAATAGCCGTTCGCGCCCGTCGTGGCCGAGCCGAAGCTCGTGCCATTGGCAAACGCCGTCACGGAGATAGCGCCATTGAGGCCCAAGCTCGCCGGCGTCCTGCTACCATTGAAGACGCCCGCCGGCGTCAGGCCTACAGTCGTATAAGCACTGCCCGAGATCGCCTGCACCCCGTTCGGGAAGAAGCTGGTGAGATAGGGGTAAAGGCCCGATGTCACGGTGAACGCGCCGCCGAGGCGGGAAGCGGACGAGCCGTCCTGGAACTGCGCCGTCGTCAGGCCGGTCGCGCCCGAGGGGTCGGAGGTCTGGTTCGTGGTGTTGAAGCCCGTGGTGTTGATGTCGTAATAGGAATTGGTGACCGTGGCACCAGAACTCGAATAGCCCGCGAGGCCGCCAAGGCCGAAATAGGCGCTCCCGCTGACCGCACCCGTGGCATAGGCGTTGGTGATCGAGCCGCGGTTGTCGCCCACGAGGCCGCCAACGCCGGCGACATAGGCGTTCCCGATGGCCGCACCCGTGGCATAGGCGTTGGTGATCGAGCCGCCGTTGTAGCCCACGAGGCCGCCAACGTCGGAGTCACCATTGTGCGCGGTGGTCACGCGGGCCGCACCCGTGGCATAGGCGTTGCTGATCGAGCCGTTGTTGTAGCCCACGAGGCCGCCGACGTAGCCGTTAAACCCGCTGACCGCACCCGTCGCATAGGCGATGCTGATCGTGCCGTCGTTTTGCCCGACGAGGCCGCCGCCGCGCTCGCCGACCCCGCTGACCGCGCCCGTCGCATAGGCGTTGCTGATCGAGCCGGTGTTGTAGCCCACCAGGCCGCCGAAAGTGTCGGACGAGGTAGCGATATTGACGGACGGTCTAACCGCACCCGTCGCATAGGCGTTGCGGATCGAGCCGTCGTTTTCGCCGACGAGGCCACCGGCATATTCGTTCCCAATGACCGCACCCGTGGCATAGGCGTTGCTGATCGAGCCACCGGATTGATATCCGACGAGGCCGCCGACGTAGCTCAACCCACCGACCGTGGCTCCGGTGACGCCGATATCGCGGATGGTGCCGGTGGAATCGCCGATGAGACCGACATAATAGCTTCCGCCAGCCATATTGTCTGCGCTACCCGTGATCGTCAGGTTCGCGACCCTGTGGCCGAGGCCCTCGAACGTGCCGGAGAAAACACCCAGAACATAAATGTCGGAATTGCCGCCCGCGATGACGCCGGTCGTATAGCTGTTGCCGGTCGCGTCGAGATTTTGGGCGAGCGCGTAATTGCCGGCGAGGTTCAGCGCGCCATTGGTGCCGTCGAGATCGCTCATCGAATAGAGCAGCGTATAGGCCTGCCCGTTGATCTTCAGCACGCCGCCCTGATCGCTCGTCGCAGCCGTGCCATCGGCATTGACGTAGGTCAGCGATCCGGTGAAGCCGGAATTGGCCAGGCCGAAATCATAATCGCTCGCCTCGATATCGACGGTGCCCGCGCCTTTGACCGTCACCGGCGCGGCAAAGTGGACGATGCCGCCGGAGGAAAGCGCCAGCCCACCCGCGCCGAGCGTGACGGGGGCGTTGATGTTGATATCCGAGGCCGCATTCAGCGTCAGCGTCGAGCCGGAGGTCCAGGCAATCGGCGCGGCCACCGTGATGGTGCCCGCCTGCGGATTGGCCGCATCCGACGACGAGCCGGTTGTCACCATGACATTTGCGGTGGCGAGTGCATTGGTGAGCGTATTGACATTGATGATGCTGCCATTGCCTGACGCGGTGAAGCCAGAGGAATTGCTGTCGGTCGCCGTCGAGATGGTGACGTTGTAGGGATCGAGCAGCAGATTGCCGAAGGAACCGTGGGCGGCTGTCAGGTCCGTCAGGCCGGCATAGGAGAGCCGCGCCTTGCCCGAGACCTCGACCTCGCCGCCATTGCCCGAAAGCGCGCCACCCTTCGCCGTGATCGTGCCGGCAAAGTTCGTCAGGTCGTCCGACCATAAGACGACATTGCCGCCACTGCCCGTGGTGACTGCATTGGCATTGATGACGGTATGGGCGTCGACATCAAGCGTCTCGGCATGCTGCAGCAGGCCCTTCCCCTGACGGTTGCCGCCGATATTGACCGTGCCGCCGCCGGTCTTGCCGGACGCGTTCACCTTGGCGGAGGCAAGCTTGATCGACCGGCCCGTCACGGTGACTTTGCCGCCCTTACCGGCGGCATTGCCGGCATCGAGCGTGCCCGAAACCGCCACTTCGCCGTCGCCGCCGGTGAGCGTGATATCGCCGCTCTTGCCGGAAACGCCGTTGGCCTCGATCGTGCCCGACATGTTGACCGCCTGCCGCGCCATATCCTTGGCTGCAGCGGCGGTGAGCTGCACCGCGCCGCCTCTGGCAGAAATCTTGCCGCTGTTGTCGACCAGCGCCCTACTGCCGCCCGCCTTGGTCGGTACCGCCACCTGCAGGAAGCCGTCGCCGGACAGATCAAGCGTTGCCTGTTCGCCGGATCCCAAGGCTGCCTTACCCATCGGCACGGTGATGACACCGGCATTGGCGACCGTGCCACCGATCAGCGCCATGTAGCCGCCGCGATTGATGGTGATCGCACCGGCGTTCGTCACCGGGGCAGAGGCGCCATTACCAGTAAAGCTCCTCTTGGCGCTCATGAAGTCGTCATCGGAGATGCCGAGTGTCGAGGCGACGAAGGCGCCTGCCTTGACCGTGCCTGAACTGGTGATCGCAATACCGTTCGGATTGATCAGATAGACCTGGCCATTAGCAGTGATCTGGCCTGATATGGTCGAGCTTGTCTCACCGGTCACGCGATTGAGGATGGCCGCATTGGCATCGGGCTGGACGAAGGTGACGCGATTGGCCTTGCCGACATTGAAGCTCTGCCAATTGACGACGGCGCTGCCGCTCGTCTGGTTGATGGTCAAGGCGCCGGCCGACGGCGTCCCGATCGTGGCACTACCCGCTGCCACCTGCCCGCCTGAAGGCAGTGACTGAGCCGGCGCCACCGTCGCGTGGGCAAGCGCCGTCGACGCCAGAAGCGCGACGAGCCGGACCTTGTGCGTCCGGGTTCTGTGCGAAAGCACTCCATTGCTGAACGTCCGACGGTTCGTCTGTGGGGTCATCGCTGCTATCCTAAAACTGAAACGCCGCCGAGACGGTGAAGCGGTTGTCGTTAGAGCCATCGCCGAAGTGCTCGACACGGCCGTATTCAAGATTGACGTTGGTGCTGTTGAAGCTCGCCTGCTCGGCCGCAGCCAGCCACAGGCCGAGGCCATAGGCCGCGCCGCGCGAGAAGCCACTCTCCAGCGCCGTCGGCTGGTAGAGCTTGGCGCCGCCATAGGCGCCGAACAGGTAAGGCGAAACCACCACGCCGCCGCCCGTAGTCGTTCCATCCGGCAGACCGGTTCCCTGCTGCGCCGGGAATTCCGGCCAGCCGAACGGCAAGGTGAAGCTGGCAATGAAAGGGAACTGCGCCTCGGCGCGCAGCACGAAGCCTGAATCGCCCTGCATCGAGCCGGTTGGGAAGTTCGACAGGCCTGAGGAGGAGACGAGGCCGATCTGCTCGGAATTGAGCAGCGGTTGGCCGAAGGAGGTCTGCGCCTTCGCGCGGAGATCGAAGACCAGATGCTCGGCGATCGGCTGGCGATAGCCGAGATTGACCTCGACCTTCTGGAAATCGGCATCCGCGCCTTGGCGTGATAAGGGCGTGCCGCTGCCATCGGCATCGGCCGCGCTGCGTGCCCCAAGCCCATTGATGCCGAAAGACCCAGTCAGGCCGGCGCTGACAAGGGCATCGCCGGATACATACCAGGAAAGATCCGCGCCTGTGCGCAGGATGCGCAGCCGATCCTTCGACAGTGCGACACCGCCGCCATTGAGAAACTGAAGTTCTTCGTCCTGCGCATCGAAGCCGCCATTGAGGTTAAGCGTGAACTCGCGTGAGCGGATCAGCGGGTAGGCAAGCCGGGCCGAATAGCGCGTGAAGTCCGACATGAACTGCAGACCGAATGTGCTCGCCTCCGGCGTCGTGCGCGACGCGGTGGCTTCAAGGTTCAGCGTCAGCCCGTCGATGCCGATCGGCAGGGTTACACCCCCGGCCAAAGACCGGTTGCGCGGCGCGCCGGTGAAATAGCCTTCGTCACCGCCGAAACGCGGCGCACCAGAGGCTCTCAGATAGAAGAGCTCGCCGAAGCCGAACACGGAATTGAAGTCCAGACCGACGCCGGTGTTGTATTTGCCGAGCGCGTCGGTGGAATTGTTGTCGCCCGAGACGAAGCCCGTGACTGGCTTGTAGCGCGCCTCGATCGTCAGCACGCTGCCGCCGGGCTTCGTGCCGCGCGACAGCGTCGAACGCAGCACCGTGCCCGGCAGGTCGCCGGCCAAAAGCAGCCGACGCTCGATCTCATCGTTGGACATCCCCTTCTCGCCCACCAGCGGCGAGAGCATCTTGGCAATGCGTTCGCGGATATTCTCGGGAAGATGCGAGGTGTCGATGCTTTCGACGAAGCCATTGATGACGACGATGCGCAAGGTCGCGCCATCGATCAGGCGCTGTGCCGGCAACACCACACGCACCAGGCCGTATCCCTTGGCGCCGTAGGCCCGCTCGAGCTGACCCGCCGCCTCGAAGAGGGCGGCTGCCGTCACAGGGCTGCCAGTCAGGTTCTTCTTCAGGCGCGCTTCATCCTCGGCAAAGCCTGGAAGCCCGCCTTCGACCTTGACGGCCTTCAGTCGGACGGTGAGCTTCTCCGCCCCCTTGGGGGCGACAGGACCGGACGCTTCGGGAATGACGATGCCGCTGTTCTGCTTCTGCAACTGCGGTTCGAAGCTCTGCGGCGTCACCTGCGAGGCCGTCTGCGCAAAGGCAAGACATGCCGGCGCCATCACTGCAACGCTCGCGGCCAGTCCCAAGGATCGGAAAAAACGGTATCCGAAAGTCAAAATGAACCTCAATCTCAGCATACGCGGTCGTGTTGGAAGAAACTCCGCAAGGAATGGTCGAAAATTGCCAGCACAACCCCTTCCCGCAGCAGGACTAATAAAGTTGGCTACAGAGGTCAGCATCCATTTTTGACTTGGGAGATCTTGAGGACTTTCCGCTGGCAATTGTCGGCAGGTGCCAAGGAAGACAGGCCGTCTTATTCGCAATTGCGGGCTCCTTGAGAAATCGCCGCCCCACCGCTTAAAGCGTTGGCGAGCGCGCCATCGAGGATGATCAGCTTTTGCGCCTGAAACGCCGCATATTCCTCGTAAAAGCCGCGCGAAATCCACATCGGCGAATGTCCCGGCCGCCCAGCCCAGCCAAGTCCTCCAATCGCCTGAGCTTCCGAGATCTTGCGGCTGGTATGCGCGCCAGAAAGACCGGTCGCTCGCGCCAGATATGCAATGGAGCTGACATCCGTAAGATATCGCTCCGGCTGCGGGAAGCTTTGCCTATCGACGCCTGCGATCAGCCGATCCATCACCCAGCCACCCGAATCGATCCAGCTGAAGATCCTGTAGAGCGGTCCTGGCGTGCGCACTTCGGGAGTGAAGAACAGAGCATTCGCCACGACCGGCTGGATCGACGGAAGCAGGCTCTCCCATCGCGTGGAGAATTGCACATATCTTTGTCCGTCATCGAGCAGATCGAGCGCCTGGAAATGCAGATTGTACCAGAGCGCCAGGAGAGACAGGGAATCAGGCGATGGTTTGGCCCGCCCACGATGGCCAGCGACCTGACTATCGATCGCCTGAATGACGCCATACTTCATCGATTCATCAAAGAAGGTATAGGCTGTATTGCGGCTCGCGAGACCAAGGAAGGTTGCCAGAAGGCCAAGACTTCTACGGCTAAGACCCGGCTCTACTTCGCCGATGGGGTTAAAAAAGTGGGCGACTGCGGCATGGCTTAGGAGCCAACGCTGCTGTGTTGCAAACAGCGCTGCGGCACGCGGCGATTGCTTATGAGCCTCGAACATCGCCGAAGCCAGGAAAAAGACGACAGATGGGAAGGCAGCGCGTGAAATCATATCGCTCACACCGCCCCGCAATCGATCGTTTGCTTCCTCGCCTTCAACAGATGGAAATGCGTCCGGAAATTCTATCATCTGTCCCAAGAATGCGATCTCCGGCTAGCGAATCCGCCAACGAAACCATCCGAAGTCCTCGTCAGATCGTTCCGGTCCACTTGCTGACTAGGAGCGCTGCGTCGACCCGCAATTCTTTGGCGAAGTCTAAAAACTTCTCACATTTTAAAAATATGAGAAATAAATGCCGGATCACCCGTCACTTGTCAACGAGAATGTTTCTCATATTATTGCGATCTGAGAAATCGACCGGTGTCGAATGGTGCTCGCGCGCTGAGGCGGAGAATTCTAAAGCGCGCTTCACGTCGTCGCCAAACCACCGGATTGCCGAGAGGACCTGAGCGAATGCCCTTACCAAGACCGATTAATCCGTCGTACACCTTGGGCGTTCTGACCATCGCTTCCACCTTGTCTTATCTCGACCGGCAAATACTTGGTCTCCTGGTGGAGCCGCTGAGACAGGACCTTCATCTGACAGATCTGCAGATCGGCCTGCTGCAGGGTTTCACCTTCGCCATTGTGCTGGCAACCGCTGGATTGCCGCTGGGCCGCTGGGTTGATACCGGAAACCGTGTGCGGATTGCCGCAATAGGAATCGCGCTCTGGAGCATCATGACAGCCGCTTGCGGCTTCGCAGGCAGTTTCGGAGCTCTTTTGCTGTGCCGGACAGGTGTCGCATTGGGGGAAGCAGCCCTCACACCCGCCGCCTATTCCCTGATCAGCGATTTGTTCCCCACCCGGCGACGCGGACTTGCAATAAGCATTTACAGCACCGGCGCATTCATCGGAGCCGGTCTATCGCTTGTTTTGGCAGCGACGGTTCTTCATGAATTGTCGAGCGCAGGGAACATCTTCGTTCTGCCGGGCATGCAGCACATATGGCAGATGGTATTCGTCTTCATCGGACTGCCTGGCATCGTTGTCGCCCTTTGGGCTGCAAGCCTTAAGGAACCCCGCAAGCATTCCGGAACTGTTCCAGCCCCAGTACCGGGCATGGCCGAGATCCGCGCCTATTTTTTGAATAATCGAGTAGAACTCGCGAGCCTTTATTTCTGCCTGGCCTTTGCAGCGACCCAAGCCTATAGCTACAGCGCATGGATCCCCACCGTGTTGATCCGCACCTTTCATATGCCGTTAGTCGCCATCGGCTTTAGCCTCGGACCACTCTTGATTGCCTCGAGTGTATCGGGGCTGATCTTTGGCGCGGTACTCGGCGATAGCCTGGTTCGACGTGGTATTGCGGCGGCTCGCCCCATCCTTATGTGCGGCGCTGCCCTGGCTGCATCGCTGTTCGCTGCGGCAGTACCCTTTGCTTCGACCCTCAACGCCGCGCTTACCTTGATATCTATCGCAACATTTTTTTCCACAGTCATCGTTGCGAACGGTCCTCCTGCGCTTCAGGACATCACACCGTCCCGTATGCGTGGCATCTCGAGCGCTGTCGGCATCCTGATTGTGACACTCATCGGCATGGGCGTCGGCCCCACAGTGGTCGGGTTTGTCAGCCAGAACATCATCGGCGATCCAAACAAGATTGGCGTCGCACTCAGCATCGTATCGAGTGCCGCTCTCGTCGTCTCGTCGGCTTTGGCGTTGGTGGCCATCTTCAACTACAAGCTCGAATCGGACAACACAGCGGCACGCGCGGTATGAAAATCGCGTCTATCGGGACAAAGCCACGTTTGAAGATCAGGATTGTCAGGCTGCTGTCCCGGTTCGCGCCACGAGAACTTTGCATGACGATCAGCAATCCTCAGAGTGACCGTGTACCGAATGCATGCCATTTTTGCTCGATGTTCACGCCGCATCTTATAGATTGACCCGAGAGAATCGTTGAAAGCGCGTTGCATGTCGGCTTACGAAGTCCTGGTTTCCAATATTACCCAGAGTTTTCTCGATCATGGCTATGAAGCCATGACAATGAGCAAACTGGCAAAATATTGCAATATTACGCGCCGGGGCCTCTATCATCACTTCAGCAGCAAGGAAGAAGCCTTTCAGGCAATGGTTCGCCAAAACAACCAACGGACCCGACAAGGCAGTCTTAGCGAAGGCACAAAGCTGTTTTCGGCTGGCGCCGATGTGCTTGATATCGTCACAGCGGTACTGGATGTTCGATATGGCGATACGAGAAGAAAATTGGTGCTTTCACCCTTCGCGCTCGAAGTCAACGACTACGCGTTTCGCCTATGCCGTCCGGAGATGGTCGAAGCTGCAACCGTTTTCCAAGCCGATTTCGCCGCATTGCTCAAACAGCTCATGGCAAACGGCCAACTGACACTTCGGCCTTCGATATCGGTCGAAACTTTGGTGCAACTTCTCTGTGACGGTGCTCGGGGAACCAACCAAAGCTTTTTCGCACCTTCGCCAGAGGAAATCACCGCACGCTACCGGCAGATGAGCCAAGCAATCCTGTTAGGCTGTGCCGAGCCAGTTAAGCTGTGACGGGCTCATGGAAATTCGCAGGGTATATGTTCCGAGCATCTTTGCTCTTGAAAAGAATCGAACCTGCGTCCCATCAATGCTAAGAGCTAAACGAATGAAGTACATGTACTTCGGCTGAATTCGCTTGGATATCCTTTCATCGTCTTTGCTGGTGGGGTGCGCGCGTAACGCGACATTGCCATTTGCCGAACTTTGCAAGGCAAGCCAGCGCTAACGCGTGCCCACGGAGAACTCGCCCTTCGACATGAAGGATCGCCTAAAAGAGTGAGGCTAGCGCTGGTCTGACGGAAGCGATAGCAGCCCGAAATCATGATCGACGAAATTGCAGAAGAGGCCGCTGAAGACGAGCTCCGTCTACTGCGAACTGGGATCTACCGTTCGTTCGTCCGGGTGTTCGTCGAACGGACGTGTGCCGACAATATCCCGCCCTTGGTCGCTTCCCGTCTGGCCGAACCAAGCCAGATCAGTCCAGCCATCGCAAAGATGGTAGGCGAACACGAGGCGTTCGAACTCGCTGCCGCTGAAATCCTCGAAATGAATCGGGCGGACCGTGCGCGCTATCGTCACTTACCCACCTCCCAGCTCTCAGAGCTACGGAGCGGGTTGATAATCTGAACGTCCTCGAAATCCTTTTCATTGTCGGTCACGACGATGCAGTCGTTGGCTTCGGCGACGGCGGCAATGATTGTGTCTAGCGCGCTTCGCGAACGGCCCTTGGCT
This sequence comes from Rhizobium sp. WW_1, assembly GCF_003610155.1. Lineage (NCBI taxonomy): Bacteria > Pseudomonadati > Pseudomonadota > Alphaproteobacteria > Hyphomicrobiales > Rhizobiaceae > Rhizobium > Rhizobium sp. WW_1. The sequence goes on from NZ_RAIN01000022.1 coordinate 46,257, forward strand.
TTACCGTTGGCCATCAGCCGCGCCCAGATCAAACCCGCCTTGTCGTCGAACGATAGGATGCGGCCAGCGAACAGCGCTTGCGGCCCTTCTGAGCCGAGGAACCAAGTTTCAAGGCTGCTACGCTTCTTGCCTTTCGGCTTCTCCAAGATGCCTCGATGGATTTCGGCGACGGTAAGCGAAGCAATGAAAAGGTCGTCGTCCTTCTGCGCGCCCATCCAAGCCAGCAGCGAGCCCGACGGTTCCGGCTTTATGATGTTGCTGATGATATTGGTGTCGAGGAGATAGCGCGTCACAGATCGATCTTACGCCCATCTTCTCGCGGCCGGCTGAGGTCGAGATCGGCGCCTACCATAGGTGAGCGACGCAGCGCGGCGAGAATACCGCCCGCTTTCGGAGGCTCGCCTGCCACGGCCTGCTGTATCGTCCGGCGAAGTTGCCCAGCTTCCGGACCTTCCTCCGTCAATTTCCGGGCAAGGGATCGGAGCAGATCGCGATCGGCGTCGAGCGCCTGAATCTCGAACCGCGCGATGCCACGCTCAGTCAGCCGGGACCGATAATTCTCAAGGGCTCTCTTCTGCGCGCTGTTGCTCATCGCGTGCCTCCATGCTATATCCAGATATATAGCCGTGTTTTCTTTGGAGTGCAAGGCTGATGGAATTGGTATCGGTCCCTGCAAATGAAGACGGTCCGTCCCACGGATTTGGGGTGCTGGCCATTGCCATCATGACAAGACGTCCCTCTTTCAAGGAAGGCGATGACAAAAATACTATTGCTACGATGGCCATCGACCCGCGCACCGCCGCTACGCTGTCCACCGCCTGCATCCGCTCCGGCGCGAAGCAAGCCATTGATTTAAAATACGTTTTTGCCTTGCCAACGAGCTGTCGCTTGGCATCATTGTCTCGAAGCGGGGTGTTCCGCGCGAGGACGTGGTCGCCGACGCGGCCCGCGAACCGGCTGTGCCTGCGTCCTCGAAGCCAGATCCTCGCCTCGTCAATCTGGTCCGTCTGCTGGCCCGGCAGGCCGCACGTGACTTCGTTCAAGCCGAAACAGACAGCCGGACGCGAGACCGCCTCCCGGAGTAAGGAGGTCGCCTCGTGAAGGTCGCGCTCTACGCCCGCTGCTCATCGGACAATCAGCGAGACGCCTCGATCGAGGATCAGTTGCGGCTCTGCCGCCTGCATGCCGAGAAGCAAGGCTGAACGGTCGTCGACAGCTATACCGACCGCGCGATCTCCGGTGCGTCGCTCCCGCGTCCCGGCATTCAAGAGCTGATCTGCGACGCGACGCGCGGCAAATTCGTCGTCGTGCTTGCGGAAGCGATGGATCGCCTGAGCCGCGATCAGGAAGACATCGCCGGACTGCTCAAGCGCATGGCTTTCGCCGGCGTGCGTATCGTCACGCTATCCGAAGGCGACGTGACGCATCTGCATGTCGGTCTCAAAGGCACGATGAACGCGCTCTTCCTGAAGGACCTGGCCGACAAGACACGCCGCGGGCTGCGCGGCCGCGTCGAGGACGGCAAGTCCGGTGGCGGGCTGTGCTTCGGCTACGACGTGGTGAAGCAGTTCGCGGCAAATGGCGAGCCGATCCGTGGCGATCGGACAATTAACGAGGCGGAAGCCGCCGTCGTGCGCCGTATCTTCGCGGACTACATTGCCGGCAAGTCGTCGCGCTCGATTGCCTTTGAGTTGAACAAGCAAGGCGTGCCAGGGCCGCAAGGCGCCGAGTGGGGACCGTCGACGATTCATGGCAATCCGAAGCGCGGCGTCGGCATCCTCAACAACGAACTCTATGTCGGCCGCCTCGTCTGGAACCGGCTTCGCTATCTGAAAGACCCGGACACGGGAAAGCGGGTCTCGCCTCTTAATCCTCAATCCGAGTGGGTGATTCAGGATGTGCCGGAGATGCGCATCGTTGATCAGGAAGTCTGGGATGCGGCGAAGGCACGCCAGCAGTCGCTCGCCTATGAGACGTCTGAGCCCGGCGAGAATGCGTTGAATGAACGGCGGCGCCCGAAGCACCTGTTCGCCGGCCTCGTGAAGTGCGGCTGCTGTGGCGGCGGCTATACGATGATCTCGAAAGATCTGCTCGGCTGTGCGACGTCGCGGAACAAAGGCACCTGCGACAACCGCCTGAATATCCGGCGAGACGCGCTGGAAGCCTCGGTGCTGAGCGGCTTGCGGACGCATCTCATGGAGCCCGAACTCTTTAAGGAATTCTGCGACGAGTTCACCCGCGAGGTGAACCGGCTGCGGATTGAGCGCAGCGCCGACATCATCAGTCAGCGCAAAGAGTTGGAGCGCGTCCAGCGGGACTTGGATAGAGCGATCCAAGCCATCCTGGATGGTGTGCCTGGCGCTCAGCTCAAGGACAAGATCGGTGGTCTTGAAGCTCGAAAGGCCGAATCGACAGAGCTGCTGGCAAACGCTGAGGAGCCACCGCCCCTTTTGCATCCGAACATGGCGGAGATCTACCGCCAGCGGATCGCGGCGGTCTATGAGAGCCTGCAGAGCGAGGACGGCAAGGCCGAGGCGGCTGAGGTGTTTCGGACGCTGGTCGATCAGGTAACGCTCGTGCCCGACGAGACCGAACTGGCGATTGTGCTGCGCGACGACCTGGCGGCGATCCTGCGGTTCGCCGCGAACAAGACAAACCCCGACGTCCTTTCGGAAGCCGGGGTTTTGGGTGCCTTGCTTTCACAAGAATCGTTGGTTGCGGGGAGGCGCAACACCCGATCCCGGCGAAATGGGTCTGAACATGCAAAAACCTCCGCGGCGGGGCCAGCGGAGGTTTCGCAAGAATCGTTGGTTGCGGGGGCTCGCAACACCCGATTCTTACGATTGGTCGAGAGAGCAGTTCCCAAGCTCGCCGCTTAGCACTCACGACCTAGAGTACGGCCATATCACTCTGATATCTCAGAAATAACAGTTGCCCAGCTTCAACATTGAACGCGAGCGAGCGACATTGTGCTTTGAAGTCAGTGCTGGCGGTAATCCAAATCGTCCGCGCTTGGCGCCGCTCTAAGTGATGGAAGTTCCATGAAGCTCATGATCGATGGCATCTGGCGAGGTGATATCGCCCCCCCTGCGGAATTGGCGGCCAAACGCATGATCCATGACGGAAGTTTTCGCTACAGGATCACCAACGATGGTTCATCGGCGTTTCCGGCGGAGCCGGGCCGCTATCACCTCTTTGTCTCCTATGCCTGTCCCTTCGCCCATCGCACCCTAATCGTGCGAGCGCTGAAACGGCTTGATGACATCGTGCCCGTGTCCATCCTGCATCCGATCTGGGACACGCCCGACGGTTGGGCATTCGGTGATACCCAGCTTTCGACGCCGGGCGGCGCAGGCAGCGGTTTCCGCTTCCTCCACGAAGCCTACCGGGCAGCCAATCCCGCCTTCACTGGAAAGATCACCGTTCCTGTTCTGTGGGACGAACGCACGCGACAGATCGTCAACAATGAGTCCATCGAGATCGCGGAGATGCTGAACGATGGGTTCGACGCGGCCAGCGCTGACCAAACGGTCGATCTCTATCCATCAGTGCTCCGGCGCGCGATCGACACTATGAATGCGCGGATCGCGCAGAGTCTGTCCAGAGGCGTCTACGCGGTCGGACAGGCCAGGAACCAGATCGAATATAATGCGACCATGAATGAACTTTTCGGCTTTCTCGACGAGATCGAAACGCTTCTTGCTGACGGTCGAGCATTTCTCTTCGGAGACCAGCCGACCCTTGCGGATGTGCTGATCTTCACGCCGCTCGTTCGCTTCGACGGCGTCTACAATCCGCTGTTTCGCGCCAGCCGAAAGCGCCTTGTCGATTATCGCTACCTCGCCGAACTCACCCAGCGCATCTACGACCTGCCGGGTGTTGCCGGCACAGTGCGGTTCGATCACATCCTGACGCATTACTATGATGGCGATTGGGCCGTCGCCACCCGACGCGGCATCGCACCGGAGCCGCCGATGATCGATTTCCGCAATGTCGGCGCTTGCGGCTGAGAGCGACGATCTATTCGAGATCAACGTTCACGAAGACGGCGCGCGGTGTTCGCGAAAGGCAGCGGCCAGTGTTCGCAAGGCGCCGCGTGAACGTGCGTCCGACAAACTGGAGTGAAGCACGATCTCGGATGAAGGAAGCGCGGGAAGTCCGAGCCGTTCTCCAACCTCGACAATGCCGACCGGCACGACACGATGCGCCAGCGCGGCAACCGCGAGACCGGCCGACACGGCGGCGATGACAGCCGTCATGCCGCCGCCCATGAAGACCTCGATCCAATTCACGCCGGCGGAGTCAAGAGTTCGGGTGGCGATATTGCGGACACCGCATGAGGCCGCCAGCGACGCCAGCCGAAGCGCTTCGCCCTCGCGATGCACGAAGCCCGGTGATGCAAACCAGCCGAAGCGCTCCTGCGCCAGAACCTCGCCATCGCGGCGATCGTCCTCGCGGCGAACGATCGTCGCATCGAGCACACCGCGATCGAAGGAATCCAGCAGGTTGCGTGACGCCTCGATCTGCACCTCGATCAACAAAGCGGGGTCGTAGGCATGCAAGCGGGCCAACAGGATGGGGAGTTCGGGGCCAGCCACCTGATCGGCGATGCCGAGGGTGAAGCGGCGCGGCGCCGAAGCGAGGCCGGCGACGGCGCGCTCATGCGCCGCGATGAATTCGCGCGCGACGCCCAGGAAGGCAGCGCCACGCGCCGACAGGCGCACCAGCCGCGGAGTCCGCTCGATCAGCTTTTCGCCCAGCCGATCCTCCAGCCGCTTCAGCTTCACGCTGATTGCAGCCTGGGACGTATCAAGCGCCTCGGCCGCGCGGGTGAAGCTCTGAAAATCAGCCACCAGAACGAACGCCTGCACGGCATCGACATCCAGGCTCGCCATGACAATCATACCAAAATGTTATCTCTAATATAGATAAACATCCTATTATCGTATGGTCAAGCTCTCCCTATGTTGGTCATCACACAATGTGGGGATCGGATCGGCGCTATCGCGCGATCGATCGGAGGGAATTGATGACGACGCAAACCGACGACCGTGCAGATCAGACGATCCCTGCCGCCGAGATTGATATGCGCGGGTGGTTCGCCCTGCCGGTCCTGCTCGCGGGCGCGTTCCTGCCGCCGCTCGACTTCACCATCGTCAATCTGGCGCTGCCGGCGATCCGGCAGGATCTCGGCGCGACGTCGAGCGATGTGCAGTTCGTGATCTCCGCCTATGCCGCCACCTACGCCGTGTTTCTCATCACGGGCGGACGCCTCGGCGATCTCTACGGACGCAAGCGCATGTTCCTGACCGGCGTTGCGGGTTTCACCTTCGCTTCGGCGCTCTGCGGCGCAGCCTGGTCGCCGGCCGCCCTGATCGCAGGTCGTATCCTGCAGGGCGTCATGGCGACAGTCATGGCGCCGCAGGTGTTGGCGTCGATCCGCGTGCTGTTTCCCGGCGCGGCGCAAGGACGGGCGCTCGCATTCTACGGCGCCACATTTGGCCTGGCCAATCTCTGCGGTCAGGTTCTCGGCGGCGTTCTGGTCTCGTCGCATCCCTTCGGTCTTGCCTGGCAGGCGATCTTCTTCGTCAATATTCCGATCGGGCTCGCGACCCTGCTTGGCGGGATGGCCTTCCTGCGTGACTCGCGGTCGGAGCATGCGCAAAGCCTCGATGCCGGCGGTGTCGTTCTGTTGTCGCTGACTCTGGGCCTGTTGATCTATCCGTTGATTGAGGGCCGCGAGATGGGTTGGCCATGGTGGGTCGTGGTCATGCTCGTGACCTCGCCAATCGCGCTGGCAATCTTCGTCCTGTTCGAGCGGCAGCTGGCAAAGCGCGGTGGTTCGCCGCTGGTGGAGTTGGCGCTGTTCCGGGACAAGCGCTTCGCCACGGGCATCGTCATGGCGCTCGCCTTCTACATGCAGAACGCCTTCTTCCTGACCTTCTCCGTCTTTCTGCAAAGCGGGCTCGGCATGACGCCGATGCAAGCCGGTGTCGCGACGCTGCCCTATGTCAGTGGAAGCTTCGTCGCCTCGCTGGCATCGTCTTATCTCATGCAGCGCCTTGGCTCCTACGCGTTGACGCTCGGCTTTGCCCTTCAGGCGTTCGGTTTCCTCATCATGGCGTTGGCGGTCGAGCGGGTGCTGCCCGGGGGTCTGGACTTCGGACTCGTGACCGCGGGAATGGGCTTCGGCATTATCATGCCCTCCGTCATCAAGGCGGTCATCGGCAGCGTCGAGTCCCGACACGCCGGACTGGCGTCAGGCGTCGTCATCTCCGCCCTGCAAATCGGCTCCGCGATCGGCATCGCGATCATCGGCGGCGTGTTCTACAGCGCGCTCGGAGACGGGCAAACCAGCCAGGCCTATCCGTTTGCCTTCTCACTCGCGCTCGGCTGCATCGTGGCGGTGCTGGTGCTCGGCGGCGCCCTTTCCGTCTCGGTGGCCAGAGATCCCGCGCCATCCGCCAACCCGTGATGACAACCCGCGAATCCCACACATCCCATTTAGTACGAACAGAACGTCCGCGCGAAAACAGCGGCGCGGCAGCGATCAGGAGCAAGCCATGAGCGCAGAGGCCGGAGCATTGGCGAAGGAAAGCATCCTGCAGGCAGAAGGCGATCCGCGGCGATGGTTCGCCCTGCCCATCCTTCTGACCGGCGCATTCCTGCCCGTGCTTGATTTCAACGTCGTCAATCTGGCACTGCCGGCCATTCGTCAGAATCTAGGTGCAACCTCGAGCGACCTGCAATTCGTCATCTCCGCCTACGCAGCAACCTATGCAGTCTTCCTCATCACCGGCGGCCGGCTCGGTGATTGGCTCGGCCGCAAGCAGATGTTCATGCTGGGTGTCGCGGGCTTCACCATCGCGTCCGTGCTGTGCGGAACGGCGTGGTCGCCCGCCATGCTCATTGCCGGCCGCATCCTGCAAGGCCTGACCGCAACCGTGATGGCGCCGCAGGTTCTGGCCTCGATCCGCATCCTGTTCCCCGCATCCGAACAGGGAAAGGCGCTGGGTCTTTACGGAGCCACCTTCGGCCTCGCCAATATCGCGGGCCAGATCCTCGGCGGCGTGCTGGTGTCATCGCATCCGTTCGGATTCACCTGGCAGGCGATCTTTCTCATCAACGTGCCGATCGGTCTCATCGCCGTCGTTGGCAGCTTGCTCTTTCTCAACGATTCACGCGCCGATCACGCCCAGAAGCTCGATATCGGCGGTGTCGTGCTGCTTTCGGTGACGCTGGGCCTTCTGGTCTATCCGCTGGTCGAAGGTCGTGAGACAGGCTGGCCGCGATGGATCGTCGCCATGCTTGTGATCTCGCCTGTCGTCCTGATCGCCTTTATTCGATTTGAACGTCGGCTGACTGCACAAGGAGGCGCACCGCTCGTTGATTTCTCGCTTTTCCGAGAGCCCGGATTCGCGATCGGCATCGCGATGGCGCTCGTCTTCTACATGCTCTCGTCCTTCTACCTGACCTTCTCGGTCTATTTGCAGGGTGGTCTTCATCTGACGCCGCTTGACGCCGGTCTGCGGACACTGCCGTTCGCGTTTGGCTATTTCGCGTCCTCGTTCGCCTCCGCCGGCATCATGCAGCGCCTCGGGCCGCGCGCCCTGACGCTGGGTTTCATCATTCAGATCATCGGTTTCAGCACGGTGATCCTCTCGGTCTTCGGCGTTACACCGGGATATATCGAAATCGCGCTTCTGGTGGCGGGTCTCGGATATGGCATTGTGGTCCCCTCCGTGATCAAGGCTGTGATCAGCGGCGTCGATCAACGTCACGCCGGGCTCGCATCGGGCATGGTCATTTCGACCTTCCAAATCGGTGCGGCTCTCGGCGTTGCCATCGTCGGCGGTGTCTTCTTTACCGTACTCGGAAGCGGGCAGGACCTCGCCGCCCATGTGCACGCATTCGCTATCGCACTCGGCTGTAACGTTGCACTTCTCGTTCTGGGTGGTGTCCTTTCGCTGTGGCTGCCTGACAACAAACGCACAACAACTCGCCGGCCAGCACGATCGCGCTCGCCTTCTGAGCGCTAACCCGACCTGACACCCGAAATCCAAACGCCAGAAATCTCGGCCTGACCGATGCGACAGGAAGATAGAGCCATCTCCGAAACATCTAGCGCGACCCCACAATCACAGCCGGCTGTTTCCGCTGTTCAGCAGTGGATGGCGGTGGTTGGGCATCGCGACATTCACCATCGTCGCGACCACATTCGCCCCCACCCGTCTGCTGTCGTCGATCGCCACCGATCTGGGCCGCAGTCCCGCCACGGTCGGACTCATTGTGACCAATCTATGCCTGGCTCGGCGCAGGCAGCGCTCTGGGGTCTGCCGTGCTGCCTAGTCACTTCCCCGCAAACCCTTGCTGGTTGGATTGATGCTGGTGCTGGCGTGCGTCATGATGCGTGACTTCCATCATCACCTGATCCAACCGAGCGTGCAGGAGTTTCCAAAGCCGCTTCGGCCGTCCCTGCCACGATAGGCTCGTGATGGACGCTGTAGTAGCTATAGAGCTTCGGGATTTAAGGTGGGCGCTCGTTGCTGCTCGACACCGAAGCCTGAGGCAGGCTGCAGAGACCTTGAACGTCCGCCAATCGACCCTCAGCCGCCGGCTGCGCGACCTGGAATATCGTCTGGGCGCCATCCTGTTCGAACGGACCAACGGCGGCACACGGCCAACTATCGCGGGACAGGAATTCCTCGAGACCGCGCGCCGCATTATCGAAGAGACCGACACCGCCTTCGCCAGGCTGAAGACCAGATGCCAGGGCGAAAATGGTCGGTTGAAGATCGGGATTTATGCCTCGCTCTCCACGGGCAATCTGCGTGCCACGCTGGCGGAGCATCACCGTCTCTTTCCTGATGTGGATGTGCATACGGTCGGCGGCGGGCACGAAAGACTACTGGGCGACGTGGCTGCCAACGCCATTGACGTCGCCATCATGACCGCATGCTGTCCAGGCTGGGATGACCGAAAACTGGCCTTGTGGAGCGAACGGGTCATCGTCGCCATGCCGGCCCAGCACCCGATCGGCGACCAAGGCGTGGTTCATTGGCCCGAGCTTTCGAATGAGCGGATATTGCTACCGCACCGCGGCCCCGGTCCTGAACTTGAACATTTGCTGACAACCAAGCTTCATTACTTCGGCGCTCAGCGGATCCTGTATCAGGATGTCTGCCTAGATCGGTTGCTCAGCCTCGTGAGCACCGGATACGGCATCTTGCTCGTCCTCGAAGGAGCGACGGGCGCACGCTACGATAATGTCGTCTACCGCGAGGTCCATGACGATGATGGACCGACCCGCCTCAACTTCACGGCTTATTGGCGACAGGCGAACAGCAATCCAACCCTCGTGCCATTCCTCGACCTCCTCCGCGAACGCTATCCGGACCTCTCGGTCGACCCTGCCGGAGGCTGAACGCCGAACCCACGTCGCGCTTTTGCAAAGGCTCGATCAGTTGCCATGAAGCGCTCGATCATCGGCACAATCAACTTGGCAGGCTCGATCGGGAGCGCCGCACCCCCGCTATGCGCAAGAATCTCGGCGTAGCTCCGCAAATCCCGAAAGATTGCCGCCGGTACTTCAACGGTGAGTTTCACCGGCTTCTCGTCGGCGAGCGGTCCGAGTTTCAACTTAGTCATGGCGTTTCTCCCCTTCCATAAGGCGTCAACACCAGATCGCGCGTAACAATAACCCGCACAGGAAAGCCCGGCCGGATAGTGAGGGTCGGCTGGATATTGAGCTGACGCTGGACGATCTGCTGCCCCGTCTGGCTGATGCTATTTGACGCGCCACTGCGAATTGCCTGCACCAGATTGTTTTCGTCCTGACTCGTGCCGGCCTCCGCGCCAACGCTCAGCAGAGTCGAGAGGACGGCAGCCTTGAACAACATGCCCCAATGGTTGTCGACCTCGTCCTCGAGCCCGGCATAACCGCCGGTATCTGCGCCTGGCTGGCGCTCCAGCACGATCGAAGCGCCGTCCGGCATGATGAGACGTGTCCAGACCAGCAATAGACGAGACTGCCCGAAGGCAACCGAGCTGTCGTATTGGCCTATCAGCTTCGCCCCCTGCGGAATAAGCAAATATCGGCCGGTCGGCGAATCATAGACCGCCTCCGTCACTTGGGCGGTGATTTGACCCGGAAGGTCGGAACGAATGCCGGTGATGAGCGCGGCGGGGATAACAGTGCCCGCTTGCACGACATAGGGCGAGGCCTTGGCCTGGAGCCGGTCCGGACTCACCGTTCGCTTGTCCGTCGCCACATTGAGAAACGCGCTTTTCCGATCCTGCATGTTCTGCGCCGACCCGGCATCGACCGGCGGTGTGGGATTTGCGGCGGCATCCGTTCCCGCCGTGACGGGCTGCACGACAGGTGCAACGCCCTGGGGCTGTTGGCCAGTCTGGGCGAACAGCCGGCTGACACGCGCGGCTTCCTTCTCCTGCGCCAGACGCTGGACTTCGGGATCGGGCGTCGTCGCCGGCGCCACGGTGTTGGGCGCCGCCCCGGCGTTGAGGATGGGCCGGCCGAGATCGCCGGGCAGTGGCGGCCCCAAGGGCGGAACCTGGCGCGGCAAGCCGGTATAGTCCTTCGGCAGGCCGGCGAGTCCGTCGGCCGAGGGACGGTTCTGAGTGCTGAGCAATTCCTGCCCTGCCCCGCCCCTGTTTCTGGTTTGGAACGCATAGCCAAGCGCGCCCGCGATAGCGAGCGCGGAGACCCCGGCCAGCGCGATCAAGACCCGGCGCGACAGGCGGGTCACGCGCGGTTTCTCGCCGCGGAGCCGCAGGTCCGGCGGCACAACTGGCGTGGACGCCTCGTCCTTTTCCTGGTTGGGCTCCTCCGTCATGACCGCGGCCTTCCATCGGTGCGGACGATACGGACGCGCCGCTCGCTGTCCTTGTCGCCGAGACGCAGTTCGGCGGCGCCAAACAGGCGATCGACAATGTAATAGTTGCGGCTGACGCGGTAGTTCACCAGCTCGGAGCCACCGGCGAGTCCAATGACGAACAGCGGCGGCATCTCGCCCTGACGGATGCCGGACGGGAATTCGATGTAGACTTTCGATCCGTCGTCGAAGGCACGCAGCGGTCGCCAGGCCGGATTGTCGCCCTGGATCGCATAGCGGAAATTGATCGCAGCGAGATCGATGCCGGCGGCGATCGGGGCCGCCGCCTGCGCTTCCTGGTTCTGCCGACGCAACGCGATGAGCTGATCTTCCGGATATTGCCAGGAAACCGAGGCCATGTAGGTCTTCTCTGTGGAGCGTAGTTCGAGAAGATAGGTGCGGCGATCAGTGTTGATGATCAGGTTCGTCACCAGTTCCGCCCGGGTTGGCTTGACCAGGATGTGAATCTTTTTCGTCGCCCCCGCCCCGCTCTCGGTATCGCCGATGATCCAGCGCACGGTGTCGCCCGCGGCGACAGGACCGGAGCCGACAAGCTGTTCGCCTTCCTGCAGGGCGACGTCGGTGATCTCGCCAGGTGCCGTATAGACTTGATAGAGCGCACCGCCGGTGAAGGGATAGACCTGCACGGCGTTGATGAAGCCAGCCCGCACCGGCTGGATGCGCGCGGCGGCATTGGCCTGGTCGACGCGGACATGCGGATCGGCAACCTCTGGCGACGGTTTGCCACTCGGCAGCGGCTTCAACTGGCCGGGGAGTGGCAGCGGCTTCGGCAGCTCGACGATCTTGACCGGTGCGGGCGGATCGGCGGTGAGCGTCGCGGGCTCAGCGCTGTCATAGTTGATGTCGGGTGGAATGAAGTTATGCGCGCAGCCGCCGAGTGCGGTGACGGACATCAGTAGAACCGCTAATCCTCTTTTACGGAAAAACGCATGTCCGCCTTTGCGGGGCCGCTGCTTTACGAGAGTGCGTGAAGCCGGACCGCCGGCTTCGAAAGAAATCGGCGGGGTCATTGTCCCAACTCCTTCGACCAATTGATGGCGTTGACGTAGATGCCAAGCGGGTTCTTGCGCAGCCGGTCGGCATCGGTGGGCGGCTGGATCGCGACCGTGAGAATGGCGGTCCAGCGGGTGGTGTCAGCGAGCGCGCCGTCCTGATAGCGCCGCTCGACCCACGCGACGCGGAACGAATCCCGCGAGGCACGGATCACGCTGGAAACGTCGAGGGCGATCTGCTGCTTGCCGAGCTTGCCGAACGGATCGTTGGCGCGCGCATAGTCGTTCAGTGCCGCCGCTCCCGTCGTCGTCGTGAAGTCATAGGCTTGCAGCCAGTTCTGCCGGACAATGACGGGATCGGCCGGCAGCGAGCGGACCATCTCGATGAAACGGGCGAGATACCAGGCAATCTGTGGATCCGAGGGCGTGTAGTCGGCCGTCGCAGGGGCGGTCGCCTGCGCCTCGCCCAACTTGTCAACCTGCACCACCCACGGGACCACTGTGCCGTGGGTCGATTGCCAGACGAGACCACCGGCCAGCCCCATCGACAGAGCGAGCGACCCGAAGGCCATCAGACGCCAATTCTTCGCCTGCACACGGGCCGAGCCGATGCGCTCATCCCAGGCTTGAGCGGCTTTTTGATAGGGTGTTTCGGGCTCGGGGGTGCGCCCATAGCGCACCGTGGGTCGGCAGAACATGGGCTACTCCCTTTCGGATAGATCGACGGAATGGCCGCCGCCACGGGCGTCACCCGATTTGATGGCGTCGGCGGCGGTTGAAGCGCCGCGCTTCATGCGCTGCGCCCAGGCTGGCGAGGACGACGGATTAGCGTTGCCAGCAGCAGCCGTATCGGATTTGGCAGAAGCGCCCGCGTCACCACCGGCAGATTGGGCACCTGATTGATAGCTTTCGCTCAGGCTGCTGGCTGCACGCGAGGCAGCACGTTTGAACGGCGCTGTCGCGGCTCCGCCAGCGGCACGGCCGACGCCACCAAGCCCGGAAGCGACGCCGGCCGCGCCCGATTGTCCGGCCGAGCCGAGGCTATAGGCGGAGGACGCCGCACCAGCGCCAAAGGAGGCTCCTCGCGCCGCTGCGGCCCCGCCGGACAGAGCCGCGGCTCCGCCCCTGGCGGCCATTCCAGCGCCGGCGGCGCCGGCCATGGCGACGCCGGCAACCGCGAGGCCGGTGCCGGCAGCGGCGCCCGCACCAAGTTGTGGAGCGCCCGAGACGAGACCTGTTGCAATACCGGGGCCGAAGATACCAAGGCCAAGCATGGCGAGCGCCGCGAGCACCACGGACAGCGCCTGCTCGATGGTCGGCTGGCCGCCGGCGTAGGTCTGCGTGAACTGCGAGAAGAGCCCGGTGCCGATCCCGACGATGACCGCAAGCACCATCACCTTTATGCCGGACGCGACGATGTTGCCGAGCACCTTCTCGGCCAGGAACGCTGTCTTGTTGAAGAGCGCGAAAGGAATAAGGATGAAGCCGGCGAGCGTCGTCAGCTTGAACTCGATCAAGGTGACGAAGAGCTGGACCGCCAAAATGAAGAAGGCGATCAGCACCAGAATCCACGACACCATCAACACGGCGATCTGAATGGCGTTGGTGAAGATCGCGACAGGCCCGACCATCTGGTTCGCCGCATCGAGCAGCGGCTGACCGGCATCGAGCCCGACCTGGGCGAGCCGACCGGGCCTCAGGAAATCAGCGGTCGAGATCGAGGAGCCACCGGCTTTCAGACCGAGGCCGGCGAAGCTGTTGAAGACGATGCCGGAGAGGTTGTTGAAGTTGGTGATGATGAAAGCGAAGAAGCCGATATAGAGCGTCTTCTTCACCAGACGCTGGATGACATCCTCATCGGCGCCCCAGGCCCAGAACAGGCCAGCCAGGGTGATGTCGATGACGATCAGGGTCGAGGACAGATAGGTGACATCGCCCTTGATCAGGCCGAAGCCGGAATCGATGTAGGTCGTGAAGGTGTTGAGGAAGGTATCGATGACGCCGACATTGTTCATCGCCGGTCTCCCCCTGCCGAGTTCGTTGCTGTGGGGTTGGCCGGCGCGGCCATTGGCGGCAACGGCCGCGCCGGCCTGCCGAAGAACCGGCGGCGGTTCTCCTCCCAGACCGCCTGGCAATGTGGATCTTCGGCATCCTGTTGGCCGAGCGAGCTGCACCGGCGCAGCTCGGCCGAGAGATCATCGGGAGCGGATGCCAGCGGGGCGTCCGGTACGGCCGACGGCGTGGACCGCCGGTTGATCGCCGCGAGTGTCGCGATGAAGACACCGATCAAGGCGACGATCGCCAGTGCACGGAAGATGTCGGACCGCCCCATCGTCCCAAGCCTCAATTACCGTGGAACATGGTGACGTTGCCGGGCTGATAGCCGGAGCGCGTCGAGAAGATCTTGTATTGCTGCTGGCCCTGCGATTCCGTTGCGGCATCGCGCGCCTGTTGCAGCGCATCGGCTCGCCCCTTGGCGGCGAGTACAGCCACGAGATCAGAGAGCTGCTGCGATTGTAGTGCCAGAAGCTGATTGCCGGCCTGAGCGGCCTGCAATGCACCGGTTGCCGACTGGCTGGCCGTCACCAGCGACGACATGGCGGAACTGTTGGTGCCGATATTGCCGACAACACCGGCCTGCACCTTCAAGCTGTCCTCGAAGGCGCCCACCGAGTTCTGCCAACGCGTCTGCGCCAGCGCGAACAACGAGGCGTTCGATCCCGACGTTGGCGCGGCGCCATAGGTGCTCGAATAAGCTGTCTGAATCTGCTGGACGTTGAAGGCGACGTTCTGCGCCTGGCTGAGCAACGATTGCGTCTGGGCGATGGACGATTGAAGCTGGGTCAGCGTCGACATCGGCAGATTGGCAAGGTTGCGCGCCTGGTTGACCAGCGACGTCGCCTGATTGGTCAACATCTGGATCTGATTATTGATCTGTTGCAGTTCGCGCGCGGCGGTGAGCACGTTCTGGCTGAAGTTGGTCGGGTCGTAGACGATCCACTGCGCAGAGGCCGGTGGAACAGCAATCGCAAGCGTCAGTGCGACGGTGCTCACCGCCGCGAGATGGCGAAGCTTGATCATGACGGTGTCTCCAGATTGGTGAGGTCGGGAATGAGGTCGGCCGCCCAGAGCAACTCGCGGTCGGCGAGCCAAGCGGGCGTGAAGGCGTCGCGGCCATGTTCGGCGAGCACACGCTCAATGGCGGCGTGATCGGTTTTCGAGGAAGCGGCACAGAAGGCGAGCGCGACGGGGCCGAGTCCCAGCTCGAACAGGCGGTTGCCGCGCCGTGACTGGCAGTAATAATCGCGCTTGGGTGTCGCCCGCGTGAGGATTTCAATCTGGCGGTCGTTCAAGCCGAACCGGCGATAGATGCCGGTGATCTGCGGCTCGATGGCGCGCTCGTTCGGCAGGAAGACGCGGGTCGGGCAGCTCTCGACGATCGCCGGCGCGATCGAGCTGCCGTCGATGTCCGAGAGCGATTGCGTGGCGAAGACGACGCTGGCGTTCTTTTTCCGCAGCGTCTTCAGCCATTCGCGGAGTTGCTGCGCGAATGCCGGATCGTCGAGGACGAGCCACCCCTCATCGATGATCAGCAAGGTCGGGCGGCCGTCGAGCCGGCCTTCGATGCGGTGGAACAGGTAGGTGAGCACGGCGGGCGCCGCGCCAGCGCCAATCAGACCCTCCGTCTCGAAGGCCTGGACGGACGCGGAGCCCAAATGCTCGGCCTCGGCGTCGAGCAGCCGGCCGAAGGAACCGCCGACGCAATAGGGTTGCAACGCCTGCTTCAGCGCGGTGGATTGCAGCAGAACCGCGAGCCCGGTGATCGTCCGTTCCTGAACGGGCGACGAAGCAAGCGAGGTCAGTGCCGACCAGATGTGCTCCTTGACGGTCGGATCAATCGTGACGCCTTCCTTGGCGAGGATCGCCGCCACCCATTCGGCGGCCCAGGCGCGCTCGGCCGCGTCATCGATGCGCGCCAGCGGCTGGAGCGACACGCTGTCCTCCGATCCTGCCGACAGGCTACCGCCGAGATCATGCCAGTCGCCGCCCATCGCGAGCGCCGCGGTCCTGATCGAGCCGCCGAAGTCGAATGCGAAGATCTGGCTGCCCTGGTAGCGCCGGAACTGCATCGCCATCAGCGAGAGCAGCACCGACTTGCCGGCGCCGGTCGGGCCGACGATCAGCGTATGGCCGACATCGCCGACATGAAGAGAGAAGCGGAACGGCGTCGATCCCTCGGTCTTGCCGAGGAACAGTGGGGGCGCCTGGAAATGCTCGTCCCGCGCCGGACCGGCCCAGACCGCCGAGAGCGGGATCATGTGGGCCAGGTTCAGCGTCGAGACCGGCGGCTGCCGGACGTTGGCATAGGCGTGCCCGGGCAACGAGCCGAGCCATGCTTCCAGCGCGTTTACCCCTTCCGGCATACAGGTGAAGTCGCGGCCCTGAATGACCTTCTCGACCAGGCGCAGCTTCTCGGCCGCGATACCCGCATCCTTGTCCCAGACCGTGATGGTGGCGGTGACATAGGCCTGGCCGACATCGTCGGAACCCAGTTCCTGTAGCGCCATGTCTGCGTCGGCTGCTTTGTTGGCGGCGTCGGAATCCACGAGGGTCGAGGCCTCGTTGGTCATCACCTCCTTGACGATGGCGCCGATCGACTTCCGCTTGGCGAACCATTGGCGCCGGATCTTGGTGAGCAGCTTCACGGCTTCCGTCTTGTCGAGCAGGATGGCGCGGGTCGACCAGCGATAGGGAAAAGCGAGCCGGTTCAGCTCGTCGAGAATGCCGGGATGGGTCGTCGTCGGAAAACCGACGACGGTGAGCGTGCGCAGATGGGACCGTCCCAACTGCGGCTCCAGCCCACCGGTTAGAGGCTCGTCGACCAGCAGCGCGTCGAGATGCATCGGCGTCTCGGGGACGCGGACACGCTGCTGGCGTGTCGAAATTGTGGAATGGAGATAGGTCAGCGTCTCGCCATCATCGAGCCAGCCGACCTCGGGCATGAAACCCTCGACCAGTTGCAACACCCGGTCGGTGCGATCGACGAAGCCGCGCAGCAACTCCCACGGATCGACGCCGGTCTGCGCGCGGCCCTCATAGAGCCAACCTTCTATGCGCGAGGCGTCCTCGGCCGGCGGCAGCCAGACGAAGGTCAGGAAATAGCGGCTCTCGAAATGTGCACCGGCTTCTTCGAATGCATCCTGCCGTTCAAGATCGACCAGCGCCGACGCCGCATCCGGAAAGCTGCTATGCGGATAGGTCTGTGCCGCGACGCGCTGCGCCTCGACGAAGATCGCCCATCCCGAACCGAGGCGGCGCAGTGCATTGTTGAGCCGCGCGGTGACGCCGACCAGCTCGGCCGGTGTGGAGCTATCGAGATCCGGCCCACGAAACCGCGCCGTGCGCTGGAAGCTGCCGTCCTTGTTGAGAACGACGCCCTCGGCGACCAACGCGGCCCAGGGCAAGAAGTCGGCGAGGCCGGCGGGACGGTTGCGATATTCGGCGAGGTTCAGCATGGGAGCCTCACGCGCCGAAATAGGACGGGTAGCGCAGATGGCGGCGCACGACGTCGACGAACTGCGGATCGCGCTTCGCCGCCCAGACGGCGGCGGCGTGTCCCACTGCCCAGATCAGCGCGCCGGGAATCCAAAGGCGCAGGCCGAGCGCGATGGCGGCTGCGAGCGTCCCATTCGCGATTGCGACGGCCCGCGGTGCGCCGCCCATCAGGATCGGGTCTGTCAGCGCGCGGTGGACCGGCGCGAAAAAGCCCGGGACATCCGGATCGATGATCCCCGCCATCAGATCAGCGCCCCGCCCGAAAAGCTGAAGAAGGACAGGAAGAAGCTCGATGCGGCAAACGCGATCGAAAGGCCGAAGACGATCTGGATCAGACGGCGGAAACCGCCAGACGTATCGCCGAAGGCGAGCGACAGGCCGGTGACGGTGATGATGATCACCGAGATAATCTTGGCGACCGGTCCCTGCACCGATTCCAGGATGGTGTTGAGCGGCGTCTCCCAGGGCATCGATGAGCCCGAGGCGTAAGCCGCCGGGGCCAGCGCCAGACTGACGAAGGTGATGGTGGAAAGCGTCGCGATATGGCGACGGATGCGCAGCGCGAACCGGATCATGCTCTGTCTCCTTGAGGGATGGTCTCGCCGCCCGCCGCGGCAGGGATGACGCGATAATCGCCGGTTGCAGGATCGAGCCCGGCGACGAGGGCGAGTTCGGCAAGGCGCCGCTCCGAACCGCGGCCGGAGAGCACGGCGATGCAATCGATCGTCTCGGCGATCAGCGCGCGCGGGACGGTGATGACGGCCTCCTGGATGAGCTGCTCGAGGCGGCGGATCGCCCCAAGCGCGGTCCCGGCATGGATGGTGCCGATGCCGCCGGGATGGCCGGTGCCCCAGGCTTTGAGGAGATCGAGTGCTTCAGGCCCACGCACCTCGCCGATTGGAATACGGTCGGGCCGCAAACGGAGCGACGAGCGGACGAGATCGGACAGGGAGGCGACACCGTCCTTGGTGCGCAGCGCCACCAGGTTCGGCGCCTTGCATTGCAGCTCGCGCGTATCCTCGATCAGCACCACGCGGTCGGTGGTGCCGGCGATCTCGGCGAGCAGCGCATTGGTCAGCGTCGTCTTGCCCGTCGATGTGCCGCCAGCGACCAGGATGTTTTTGCGCGCGGCGACGGCCCCACGCAGTGCGGCCGCCTGGCCGGCGGTCATGATGCCGGCGGCGACATAGTCGTCGAGCGTGAACACCGCGACGGCAGGCTTACGGATCGCGAAGGCCGGGGCCGCGACCACCGGCGGTAACAGCCCCTCGAAGCGTTCCCCGGTCTCGGGCAGTTCGGCCGAGACACGCGGCGCGCCGGCGTGGACCTCGGCGCCGACATGGTGAGCGACGAGGCGCACGATCCGCTCGCCATCGGCGGCCGACATGACGCGCCCGCTATCTTCCAGGCCGCCGGACAGCCGGTCGATCCACAACCGACCATTGGGGTTAAGCATCACTTCGACGATCGAGGGGTCTTCGAGGAAGGTCCCAGCCCGGTTTCGCCGCACTTTGTTGCCCCGCTTGCCGTCGAAAATCTTTTGTTCGGGCCAATAGCGCTTGCGGCTGCTGTCGCTCGAACGGCAACGACGTGGGATGACGCGCCTGCAGAACTGTTGGACGGTCTGCAGAGGAGCGCATTGATTGAACTGGAGACGCTCATCGAAGGCGGTCGCACCTTCGAGCTGAAACCGCATTTTCGATTTCTGGCGGATACGCACCGGTCGCAGTTTGCTGCGCGCGTCGGCGCGGGGATGACCGACCTCTACATGAATGCGCTGGGCTACACATGGAGAGCCAACGCGGTTTGCCTTTCCTCGACGCTCGATCCCCACGCCGACTTCATCTACGATGGCGGCAATGTCGCCGGCCACGGCGTGGTGCTGGCCGAAGCGCACGGATCGTTCGCTGCCGGCGCATCCAGCCAAAGCGTCAACCGTCAAGCCAGGCGAAAATACGCGAGGCAGGTGAAGCCCTATATCGCTGCTACGTCGCCGTTCGGCAAGGTAATCCACGGCTACTCGGTTGCGTTCGGTTCGGCGCCGGGCACGACTGGTGGCTTCTTGAGCCTGTCGGAGACGAGGATAACTAAGCGGCGCGGGACTCGTGGCGTTCCGCCGCCGGCCGCTGAAGTCGGAGGCCGGCCGGACGGTACACCGACGCCTATTGTGCTGGCAGCGCACCGCTCGAATTTTCTTCTCATGGGCTCCGCGAATGTTGTCGAATGGATTGACTGGATTCGATCAGGCGGCTCTGTTGCACCTGAGCCCGAGGCTATCGAATTCATCCGACTGCAATATGCGGGCCGCGACTATCTCGCTTCGGCGCCATGGTCGTGGCGGTCTGACTTCCCCCCTTGGTGGGAAGAAGATTTCTTTGGGCACCCTGGGTGGTGGCGCCATATGTCAAGCGCACGCCGAAGGATGATATCTTCAAACGGAGCGCGCTTCGGCTTGTTCGTCATCGAGGAGAAGGCCGGCGCCGAATTCCTGAGTGCGCTCACCAGAATCATTCGAGGCGGTGAGCGAGCGATACCGCCCAGGCTTCAATTACCGACCTTTCAGCCGATCGGGTTCGGCCTTCCAGACAGCGAAGGCCTTGCCGTGAGCCGCGAAGGGGGCGACTATCGGTATGCCCTGTTTCGTGACGGCCTGGCGCTGCTCGGCGATCCGTTCCGCGGTCGCCTCCGCGATGTCGTGATCTGGTCACCAAACGAGGGGCTATCTTTGCGCTGAGCCGCTTTGGCGACGTCATTCTAGGACGACATTGAAGTTGGGATGCGACCGCCGAAAAGCCGCAAGCACTCGATCGCGCGCTCGGTCCATCTCTCGAGCTGCTGCATCGGTGAGCATGAAGGTTGGGCAAGTGGGATTGCCACAGCCGCAGGGCCTGATTTCGCCGGAGGACAAGAGCATTTTGAATCGGCGGCGAAGCTGATCCAGTTCACGGACTGTTAGTTCCAGCGCGCTGCGGATGCCGGCATCGCGGATGTGGTGGAGCGAGGGAAGTCGATGGATTTCGACGCCCTCTCTCGTTTGCCAGATGCCTGTGCTGAGCACTCGGATAGTGTCGTCGATGGCCTGTTGGAAAGCATTGAGATTGCTCTCCTGCTGAAACGGCGTCCGAAACGCCGGCCGGTCGAAGGCGCGGGCGAGCATTGCAAGCGCCTGCTCGTCGTCGACGTCCGGAAACGTATCGACGAAATTGCGCAGCTCGACTTCGCTGTCGGGAAACGGCACGCCCTCAACCAAGCGCTGCAGAAGGAATTCAGCTCGAAGCCGGAGATGCTCCTCGAATTCCGCGCCGGACCAGATCGCTACCTTGGGGACACCCAGTTTCGCGGCGGCGGAGCGAACCTCATCGCGACGCTGGGCCGAGACATTGCCGCGACATACGAACTTAAAGGCGTCAGGTTTGCCGGTCACCGCGTTCACCGCTGCGGCCATATCCTTCTCCGCCTTCGCTTGGGTCAGGCTGCCGCGATTGACGCATTGAATGACAGTGCGCTCGTCCGGTTGGTCGTCGAACGGACGTGTGCCGACAATGTCCCGCCCTTGGTCGCTTCCCGTCTGGCCGAACCAAGCCAGATCAGTCCAGCCCTCGCAAAGGTGGTAGGCGAACACGAGGCGTTCGAACTCGCTGCCGCTGAAATCTTCGAAATGAATCGGCCGGACCGTTCGCGCTATCGTCACCTGCCCGCCTCCTGGTTCTCAGAGCTACGAAGCGGGTTGATAATCTGAACGTCCTCGAAATCCTTTTCATTGTCGGTCACGACGACGCAGTCGTTCGCTTCGGCTACGGCGGCAATGATTGTGTCTAGCGCGCTTCGCGAACGGCCCTTGGCTCTACCGTTGGCCATCAGCCGCGCCCAGATCAGACCCGCCTTGTCGTCGAACGATAGGATGCGGCCAGCGAACAGCGCTTGCGGCCCTTCTGGGCCGGCGAACCAAGTTTCAAGGCTGCTACGCTTCTTGCCTTTCGGCTTCTCCAAGATGCCTCGATGGATTTCGGCGACGGTAAGCGAAGCAATGAAAAGATCGTTGTCCTTCTGCGCGCCCATCCAAGCCAGCAACGAGCCCGACGGCTCCGGCTTTATGACGTTGCTGATGATATTGGTGTCGAGGAGATAGCGCGTCACAGATCGATCTTACGCCCATCTTCTCGCGGCCGGCTGAGGTCGAGATCGGCGCCTACCATAGGTGAGCGACGCAGCGCGGCGAGAATACCGCCCGCTTTCGGAGGCTCCCCCGTCACGGCCTGCTGTATCGTCCGGCGAAGCTGCCCAGCTTCGGGACCTTCTTCCGTCAATTTCCGGGCAAGGGATCGGAGTAGATCGCGATCGGCGTCGAGCGCCTGGATCTCAAACCGCGCGATGCCCCGTTCAGTCAGACGGGACCGATAATTCTCTAGGGCTCTCTTCTGCGCACTGTTGCTCATCGCTTGCCTCCGTGCTATATCCGGATATATAGCCATGTTTTCTTTGGAGTGCAAGGCTGGTGGAAGTGCTATCGGTCCCTGCAAATCAAGACGGTCCCTACCAGACATTTGGGATGCCGGCCGTTGCCATCGTGACGAGACGCCCCTCTTCCAAGGAGGGCGATCACAAATATATTATTGCTACGATGGCCATCGACCCGCGCACCGCCCCTACGCTGCCGCCCGCCAGCACCCGCCCTGGTGCGACGCAAGCCATTGATTTACAATACATTTTCTCCTTGCCAAGGTGCCGTCACTTGGCATCTTTGTCTCGAAGCGGAGTTTTCCGCGCGAGGACAAGGACGCGATCGTGGCGCGACCAAGACGTACAACAGCCGACAAGCTTCGTGTGGTCGCCGACGTGGCCCGCGAACCGGCTGCCTCTGCGTCGTCGAAGCCCGATCCACGCCTCGTCAACTTGGTCCGGCTGCTGGCGCGACAGGCCGCGCGGGACTTCGTTCAAGTCGAAACAGACAACCGGACGCGAGACCGCCTCCCGGAGTAAGGAGGTCTCCTCATGAAGGTCGCGCTCTACGCTCGCTACTCATCGGACAATCAGCGAGACGCCTCGATCGAGGATCAGTTGCGGGTCTGCCGCCTGCATGCAGAAAAGCAAGGCTGGACGGTCGTCGATAGCTATACCGACCGGGCGATATCCGGCGCGTCGCTGCTGCGACCCGGCATTCAGGAGCTGATCAGCGATGCGATGCGTGGCAAATTCGTCGTCGTACTTGCAGAGGCGATGGATCGCCTGAGCCGCGACCAAGAGGATATCGCTGGACTGTTCAAGCGCATGGCCTTCGGCGGCGTGCGTATCGTCACGCTGTCGGAAGGCGACGTGACGCATCTGCATGTCGGCCTCAAGGGGACGATGAACGCCCTCTTCCTGAAAGACCTGGCCGACAAGACGCGCCGCGGGCTGCGTGGCCGCGTCGAGGACGGCAAGTCCGGTGGCGGGCTGTGCTTCGGCTATGACGTGGTGAAGCAGTTCGCATCGAATGGTGAACCGATCCGCGGCGACCGAACGATCAACGAGGCCGAGGCCGCCACCGTCCGCCGTATCTTCGCGGACTACATCGCCGGCAAGTCGTCGCGCGCCATCGCCTTTGAGCTGAACAAGCAAGGCGTGCCTGGGCCGCAGGGCGCCGAGTGGGGGCCATCGACGATCCATGGCAACCCGAAGCGCGGCGTCGGCATCCTCAACAACGAACTTTACGTCGGACGCCTCGTCTGGAACCGCCTCCGCTATCTGAAAGACCCGGACACGGGCAAGCGGGTGTCACGCCTCAATCCCGAATCCGAGTGGGCGATTCAGGAAGTGCCGAAGATGCGCATCATCGACCAGGAAGTCTGGGATGCGGTGAAGGCACGTCAGCAATCCCTCGCCTATGAGACGTCCGAGCTTGGCGAGAATGCACTGAACGAACGGCGACGTCCAAAGCACCTGTTTGCCGGCCTTGTGAAGTGCGGTTGCTGTGGTGGCGGTTACACAATGATCTCCAAGGATCTGCTCGGCTGCGCGACGTCGCGGAACAAGGGCACCTGCGACAACCGCTTGAATATCAGGCGAGACGCCCTTGAAGCCTCAGTGCTCAGCGGCCTCCGGACGCATCTGATGGAGCCCGAACTGTTCAAGGAATTCTGTGACGAGTTCACCCGCGAGGTGAACCGGCTGAGGATTGAGCGTAGCGCAGACATCATCGGTCAGCGCAAAGAGTTGGAACGCGTCCAGCGGGACTTGGATCGAGCGATTCAAGCCATTCTGGATGGTGTGCCCGGCGTTCAGCTCAAGGACAAGATTGGGGGTCTTGAAGCCCGTAAGGCAGAACTGACCGAGCTGCTGGCGAACGCTGAAGAGCCTCCGCCCCTCCTGCATCCGAACATGGCGGAGATCTACCGCCAGCGGATCGGGGTGCTCTATGAGAGCCTGCAGAACGAGGATGGCAAAGCCGAGGCTGCAGAGGTTTTCCGGACGCTGATCGATCAGGTAACGCTTGTGCCCGACGAGGCCGAGCTGGCGATCGTGCTGCGCGGCGACCTGGCCGCGATCCTGCGGTTTGCAGCGAACAAGAAAAACCCCGCCGTCCTTTCGGAGGCGGGGGTTTTGGGTGCCTTGCTTTCGCAAGAATCGTTGGTTGCGGGGACACGCAACACCCGATCCCTGCGGAACGGAACCGGCGATCCCGAAAATTCGGAATCGCCGGGATCGTTGGTTGCGGGAGGGCGCAACACCCGACCGCTGCGAAACGCAAAAGGCGACCCTTCCGGATCGCCTTTGCTGGTATCGCAAGAATCGTTGGTTGCGGGGGCGCGCTATTGCCGCTGGCATAGTTTCGCCAGGACTTCGACTTTCCTCGCTCCTGACGAAGTCGAGAATACCGAACAACTCGCCGCACAGAGTGGCGTGAACCTCCCCACGCTTACCACCGGGCGTGAGGACGATGTCGCCGATTAGCGAACGTAAGGCCTCTGCTGCCTGACGTCCGCCATCCGGGTCGTTGAGCGCCTCTGTTAGACGCTCGACGCGACGGCGGTAGAGATTGGCGATATTCGGATGCACATCGGGAATGTCTGCTGGTGCTTCCCGCTGACGGGCCATGATCTCCACCTTCTGCCGTTCAAGATCATCCATGCGTGCCTTCATCGACGGCTGATACATGCCGTCCTCGATCGCCGCCATGATCCCGGCAATGGCACGCTCGATCTTTTGAAGCGCCTTTTGGTCGGTTGCCGCCTGCGCTCGCCGGTCGTGGTTCAGCCGGTTCATTTCCTCGGCATAGGCACGCACGGCTTCGGTGACTGCCTCGGCGGAAACAAGGCGATCCTTGAGGCCGGCAAGAACACGCGCTTCGATCTTGTCACGGGTGATAGAATGGCCATTCTCGCAGGTGCCGCGCCGGTGGTGATTGAGGCAGGCATAGCGGTTCGGGACTATGATCCCGAACTTGCCGCCGCAGCATCCGCAGGTGAGAAGGCCGCTCAGAAGAGCGGTGGGACGGTTCGCTAGGTGAAGACGCTTCATCCGTCCTTCACGGGTATTGGCTGGGTTCGGCCCGAAGAGGGCGGAGATTTGCGTCTGTCGGGCGCGGGCGGCATTCCACAGATCGTCGTCTACGATTTTGAGATGCGGTACCTCGGTCCTGATCCATTGGCTTTCCGGGTTGGGGCGCGATACCCGCTTGCCGGTGCTTGGGTCTTTCAGGAAGCGCTGGCGGTTCCAGACGAGAACGCCGGTATAAAGCTCATTGTTGAGTATGCCTGTGCCGCGTGAGACATGGCCACGAATGCTGGTGTCGCCCCATGCGCGACCAAGCGGGCCGGGTATGCCCCCATTATTGAGATCGATAGCAATGGCCTTTGGGCTTTTGCCGGATGCGAACTCACGAAAGATACGGCGGATGGTGTCGGCCTCATGGGGAATGATTTCCCGATCGCCCCGGATCGGTTCGCCATTGACGTCGAACTTCCGAACGACCTTGTAGCCATAGCAAAGGCCGCCACCGGCTTTGCCCTTCTCTACCCTGCCCCGCAGGCCGCGATGGGTCTTCATCGCAAGGTCTTTCAGGAACAGGGCATTCATCGTGCCCTTAAGACCAACATGCAGTTCCGAGATCTCCCCTTCGGCAAGCGTGACGATGGTGATGCCGGCAAACTTCAAATGCTTGTAGAGCGTCGCCACGTCCGCTTGATCGCGACTGATGCGGTCCAATGCTTCGGCTACGACGATAGTGAACTCGCCACGTTGGGCATCACGGATAAGCCGCTGAATACCACGCCGCAAGACCGTACTGGCTCCCGATATGGCCGCATCCTCATAGGATCCGGCGATCTCCCAGCGTTCCCGGAGGGCATGCTCACGGCAAAGCCGGAACTGGTCCTCTATCGATGCCTCACTCTGCTTGTCGTCGGAATAGCGAGCATAAAGCGCGGCGCGGATCATGGGAAACCTCCTTAAACGTCTGGCTCTTCACCGCCAACGGGAAAAGTAACGCGTCGCAGCGGTGCTTCGAGACGGCGTGCAATTTTCCTGCGATTCCTTTCGCGAATCGCGAGAACCTGCTGAACGCGGGAAACGGAAATGTTGAACTCCAAAGCGATGGATTTCATCGTCGCGCCTTCCTGGCGCCTCTTCTCGATCAAAATGTTTCGAGCTGCCTTTGCCATTTCCACGCATTTCCCCAGTAAATTCCGGTGACCATCTCCGGACCCCACAGAAATGTTTCACATTTGTTCCCAATAGGCAACGTGTGAGCCACAGCTCATGCTTAGCTCTTACGTGCCGGGTCACCTCGCTGATTGTCATTGCTAGCTCGTATCCGTTCGAACTCCTCACGGGCCAGTTGCCTGCCAATCAGCCGAGCAATATCGAACACCACTCTCTCCAACCGTTTCGTAGGCTCCAGGGCATCGCCGCCCTCTTCCTCTACCGGCCGAGACTGATTATCGTTGGCCAATACCCTTCCTCCCGGTAGCTTTTCCCGGTCGTCTTCCATACGGCTACCCCGCAAATTTCCTGAGACAAGTAGGCATGAAGCGGCAGTACAGTCAGATTGCAAAGCCAAAAATCCACTCGCAGAACCCTGGCGCGCAAAGACTTGCATTCGGCGGTCCACGTTTTCAGATAGTGCTGATCCTATAAGAATCCGCTGCCTTTGCTCAGGGACGCGTTGACAACTCCAGGTTAGAAAGTGTGACTTCTGCGAGGCCAGAGTTGGAGGAAGCACCATGCTATTTAAGGAACTTGTGACTGACAGTGATCAACTTATGGGCGTCAAGGCCGTCTATGGGCGCTCGACTGTCAGCTTAATCGCCTTCGGCCCTCGCGGCGGTTTTGACAAGGAGCCCAACAAATTCTTCATGCTGGGCCGTACGACAGCGGAGGCCTCGTTGAACGCACCGTATCTGATAAGTATCGGTGGTGGAGCGGAGGTTTCAGACGAATGGCGAGGTCGTGTGTTGGAAGTGATGAGGGTCACCGGCGTCTACGGTAAAACCTCCGATTTCGTCACCGACGAAGCTAATCTAGCCCGAATGAAGCAATGGCCGATTGCTACCGTATTATCCGAGGTCTACACAATCGAAGGCGAACCCCTTCTCGTTGAAGACCTTGGATTTCCAGACCGTCGAATACTGGAGAACGCTTATGATACAGTGCGCCGAGATCCAGAGCAGATCGTCATCCTCTGGAATGCGTTGAAAGATCGAAAGATCGCGAGGCGTCATGAAATCCTGCCTCCTTCCGGCTTTATTGATCGCGGAAAGCTAGTCCATGTCGGCTCTATATATCCACAGGTGAACCCGAAATCGAAAGAAGGCGAGCGCATTTATAAGCGTATGCGGGAAATCGAACGGGATCGACGTCTTAGCAAATCCAAGAAGGAGATAAACAGGTCGGAAAATGGCGGCCGGATAGCATGCGAAAGCTGCGATTTTTCCGATGAAAATTCAACGATGTTCGATGTACATCACCTTTATCCAATCCATGCCGGAGTACGAGAGACAACATTGGCTGACCTTGCAGTTCTGTGTCCTACTTGTCATCGCTGGTCACACGCTAAGGGCGTCGATCAGCTAAATCCGCTTTCGATTGCGAACCTCTCACAGCAACGGAGCGCAATGTCCTTGTAACTTCTAATGTAAATGCAACAAGGGTTGAAAGGCTGCTACAGGGCAGGGAGATCAGCCCCTGGTCAGGCGTGCTGGTCGGGGTTGCTAAGCCTGTCCGGGGGCGGATGGCGACGCTGAAAAGATGGTCTGCTCCGCGCCCTCATCGCGGACGTTCGCCACTATAGTTAGAAATTCCCGAAAGCGGTTGTTCGAGCCCGGCGAGATCCACGTTCTCCACGTCTAAAGAAACCAAAATTTACCCGTCTTGCGGGCACACCAATCACATCCTGATTGCCTATGCAGACCATTAACCGTGCACCCGACTTGCACGATGCCAGATACCCACAGTAGATTGTAGTCGAACATGTTTCCCGTTCTGGTCAACAGCGCTACGATATGGCATGCCCAACCTCAAATCCACGCAGATGCTGCTTCTCGACGACGTTTTCCGCATGGCTGGCGGGTACGTCCTTAATTTCTCGGACAAGACTTTCGGAACGTTCTTTCGTGAAGAAGTCGGGATCGACATTGACCTTCCTTGTTACTCGGTCGAAGGCGGATCGAAAGCCAAGCGCTTCCGCTATTTTGTCCAGAATGAAAGCCTGCCGGCCGTCGTTAAGGCTATCAAAGCTCTGTGGGAATACCGCCAGGCCCTTATGGAACGGGATGGCGAAAAGGAAACACTGGTCAATATCGACACCCGCATGGAGGCCTTGGTCTCAAGCATTGGTGGCCAGTGGGACAAACCGACGACCGCTGCGCCGCCGTCGTCTGCCGTGGTGCTGGATTCTACAAAAATTGCGGATTTCACCAAGCGTCTGCTTAATCTTGGCTCATTAGCCCCGCATCCGCGGGGCTATGCATTCGAGGAATTCTTACACGACCTGTTCGACGCCTATGGGTTGGAAGCACACAAAGCGTTCAGGAATCGGGGCGAGCAGATCGACGGGAGCTTCCAACTGGACGGCCAAACTTATCTGTTGGAGGCGAAATGGCAGAATGCACCGTCGGACGCGGCTGACTTGCATGTGTTTCAGGGCAAAATCGGTGAAAAATCTGATTGGTCGCGGGGCCTATTTGTCAGCTACGCAGGCTTTTCAGCGGATGGTTTGATTGCCTTCGGACGCGCGAAACGGATCATTTGCATGGATGGTTTGGACATGCATGAAGCCCTGACGCGGGGAATATCCCTCGACAAGCTACTGCGTGACAAAGCCCGGAAAGCCGCCGAGACGGGATTACCTTACGTGCGAGTAAGCGATCTATGAAAAAGCTGACCGACCTGACAGCAGCCGAGGCCAAGGCGCATTTTCTAAAGGACACAAGCTATTTCAATGGGGACTTTCCCGATTACCTGAATTTCGGCCCGATCATCACGGACGTCGCA
Source organism: Rhizobium sp. WW_1 (assembly GCF_003610155.1). NCBI lineage: Bacteria > Pseudomonadati > Pseudomonadota > Alphaproteobacteria > Hyphomicrobiales > Rhizobiaceae > Rhizobium > Rhizobium sp. WW_1. The sequence goes on from NZ_RAIN01000022.1 coordinate 75,187, forward strand.
GCCGCACTCAAGGATGGTCATTTTTGGGGTGTCAAAAGCTCGAATCCGGACCATTTGTCGGACGTGAATTACATTTTTCTCTCCAACAAGGATGGACGGTTTGCGTGGCGTCCTTTGGAACTGATCCATCCGGTCATCTACGTATCGCTGGTCAACTTGATCTGCGACGAAGGCAATTGGAAGCAGATCGTCGCGCAATTGGCCAGTTGTGAGGGCGGGGCCGTCGACTGTTGTAGCGCTCTGGTAATGTCGGTTGACAATCAGTCCGACCAGGCTGCGCAGATCCAGAACTGGTGGCAGCAGGTCGAACAGAGTTCGCTGCTCCATTCCCTGGACTTCACCCATATTTTGCATACTGATGTAACGGACTGCTACGGCTCCCTCTATACCCATAGCATTGCCTGGGCACTGCATGGGCTCGAGGCGGCGAAAAAGGGCAAGACCGATAAAAAGCTCTTAGGCAACCAGATCGACGGCCATATCCAGGCGAGCCGCTACGGACAAACCAACGGCATACCCCAAGGCTCCGTTCTGATGGATTTCATCGCCGAGATTGTTCTTGGGTATGTCGATCGCCTGATCACTGAAAAACTGGGTCCGCCGACTGATTTCAGGATCCTGCGTTACCGCGACGACTATCGCATTTTCACCAACAGCGACGAGCATGCTGAGAGAATCCTTAAAGTCGTCAGCGACACCTTGCGAACCGTTGGCATGAAGCTGGGCGAGTCGAAGACAATCACGGCCACCAATGTCGTCGAAGGGTCGATCAAGCCGGACAAGCTTGCCGGAATCGACCTGCAGGATCTCGGCGAGGCAAACGCGAAAACTATCCAGAAGCAATTAATGCGCTTGCATGCTTTCGGTCGCCGTTTCCCGAACAGCGGCGCCTTGAAGCGCTTGGTCGGGGAAATGCATACCAAAATCGCCAAGCAGAAGATGACGCCCGACGATCTCGGCGTCCAGGTTGCGATTGCCACTGATATCGCGATGGTGTCGCCAGGGACGTTCCCGGCCGTGGCTGGCATCTTGAGCCACCTTATCTCCGTCGCCCCACAGGCCGAAAAGGAAGCCTTGTGGGGCCATGTGCACAAGAAGATGTCCCGGCTCCCCTATAATGGCTACCTTGAAATCTGGCTGCAGCGGGTGACCAAGCCAAAGGCCGTGGGATTGGAGTTCGTCAGCGAGGAGCCAATATGCCAGATCGTGAACGGGAAGCCAGAACCGCTGTGGAACAACGATTGGATCGGTTCGAAGGATGTCCTGAAGGCGCTCGACGTTACCAAGATCGTTGTTGCCGACGCCGCCGACACCAAGGAGACGATCGAGCCTGAAGAGATAGAGCTGTTTATCAAGAATGCGTGGTCGTATTGACCTTAGGTCAAAGCGAGCGGTGACTGCATCCGACGGCTATTCCATCTTGAGCGCCTCAAACCGGATAGTCAGCAACCGGCCCCATAGGCGACTTCGACGACTGCTGGATCGCGCTACGATTATCTAGAAGAAAACAAAGCGCCCGGTCCGTCCGAGGTCACCGATCAGACAAAGCTCGCACTGGTGGCAAGGCTTCCGTTGCTTAATCACCGCGACCGGATGGAGGCGAGTCTCCTGCCCCTACTCGCGTAGCGCCCATCTTAAAACCCGGCAATGTTCAAAATGGTGAAGAAAATCCGAAACATAGCATTCAGATGCACATTGCAGCTACAAGGCGCACATTGCTCCACACTCTAAATAACCCAACAAAAACAATCGAACGACCGAAGCACAATGTGCGCCCTTTTATCCTGCCCTCCTAATCGGTCGTACCTACTCCCTCTCCCAGCACCTCCTCCTGATAGCGCAAAATCGCAGCTTGTGGGATTCTCTCGCAGCATAGAGGATCACATATGAATTTGAGAGCTTCGGGGAACAAAGTGTGCCGGCCCTGGCTCTCAATGTGCACCGAACGCGGCTATAAAGCGTACTGACGCCGGCGGATTGTTGTCAATGACATCGACTGTCGAAGGGGCTGCCGGATTGCGAACTGACGCTTTGGTGGGCAAGAATGCCGCCCTTAGGCAAACAGAATATTTGATGCAATAGCGCCGCCAGCTGAAACACTAACTTCGAAAGAAGCACTGAAAGAGCCGCGTGTAACTTCACTTCGGGGTGAGCACGGATGTCCGCAACAGCACTCTTCAGGCGGTCTAGGCGATGCATATAGAGGCGATAAACTGAGGCTGGATGTGCGTTCGCGAGTACGCGGCAGCGATCCAATTGTCGCCGACAAGCCTGCGCAAATGGCGCACCATCTGAAGGAGAACGAAAGGGAAATAGACTGGCGGGCTCATCCGCAACGAGGAAAAGGGTGCCATCACGCACGAAACCAATGAGCCCGGCGTCACAGTCTCGGTCGTCACACAAAGCGCAGGATCGCCACCGGCGTGCTGTTCCGATGGCGGGCGAAGAGAAGCGGCCCGTCTGGCAGCCGTGGCGACTGCCGACAAGCCGGAAAGTGTTGCCGTCCTGCGTGATCTGTTACAGCCGTGGGACAGAATGATGACGTTAAACTGACGGGCAGACGGCAAGTCTTGTACCGGAAGGCAGCGATGTTGATGCGCGACGTCCGCGAAATGTCCGGCGAATGAGAATGGCAGTGAGCGCCTAATCCCTAAGCCCAGCCAACATGCTCTCGCTGGATCAATTTGAGAAACAGTGCAAACCAAAATTGGTATTCTGGATCGCCGCGATCGCCCCAACTTTCAAGTGCACAATAGGCGACGGACGTGGTTCCGTCTTCGCCATGTCGGTCGATCGCCGCTTCGATCGCCTCGGCTTCGGTCAAGATTTCCCAGTCCTCGATAACAAGGTAGTCCATACTCACACCCATTCTCCTACCATCAACCGACCGGTTCCGCCCATTTTAGGCCTAACGGCTATGCGATCTCCTCATAGGCGTAACGGCCAACTCGATCAGAGCATGGATACGAAATCCACGGCCGCTAAACGACAAAGAGCATGCGGGGGTTCATAGGTCGCCGCCGACGCGCGTGCTCTTTATTGCCACCGCGCCTCGCGAAAGATAAGTTATACAACAATAACACCATTAACTTTTGTTTTCAATACCAAACTTTCGAAAAAAGAAGGTTTATGCTCAAACCATCTCAGTGTCGCGCTGCCAGAGCGCTATTGAACTGGACGCAAAACGACCTCGCTGGCCAAACAGCCATAAGCGCGGTCTCAATACGCGCGTTCGAGAAAGGCGGCGATATGCGAGAAAGCAATCTTCGGCTCCTCAGGCTGACCTTCGAGGCCGCTGGGGTTATTTTCCAAAATGAAGGTGAAATGGTTCAAGGCGGAGTCGGGGTTCGACTGCGCGCTTCCTCTGATGGGAATTCCCTTTAGGCTCAATTGATCTGATTGAGGAGGCGAATTTTTGGACGCTGGCTTTGCTCAAGCCAACCACCGAGGAGCCCATGTTGGGTCTTCAAGCAGGTCGTGAATTGGAAGTGGCCAATGGCCACGCGAAGCGAGAAGTACACGATTAACGAGCAATTCATCTGAGTCGCTTCTTGCGCTGCCGTTCTCTTTGTGTTCTCTTCTGGACTGAAAAGCCTCGAAGACTAACTTCCAATCGACCTAGCCGCGAGGAAGCAACCGCCATTGACTACAATCCAAACAATCGGCGAACTACTTGGACAGCTGCCGTCAGCATTCAGCTTTGGCGAAATATCATTGGGGTCGATAGCTGCTGAACAGCGCGAACTGCTTCGTGAGATCGAAAACTTTGACCCGCTGAGGCTAACGGCCTGCTTCAGCGGTCTACTGACGGTTCCCGAGCTGCAGAGCAACTGCGTACGGCTGGAAGTGCTGACGCATCTCTGCTTCTCATTGGCGCGGGGCACACGCAAACCCACAGAGAAAATCATTGCGCGCTTGTTCAAAGCTGTCGGCGGCGGTGTGAGCGGACGCTTAGAAGACCCGGCAGAGGATGTCTTTGTGTCGCTGATCGTCACACAACGTGGCAATTTTCGTGTACTTGAAGGTATCTGGGAATCTGCCGGCTTTCACACCCAGCGCATTGTGAACGCGTTGGAGATGGCAGTGAACATTGACGCGGAAGCATTCATGCCGATGCTCGAATGCGTTTACGCGCTACTAAGGTTGTCGGATCTCGTCTGCGAACGCGCAGCCTTGCAGCGTTACACAAGCGGCAATGTCAGGCCAGAAGAGAAACTTCCGTCGAAAATCCTTGAAAGCGCCCGATTGTTGCGTCAGCGCATCCGCTTCACGGAAGAAGAGCTGATTGCAGCCGGGATTTCCGCTTTAAAGCTGGCGGAATTTGGTTTCGATCCGCGATCGCGCTTCAAGCTGACGTCTGACCGCATTGGTCACTCCGCTTTGGAGCGGCACCCAGTCGTCTTTCGCAATGGCGAATTTTACCTACTATTGCCAACCGCCGTGACTGCGGCGATCCGGCGATTCGTCATCGAGCGCATGGAACAGATGGGCCTTCGCGACTTTTTCGCTGGATTACTCTCACATGAAATCGCCATTGCTGCAAACCGCATCCCGCTTCTTGGCGGCAATACGGGCGCGCCTGTGGAATTCAGGAAGACTGATAACGGCCTGATCGCGGGCGTAATGTTTATGGCCGACCGTGGGCGCTTTATGAACTTTGTGTTCTTCGGTGACACGCTACAAGACTTCGATGCCAATGGCGGGCTAATTGGGACATACCCGACGAAAAATGCCGCGGGCCTTACAGCCGATATTGAGAAATGGATAAGCCATGCTCATGAGACGGCGCGAAGAGCGCCGGATTTTAGAGACGGCATCACGTTGCTCGTCGGGTGCGGCGTTGGGCGGGGCATGCTGGATGTGACTCCGAAAAGGGAATATGAGAATTGGAAGGTCGAGCCTATCAGCGCACCCGACCTTTTTACCCTAAGCTCATTGTCAGACTTTAAGCCACTGTCACTATGGCGACTGCTGAATGGCCGTGACAGTGTTGAAGCGCTCGGCGTAAATTTTTTAAATGTAAATGGACTTTTGAATCTCGTTGCCTGGGCGCGCGCGCTCGGTGGACATCTTGTTCCTCACGCCAGCATGCCTGCGGAATTCGGAAACGGCGAAGGCGAAGGCGAAAAAATGATTCTGGTCGAACAGAACGCTTTGCTCAAAATCCGCCAAGAGGTTGCAGAGAAGGATGACAAGCACGCGCTGCTTGCTATAGACGGAAAATGGATTCCGACGCAGCGAGACGGCCAATCTATTTTCAAGGAAGATTTGGGTCGCCCATTTTACGTTTCGGAAACATCCAAAGAGCGTTGGCCCATGGCCGTCTACGAGACAACGATGCGACCTTGGTGGGTTCAGTTGGAAACGACCGATAAGACCATCGGCAACTTCGCCTATCAGCGCTATCAAATGTTGCGTACTTGGCTTTGCTTTGCCGCTCCCGTGCTAGACACCGCCTTCCCACAGATTCCGCCAGGCCCAATTCTGTGGAAGGTGAGGTTTGAGGGAGATCTTGGCGACCGAGCGGCTTCACACGAAGGTCAATTCTTGACTATCGAACAAACTTTGACGTTCCTAGATGTCGAAGTTACTTGGTCCACAATCTCAATTGACGTCGGTGCCGAGTTCGAAGACGCCATCTATAATCCAGTGAACGTCGCTGAACGCGCATTGGTGACGCGATTTGTTGAAGGCGTCGCGAGACTTGCGAACACACCACTTGACGACGCGACACTGGATTCACTTGTCACGAAAATCGTTCCAAGTCCTGAAGCCAGGCAAAGTCATGCATTCAGTGCGCAGGGCTTCCGTGATTTCGTGAAGCGATCGACTTGGCGGTCACCTGTCAAGATCGACGTGGATGACGGTGCGGCGATAAAGCTGGGTTTGGGTTGGCGCAACCGCCCGCGATCAGAGGGCGGCGAAATTATAGGGCGCGAAGCTTGCACAATATATCTCAACGGCATTGTGAAGCTCCTCGAGAATGAAATCTGCACGGACCTGCGCGAATTTGACCGGCGCTCCGTTATCGTGTTTGCGCTCATGAACCACGAAGCTGCAGCGTCGGATCGTGATAATTGGCGGCGCACGGCATCGGCGGTCGTCGCTCTGCATAAGGACAGGAACGCTACCATTAACGCAATCGCAGAGCACGAAGCCGAGTTGAACACAGTATTTCAAGCCACTCGCTTAATTGTGGAGTTTGCGATCTGTGAATGTCCTCTTGAGGGTGGCATGAAACCCGGTGAACTCGATATGTCGCGCATTATGGCAAAAATCATCCTGACCTGCGGACTGGGCGGATGGTCGGACTCCATTCGCTGGCAAGCAATGAAGCCGCTTGTTCACATCACACCGCTTGGCGATATCCATGCTAACGTCGATTTTCAGGAGGAAATCCTAACCCCATACGGGCGGACGATGACAGGGGCGGTCGTTCAAGAGAACATTGAAAACTACGCCCGCAACTTGCTTGAACCAACGGTTACTCCAACCGATGGGTCGCGAATTGACGGCAATTTCATCGCAGCATTTGAAGAGCAATTTGGTGCCCCAATCGATGTCGCCCGCAAATTCATCGATGATATCGAGGATATGGGCATCAAACAGGAGAAACCGGTTTTGGCGCTAAAGCGAAGTGATGTACTTGCTTTGGGCGATGGCAAGGACGCGCCTTATGCGGATGGAATCAAGCGGTTGCTTGAAGTCCTGACGCTGAAAAGCAGGCCGTGCTGGCGCAAGGTGCCGGAAGGGTATCTCGAAAAAGATCTCTTTCCGTGGCGTTTCCGGCGGCGACTATCTATGCTTCGCAAGCCGTTCATTCAACTTGATGATACCGAAGACCCCAAGCTCATCGTAGCACCCGGCATCTTGCGCGACGGCTTCGCTTACTCCTTTAGTAATTATTACAAAGGGGATTTCCCGCTCTGGCAGCTAACGCCCAAGATGAAAGTTTGGGCTGGCAAAGCCCGAGACAAAATGGGCAAGAAATTTAGTACGGAGGTTGCGGCTCGGCTCAAGGAACTTGGTTGGAACGTCGAAACCGAAGTTCGCATCACAAAACTCCTCGGTAAGGGGTTTGCTCTGGACTATGGTGACATCGATGTGTTGGCTTGGAAAGCAGAGTCTGACCGCGTACTTCTAGTCGAGTGCAAGGACGTTCAGCACCGTAAGACCGACGGCGAAATTGCCGAACAACTTTTGGACTTCCGGGGTGAACTAAGCGAAAATGGAAAACCGGACCTTCTACTTAAGCATCTGCGGCGCGTTGAACTGATCAACGCGCACGTGCCAGAGGTCAAGAAGTATTTGAAACTTACCGCGCAACCTAAGCTGGAAGGCCACTTCGTTTTCAAGAACCCTGTCCCCATGAAATTTGCGTGGGACAGGATGAAAGAACGAGCCCAATTCAATCTGTTTAGTGAGCTACAAGAGCTCTAATGAGAAGATTGTCCACACTGAACGACCTGTGTACTGATTATGGATCAGTTCCTCTTCCTTGAATGATGGATCATGATACTCGATGTTCTCGGAAAGGTGGGTCATCCATAATCAACATATAGGCATTTGTTACTGCATCCCGATAATTTATCGCTGTTAGCGATTTTTTATTTGACAATCGTCCATATCGGTCCTATTTTGATCATCGTGATGGTTGCTCAAAGCTGAACCCGTCAATGTATGGGGCCGGAGGCCCTGTGGGGATGAAAATCCCCGATTCAATCCCGTCGTCTGGCTAGGGACCGTGGCATGCGCGCCGCACCCGTCGGGCCCGGGTGCGGCATGTTCGAGGTCAAACGTCGCTGAACAGTCGTCCTGTTTCCACGGGCGCCGACAATCCCGTCGGCGGAAACATAGGACACACTTACAATGAGCACAAACAGTCATCACCAGCGGCGGCGTCGCATGTTGAACGCGGTATTGATCTTTAAGATCTTCACCGCGTTGGGTCAGGCAGCAGTCGCTGCCCTGCGCCTTTGGTCTTGGTTTTCAGACCGGCAATGAGCGGCGACCTCGGAAATAGCCCTAAGGAGCACGTTATGAATATGACCAAGCGTCCGCTGATAAACGATGCGCTGAGACTGCTGCGTCTTTATCTCGGCCTGTCACAGAAGGAATTGGCAACCGAGTTGGAAATTTCGCAATCGATGGTGTCAGAAGTCGAGAGCGGTACAAAGGCGGTTTCTATGGAACTACTGGAGCGCTACAGCGAGAAATTCGACGTCCGCATGTCACAGCTGCTTTTCTTCGCTGAAGAGCTCGACGGCCAACCAATTCCCAAGAGAGGCAAATTGATTGTAGCTAGCGGTGTGCTTACGCTACTCGAAAAGCTCTCGCCTCGCGACGTGCCGCATGCGTCGTAAACCGGCTCGTCCACCAATCGAAAAGTACGAACTGGGGCGCTCACCATTTGCGCAGCGACCAACTCAAAGAGACGTTGGTAAGCTCCTAGGCGTTTCGCGCGATCATCTGCGGTTTCTTGTGACGCATAAGGAACATTTCATCGTGCGCCGTCAGGAAATCATCGGAAAGAAGCAGAAGCTCCGTGATCTGAAGTATCCGATGGCCGATTTGCGAGGCGTTCATGAACGCCTAAAATTCCATCTCAATAAGATTAAGCAACCCAGCTACCTGTTCAGCCCTCGTAGAAAGCGTGGGCAACGTGATAACGCTGCTTTGCATCTGGGCCAACACCAGTATCTGACCCTCGATCTAAAACAGTTTTACCCGTCAACCACCGCCGCCATGGTGCGGCGCTGGTTTCGAGACGAGATGGGGATTTATCCAGATGTTGCCGGGCTACTTACCCACTTGTGCACAATCGACGGCCAAGTGTCGTTCGGCTCACCATTAACACCTGTACTGTGCACTCTTATCCATCGATCGATGTTCGATCAGATTGCCGATCTGTGCGAACATCACGGTTTACGCTACTCCCTGTGGGTAGACGACCTGACCATATCGGGAAAGTTTGTGCATGGCGATGTCGTGCGCGAAATTCGCCAAATTATCGCAAGTGCGGGCCTGAGATCGCATAAAATCCGTTTTCGCACAGGAAGCCGTCCGGTTTTTATCACCGGTATCGGCATCGTCGGGCGGGAGCTGGTTGCCCCTAACGCCCTTAATTTGCGGATCAAGGAACTCTGGGAAAGTTACCATGTCGCCGAGACAATTGACGAGCGAGACGTTTGTATCCAGGCACTGCTCGCTCAGCTCGGGACGCAAAGGCATATAAGCGGACCCTCCTCAGATTTGGGGCGCAGGGCCGCTGATCAGATGAACTCGCTTCGTCAGAAGCGCAACAAGATGTATATCGAGGCGTCCGTCAAAGCCTCAGCTGATCGCCTAACGCGGTCGTTGACCGTATTGCATGCTGCAGAAGACGCGCCGTTTGACCTTGCTTAGATAGCCATCCACGAAAATGAGTTTCGGTGGGTTTTAGCGCTCCAGTGCGCTGGATCGCGATTCTCCGCGACGGTGTAGTGTAGGAATTAGTATCCGTGGTACCGGCAACATCGCCGGGCGAACGGCCATCTGCAGCAAAGACGCTAGCACGGGTGGCGCCGCCAATAGACACAGCAGCCTATTGAGGCGTCAAATCATTACATTGATTGAAGTATGTAGGAACTGGTTGCGGGGGCAGGATTTGAACCTGCGGCCTTCAGGTTATGAGCCTGACGAGCTACCGGGCTGCTCCACCCCGCGCCATCTCGAGCGAACTGCTTTGCAGTTCGTCTCGACGAAGCAAGTCGGCCTCGCCGGCTTGCGTCATCAGCGTAAACCCGAAGGGTTTATCGCGTGTAAGGTAGGCACCCTTATTATGGATTCCTACAAAATTCCAGAAGCGTTTTCCTGCTTCCTTCAGAAGCGACAAAGGCCGCTTGGAGCGGCCTATTGTAACACGGCTTGGCCGTTTGAGCGTAAACCTTTTGGGTTTATCGCGTGTGATCAGAGA
>NZ_RAIN01000023.1:0-82071 GCF_003610155.1 Rhizobium sp. WW_1
CTCATCTTCGCTTCCTTTGATAGAGCTACGATGAGCCGAAAATCCTCTCTTCTCAATTAAACCAATTCTGTCTCAAGGGCGCTGATGTCGGACAGCATAGCCCGGCCGACACCCTTTTGGGCTGGCACGAGTTTGCTGAGCAACTGGAAACGATGCGCGAGAATTCTGGCGCCGATTGGCTCGCGACAACCGACTACGGATTGACGGGAGAGCTGGCCTTTGAGCTAGGAAATGGCAGCCCCGTTGTGCAAATCGTCGATCGACAGCGTTTCACGTTCGAAACCCCGGATCCGCTATTGGTTGACAAGCCAGCGCTTCTCGTGGTGCCGACAAACGAGGGTGCGATTGAGCGGTATGCAGGCTGCTTCGACTCATTTTCAGTACTAGGCAACCTGTCACGCCAGGCCGGAAACCGCGTCATCCAGAGCTACACCATCGCCATGGTTCAGGGTGCACCGGAAAATTTGCTGTCGGACGGCTGCCCTTTGAAGCTGTAGTTGCCTCGCTCACACCGAGGTGCCGATCACTGTGCCAACCCCGGCGGTAACGGCCATCGCGATAGCCCCCCAGAAAGCGACGCGAAGCGTGGGTTTCAGTATGGCAGCTCCGCCAGCCCTGGCGCCAATCGCTCCAAGCAGCGCCAGAACAACCAGCGAAACTCCAAACACGGCAGGAACCAGAATATTCTTCGGCGCAATCAAAGCAGCCAAGACGGGCAGAATCGCGCCAGACGAAAAAGTTGCCGCCGAGGTCATGGCCGCCTGGATCGGATTGGCTGAAATTGTATCGGAAATTCCCAGCTCGTCGCGAGCATGAGCGGCAAGCGCGTCCTTTGCCATTAGCTGCTCGGCAACTTTCATAGATAGAGCCGGATCGACGCCACGCGATGCGTATATGGCCGCCAGCTCCTTAACCTCCGCATCACGGTTCGTCGCAAGCTCGCGTTTTTCCCTTGCGAGATCGGCGCGCTCCGTATCGGCCTGTGAGCTTACAGATACATATTCCCCGGCAGCCATCGACATCGCGCCGGCGACAAGACCAGCGATACCCGTCACGAGAACGGAGTTCGATGATGTTACGGCCGACGCGACCCCCACCATCAAACTGGCCGTTGATATGATCCCGTCATTGGCTCCAAGGACCGCAGCGCGAAGCCATCCAACGCGGTCTATAAAGTGCCGTTCCATTTGCGCACTGTCCATTCGATTTCCTTTGGGAGCTGAGAGGCAATCATTGGTCGCTGCTACCAAAACCTTCTGACGACCTCATGTCAAAGCGAACTTCAGAATTTTGTGTGGTGCCAAGCGCTTTGCTCGCCTCGCCGTCGGGGGATGCGTGCCCCTCCCTGGTTGCCCTTCACGGAAACAATCTCTCTCTTCCAATTTGAGCTGTCCGCGCCCAACTTCGCTTATCGGCAAGCTGCTGAAAGAAGATCTGCACTCAGCTTCGAAAACGCGATTACTGACGCGATCTTATAAGTCCCTTGTAAGAATCGAATGCCAGGTTCGGCTTGCGATCGAAAAATACCCATTCGATCCGAACCTCGGATGGATGAACCATCTGCAAAAACTGGCCGCGCTTGACGCATGACGCAAAAGCTCCGCTGAAGAAGGGCTTTATCAATGACCTCCATAACCTCCGTTGCGGCAACAGCGGCTGCATCAATCCCCTCAAAACTCCCCGCGCCTACGACTCCGGATTCCGATCCGGCCAAGACCTCAGCTCCAACGGTCGGCTCGTCCTCCGCAGCCAACGTTCCGTCTGCTATTGCAGCGTTGGCGTTGCGTGGAGATGCGGATGGGGACGCCGACGGCCACTAAAACCTAATTTGAAGAAGTAATCACAACAGCGACTGAGCTAGTTGGTTTTCTAGCGGCCTGATAGCTGCAGATAACGTTCACACACCAGAATGCCGCCTCGCCTCGTTTGGACGGCAATCGCTGCTCCGCCCAGGCAGCGCGATGCCTGGGCGGAGCAGCTTGATCTTGGTCCTTTCATTCACAAGATGAAACGCTATCCTACAAGTTTTGCTACTCAAGAGTCAGAACATCGACATCGATCCCGCCTTAGATGGTTCTGTTGCAAACTTCCTGGTTACTGGTGACATGGCATTGATCTCCTGAAGTCGCGGAGATTGGCAATGTTCAAAGGTCGGCATTTCGAGCAGTCAGTGATATTGCTATGCGTGCGCTGGTATCTGAGCTATGGCCTGAGCTTGCGCGACCTGAAGGAAATGATGGCTGAACGCGGCATCAGCGTCGATCATTCGACGATCCATCGCTGGGTCGTCCACTTTGCGCCCCTGTTGGCGGATCGGTTCAATCGGCGCAAGCGCGCCGTCACTGGCAAGTGGCACGCCGACGAGACCTATATCAAGGTTCGCGGCCGATGGACGTATCTCTATCGCGCCATCGACAGCAACGGCGATACGGTCGAGTTTCGGCTCAGCGAGCATCGTGATCTCTCCGCCGCCAAACGTTTCTTCAGAAAGGCTTTCGCCCGGCACGGCCGGCCGGAGCGCATCGTCATCGATGGCAGCCAGACCAACCGGGAAGCGATCATTTCCTGTGACACCACAAGCCGCCTTCAGGATCGGTCCTGCCGTCGTGCTGAATTCCTATGCATTCGACAGAGTCAGTATCTGAACAACCGCATCGAGCAGGATCACCGACGCATCAAGCGGCGTGTCAGACCGATGCTCGGCTTCAAGTCATTTAAATCGGCCGTGGCAACATTGTCCGGAATTGAGATGATCCAGATGCTACGAAAGCGCCAATTGCAGGACGCTTACGCGCCAACCCGTCAATCTCTGATCAGGTTGAGAGCCTGGCTGCCGCGTTCTGAGCAGCCGTGGCAATCTACCGACGCGACTACCTCAATTTTTGCAACAGAACCCGCCCGGGTCATGGGATGGGCCTGCCGGCAGATGCAATACTCCCCGATGTCGCGGACTTTGCTTTTCCGCCGGAGAACTAACTGGCGTGTGGGGACTTAGGGCCCCCAATTTCTGTTCAGTCGAGCTTTGCTTACGGACGCGTCGATGCTTGACCACGATAACTCGGACATCCCTTGCCATCATTTCACTCCTTAAGCCTCTTTCCAAATCAAAAGCCATTGCCTTTTGTTGGAGGAATATAGGGATCGGGATAGCCGAGTTTCGGCTTGCTTGCTTTACTACCTGTATTGCTTGACTGCTGCTGGCTTGGTTCCTTGGTCTTGTCAGACCCACTCGATTGGTAAGCATATGTGCCGAAGATGGCACCTGCTACCAAGGCAACCAGAAGAGCTGTACGCATGTCTATCTCTTTGTCATGAATCCGTCGTTGAGCGATCCCCGCGAACAGTGAGGTTGCGCCGGGCGCGCGGGATTAACTGGTGGGTTCTCTCAGGCTTCAGCCTTCATATGTGCCGCCATGCCGCCTCGGACGCGGAAGGGCGACAAGTTTATGGCTTCTAGTGCTTTGCCATGGTCGAAATCCGGTCGATATGAACCGAACATTTTGCGTGATGAACAACATTGTCGACCGTCGATCCAAAGAGCCTGTCGAAGACGTCGTTCGCATGAGCGGCAACAACGATCAGATCGGCCGATGTCTCGGCGGCCACCGCCAGAATCGTATCTGCGGCCCGGCCGGTTCGCACGTGAACGAGTGCTGGGATTGCGGGCTCCCTGCAGAGCTGCGACAGCTTTTCTTCCGCCTCGTTGATCACGGACATGGCCCAGTCGTCCGGACTTTGCCTGACAAGCGACGGAAATCGCTCGATAGCGTGGACGAGATGAAGGGAGCCATCGATATCGAGAAGCCCCTGAGCCATGTGCAGTAGATGTTCGCCCTTCTCCTTTGAGCCCAAGCCGATAGCGCAGACAATAGTCTTATACACGGACGTTGCTCCTTTAGAATCGGTCCTTCCCATCGCCGCCGACAAACTCGGTTTGAAAGCCAAGAGCTCGTGCACGCTTTAAAAACCGGTCTGCACCAAGTATGTCCACTTTGAAGCTATCGCCCAGACATTGCGCGAGAGGAGCAGACAACTCGCTGCGAATCCATGAATGGGCTCTTCCCGAGAGAACCGCAATTTCCCATTCGTCGTGATCGACATGATCAAGACGAAAGTCGCAATTTTGATTTCGAGAGACACAATATCCTGCGCCCGCAAGGAGCGCTTCTTCTATGCGAGTGGGGTCGTGTTGCATTGCCTTCGCCTCCTACTTTGCCGTTAGCAGTTCAACCTATGTGCAACTGATCATCGAGGGCGTGGACGCCTGGGGCAGACCACACGGCACGTTCTGCCGCTCCCCGCTCAAACAAGGTCCTGATGTTACCTCTCAAGGTGACCTTGCCGCCGGAGACCTCAACCTGGATGGCCTTGGCCTCCAGTTCCGCATCGCGTCCCAACGCCTCTTCAATGCGCCTCTTCACGTCGAAGGCGCTGACGCTCGGAACGACTTCAATGAGATTGGAGATGCAGACAATGCCGGCAAGATCCCTTACGGCATCCGCAGCAGCGTTCTTCTGGTACTGCCATTCAACCGTGCCGGTGAGCGTGACCACACCCCTGCACACACGAACCTGCACCTTCTGCTTCGGAATGGAAATGTTCCAGTCCACCATCTTGACCGCTCGCCGGGCGATGTCGTCGTCATCGGTCCGCCTCGGACCCAAGATGCGGACGTCAATCTCCTGGGCGATGCCACGAACGCCCTTTACGCGCCGCACAGCCTTCTCCGCGGCGTCCTTCTCCGCATATGTGCCGACGGTGGCGTCGCCTTAACGGCTTGGTTGGATCGACTTGGTATTCGGGTTGCCATGACCGAAGCTGCTCATGTTCACTTCAGACGCCACCGCTTTCCCGCTGAGATCATTGCCCACGCCGTATGGCTCTATTATCGGTTCCCGCTCAGCCTACGCGACGTCGAAGATCTGTTGGCTGAGCGCGGCATCAACGTCTCATTCCAGACGGTCTCGGAATGGGCGACGAAATTTGGCCTGAAGTTCGCTCATCAGCTCAGACGACGCTCACGCGGCCACTTTGCCGACAAGTGGCAGCTCGATGAGATGGTCGTGACGATCAAGGGAAGGAAATACTGGCTGTGGCGTGCCGTCGATGCAAACGGTTACGTCCTCGATGCCCTGCTTCAAAGCCGAAGGAACAAGGCAGCAGCGCTGCGTCTGATGCGCAAGCTACTCAAGGACCAAGGTATCGCCCCGCGGGTGCTGGTCACCGACAAGCTGCGTTCCTACGGTGCCGCAAAGGCCGACTTGATGCCGGGCGTCGAGCATCGCTCGCACAAGGGATTGAACAACCGAGCTGAGAATTCCCATCTGCCGCTACGGCGGCGAGAGCGACGTATGATGCGGTTCAAGTCCGCACGACAGTGCCAGCATTTCGTCTCAACTCACGGCCAGATCGCCAATCTTTTTCTTCTTCACCGGAAACACTTGAACGCCACCGACCATCGCCGGCTTCGTACTCACGCCATCTCGATCTGGCGTGAAATCGCTGGCTCCATAGCTGCCTGAAACACGGCACACATCCGCAACGCCGGTTCCCAACATTTAAGGCGACGCCACCGTACTGGGTGCAGCGGGCCAAAGACGCATAGTCCGCTTCAGAGACGGCGGTTTCGAGCGAGGAACCGAGCTCATCCCAGCCCTGTCGGAAATCCACCTCACCCGGCCCCCGAAACATGCCGTTGGCCAGCTCGCCGGCGCCAAAGCCGGTAAAGCGGATCAGTTGTGCCTGCTCCTTAAGTGTCGCCGGCCGGTCCTGCTTGGAGATGTTATTGGCAACGAGGATCGCCGCGACATTGGCGCGGGCACGATCCTTCCAGGACGAAGGTAAGCCGCGATCAGCCTCGATATAGAAGTTTGCCCGGAGCCTCCTCGGGCGTAACGGGGGCCGCGAGGGTACGGCCTTCGGGAGTGCGGATGCCGGCGCCGGCGCCGGCGGCGGCGGATCTGGATCGTCATCGTTGGCTGGCTCGACAGCCGTTACGGGCGCGAAGCTCCCAAAGGCCGTGACGCCGAGCCCAAGACCGGACGAGAGTGCGGTATTGCCGAACATGTCGAGCGTGAAAGGATCGTTGCTCATGATAAAATCTCCTGGTGAAAGCGCGCGTCATCGTTCCGCCAGGGCGATCGGCGGCGAAGGGACGCTGATGACGGTGGGGATCCCGCTGCAGCGGGGACGTTACGACCACTCGATGATGAAGAGTTCCATCGAGTCTGCGTCAAATCTGATGCCGAGATGTCTGGCATTGGGCGTGGCGGCGATCATTGCCTCCAGCTGTACGGCGTCGATGAATTCGACACCGTCATCTCCCCCGAAGGTCTTGCGCTTGACCTCGAACCAGTCGTCGTTCGTGCGCGGATCGCATTCGAGCGCATAGGCGACGAACGGCTTTTCTCCATCCGGCAATCTGCCGTTTGAGCACAAATACACGCCGTGATCACCCACGAGCCAGACACCCGGCTGTTCGTCACGACCGGGATCAAGGCCATAGTGAGGATTACGAAAGCCACCATTGGCTTCGGCGTCGGCGCGACCGCGGGCGATCACCGCCCGCACGGATTCGATTGGAAAGGAAAGCATGGAGCATCTCCTCACGCCGCGGCTGCCGCACGGGCAAGATGGCGCAGCTGGACGGGCAGCTTGGTGGCGATCTCATCGTCGGTCAGGTCGTCGAGCAGCTTCAACCGGGCAAACCCAGCACCGCGGTAGAGAGTGATGACGCGATGACCCGGCAAATAATGGGGGGAGCTTTCGTCGGAGTAGCCGCGATAGGCGTCCGCCGTGGCACTCCAGATGTGCTCGAGACGTTCATTCCGCGTCATCGCTCGCACCGGGCGCGTCTCCCGTTCGATGATCGCCAGCCGCATGTCTTCGACCGACTGGCCGTCGGAGAGATCACAATATCCATGGAAGTGACGGATGACCCCGTCGATCCGTAGCGCGAAGAAAACGGATGTGACAGATTCCGTCAGGAATTCGCGCATTGCGAACATTGAGCCCCGGATCCACAGCGGCGGCAGGATCTCGAACATAGTGTCGTGTTCACGCTCGGTGATTTCGAACCATTCGCCGGCATAAAGCGCACTTGCGTCAGCGTCGAAACGGTGAGGACGTTGCGCATGCCGATCGAACATGCGGAACATCTGATGGCGGTCGGCGACGCTCTGGTAGACTTTACGGATTGCGGGAGGGGTGCTCATTGACGGCTCCTTTGGCCCTGTCCGAACCGAAGCGCGGTGCTGCCTGTCGGCTCACCATCCTCTTCAGTCCTTCATGACCCCTCCCCTCACGCCGCCTCTCCGTCCGGGCGGGTCAAGGGCCGCTCTCGAGCGGGCGAAGCTTTACCCTTGACGCGACCGGCGGGCATGCGGCATGCCTCCTCGTCCTGCCCTCATTGCCATTTCCTTCTTTTCTTCTTCCCGCGCTTTCAGAGCGTCATTCCAGTCCTCGGCCGGCGGCGTCAGTCGTAACCAGTCGCAGCCGACCTCATCGGCAATGTCACGAAGGCGGCCGGCGAAGGTTTCGCCCTGACTATTTGCGTCGGTAGCCGCGACCAGAACAACACCGGGACGTGCGGCAAGCTTGCGGACCGCGGAGTCCGTGGTTGGCGACCACCCGCCGCCGGTGCTGAGATAGAGGCTGCTGTCTCGCAGCCCCTCGAAAGCAGCAAGGCTCATGGCGTCGATCGCCGCCTCGGTGACGCAAAGACGCATGGCATCGGAAGAACCAAGGCGAAACAGAATTTTCGAACCGCCCGCGGAAAACCCCCGCCAATTGGGACCGCGCTCCTCCCAGCCGGTAACAGCGCCATCGTCATTGACATGTGCGGCCCACATGCTGCCATAAGGGCCTTCCCGAAGGGCGTCATTGTAGATGGCCTCCCGGATGATTGTTGCGGGAAGGCAGCGCCCAGTTCGCAGATAGCGCCAGGTCATCGACCCCTGCCAAGGGCTCTGCCGTTTTGCCCAGCGTTCCCGGATGGAAGTGCTGTGAGCGAGGCTTCTCGACGGCCGAGACCAAACAGAATCTGTAGCGATGACGCCGACGAGGTTGGCCACCCGGTCAAGCGCTTCGACAAAGGTGACGTCGTCCAGATGCTCCGCGAGACCGAAGACATCGCCTTTCGCGTCCGACAGTGGATCGAACCAACCCCGCCCCCCATGAATGACGATGACGATTTCCGCGCCGCGCCGGTATTTTAATGCCTTGCGGGTGCTTTCCTTGACGTCGATGGCAAAGCCAGCTTTTTCCAGCAAGGCTGCGCACGGGACACGGTCCCGAAGTTCCTCCAGTTTCTGTTTCTCCATATTTTCCCGGCGCTTTCGCGTCCGCCCTTCTCTCCAGATTCATATCTCCCGCAATTTGCGGGACCGTTTCCGGCGGCCGCGAAGAGCAAAGGGGGCAAGGGCGCGCCCCGGCAATCTGCTGATCTGCAGATCAACGCCTACCGTCGGTGCCAAGGCGCGGCGAAGCTTCCCTTGCCGCCTGCCGTTCGCAAGCGGCACCAAGGAGAGGTAAATGCCGGCTCAATGAGCTGGCCAGGGATGGAATTCACGCACGATCTCCAGATCGTCTTCGTCATCGAGTTCGTCGCTCGGCAGAACGCCGAACTCGTCGCCGGACCTGAACAGCGTGACTGGAACCATCAGGGTGCGGGAAAGCTGGAAGGCATGGTTCTGCGCAAGCAAAAGATCGGTGTTCATCTGAGGCTCCATCTTTGGAGCGGGCCATTCCCGCTCGATGGCTCCCGTCAGTGTCCGGAACCGGTCGCGATCACCGCGAAGGCGAGAGCCGAAGCGGCCGCAGCTTGCCTAGCGGACCCCGTCAGCGGGTTGATCGACGGAGATCCGGGGCTGGACCAGGAAGCCATCCATCAAGAGCGGGAATGGGACGCCTCAACAGATCTGCCTCCGGCCAACAAAGATCGTGCTGATGCGGATCTTGTCGCGCTCCTCGATACCGGATGCTATCTTCTTTTCGCTCCAGTCATCAGGTCAAAGTCGATGCCCACGTCTGCTGGATACGGGTCACATAGGACGTGAAGCAGCGAACGCCTGACGTTGGCGATTGGGAGCCATGCGGAGCCGCCCCTTGAAAAGCCGACACGCAACCGATATATGTTGGTCATAGTCGAGAGCGCTGATCCGTCGGTGCGTTGAACGATTGTTTCACTCGGCTTACCGAATTGGAGCGGACCGCATGCGGTCCGCTTTTTCGTTTCAGGGGGATTCGTTGCATCTACTATATCTCGACGAGTCTGGTCACTCGCATGATCCAAGCTCCGACTTCTTTGTCCTTGCCGGATTTAGCATATTCGAGCGCCAAACGCATTGGCTGGAAGCCCAGATAGATCCTGTAGCGGCGCGCTTTAGCTCGACTAATCCTCGAGAAATCGAGTTCCATGGAAACCCAATGCGCTCGGGCAACGGTACCTGGAAAGGTGTGTCTCCCAACGATAGAGTTCAAGCCGTCGTCGATATCTTGTCGCTACTGGCCGACAAGCAGTTGCAGTTGAAGGTTTACGCCTGCGTCATCGAAAAGAAGCTCTTTTCTCCTAACGATATCTTGGCTCGGAGTTTCGAGGACGTGGCTTCGTGTTTCGATGGATATCTGAAGACACTCTATAAGAAAAAGAACCCCCAACGCGGCTTGGTCATCCTCGACAAAAGCAATTACGAGGAGAAAATCCAGACCCTGTCTCATGTGTTCAAGCACGTGGGGCATGCCAACGGGCAACTTCGAAACTTTGCCGAAGTCCCGCTTTTTCTGGATTCAAAAGCATCGCGCCTCATTCAGATGGCGGACTTGATCGCCTACTGGATTTTCCGTCACTTTCAATCAGGCGACCAGCGTGGCTACAATCTCATAAGGCCGTACTTTGCCCGGTATGGCGTCGGGCCAGTCTCAGGCCTGCGCTGTCATGTCACGCCGGAGACAGAAGCGCGCCTCGCAACACTTCCAGTTCCAGTTCATCCGTTCCCAAAACCATCGGCGAAACCTGTTGTCTCGGATGCATCCGAGGTCTCCATACTCGATGACTAAAGCGGCTTTGGAGGTGTAGGCGCCGCTTCCGACTCGCTGGCTTGAGCATTTTAGTGAAAATTCCGGCTCTTCACCTTCAGCCTATCGATATGAAGATCCGGAACATAGATCTCACGGGCCTTCATCGCTGCCCGCTCCCTCGCATCCGGACCACCGGGCGAACCATGGGCGAATTCATCGCCGCGACCGGTCGGTAGCTTGAACGCCTCGTCGTGATCGGCAAGTCCGGAGAGATCGTTTGAGAGATCGAAGAGTCGCTGGGCGATCAGATGCACGACCTCCCCTTCCCCCTGGATCCGACCATTGATCGCCATCATGCTGGACCCGAGCACGATCCGCCACCGTTGCCCGAAGAGCTTTGGCCAGACGACGACGTTTGCCGGACCGGTCTCGTCTTCCACGGTCAGGAACATCACGCCCTTGGCCGAGCCGGGCTTCTGACGGACGAGAACGAGACCCGCTGTCATCAGCCAGCGACCGTCTCGGGCCGCCATCGCCTCTTCGCAGGTGACGATGTTGCGTGAGATGAGATCCTTCCTCAGGAAAGCGACCGGATGGCTGCGCAAAGTCAGGCCGGTGTGGCTATAGTCGAGGATGACCTTGTGTCCTACCGTCATCGGTCGCAGATCGACCTCAGGCTCCTGCTGTTCGGCAATCGTCCTGCGTTCGCGGTCACCCGCCGCGGCAAACAGCGGCAAGGGTTCGTCCCGCAGCGCCTTGATCGCCCACAGCGCATCGCGACGCTGTAGATCGAGCGAGGAGAGGAAGGCATCGGCTTCGGCGAGCTGCACCAGCGAAGCCGCCGGCACGCCCGATCGGCGCCATAGATCATCGACGCTGTCGAATGATTGGTCTGCGCGGGCAGCGACGATGCGTGCCGCATCACCAATGTCCGCAATCTGAAGCTTCCGCATTGGAGGCGTTGGTTTGGCGTCGAAAACCGCTGTCTGGTGCCTGTCACCAGCTTTGCCGAGCCCGGATCCAGCAAGCCAGGAAGAAGGCGGCAATGTGCCGAACGCCTGGTTTGCTCGCGATGAAACCAAACCGCTGATGTTCTTTGCCGGCATCCACGTTCCGCAATGGACATCGGTGCGCAAGGTCAAGGATGGGCCGACCACGGATGACCTCTATGGGTTTCTGACGACGGATCCAAACAATCTGGTGAAGCCGATCCACGACAAGGCGATGCCGGTCCTGCTGCTGACCAGAGAAGAGACCGACGTGTGGATGAGGGCGCCCTGGGATGAAGCAAAGGATCTTGCCCGACCACTTCCGGATGAGGCGCTGATCGTCGCATCACGCGAGCCCTATGGATCGACGATCGTCACCAAGGAGGGTGAGCTGGTCAGTCCATCAGGCTTGCTGTAACGAACGGAGTCTCGACGGCTCAATGTAGCGGCGCCTGTTCGGACAAGAGGAGTTCGTGCACCGCCGTATCCACGATTTCCTTCAGCCTGCGCCAACCGTAAAGGTCACGTTCGCTCACCCGCTCCTGGATCGCGGCAATCATCCAGCCGGCCGCAGCTGTGTCGTCGACGTTTTTATGAACATTGAAGTGCTTCAGACATGCCTCGATCCGCGGGCGAGCCGAACCGTGGTCGAGGTCTATCGTCGCTATCAGCGAACGGGCATCGCGATAGGTCTTCGCTATATGATGCTTACCCTCCACTCCGCTCTCGACGATTTTCCTGACGGCAAAGAGCAGAGCCATCAGCAAGTCGGCCGTTTCGTCGGGCACCACGTCATACACCTCCCGCGCCTTCGCTCGCGTTTTGCCCTGCGGAGCCGCGTGCGCTACCTCTGGTTCGTTCAAGATCGACATTCATAGTTCTATAATACGTGGTTTTATGAACTGTCAAATGTTGTGTTTCCGCCATGGATGCGCGGCAGCGAGTGGCACTGAATCTCAGGCGAATACGGGTTATGCGGGGGATCTCGCAGGACAATCTCGCGCTTGAGGCCAATGTCGAGCGCGCCTATGTGGGGTATCTTGAGCGGGGCAATAAGAACCCGACTGTCGTGACTCTTGAGAAGATCGCGGACGCCTTGTCTTGCGATATTTCGGAGTTCTTCGTTCCGGTGGCCGACGATATCGGAGAAGTGAAGCCGCTGAAGAGCGGTCGGAAATCTTCGCGCGGATGATACTCACTCAGTGCTCGACCGAGTTTGGCAAGCACGAATTTGGTTTGATTCCTTCAGGCCAGTTTCAGCTATCCATTCTAGGGTTGAACCATGCGAGACTGGCGCCCCCAATCGAAGTTTCGCATGAGGTTCGCAAAACCTCTCAGCTCTGCCTCACGCCAACGAGGCAGAGCTTCCCCACTTCCGCGCGTGTCAGTAGACTCACGCAGTTCGAGCGAAGCTCTCTCCTGGCCCTTTATGCTCAATATCGTTGGGTATCAGGCACCCCGACAGGCCCGAAAGCTTCTCATTTGGCGACCAACGCTCTAGATCTACTTGATCCTTTTCACTGGATGGGCAATGACGTCTCAGCTGGACATGTTTTCGGAGAATGCGCAGTCCGTTCGCGGAGCGTCGGCGCCAACCTCACGCGTTCGACAGGCCGGATCAACGCCCAACGAAGCCGAGATGGTGCGGATCCTGCAAGCGACCGGACGCTACCAGATCCTGAAAAAGCTCGAGCCGCGTGCGATCGCCCCTGCCCCGAGGCCGGGTTATCCGCTGCGCGGTGTCATCCTTGACACCGAGACGACCGGTCTCGATGCGAAAAAGGACGAGATCATCGAAATTGGCCTGATCGGCTTTACCTTCAATGAAGAGGGCGAGATCGGTGATGTCACTGATGTCTATGGCAGGCTGCAGCAGCCGAGCATTCCGATCCCGGTCGAGGTCACCCGCTTGACCGGCATTTCAGACGCCATGGTCCTCGACCAGATGATCGACATGCCGGCGGTGCGTGCGCTCATCGAACCCGCCGACCTCATCATTGCTCATAATGCCGGCTTTGATCGGCCGTTCTGCGAGGCCTTCTCCTCGGTCTTTGCCCGCAAGGCCTGGGCTTGCTCCAATTCCGAGATCGATTGGAGCGCCAGGGGATATGAAGGGACCAAGCTCGGCTACCTGATCAATCAGAGCGGATATTTCCATGTCGGTCACCGCGCCGTTGACGATTGTTTCGCGTTGCTGGAAGTGCTGGCGCTCACTCGCAGCGGCGCTGAGCAATCTCCCTTTGCCGAGCTTTACCAGGCAAGCCAGCGCTCACGCGTGCGCATCTTCGCCGAGAACTCGCCCTTCGATCTCAAGGATCGCTTGAAAGAGCGAGGCTATCGCTGGTCCGACGGCAGCGACGGCCGGCCGAAATCGTGGTGGATCGAGATCGCCGAAGAACTCCTGGAAGACGAACTCCGCTTCCTGCGAACCGAGATTTACCGCTGGCAGGATGCCGATCCGCCGGTCCAGCGCTTGACGGCGCTCGACAGGTTCAAAGGGCGAAGGTAAGTTCAGCCGGACGCCACTGCAGCGAGGATCACTCAGCTTGCCAGGTGGGCTTTCAAACAACAACCGAAAACAACGACCGTCGGTAGAACGCTTCAATCTCGCGCTCAAACCGCTCGAAAGCGTCACAGATCCACGGTTCGTAAGCCTTGAGACCGTCGCCGTTGCCGAGCGGGCGAGGTGATCTGAGCATCCTGAAAAGCCGCAAGCCTGTAAATCGCATCACCTTTACCAAACACGAAGCTTGAGACTCAATAACACCACCGACTGGCTAACTGTCCATCCGTTAGAAACTCAAAAACTAAATGAACCGCCCAGTGTTGCAAATTTAGCAGTCCGCAATTGCAGTGCGCTTGCCGCGTAGAATCGCTAGGTCGGAACCTAGTTTCCACAACGTGAGTTAGGCTTCAGCAACGATGTCATACTGGCTTCGGCTCAAGCATCCGCGACTGAAATAACCGCTGCGTCTTCGGCGTGGCGTGCAGAACTTTCCCCACTAGGCCATGTGCCAGTATATCTTGTTTGTATGCGCTCGTGGCCGCACCCCCACAATCAATAATAGAATTTTCGCATGGAATGTGGAGTAAATATCGAGGAATCATTATAATATTAGCATATATAAATTATAGTTAATTGCATTTTAATCAGTGTCCGGCAATATTTTACTGCAGTTTAACTTCGGATATTCCGAAACAATACAGGAATGATCGAATGGTTGTTTTTGACCGTGGCAAAGATGCCATTGCTGTTATTACCGCATTGTCAAAATCACAGGCCATGATCGAGTTCGATCTTGCCGGTAGGATCCTCACGGCCAATGAACGTTTTTGTCGAGCACTTGGCTATGAGCTGGCGGAGATCGTCGGAAAGCATCATAGCATGTTCGTCGAACCGGCTTATGCGGGCTCACCGGAATACAAGGCCTTCTGGTCGAAGCTTGCAGCCGGCACTTTCGACCAGCAACAATACAAGCGCATCGGTAAGGGCGGTAGAGAGGTCTGGATCGAAGCCTCCTATAATCCGGTCTTTCGCCGGGGAAAGCCGGTCAAGGTCGTCAAGATTGCCACCGATATCACGGCGAGCAAGCTGAGGACGGCCGAGGACTCCGGTAAGATCGAGGCACTTTCGCGCGCGCAGGCCATAATAGAATTCACTCCCACCGGTGAGATCCTGACCGCCAACGAAAACTTCCTGTCCGCGCTCGGCTATTCGCTCGCGGAAATTCAAGGCAAGCATCACTCGATATTCTGCGAGAGTTCCTACACCGCGTCGAGTGCATATCAGGATTTCTGGAAAAAATTAGCTGCTGGTGAGCTCATCGCTGATGAATTCATGCGGCTGGGTAAAGGGGGGCGCAATGTTTATATCCAGGCCTCGTACAACCCCATTTTCGATCTTAACGGCAAGGTTTTCAAAGTTGTGAAATTCGCGACCGACGTAACCGGCCGCGTTGAAAACGTCAATCAACTCGCTGCGTGTTTGACAAATCTCGCCGAGGGGGATCTGTCGCAAGAAATCGAGAAGGCTTTCATTCCCTCGCTTGAGCGGTTGCGAACCGATTTCAACAGTGCCTCCGACAAGCTGAAACAGGCAATGGCAACGGTCGCGGAAAACGCCCATGCGATTGCCTCCGGATCGAATGAGGTACGCGTTGCCGCCGATGATCTTGCCAAGCGGACTGAACAGCAGGCCGCCTCCATCGAGGAGACGGCTGCCGCCCTCGAGGAGATCACCACGACAGTAAAGAATTCCAAAGACCGGGCCGAAGAGGCGGGCAGACTTGTTGCGCGGGCTCGCAACCACGCCGAACATTCGGGAGACGTCGTACGCAATGCCATCGGTGCCATGGATCAGATCGAGGCTTCGTCGCGCGAGATCTCCAGCATCATCGGCGTCATCGATGAAATCGCATTTCAGACGAATCTTCTGGCGCTAAACGCGGGGGTCGAGGCGGCAAGAGCGGGAGACGCCGGCAAAGGTTTTGCCGTTGTGGCGCAAGAGGTCCGCGAACTCGCTCAGCGATCGGCAAAGGCGGCAAAAGAAATCAAGACGTTGATCACCGCATCCGGCGCCCAGGTCGCCAATGGTGTCGCCCTGGTTACCAATGCCGGCGGAGCTCTGCAGGAAATCGCCGCGCAAGTCCAGGAGATCGACACCAATGTCGTGGCGATCGTCGAGGCGGCGAGAGAACAGTCGACCGCTCTCGGCGAGATCAATCAGGCGGTCGATACAGTCGACCAAAGCACACAGAAAAATGCCGCCATGGTAGAAGAGCAGACGGCGGCCAGCCATAGTCTCGCACGCGAGGCGGCTGCGCTGTTCCAGTTGCTCGGGCAATTCAAATATGGCGAGGCGGCGCGAGCTTCCCAACCGGCCAAGCCACTCAATCCCCCCGCCCATCCACCTCTTCAAGCTGTCGGCCGGCGCGTTCGGCCGCAACTCCAGACGCAGGGCTCCTCCGCCTTGGCCGTTGGAAACGACAGCTGGGAAGAGTTTTGATCGACAATCCGGTTCCGACTTTTGGTCCTTCTACCTGTCTCTTCCAAATGGTCGATTGCGATGAACCCCCGAGCTCTGCAGTTCAATTTCCTTAGTGATGGACGCCTTGATGGCATCAGAACCCACGACACTGTTATTACAAGGTGCTCGACCTTAAATTTTCAATAGCATACAAAGCCTTGACGTCGATGAAACGACTGATACTGAGGCCGGGAGCGGACGGTCGGCGATGCGTTCCGACCTCACGGAGAGCGGCCACTCCGCAGCCCCCATCCCCAGAAGGCCAATGTCCAAAGCGGCAATGTCCGAGCCCATTTGCCATGTGTGGAACCGGGCGTCAGCCGCTCGCTATTGACCGCCCGGCAAGGCGCGGAGCGTATGCGGCAAGTCGGTGGGATATGAACTCCGTGAAGAGCCGCACGCGCTTCGTCTTGCGTGTCTCCCCCTGCGTGAGAAGCCAGATCGTCGCAGGTGATTTCAGGTCGATGCCGGGAACTCTCACCAGCAGCTGATCTGCATCTCCGACGAAACAGGGCAGTCTGGTCATGCCGATCCCTTGCCTTGTCGCAGCGATCTGCGCGTCGGCGTCCGGCGCCCTGAACGGAACCCCTGTAGCACGAACCTCCCCTTCGGCGATCCAGGCCGGAAGAGCCTGATCGCCGACGACGATAGGCCGGATTGGATCCGGCGCATCCGCACGCCACGCGGCCAGTCTATCGCGGGATATATAAACGCCCGCAAGCAGATCCGGACCTCTCAGGCCATGAAGATTGAGCGGCAGGGTCTTACGATCGGAGACCATCCGGATCGCCACATCGGCCTCGCGGTTGGTCAGATTCACGACCTCGCCGGTCGATACGATCTCCATCTCGATGTCCGGATGCAGACGAGCAAAATCGGCGATATCCGGCATGAGCAAGTGGGTCGCGAGGAACGGGGGAAGCGTCACCCGCAGAAGCCCGCGTACGCTCTGATCGCGCCCGAGGACGCGTGTCTCGAGTTGGTGCGACGAGGCTTCCATCTGGTTCGCGAACTCCAGAATCTCCTCGCCCGCGGCCGTCAGGCGGTAGCCCGAAGGCAGCTTTTCGAACATATGCGCCCCGAGGTGCGCCTCTAGTTGAGCGATGCGTCGCAGCACGGTCGCGTGGTTCACTCCCAGGCTCTTGGCGGCGGCCCGCACCGAGCCGCCGCGCGCAGCGGCAAGAAAGTAGCGAACGTCATCCCAGTCGATCATGGTCCATTCCCGCGCCGCGTGGAGCGGCTTCCGAATGCCAGTCTATCATACTGGGCCGAATTGTGCGTGATCGTCGCCGCGTTCGATCAGGAAAGTGGATCGTTTTCGCACCACCGATCCGCGCGATTGCGCACTCACCGCGTGGGGTCAGCGAACCCATATCGAGGCCATCGGAGGATGTTTCCGCAAGCGATGACCCGAAACGCGACACAAGGAATGCATGACATGACCAGATTGAATGGAAAGACCGCCGTGATCACGGGCGGCGCCACCGGTATCGGCCTCGCCGCTGCAAGGCGCTTCATAGAGGAGGGTGCCTTCGTCTTCATCTATGGGCGTCGGCAGCAAGCACTCGATGCGGCTATGGCCGAGCTTGGACCCAACGCCCGCGCGGTAAAGGGCTCGGTTTCCCATGAAGCCGATCTCGACCGGCTCTATGCGGCGGTGAAGGCCGAGCGCGGAACCCTCGACATCGTGTTCGCCAATGCTGGAACAGGAAGCCCGCTTCCTCTCGGCCAGATCACCGCCGAGCATATCGACGAAACCTTCGACACCAATGTGAAGGGCACGATCTTCACGGTCCAGAAGGCGCTACCGCTGATGAGCGACGGCGGTTCGATCATCCTGACCGGATCGAGCGCCGGCACCACGGGCGCCCCCGCATTCAGCGCCTACAGCGCGAGCAAGGCAGCGGTGCGCAATCTCGCGCGGACCTGGGCGGAGGATCTGAAGGGTACCGGTATCCGGGTCAATGTGCTGTCGCCCGGCGCGACGGCGACCGAACTCGCGAAGGAAGCGCTCGGAGAGGAGGGCCAGAAGGCCTACGGAGCCATGACTCCGCTCCAGCGCATGGCCGATCCGGCGGAGATCGCGTCCGTGGCCGCTTTTCTAGGGTCTGACGACAGCAGCTTCATGACCGCCAGCGAAGTCGCTGTCGACGGCGGCTTGGCCCAACTCTGACCCCGGCGTGCTTCGGTGCCTAACTCACACACAACGAAGGACAAAAGATTATGAAAGCACTCGAAGGTAAAATCGCAGTCATCACGGGCGGAAGCAGCGGGATTGGCTTGGCCACCGCCAAGCGTTTCGTGGACGAAGGTGCGCAGGTCGTGATCATTGGGCGGCGCGAGAAAGCCTTGCAAGAGGCCGCGGCCCTTATCGGGAAAAACGTGACAACAGTCGTGGGCGACGTCTCGCGCTTGGAAGATCTGGACCTGCTCTACGCCACGGTGAAGGAGAAACATGGTCATATCGATATTCTCTTCGCAAACGCGGGCGCAGGTACGGTCGCGCCGCTCGCGGCAGCGACGGAGGCCCATTTTGACCAGACCTTCGATGTGAATGTGAAGGGGTTGTTCTTTACGGTGCAGAAGGCCCTTCCCCTCTTCAAGAACGGCGGATCGATCATCCTGAACTCTTCGGTCTCGAACGTGATGGGGCTGCCAGCTTTCAGCGCTTACGCAGCAAGCAAGGCGGCTGTTCGCAGCTTCTCCCGGTCCTGGACCCTGGAGCTTAAAGATCGCAATATCCGCGTGAATACGATGAGCCCCGGCGCGATCGAGACTCCCGCCTTGGCGACAACGACCGGCCTTACCGCTGAGCAAGCCGAGGAGGCTGTCACCCAGTTTGCGTCACAGATCCCAATGGGTCGCAGGGGCAAGCCAGAGGAAATCGCGGCTGCGCTCACCTTCCTCGCCTCCGACGAAAGCTCCTACATCACCGGCATCGATCTCGCCGTCGACGGTGGGTGGGCGCAGGTCTGACCCGGCATCAACACAGGATCGGAGAAGCATTATGAGCTATGCAATCATCGGCTTCGGCAATATCGGCCAGGCCTTAGCCAAGGCGTTTTCCCGCAACGGCATCGAAGTAACCGTTGCAACCACGCGCGACCCGGAAAGCTTTGCTGCTAATGCGGCCGCGATCGGCCCTAAGGTCATGGCCAAAACACTGGCGGACGCCGTGAAGGCGGATATCATCTTTTTGGCTGTCCGTTTCGAACAGCATCCGGAGGTCGCGAAGGCACTCCCCGCCTGGCAGGGGAAGACAATCATCGATGTGACCAATGCCTACGGCGTCCCCCCCGAGCAACTGGGAGGACAGCCTTCTTCCAAGGCCGTCGGGCAGGCTTTCTCTGGCGCAAGGTTGGTGAAGGGCTTCAACCATCTGGTCGCCGCCACCCTTGCCCAAGATCCAGCCGTGCACGGCGCCAGGAGAGTCGTGTTCCTGGCGAGCGACGACGACGCTGCCGCAGACGATATTGGCGCGCTTGCGGAACATCTCGGCTTCGCGCCGATCAAGATTGGCGGCCTGTCGGAAGGTGGGCTACTGGTCCAGGCGCGCGGAAAGAGCTGGGGGCATCTCATCTTCAAGGACCTGCTCAAGTTCGACGCATAAAACGACGTCCCACCGACAGGACCACGATGTACGGATCGGATCGAGCACGATCCGGTCCCAGCGGAATGGAGACATTCCCATGAGCATTGAAAAAACATCCAGACCGTGAAGGACTTCTTCGCTGCGATCGGCCGCGGGGACAAGGAGGCTCTGCTGGCATTGGTCGCGGAAGATATCGAGTGGATCATTCCAGGCAGGGACTGGCCGCTGGCCGGCACCTACCGGGGGCACGCGGGACTGGCAGATTTGCTGGAGACGGCTTCCAGATCGATGGACACCTCCACGAAACCACGGGAATTTGTAGCACAAGGGGACCGGGTTCTTGTCGTCGGCTTCGCCAGCGGGAAGGTCAAAGCCACGAACAAGCTGTTCCAGGACGACTGGATCTTCGCCATCACGGTCCGGGACGGCAGACTGACCAACATCCGGGAATACATCGACACGCAAGCGTTGGCACGCGCCGCACACCCGGCGCATGTGGATACCCGGCCATAAAGGAGATTCTGCTGCACGGCCAATCCAAGCTATCGAGTTGATCCGTTTCGCTCGCGTCAAGACGGACTCCACCGTCATCGACATTTAGCCGTGCGGTAACCACAGGAGTCCCGCCGTGATAAGGGCCACCATGAGCGCTGATGGAGCCGGTGAAGCTCTCCTACGCGTTGGGGACGTGATTTCCCGCAAGGCCAGCCGTTATCCCAAGACCGATCAAGAGGACCCCACTGACATAGCGTTCAGCTATAAGAAAGCTTCGATTGCGCCTCAGGTAATCGCCTCAAAAGCCAGCGGCAAGCGCATAGCCGCCGTCGGTCATAATGCCAAGTAGAGTATAGACCAGGCCGAGAACAGAAGGGAAATCCTCACCGCAAAATACAAACCGGGCAGCCCCAGTGTTCCGTATAGACTCTTCGACGGGTCTTGGTTGGCTTCTTTGCGGCGATGATGGCCTGGGCCTCATATGCCAACCGCTACGCTTTCCAAACCAGTCGCAGGCGCAGCCTGCCCAATTCATCGAGTTGCGCAACCCGATCTTTAAATTGCTGCCGCTCGGTTGGCATTTTCCCAAGCTCGATGGTCGCAAGTTTCCGCCCTTAAAAAGCGCATTGAAGCCGTAGACGTTCCAAGAATGCGTGAGCTGTTGCGGACACTACGCACCTTATTCAGCTCTAACGCCAAAACTGGCGGCACGACGTTGAAAGCCGACGCCAGCTTGATGCACAGAGCGAAGCTTGAGAGAGAGGTCCTGTCAGAGTCGGCTATCCCTTCTTGGCGTCTGCGCGCGTGCGATCCGGCAGATTGTGTCGTACATTTTGTGCATCCTATCTGGATAGTCTTGTCGGGAATCGAAGGTTGCCAAGCTTCCAAAGCTGGGACCCCCGCCCTCCGATAGGGCTGAAAAAGCAAATGCAGTCGCTGAAAGACCGGCAGCGGTTGGAAAGGAATTCTAAAATCTGGCCAATCTTCGCAAAATATTCAATTCTTCCTGGTAAAGCGGCGCCCACGAATGACCATTTATGTGGCACCTGATGATAAACGAACTGGATATGCCGACGGTACTGTTCCTGCAGAAGACATCCTATATCGCCGGCGCCTTGACCTTGGGATATCTGCGACTGACTTCGACAGAAAGTCGCGGCG
This sequence comes from Rhizobium sp. WW_1, assembly GCF_003610155.1. Taxonomy (NCBI): domain Bacteria; kingdom Pseudomonadati; phylum Pseudomonadota; class Alphaproteobacteria; order Hyphomicrobiales; family Rhizobiaceae; genus Rhizobium; species Rhizobium sp. WW_1. Next base: position 21,281 of record NZ_RAIN01000023.1, read on the forward strand.
TCGGCCTTCTCGCCGCAAGCTTCGTGGTCTTAGCTGCAGGTTCAACACTTGCAGGACACGCCGAAATTCATCCCACACTTTACGGCCCCCTCAGCCTTATCAACATTGTCCTTGCCGTATTGGGATATTGCATGCTGGGGTTGGCGTTTGTCGTGATCAGCAACCCTGATCGAAAGGTAAATACGGGGCTTGTACTCATACCTGCCACAGCAACGCTGGCAGCGGGACTGATCACTGATTTCCATCTGAACAACACGTATCGGGCGACGACCTTCACTTTTCTCGGATGCTTGACGATGGCGGCCACGGCAGTTGTGGTGTTCCTCGACGCATATCGTGAGCCGCTTCCAATCCGAAGATTGGTTGCGGCTATACTGGCATCCGCCAGCCTCCTCTCGTTGATCATGGGTCTGGAGTTCTCGTTTAATGCCTTTCCCGTGCTTGATGTCGCCGGCGGCTTTTTCCTGATGATCATTTCCAAGTTCGTGCTGGCGATTGCCATCGTGATTTTCATCAGCGAGCGTCAGCATACCAAAATCAAACATCTGGCCGACCGCGACGCTCTGACAGGCCTCTATAATCGTCGCTTTTTTAACGCGAACACCCCTCAACAACTCCGACATGGCGACGCAATTCTCTTCCTTGATATCGATCACTTTAAGCAGTTGAACGATCGTTGGGGGCATGCCGCAGGCGACGAAGTTCTAGCAACAATGGCACAAGCGGTGCAATCGATCTTGCCTTCACCGGCATTGCTCGCAAGACAAGGAGGCGAAGAATTTATCGTTTTCCTCCCAGGAAACGCGGGGGATGGTTTACTGCATGCCGAACGTATTCGAAGAGCCGTCGCTGAGCTTCGCTATCCTACCCTTGCCCCTGAAGTCGCCGTGACCACAAGCATCGGTATCGCAAGAGCCTTGCATGAAGGATTGGAACTCTCGCATCTTTGCCGGGAAGCCGACCGCGCCCTGTATCTGGCGAAAGCCGCAGGACGAAATCGTGTCTGTGACGCCGACCTTAGCTCTTTCCACGAACTATCTACGGCTGGCCTCATGCAACACCGGGCGCGCCCTTCATGACTCGGGGCCCGACACGTTTCAGCTGAACACAGCTACCTGTTCAATGAGCGTCACGTCATTTTGGGATTTGCGGCAATGGACGAGCGGTGATGTTCACTCGCTCAAATTCAACCGGCAGTTCTTCCTGGCGGAATGCGTCAAGTTATAAAGGGCCTGTCAGCTCGACCCTTACCATAAGCACCTTATTTGCCACCCTTCTCGCAAGATCATCGCCTCCGGGATGTATGGCCACCTCAAGGCGCTTTGCATCGAGCCGACTTTCCCACCCGACCACGGATAAACGCGATTAATTGCAATCTCCAAACAAATGCGACTGACATATACTCTGTCATATCAACAGAAGCGCTGCCAGCGACAGGATCAACGCCGGGAACATCACGACGACGCCGAGCTTCAGGAAAGCCCAGGTGCCCATGTGAAGGCCTTCGCGACGCAAGGCAGCAAGCCACAAAATGGTGGCCAGCGAACCGGTGACGGACAGGTTGGGGCCGAGGTCGACACCGATCAGCACGGCTCCCGCGATCGCGTCGGGGACATGGGCTGCCTGCACAGCGCTGCCGGCAAAGAGGCCAGCCGGCAGATTGTTGACGAGGTTGGAGACGATCGCGACCGAAAGTCCCGCCGCCCCGATGGCCTGCGCCTGCGATTGAGCCGCAAGCGATGCAAGCCTTTCGGATAGAAGAGCGGTGAGGCCAGTGTGATTGACCGCTTCGACGATGACGAACAGTCCGGCAACCAGCGGCAAGACGCTCCAGCTTATCCCCCGGATGGTCTCGATCGGGCTCTGCCGTGTGATGGCGAGAACGATGACTGTCGTGAGAATGCCTGCGGCGAAGGTGGGGACGCCAAGATCGAGATGCATGGCCGATGCGCCGATCAGGATAAGGGCTGTTACCAAAAGTCCCCATCCGGCCAGCCTGGCACTTTGCGACAGGGCCGGCTGTTCGACGGTGGACGCGATGGTGTCTTCTGCCAGTGCCTGCCTCTGCGTCCAGTAAAGGCAGACGAAGGTTACGACGATCGACACGATCGAAGGCAGTAGAAAGGTCGCCATCCAGCGTGACAGGGGAGGCATTTCACCGCCCGCGAAGATCACCAGGTTCGCCGGATTGGAAATAGGCAGGACGAAGCTGGCGGCATTGGCGATGAAGGCGCAGACCAGCAGATAGGGCATGGGGTCCTTGACCCGAGCCGCGCGACAGGCGGCGTAGACCGCCGGTGTCAGGACGACGGCGGTGGCGTCGTTCGACAGGAACACGGTCACGACAACACCAACGACATAAACGAGCAGAAACAACCGCCGCGGCGAGCCTTTGGCATGGGAAGTGGCGATCGCCGCAACCCAATCGAACAGCCCCTCCCGGCGGGCAAGCTCCGACAGCAGCATCATGCCGATCAGGAAGAGATAGACATCGAAGCCCTTGGACACGCCCGCCCAGACATCGGCAGGGCCGATCAGGCGAAACACCAGCAGAAGGGCAGCGCCAAGCACCGCCCAGACGGCTTCCGGCCATCGGAACGGGCGTGCGACGACGCCGAGAGCCGTCAGTCCGGCGATACTCCAGGTGATGGCGGCTTCGGTCATTCAGATCATCTTGGGTTTCAACGTGGATGAATGGGTTTGTTGGACGGCTGCGCGAATCAAACTGTAGCTACGTCACCGCCCCGGCGTACCGTCGTGTGATCGCTTGTTCTCGGCCGCCGCAATTTGTCGAGAAGAAGATAAATGACCGGCGTGGTATATAGGGTCAGCAACTGGCTGACCAAAAGGCCGCCAACAATGGCGTAACCCAGCGGTTGACGCAGCTCCGAGCCGGAGCCATGACCGATCGCCAGCGGCAACCCTCCCAAAAGAGCAGCCATCGTGGTCATCAAAATCGGACGAAAGCGCATGTGCGCTGCCCTGACGATCGCGGCCTCGCTGCTCAATCCCTCCTCCTTCTCCGCCTGAATCGCGAAGTCGACGAGCATGATCCCGTTCTTCTTGACGATGCCGATGAGCAGGATGACGGCGATCATCGCGACAAGCCCGAAATCAAGGCCGGCAAACTGCAACGCCAGAAGCGCGCCAAGCGCCGCAGACGGCAGTGTTGACAGGATCGTCAACGGGTGAATCAGGCTTTCGTAGAGGATGCCGAGAATAATGTAGACCACGACAAGCGATGCAAGGATCAGCATAGGCACGGTCGCCAGCGAATCCTGAAAGGCCTTGGCGCTGCCCGAGAAGCTGGCCTGCAGCGAAGCGGGAGGATGCAAGGCGGCCACGGCATTCTCGATCGCGCTTGTTGCCTGACCCAGGGCAATCGAGGGGGCAAGGTTAAAGGAAATGGTGACGGCCGGCGATTGTCCCTGATGCGAGATCGACACTGGCGAGACGCCATTCGTTGTCCACTTGGCAACGACTGGCAATGGAACAAGCGTTCCATTGCTTGCCCTCACCGAAAGGCGGTCCAGGGTCGCTATGTCGCGCTGCAGGTTTGGCAACACCTCCAGGATGACATGGAACGTGTCGGTCTGCGTCGAATAGGACGCCACTTGGCGTTGGCCGAAAGCGTCATAGAGCGTCTCGTCGATCGCGGAAGGCAAGACCCCGTACAGGGTGGCAGCGGCGCGATCGATGCGGATGGACAGGTTCGGCGCCTCGGCTTGCTGATCGCTGCCGACATCGCGAAGTTCGGGTAGAGCTTGCAGCCGGTTTGTGACTTTCGAGGACCAGTTGGCAAGTTCGGTGATATCGCCATCCTGGAGCGTATATTGATATTGCGTCTTGGCCGGGCGGGCTCCGATATTGATGTCTTGCGCCGACTGCATGAACAGCTTGATGCCTTGCTGCGCATTCAGGGCGTCGCCGAGGCGCTGAATGACCTCCTTTGCGCTGACATCGCGCTCGGATAGAGGTTTCAGTGTGATGTTGATATGTCCCTGATTGAGGGCGTTACCGCCATTGCCGCCACCGATATCCATGAAGACGCTATAGACGGCTGGATCCTTAAGGATGATCGCGCTGACACGCTCCTGCAGCTTTGCCATTTCGCTAAAGGAGATATCTGGCGACGCCTGAGACAGTCCGGCAATGAAGCCGGTATCCTGTTCTGGAAAGAAGCCCTTTGGTGCGATCGCAAAGAGATAACCGGTCAGCGCGACCGTGCCCAGGAAAACCAAGAGTGTCAGATAGCGATGGCGAATGACGGGGGTGAGGCTGCGCGCATAGAGAGATAGAAGCCAGTCAAAGAACGCTTCTCCGGTTCGATAGAAGCGGCCGCGATTCTGTGTGGGAGTAGCGCGTATGAAACGCGATGCCAACATCGGGGTCAGCGTCAGCGACACAAACGCCGAGATCGCAATAGCGATCGTAAGGGTGACGGCGAACTCGCGAAAGAGCCGCCCGACGATACCGCCCATCAGGAGAATGGGGATGAGAACGGCAATCAGGGAAAGGCTGATTGAGATGATGGTAAAGCCGATCTCGCCGGCGCCTTTTCTCGCGGCCTCGTTGGGCTGCATTCCGTCCTCGATATGACGGGTGATGTTTTCCAGCATGACAATCGCATCGTCGACGACGAAGCCGACTGCGACGACGAGAGCCATGAGCGACAAATTGTCGAGGCTGAAGCCGAGAACCCACATGGGCGCCAGTGAACCGACCAAGGCAATCGGCAGCGTGAGCACGGGAATGATGGTCGCGCGAATGCTGCGCAGAAACAGGAAGATCACCAAAACCACAAGTCCGATGGTCAGCACCAGGGTAAACTGCACATCGTCGACCGAAGCTCTGATTGTCGTCGTGCGATCAGTTACCAGTTTAAGCGTGATCGACCGCGGCAAGGATGCCTGCAATGCTGGCAGCTGCGATTTGACGGCGTCGACCACCGCAATGACATTGGCGCCAGGCTGGCGGAAGACATCAAGCGCGATACCACGCTCTCCATTCGTCCAGTGCGCCATCTTCGCATCTTCTGCGCCGTCGACGGCCTGACCGATGTCGCGAATGCGAACCGGTCCGCCATTGCGGTAGGCGATGACGGCATCGTTCCATTCAGTGGTGGTGGTGATCTGGTCGTTGGTATCAATGGGAAATGTTCGCGTCGGATCGTCGATATTGCCTTTGGGCGCGCTTAGGCTGAGATTGCCGATTGCCGATCGCAAATCTTCGAGCGTGACGTCCGCCTGGGCCAACCGCCCAGGATCGACGGCTATCCGGATTGCCGGCTTTTGCTTTCCGCCGATATTGACGTAGGCCACGCCGGAAACTTGACCGATTTTGGTTGCGATATTGCGTTCGATATATTCGTCGAGCTCCGGCAAGGTGAGGCTGTCCGAGTTTGCCGACAACTGCATGATAGGGGCATCGGCCGGATTGACTTTCCTCACGGTCGGCAGTGACGGCATGTCCTTCGGCAACTGGCTGGACGCCTCGCTGATCGCTGTTTGCACATCGCTAGCCGCCGTCTGGATATCCTCGCCCAAGTCAAACTGGACCGTTATTGATGCCGTTCCCAGAGAGCTGGTAGACGTCATCTCGGTGATGCCGCTCACCCGCGACAACGCCTCCTCTATCGGCTGCGCGACACTTGACGCCATGGTATCCGGGGACGCGCCAGGCAAGCTCGCAGCGATTTGGACTGTCGGAAAGTCGATTTGCGGCAGAGCCGATACCGGCATGAAGGGATAACAGATCGCGCCGACAAGAAAGATGCCGAGCATGATCAGGCCGGTTGCGACTGGATGATCAATAAAGAAGTTAAAGAAACTCGAAGTGTCCGACTGGTCGCGATCATGCCCAGAACCAGCCGTCATTGGGAAACTCCTCCCGAAAGCTCGCCAGTGGGCGATCCGTTCCAGGGCGTAACCACGACTTTCACTCCGTCACCGATCCGCGATTGCCCATCCATAACGACGTGGTCGCCATCATTGATACCCTCGCTGACCAAGGCCATCGCATCGGTTACAAATGCTGTTTTGACGCTCCTCTTCACCACCTTTCCATCAGCCTGCACGACGTAGGCATAAAGACCGTCACGCCCACGAGCCAGCGCCTTGTCTGGCACCACGATACCCTTGCGGATCTCAACGGTCAGTCGTGTCGCAACAGGCAGGCCAGGCCAAAGAATGCCGTTCTTGTTGTCGAAGGTGGCTCGCAGATGAATGGAGCCGTTGGATGCATCGACGGCATTATCCATGATTGTCAGTTTGCCCGCGGTCAAATTGCGTGTGCCATCGGTCGTTGATAGCTCAACCTCGGCGATCCCATTTTGCATGGCGTCGCGGATTTCGCCGAACCTGCCACCGGGAGCCACGAAGGAAACGCCTATCGGGTCCATCTGAGTAATGGTTACAATGCCGTTCGTTGAGCTCGCACTGACGACGCTGCCGACATCGACTTGCTTGAAGCCGGTTCGGCCGGTAAAGGGTGCAGTGACGGTCGCAAAGCTGAGCTGCGTTTCAGCATTCTTGATCATGGCGTCGTCATATTGGACGGCTGCGACATATTGTTGGCTGGAGGCGTTCTTCTGCTCCAGAACCGACGTGGAGGCCACACCTTTCTCGGCAAGCGTGGCATATCGTTCGGCATCCGTCTTGGCATTTTTCAACTGCGCTTCGTCCTGGGCCTTCTTTGCCTTCGCCGACACCAGATTGGATAGGAGTTCACGATCATCGAGCTTTAAAAGCACGCTGCCCTTCGCGACGATCTGGCCTTCCGTGAAAGGTATTTCGACGACCTGGCCGTCGATGCGCGATCGCACGGTGACCGATTGCAGGGGCGATACAGTTCCGATCCCGTTTATCACACGATGGATTGTTGCCGTTTGCGCGGTGACTGCTGTGACGGGTATTGGGGGCGGCTCCTCCGCGGCCTGGAGGGGAGCCATTAACCCACTGACGGAGATGAACGAGAATGTCGACAGAATCGACAAGTTTCGCTTCACTAAACTCCGCGTTGATTCCAACATCATAACGAGACCCCCAACGGCACGGCGCAACAACGCGACGGCGTCACAATAGTTCAATGTTTTGGAGAAAATATTTCGACAATCGGGCATCGTGAATTAATACGCACCAATAGCCGTGTTTTTCTACCGCCCAATAATCCGCCTACGGCAATATTCGACTGAAACTATAGTGTATTGCTGTCGAAGACTGCGGCTACTTGCACGCTCGATGACGTGGCTGATTTCGATGGCCTATCGGAGAGGAGGATCGAAACTAGAGTTCCAAGCGACGCCGACGTAGCCATTCGCGGCCGTACGCCGTCGCGGAGAATTGACCGAAGCAGCCTGTATTATTATGGCCTGTCGCGCCGCAGAAGGTCGTCAATCGGCCCGCGATGCGGTGGTCCGCCGGCAGGCCCAAGCGCCACTGTTTGTCCGTTCTGGCGGACGATGTAGCTTCCATGCAGGAATCCGTGTTCAAAACGTCCCTGAACGGTGACGGGCTCATTGACGTCGACAAGCTTGCCGCTGTCGCCGGCGGGTCCCGTTTCGACGAGTGCACGTCCACTATCATCTTGAACGATGAACTGGTTGCCGAAGACTTCTGCCACCCTGCCCTTCACCGTCACAAGGTTCCAGTCCGTCATGGAGGAGATAGCAACCGGCGTCATGGGGGCAAGCTCCACGTTCGGTCGCGTCAGCTTCACGGCGCCTGCTCCAGCCGCCGCACCAACGGCGAGGATCGCAAATGCTGTGATCCCCAATGCCGCGAGGTGCCGCGTTCTTTTCTGATTTGGTTGATGTGGATGTAGGTGTTTGCCCTCTGGCCCTTCGTCGTGGCCAGCGTTTTCGTTGTTTTCGAACGACATGTTTGTCTCCTGTTTGGTTGACGCGAGAAACTTATCAGCCAGTCACAGTCGACAGCCTGAACCTTCTGGTTCAGGTTGGGTTAAGCCTACTCGGCTTAGGACAAAGGTTCTTTCTTAAAAAGGTCACCCGATGCGCGTGCTTCTTGTCGAAGACGACACCGATCTATCAAAGCGCATCGCCGCCAGCCTAAGGGCCGAAAGCTTTGCCGTTGATGTCGCCCAAAATGGCGAGGATGCTGAACACGCCGGCCTCACCGAGTTTTACGACGTAGCCGTCCTTGACCTCGGGTTGCCGAAGATCGACGGCGTATCGGTTCTGAAATCCTGGCGCGCGGCAGAGCGCAGCTTCCCGGTATTGATCTTGACGGCTCGCGACGGTTGGCCAGACAAGGTCGAAAGTTTCAAGGCAGGCGCTGACGATTTCCTGACCAAACCTTTCAAGGTCGAAGAGCTTGTTCTGCGACTGCGTGCGCTGGTGCGACGGGCAACTGGACACGCCGCTTCGAGAATCTCTTGCGGCCCGTTGGTATTCGACGCTCAGCTCGGCACGTTCGAGTATGAAGGCTTACCCCTCAAGCTTACGGCATTGGAATGGCGCGTCCTCTCCTGTTTGGTCCTTCGCAAGGAAGTCGTCGTTGACAGGCGTGAGCTGATCGAGCGCGTCTATGAAGGCGACGCCGAGGTCGACTCCAACTCTATCGAAGTCATTGTCGCAAGATTGCGCCGAAAGATCGGATCGGAACACATCGAGACCGTTCGCGGTCGCGGCTATATGTTGACGGCTGCGACATGAGATCACCTCAGGTCCCCCGACGCTCAACGATCTCCCGGCGTTTGGTCGGGTTCTCCTTCCTTTTCGTGACCGCAACAATGATCGTCGCTTCCGCCACCCTCTATCTCATTGTGGCAGGTGTCGTCCGCGAACAGATCGACCAGCGCCTCGACACCGAGATCGACGGATTGCGCAACGCCGTGACAGCTAAGGCGGACGGGACCATCGCTCTCAACGCTTCACTCGACGGGCCACCGTTCGACCGCCGGGGATCCGGATGGTACTGGCAGATATCGGGCGACGCCATCCACATCACCTCGCGCTCACTCGCTGGCAACAATATCACCACTCCGCCGCATCCATTCGACTGGCGACATCTTCTAACTGGTGCTTCGCAGCCAGCCGATAGCTCCGACTTCCGCGGTGAGAAATTATATCTGCGGAGTTCCGAGATCACCGTCGGCAACAAGGCTGTCGAGATAACCGTAACAGCGCCGCAATCCGCTCTGAGCGGCCCAGCGCAGCGTGCGTTGTTCTGGTTGATGCCAGCGATGGCGCTGCTGGGCGCGATCCTCCTCGCCGGAATTTTCCTGCAAGTTCGATATGGCCTGCGCCCGCTACGAAAACTAACGATGGATATTTCCTCAATCGCCGCAGGTACCCTGCCCCGACTGCCCGATGCCGATGTGGAGGAACTGCGCCCAGCGATAGCTGAAATCAATCGACTGGTCGACCAAAACCTCCAGCGGCTCGCAGAAACTCGTTTGCACTTTGCCAATCTCGCCCATGGCTTGAAGACACCGGTTACCAGTCTCCTATTGGCGTTATCTTCTGCGAACGATCCCGATGGCGAGATGCGGGCTCTGGTTCGCCGGATCGATCATCGTATCCGCCATCATCTCGCCCGTGCCCGTAAGACGGCGGCAGGTGGGCCGCTCGCCGCAACGCTGGTCAAACCACACGTCGATGATCTCGTCCTCACCATGTCGCGCATTTATGCCGAACGAGCGATCACAGTTGAAAGCAATATCGATCCCAAACTATCTGTCGCCTGCGTCGCGGAAGATGTCGATGAGATACTCGGCAATCTGATCGACAATAGCTTTAAATGGGCATATCACACGGTCAAAATTACTGCCGAGCCTAAGGGAGGCGAGGCAGTAATTACCATTGAGGATGATGGTGCCGGCATGCTGGAGGCTCGTGTTGCCGAAGCATTCCTCCCAGGGGTACGCATGGACGAAACTGTCCCAGGCGACGGCTTCGGGCTGGCAATCGCCAGGGAACTTATTGAGCTCTATGGCGGGATGATCGCCTTGCGAAACGGCAACGATGCAGGATTGGTTTGCTCGATTACGCTGCCCCGAACCACCGATCCTGGCCCCGTTGGTGAAAAGGCGCACATCGCGTAACGGACTATCGTTTCGAATGGCGTTCTTCCGCGTGATCCCCTTGAGCTTACTCAGCCTCCGCGATCCCTCATTACAAGACACCGACGATCATTTCCAACGCTATCGCAAATCGTGGTCTGGAGCGGAAGCAGGCCCACCAGCGCACTATTTCTAGTCACTACTTCAGCAATGACGTCAGTGAATTAGCAGCAGCTGAAGGCACGTTGAACTGAAATGGCTGACAAGTTACGGTTAGGAGTTCAACGCGCTGTTGAGATCATGTAGGCCGACCATCAGCAGCATCGCGGGTGGCGTCGCCTTAACCGATCGCCGACGTCGTGCGTGCTTGTCAGGCGCATTTCATAGGACAGTCGACAATGCGATTTCACGCCAAGTGGTCATGGCGGTGGCGCGGAGCTGGCGGTGGTCTGCGGCAGAGAGATGTTTCCGGTGAAGCTGAAAGAGGTTGGCGACCTGGCCATGGACCGAGACGAAACGTTGACATTGCCGCGCTGACTTAAAGCGCATCATTCGCCGCTCTCGGCGCCGTAGCGGCAAATGAGAATTTTCGGCACGGTTGTTCAATCCCTTGTGCGATCGATGCTCTACGCCCGGCATCAAGTCGGCCTTTGCGGCACCGTAGGAACGCAGCTTGTCGGTGACAATGACCCTTGGGGTGGTACCCTGACGCTTGAGCAGCTTGCGCATGAGCCGCAGGGCTGCCCGCTTGTTCCTCCGGCTTTGCAAGAGCGCATCGAGGACGTAACCGTTTGCATCGACGGTGCGCCACAGCCAGTACCTCTTTCCCTTGATAGTCACCACCAGGCGAGTGGCGCAGGGGAATTTCACCCCCACGCTCTCTCAGAACCGGACGTGATACTCTCGCATCATCCGGCTCCCATTGTTCGACCGTATCCATGAAGCAGAGGCCAATGGGCGAACAGCCGAGGTTGGCGCTGCGCGATGCGCAAAAGCCAATGCCGGGATCGCCGCTTATGCCCACGCAAGGACTTGTACTTTCCCGAGGCCCATCGAGCCAAGTATCTCTCGACACTCCAGAGCGTAGGTTGGAGAGCTGAAGGACAGAACCGACCATAGTAGTTGATCCAGCCGCGGATGTACGAGTTGAACATCCGTGCCAGATCATCGAGAGCCCTGTCACTGCGAAGGTGCAAGGACCAACTACGGATCGTGCCCCGTATCGCCTTGAGCGCCGTCGGACTGGCCGCAGGACCGAATGAAACACCCATGCCCCCGGCCTTCTTGCTCACAAGTCTCGGCCGGAAAGCGTAGCCGAGAAAGTCGAACTTGTAGACCGGATGAGTGCCTCGCCGACTTTCATCCTTGCAATAGACGATTTTGGTCTTGTCAGGATGAAGCGTCAGCCCACAATCAGTAAAACGCGCGTCCAGAGCGTTCCGAAGCGCCATCGCCTGGTCCTCGGTCCGACAATGACAGATCGCGTCGTCAGCATAACGCTCAAACGGAATGTTCGGGAAATTCCGACACATCCACATGTCAAACGCGTAGTGAAGAAAGAGGTTTGCCAAGAGAGGGCTGATTACCCCGCCCTGTGGCGTTCCTCGTTCTCTGGCGACGAGATTTCCGTCCGGCATCTGCACTGGCGCTTTCAGCCATCGTTCAATGTATAAAAGCACCCACGGGCAATCGGTGTGCTTGCGCACAGCCCGCATCAGCAGGTCCGGTTCAATGCTATCAAAGAAAGCCTTGATATCGAGATCAAGAACCCAGTTGTAACGCCAGCATCGCTGCCGCGCCACGCTGATCGCATCGAGTGCCGATTTGCCGGGCCGATACCCATAGGAATCCGGATGGAATTCAGGCTCCACTGTCGGTTCCAGATGGCGTTTGACCACCATCTGCGCAATGCGATCGGCGACCGTGGGTATGCCCAGCGGGCGCGTCTTCCCATCGCTCTTGGGTATGTCGACCCGCCGCACCGGCGGCGGAAAGTAGCTGCCCGACGCCAGCCGATTCCAGAGCTTGTACAGGTTGTTCGTAAGATCAGCCTCAAAGTCCAAAATCGTCTGGCCGTCAATACCAGCCGCTCCTTGGTTGGCTCTAACCCTCTTATATGCTTCCCACACCTCCCTTTTCGGGATCGCGTACGGCTTTGCTCTATCCACGAGGATCCTCCCGTCGCCGGTTGTCCACGCTCCAGAGCTGAACAACGCAGCCCCTTCGCTCCAGCCCCATTACAGGACCTTCAGCACTACTACGGGCTGCTCCGCCCCTGTGCTCCGCTTCGGTAATCTCACCCTCGCAGGGACCGCCGGCTTGGGTTTCTCCCTTAACATCGGAGCGACAGGTTCCCGCGTTCCACACGAAAGCCTGGTTAAGAGTCACGCCGCCTTCATGCCGGATGCCGCCTGGGCAGAAATCAGGTCGCCCCCCAGACTTGTCCCGGGCTAACGAATTCCTCCCGGTTTCGACATCATCTTGCACTTTTCGACACGTCATCAGCGGTTCGCTTGCGCTCGTCTCTCTAAACCTCACCTGACGGACTAACGTCCGCCTTTTCTGCAACGCTCACCACCACGGCTCTTTACCGTTGCAGCTTGCAGTGGTTTGAAACCTACCCCTGACGGTCGGCTTCGAGGGACCATACCCTCATCTTCCGTGCAGCTCGGCTCCCACACTGCTGTGGGTGCCTCGCGGCACACCCTCGTCCAGATGCCACTTGTCGGCAAAGTGGCCTCGTGCGCGGCGCCGGAGCTGATGAGCGAACGTCAAGCCGAATTTCGCCGCCCATTCCGCGACGGTCTGAAACGTGACGGAGATGCCGCTCAGCCAACAGAGCTTCGACGTCGCGAAGGCTCAGCGGGAACCGATAATAGAGCCATATCGCATGGGCAATGATCTCAGCAGGAAACCGATGGCGTCTGAAGTGGGTATGCGGGGCTTCGGTCATGAAACCCGAATATCAAGTCAGCTCCAACCAGCCGGTTAAGGCGACGCCACCCTTGAAGAGGATCGAACCGCCGGCCTCCGTGAAATCACTATGTAGTTGACATTTTAGCCGTCTCACTGGAGCTGAACATCATCACAGCGTGATGCGAGATTGCGAATCTACCGCGCTCGCCTCAGATGTTTTATTTCCATTCATGTCGACTGCATTCCCTGAATCGGCCGTTGCTCGTAGCAGTGTCCTAAGGCCGTAGCTTTACCTTCCGGAACCGCCAGTCTTCTCGAAGCAAAGACATCAATACGAGATCGTGACGCCCTTCAGCCGTGCGCAACGACGCGCGCAGGATGCCCTCCTCGACAAACCCCAGGGCTTGATAGAGATGGGCGGCGCGGGTGTTGGACGCGAGCAGATCGAGCCACAGCCGATCAATATCATGTTCTTCGAAAACCCAGCGGCAGATTTCCCGCAGGAAGGCCGCGCCATGGCCCTGCCCCGGCGGCGAGACCGCGATCCGGTGCAGTTGCGCCGTTCCCATGCCGTCATCATCGCGGCGAATGACCGCGAAGCCGACTGGTTCACCATTGCTGCGCGCCAAAAGATAGGTGCAGGTCGGTGCCGCCATCCGCCGATAATGCTCGTCGGCATAGTAGCTTCCGACCAGCGCCGGGTAGCCAGGACTGCGTTCGATTTCCATGATCAGCGGAATGTCGGCATCGCTTGCCTGCGCGAGGGTGAGCACCGGCGCATTCACGCCCGGCCGGATATCGTGCATGTCCATGATCAGATCCGGCCCGGCTTGAGCGTGTCGAGCGGCGCCTCGCGCCATCCATCGGTGCGGGTGAGATAGGCAACGCTGTCATAACCGGCAGAGGCAATAGCGGCGAGCGACCGGTCGAGGCCGACACCGACCGTCTTCACGCCGTGGCTGTCATCGCCGAGCGTCACGCGAATGCCCATCGCCCGTGCTCGCTCAAGGATCTGCGGCAAGGGATAGACCGGCCCGTAGCCGTTGCGGAACGCCGCGCAGTTGACGTCGAGAATACCGCCCGATGCCCGGATTGCTTCCAGAGTCCTCTCAACCACTGACAGAACTCGCGGCGAGAAGCCGAAGCGTGGCGGCTCGAACTTCCGTACCAGATCGAGATGCGCGACGATATCCGGCCGCAGGGTTTCGACCATCGTCGTGACGGTGTCGAAATAGGCGAGATGCAGTGCTTCCGGTCCGCCGAGATCGGCGGCCAGCGCCGTCGTGTCGGCCGGGGAAAAATCGACCCAGCGGCCACAGATATCATGGACGCTGCCGACGATATAATCGAAGGGATGCGCCTGCCGCAGCGCCGTCATCGCATCGAGCCAGCCTTCCGGCGGCAGAGTTTCGGTCTCGAAGCCGATCAGCAGCTCGATCTCGCCGGCGCGCGCATCACGCAAGGCAAAGGCGCGCTTCACATAGCCGTCGAAAGCTTTCGCGAGACCGGCAATGCCGCAATCTTCCTCGCCGGGATAGAGATCCTCGACCCGGTAGCGGGGGCAGTGTTCGCTGAGCCCGTAATGGGTGAAGCCGCGCTCGATGGCCGTCTCGACGATCTCTTCGAGCGTCGATTTGGCATGGGCGCAAAATTCACCGCTATGGCCGCCATGATAGCTGAACCAGACCATCTTTGTTTCCTTCCCGGGCCGCGAGAGCGCGCGGTCGCGATCATCGATCGAAACGATCGCGCCGGCCGTTTCCGCTGGCCGCTTGTCATCTGCAGGATGCGCCCAGGTAATCTATGGGTGCAGAACCTGCGAGCTTCAGTCCTTCGCCGGCGAGCGATAAATCGTACCGTTGTAATCCTCGATCCGGCTGATCATCAGATCGTGGAGAGTGACGAATTCGGCGCCGACCTCCCCTTCCCCGAGGGTCAGGATCGTCAGGCCCAGAAGTGCTGCGCCCGGCTGTTCCGGCATCGAATGGTCATAGGTGAGGAAGCTCGATGCGGCGCACCAGATCATCCGCGTTTCCGGCAGGTCGAGCTGGACGGTGCGATGCATGTGGCCGGTGACGACGGCAGAGACGTCATGTCCGACGATCAGCCGGCGCAATCTCTCGCGGCCGTCATGCATCAGCGCCCAGGCGGGCCGGTCGGCCTCTTCCCAGTTGGTCAGGAACAGCGGCATATGGGTGAAGAGAACCGGGCGGCGCGATCCGCGGGTTGCCAGCGCCTCTTCGAGAGCCTGCCACTGGGCGCATTCCTCGGCCAGGCCAGTATCGATGATCTGGCTGTTGAGACCGATCAGGCGCCAGCCCGGCAGCTGGTCGGAATGCCAGTGTGTCGCACCATACTGTTCCTGCCACAGAGCCAGCCGCTTGCTGTTGCTCGGCTGGTGGCTGGCGCGGGAAATATCGCCGACATCGTGATTGCCGGGCAGAACAAGCCAGGCAGGCTGCAACGCGTCAAGCGCCAGACGACCAAACAGCAGGTCCTCCGGCTGTTCGGACCCGAGCAGCGTCAGATCGCCGAGAATGACGACGAGATCGATATCGCTGCGGGCATTCACATGCGCGACGACCTTCTCCCAATTGGGGACGAAGACGGCATTGGTCGAGCCGATATGCGGATCGGAGAGGACGGCGATTTTCATGGAAGACTGTCTTTCAGTAACAGTTAGGTAGAACGCCCGCAGAGGACGCGAACAAGGCATTCAACCGGCCGGCGAGCCTGAACCCGCCGGCCATTTTTAGAGCGTTTGAGGATGATGGTGCGAATTACTGCGCCGCCATCACGCCGGCGACATGCTCGCGGATCTTCGGCAGGGCGGCATCCGGGGTGATCTTGCCACGCTGCAGCTGGTCGAGGATCGGTGCCACGCCCTTCCAGACGCCGTCAGCGGTGTTGTTCGGATAGGCGAACCACGGCATGGCGGCATTCATCGATTTGAACACGGTCTGGAAATTCGGGTGCTGGGCGTAGAAGCCTTCGAGCGCCTTGGCGGCCTGGACGTTGACCGGCATGTAGCCGCTGGCCTTCGACACTTCGGCCTGAACCGCAGCGCTGGTCATGTATTTGATGAATTCCCAGGCGGCGATGCGCCTGGCGGCGTCCTTGGCAAGCACCATCAGCGCGTTGCCGCCGGCCGGCAGACCACCCCTCTGGGCGTCGATCAGTGGGAAGCGGACGGTGCGCATGGTGAAACGGTCGCCGATCGCGGTCTCGTAGGCGACGAGGTCGGAAGGCGATTCAACTACCATGCCGATCTTGCCGGCAAAGAACTGCTGCTGCGCCGGCTTCGGATCGGCATAGACAGACATGCCGGTCTTGACGGCTATGTCCTGGGTGATGCGCAGCGCCTCGAGCCCTGCCTTGTCGTCAAAGCCGATGCCGGTGGCCTTGGCGTTCAGCATCTGGTCGCCGGCGCCCATGACCATCATCTGCCAGTACCAGTCGTCGCTGAGGCCACCGACCGAGAAGCCGATGCCCTGAACGCCGTCGCCGAGCTTGCTGATCTTGGCGGCCAGATCGATGACGCCGTCCCAGGTGGTCGGGAACTGGTCAATATTGCCACCGGCCTTCTCGACAAGTTCCTTGTTGACGTAGAGCAGCGGCAGCGACGCGGTGAACGGCATCGCATACTGTTCGCCGCCGACCTTGGCGAGGTCGAGAATGGCCGGCGCGTAATTGGCGGCCTGCCAGTCCTTGCCTTCCTTGGCGAGCATCGCGTCGAGCGACTGTGCTTCGCCGCGGTCCTTCATAATGCCGGCAATCGTCGGCAGCGAGGAATAGGAGGCGAGATAGACGTCGGGTGCCGAGCCGGTCATCATGCCGCGGATGACGCTCTGGTCGCCGGCGCTGTAGTTGGCGGCCGGTGCCTGATCGTTGATGACGATCTCCGGATGCGCCTTCTTGAAGCCATCGAGAATAGACTGCATGAACGGCAGCTGCGTGTGGTAGAAGTTCAGCGTGACGGAATCGGCTGCAAAAACCGGTGCGGTCGCGACCAGGGTCAAGGCTGCGGCCGTGAGGATGGCTTTCATTTTCATGGTGTTTCCTTTGGAACGTGGATTGGTCTTGACTTTCGTCTCTGCCCGGTGGCCGCCGGGCAGAGACGGTTTATTTGACGCCGGTCATCGTCACGCCCTGCACGAACCTGCGCTGGGCGGCGAGGAACAGCAGGATCAGCGGTGCGGTGACAAGCGTTGCGCAGGCCATCAAAGGCCCGAAACTGTCGCCGCCTTCCTGGCCCCGGAAGAACAGGAGGCCGAGGGTCGGCGGCGCCAGATCGATGGATCTGATCACGATCATCGGCCAGTAGAGATCGTTCCAATGAAAGGTGATCGAAAAGATCGAGAAGGCGGCAATGGCAGGGGTCATTGCCGGCAGGATGATGCGGATGACGATCTCCACCTCGCTCATGCCGTCGAGACGCGCCGCCAGCAGGATCTCGTCGGGGAATGAGCGGATGAACTGGTGGAACAGGAAGATCGCGAAGCCGGAGGTCAGATAGGGGATGACGACACCGGTATAGGTGTCGAGAAGCCCGAATTTTGCGAGCACGATGAAGATCGGCAGCGCCGTTGCCTGCGCCGGAACGGAAAGGCTCAAGAGCACGATCGCGAAAATCAGGCGACGGCCACGAAAGTCGAATTTGGCCAGCGCATAGGCGCAGGTGACCGTTGTCAGGATCTGGAACAGCAGGATGCCGCCGGTCATGATCACGCCGTTCAGCATGAAGCGCGGCAATGGGCTGTCGAACAGCGCGCGGCCGTAATTGTCTGCGATAGAAGTGAGGATCGGCGGGGCGTCATGCAGGCTCCCGAAAATCTGCCCCGGGGCCTGGGTAGAAGCCCGCCACATCCAGAAGAACGGATAGATCATCAGGAAGGCGCCGCCCAGCAGCACGGCATGTGCCAGGATCTGGCGGAGAGAGAAACGCGCCATCAGAAATGCGCCCTTTGATTGCCGAGCGCCACCTGGATCAGCGAAAATGTGCCAATCAGCATCAGGTAGACGACGGTCAGCGCACTGCCGTAGCCGGCCTTGAGCCCGGTGAAAGTGTCGGTATTGATCTTGTGCAGCAGCATTTCAGTGGCGCCATAGGGACCGCCATTGGTGAGCACCGCCACCGTATCGAAGACCTGAAAGGCCTGGATGCAGCTCAGCACGAAGACGACGATCGTCGTCGGCGCGAGAAGCGGCCAGGTGAGATAACGCAGCCGATCCCAGAACCCGTCCATGCCGTCGAGCGCCGATGCGTCCTTCAGCTCGCCGGAAATGAGTGTCAGACCGGCGAGGAAGAGGATCAGGTTGAAGCCGATCAGGTGCCAGATGCCGATGATTGCAAGCCCGATCAGTGCCAGCGTTCCGTCGGCGAAGAAATCGATCGGCGGCAGGCGGAGCGCCGTGAACAGACTTGCCAAGGGTCCGATATGCCCGTTCAGCAAATAGCTCCAGACGATCGACATCGCCGTCAGCGTGGACGTGACCGGCAGAAAATAGACGATCTCGTAGAAGCGTCGCGAACGGCGGCGACCA
Organism: Rhizobium sp. WW_1; assembly: GCF_003610155.1. Lineage (NCBI taxonomy): Bacteria > Pseudomonadati > Pseudomonadota > Alphaproteobacteria > Hyphomicrobiales > Rhizobiaceae > Rhizobium > Rhizobium sp. WW_1. The sequence goes on from NZ_RAIN01000023.1 coordinate 39,761, forward strand.
TCGAGCAGCACGGCAAGACAAACTGCACCGAAGACCGAGACCGGCACGACGATTGCCGTATAGATCGCACTGTTGCGCAGCGCGCTCCAGAAGAACGGATCCGCGAGCATATGCGTGTAATTGCCCAGCCCCACGAAGTTCAGCGTGATGCGCCCCAGGCGGTAATCGGTCAGGCTGATCAGCGCGACGATGAAGACCGGCGCCACCACCGTCGCGACCAGGAGAATGAATGCCGGCGCGGAGAACGCGCGGGCAAGCGACGCATGGCTCCATTCGGCGGTCCGCATGGCGCCTGCGTTCAACTTGGCATCAGACCGTATGTTCACGACGGTCCTCCTGTGCCAAAGCCGCCTGCATTTCCGTGGCCCAGACACGCCGACCGGCGGCATCGAAAACGAGCGCCGCCCCCTCGGGGATCTTCAGCGCGATCCTTTCACCAACATTCCGGCCCTGGCTCAGACGGGCAAAACTCTCCGGCCGCAGCTGCACGCGCACGCTGCCTGCGCCGATCTCCTCACCGTTGCAGCGGATGCCGACCTCGTTGCCGGTGAACTCGACCTGTTCCACCGGCAGAGAAAAGTCGCCGGCGCCGGCATCCGTCGGGTGCAGTCGTTCCGGCCTGACGGCCAGCTGGTAGGTCCCGTCAGCGATGCCTTGCAGCATCAACCCCAGCGGCCGACCATTCACGAATACGGCGCCCCCTCTGATCGTTGCCAGCATTTCGTTGATCGCAGACGTGCCGACGAACCTTGCCACGGAAAGATAGTCCGGCCGGTCATAGATCTCTTCCGGTGCGGCGCATTGCCTGATCTCTCCGCCCTCCATGACGGCGATCCGGTCCGACATCGCCATGGCCTCGGTCTGGTCGTGGGTGACGTAAATGAAGGTAATGCCGGTGCGCCGGTGCAGATCGACGATCTCCTCACGCAGCTGCTGGCGCAGTTTAGCATCGAGATTGGAGAGCGGCTCATCCATCAGGAAGACGGCAGGATGCCGGACCATGGCCCGGCCGACGGCGACGCGCTGCCGCTGACCGCCGGACAGTTGTGCCGGCTTGCGGTCCATGAGCGCCTCAAGGCCAAGCTGCTCCGCCACCGTTGCAACCTCTTTGGCGATTTCGCTGCGGACGCCACGCACTTTCGACGAAAGGATCGCGGCGCCCGGCAGGCGCTGCCGGAATGAGAGGCGGGACATTTCCAACGGCACCGCGATATTGGCCCGGACCGTCATGTGCGGGTAAAGCGCATAAGACTGGAAGACCATGGCGATATCGCGGACCTTCGGCGGCAACGGTGCGACGTCACGATCACCGATCAGGATGCGGCCGCCGGTGCAGGGCTCGAAGCCAGCAAGCAGACGCAGCAACGTCGACTTCCCACAGCCGGAAGGCCCAAGAAGCGTCAGAAATTCGCCCTCACGGATGTGAAGGTTAATGCGCTTGAGGACCTGGGTACGGTCGAACCGCTTTTCCAGGTCCATGATATCGATGGAATGACCTGCCATATCCGCTACTGCTCTATTTGCGGCCACCCCACCCGGAGGTTAGCGCCCAATTCCGTTTTGCGCGCTGACCGGTGTCAGGCGAAGTCAAACCGGTCGATGCATCTCGACACCCTGGCCGGTTCATGTCGTCAACGCGCCATCCTCTATGGGCCTTTCTTGACGTTCGGATGACACTCGCAACATAATTGACGATTTTTTATCTTTATTTTATATGAGGATAGGCTCTATAAATAACGTATGAGTTACTTTAAAACGCCCCTAAGCTATTGACGTAGGCCGCAAAAACACCCTATCGAATGATGGCGATGAACAAGCCGAAGCAGGCGCGACCTGGATGATGGCGCAAGCAAAATGCATACGCATTGACGGGAGCGAGAGGCGTCTTGACGGAAGAGAAGAGTGCGGAAGCACGCAAACAGCCTCGGCGCAGACACCCGCGCAGGCCCGATCTTTCACAAACGCGTATCCTTGATGCCGCTGTTGTGGAATTTGCGGCGAACGGGCTGACAGGAACCCGCGTTGAAGCCATCGCCGAGCGGGCCGAGATCAACAAGCGGATGATCTACCAGTACTTCGGCAACAAGGAACTGCTCTATCAGGCCGTCATCGAGAAGGTCTATCGCGATGTCTGGGATGCCGAGGCGGCACTGAACCTTGACCAGCTCCCTCCCCGCGAAGCGCTGATCGCATTGGTGACATTCGTCTGGAACTATTATCTCAAACACCCGGAATTCATCACCATTCTGAATTCCGAAAACCAGTTGAAGGCCGTGCATTTTCGAAAGTCCCGCATTCTGAGGGACGGCGCCGCCAACTCGCGGCCGCTTGTCGATGACATTCTGCGGCGCGGAGAGGCGGACGGCACATTTCGGGTTGGGATCGACCCAATTCAGCTCGGCCTGACAATTACGTCAATTTGCTACTATTATTTCACCAACCATGCGACGAGCTCTATCGTCTATGGCAAGCGCATGATGACACGAGCTGCGCTGGAACAACGTCTTGCGTTCAATATTCAGACAATTCTGGCTATCGTCGCACCCTATCACCATGTTTGAACTGACGGTGACCTTGAGGCCATGGCCTGATGGGATTCGAACCGCTGACCACGCCCTTGCCCCTAGCTGAAATCCCGCGTCTTCAGCCTAATCGCATCGAGATGCGGATACTCGCCTGGCGTCGGGCTAGATAGCTCGCTTTGTCTTGGCATCTTCAGCTGGACAATAGGGCACGAGTTCTGGAAGGCATTGCTGGCTATCGCGGAACTTGTTGCCCCAGTCGCGCAGGTTTGCCAGGATCGGAGCGACTGATCGTGCAAGGTCGGTCGCCTCGTATTCGACCCGCGGAGGCACCTCGGGGAACACGCGACGCGTCACCAGACCATCTGCTTCAAGCTCACGCAGTTGTAGCGTGAGGACGCGCTGCGTGGCGTCCGGGATCAGTCGGCTCAACTCCATGAATCGCTTCTTACCCAAAAGCAGATTGACCAAGATCGTCGGCTTCCACAATCCGCCGATGACCGACATTGTCAGTTCCGCCGCACATCCGCTTTTTGGCTCCAGCCGCTTCGGTCTCACTACGGGCACCCCTTCGAACCTTACTTACAGCGATGATAGTATAGGCGGTAAATGTGCATTCTTTCAATGATTTCCGCCTGCGCTTAAATGGCAATCAAAAGTTCCAAGAGCAAGGAAACATTGATGACCTTCCAGGCAATTGTCGCGAGGCAGAGCAACGACGGCGTGACCGCCGCGGTGGAGTTGGTACAGGACGAATTCCTGACCGCGGGCGATGTAACAGTCTCGGTCGAATGGTCGACCGTGAACTACAAGGACGCGATCGCGCTCGCGGGCCAGAAGATCATCCAGACCTTCCCGTCGATCCCTGGCATCGATTTCGCTGGTACTGTTGAGAGTTCGGCCGATCCACGTTTCGCGAGGGGAGACCAGGTCGTCGCCACCGGCTGGGCTTTGAGCCAGACGCACAACGGCGGCTTTGCACAAAAGGCGAAAGTGCCTGCCGACTGGCTGGTGAAACTCCCTCCTTCGATCTCGACGCGCCATGCAATGGCGATCGGGACAGCAGGGTTCACGGCCATGCTGAGCGTGCTTGCACTTGAGCATGGCGGCATTTCACCGGACCGGGGTGAGATCCTCGTTACCGGAGCGTCGGGGGGCGTCGGTTCCATCGCGATCGCCATTCTGTCGAAGCTCGGCTATGGCGTCGGCGCTTCGACGGGGAAGTCGAGCGAGGGTCCTTACCTGAAGGATCTCGGCGCCACCTCTCTCATCGATAGAGCGACGCTCTTCGCTGAGGGACCGCCGATCTCCGCGGAACGATGGGCGGGTGCCGTCGACGTCGTCGGCGGACGCGCGCTCGCCAACATCCTCGCCCAAACTACCTATGGCGGTGTCGTCACCACTTGCGGCTTCGTCGGCGGAAGGGATCTTCCAGCGTCCGTGTTGCCATTCATTCTTCGCGGCGTGACGCTGGCCGGCATTGACTCCGTAAATGCCCCTCGGCCCGTCCGTGAACAGGCATGGCAGCGTCTGGCGACGGATCTCGATCTGGAGAAGCTGGCATCCACAGTGTCCGAGGTCGGTCTCGGCGATGTGACGAAGGTAGTTGGCGAGATGCTGGCTGGCCGAATCCGTGGGCGAACCCTCGTCGATGTAAACCGATAGTACGGCCCGGCAACCGAACCTTGAAAACGCGCGCAACTGCGTCTGGCTCTCTTAAGGAGCCAGGCGAAGCCGTGGTGCGCCTATGAACTTGAACAACTGGAATGGAGAATTCGAATGAGTGCAAGACCAGGAACGGCTCTCATCACCGGGGCTTCCGGTGGGATCGGCGCGGTGTACGCGGATCGGCTGGCGAAACGGGGATACGATCTCGTCCTCGTCGCTCGCGATCGTGCAAGGATGGAAGCTGTTTCCGATCGGCTAAAGGGGGTCGGGTCGAAGATCGAAATCCTCGTCGCCGACCTTACGAAGGAGAACGATCTCTCCGCGGTCGAGGCCAGACTCGGGATGGGCGACATATCGCTGCTTGTCAACAACGCGGGAATGTCGCTGAAGGGCAGCCTGCTGGAGAACGGCGGGGCGGAGATCTCGAAGATCATCGCCCTCAATATCACGGCGCCTGCGAGACTGGCTGCGACGGCGGCCAAGGCCTTCGTCAAGACGGGCCAAGGGGCAGTGATCAATATCTCGTCCGTGCTGGCCCTTGCCCCGGAGCGCTACGACGGCGTCTACAGTGGCTCGAAGTCGTTCCTGCTGAACCTCAGTCAGTCGATGACGGCTCACTATTCTGGCCAAGGCCTTTATACGCAAGCCGTCCTGCCTGGAGCGACGAGGACGGAACTCTGGGAGCGTTCGGGCAAGGACATCGACTCATTCCCAATCGAAATGGGGTCGGAACAAGAGCAGTGCGGTATCGTACGCTAACGGCGAACGGAATGAGAACTTATGCGACCCGCCGCAGTCCGGCTGGCAGACGAAGCGATCGAAATCCGTTCGGCATCTGATGTTCGGCGTCCCAAGTGTAGATGCCGGTAAGGTTGATATGCTCCCAACTGAGCGGCGAGATGTGTTTCAACAGGGTATCAGGAATATCTCGACCCGCTCGTTTCAGCTGTTTGACCGCGCGATCAAGATAGAGCGTATTCCAGTGGACGATCGCACTGACCACGAGGTTGAGACCAGAGGCGCGGAACGCCTGGCTTTCGAACGATCGGTCGCGGAGCTCGCCTCGCTCGTGGAAGAAGACCGCGCGTTTCAGCTTATGGGCAGCCTCGCCCTTGTTGAGACCCGCTTGGCATCTCCGCCGTAGTGGCGGGCTTGAGTACCATTCGATCATGAAGAGCGACCTTTCGATACGACCGAGTTCGCGGAGCGCCCTCGCGAGATGGCTTTGCTTCGGAGATGCGGACAGTTTCTTGAGGATCGTAGACGGCACCACGGACCGCGTCGTGATCGACGCGGCGAGGTGGAGCAGATCGTCCCAATGATCGAGGATCAGATCGGCATTGATCGGCGCCCCGATGTGGTTCGACAGCGCCGGATATGCATCGCTTTTCTCGAACGTGTGGAACTTCCGGTCTTTGAGATTGCGCAGTCGCGGTGAGAACCGCTTTCCGATCAAGGCGAACAGCCCGAAGATATGATCACTGGCACCGCCCGTGTCGGTAAAGTGCTCCTGGATGTCGAGGACCGTGTCCTGATCGAAGAGCCCATCGAGCACATAGGCCGCCTCGCTCTCGGTCGGACTGATGGGCAGAATGCTGAAGTAGCCATATTGATCTGACAGATGGCTATAAAACTTCGAACCGGGCTCGCTGCCGTAATGCAAATTGATGTCGCCGCGCTTCGCGGCTCGGTCGCTCGCGCGGAAGAATTGGCCATCGGACGATGACGTTGTGCCATTGCCCCACAGGCGGGAATGCGGATGTTGAGTGTGGGCATCGGTGATGCACGCTTGCGCCGCGCGATAGGTCTCCGATCGCGCATGGAATGTGCGCATCCACCCAATCTGGTGAGCGCTGATCCCTTTGGATGCGCCCGCCATTCGTTTTGGCCCGAGGTTCGTCGCATCGGCCAGCACGCCAGCAAGCATGGCAGAGACATTTTTCGGGACGTCGCCGGTGCGAACATGCGTGAAGTGATCCGCAAAGCCGGTCCATTCATGCACTTCCCTTAACAAGTCGGGAACTTCAACCAACGGGTACATGTCGCTGATCTCGGCATTCAGTTCCTCGGCTGCCAAGGGGACTCCGCCGACGGTTGGTGTGACGATCAACGTTCCGGCCTCAAGACGAACTCCTTCGAGCTTTCCGGACCGTGCTCTATGCGCCAGACGCTGCAGGTTGAACTCGAGCATCTGACGCGCTTCGGCAAGCCACTGCGCGCCGTCGCCCTGGACCCCCAAACCGAGACGATCTTCTTCCTTCATCGTGATGAATGTCGACCGCGGCATCAGATGCTCGTCAATCGGCCGGAAAGTTCGGCTGCCGTCGACCCAGATCTCCGCAGATCTAAGCCGGTCTCGCAAAGCCACGAGCGTTGCGATCTCGTAGAGACGGCGATCGGGTTTTTCCTGTTCGAAGATAAGCCGTCGATCAGTTTGGCCGAGGTGGGTGATCGGCACGCGATCCGGGAGTGTCCGCCGCTTCTCGGCATAAAGCCGTTTCAGCAGTGCAATTGCCGCAAGAAGCGGGTCGTGGCGATGCGCCGAGCGGAACGTGAAGGCCTGAAGGAATGCACCAATGTATTTGTGGACGGTCGCGTATTGTTCGGCTGCCACGGTCAACGGCGGTGCCTCGTTGTCGTCGACCATCGACTCAAGCTCAGGCTTCATCCGAAGCAGCCGGTCCCAGCCGACTCTTTGGTCGAGAACATCCAATGCGTTCCGACCATAGTCGTTGGCGGACTGCAGTGCGGTGATCGTATCCAGAAACATGCGCAGCGCTTTGGCGGTATTCGCTCTGCGGTCCATCTGTCGCTGCTTCTTTCGATTGTTGGCTTGCGAGAACAACTTGCCAATCAGCTTGATGAACATTGTTACCGCGTCGTCCGTGAGCTTCTGGCAAAGCTTGATGACTTGAGCCACGATCAGAGCGTGGCGACGGCTGGCGTTGAAGTCGTTGGCAAGCCAGGCCGGCGTTGCGTTGCCCTCCCGGATCATCTGGTCCCACCGTCCGGACGATACGCGCGCCTGCAGTTCCGGATCGATCTCCAGCCCCCGTAGAAAAGCAATCCGCTCGGTCAGCCCGACGAGGTTCGACGCAGCCGGCGCTTCTGGCGCCGAACGCAGCCAATGAAAGCGCGTCTGGCCGATCGACGGGTCGACCTCCAACAGCCTATCCAGTGATTGAAGCCTATCGAGTGGGATGTCTTCAATCAGGGTTCTTTCTGCCCGGCGCCGGGCTATGGCACGGCCGGCAAGGCCAATGCGTTCGATCGTATCGATCGCCGGCAGAAGAGCTCCGCGTTCGCGAAACGCGGCGACAGTCGAACTGGCTATCGCGGCACCGTCGTCGGACATGGTCGCCGCTTGAATTGCCGCCAATAGCGAAGCGCGGCGATCTTCCAGCGTCGCGCTTCTCGTATCCAGATACGCCATTAGCCGCGCCATATGATCCCGACGGGTTTCTTCACGGCGTGCATAGAGGTCAAATTCTTCTGGAGCGGCGCCGATCTGATCAGCAACATACTTTAGCATGGCGCGAGGCAGAGTTTCTTCTGCTCCAAGCACTCGACCGGGGTATCGCATCACACATAGCTGGATGGCAAAACCGAGCCGATTGTGCTTACGTCTCCGCAGTTCGATCTCCAGGAGATCCGACAATGACAACGAATAGTGTCGGATCAAGCTATCCTCGTCGATTGGGATATCGAAAAGCTTCCGGCGATCTTGATCTTTGAGAAGCTTGCGCTTTGCCATAGCCCGACTCCATTTATGACCAATCTGCGTCGAGCGTTGTCGAGTCGGGCCGGACAGAGAAATCAAAACTGGCGCATGTCGATGGCAATCCACAGAGATCGGATGTTGCACATCCGATCTACGGCATCGTTCCTGTTTCGTTCGGCCTTAGCGTACGATTTCGGACTGCTCTTGTTCCGACCCCGTTTCGGCGCACGCTCATATCCGCGACTGTTTTGCCGCCAGTCATCTCAATTTCTCGAGGGCTGGCCGGAGCACTTGCCCTGTGTTCCACAGCCCGCTCCATCAAGCCAATTCGCTGGTTGTGTCAAAGGGCGTGATGATCTTTCGATAGCCGACCGCAACGGGCTTCTTGCCGGAGACGGCAAATTCGCCGACGACACGGTCATGATAGATGCGCGGATTGTGGGACGTAATCGTGCGAGCATTGCGCCAGTGCCGATCCAGAGCCGTGGCTCGTTTGGCGGCTGACGCGCCGAGGGCGTCGAAGAGCACCGTCGTCGCTTCCAGGATCAGCTTCGAAATGACCGTCACCGACTGACTCAATTCGATTTCCGCGAGCAGATGGATGTTCGTCTCGTCCGGGTCTATTCCGGCGAGATTGGCGTCATAGGATCGCTGAAGCGCAGCTGCAACATTCAGCACGATGGCGCCGGCGGCATAAGCCGGTCCCCTCACCCGTCCGACCACCTCGAGAACCTGAGGATCGTCCGCACTCGCCGCACCGTTGCCACGGGGATATATGCGGGCTCGCGCGCCTACATGGCGTGAAAGTTCTGCAGCCGCGGCGCGACCGATGCCGGCAAGGCTTGCAAGATGAACAAGCTGGAAGAACGCGGTCGTATAGGGAAAGCGCGCGGAATTCGGCTTGATATGGAAGTTCTCCAGCCGGACATTCTTGAATCTTGCCGTACCGCTGCCGCTCAGCGCCTGTCCGAAGCCGTCCCAGTCGTCGAGGATTTCGACGCCGGCAGCCGACGTCGGGACCAAGGCGGCGATCGGCTCGCCTGATCCGTCCACCGCGCCAAGATTGATCCAATCGGCATAGATCGAACCGGTCGTATAGAATTTTTCGCCGTTCAGACGATAGCCGCCGCCATCTGGAACGATCGTCGTCGCATAGTCGCCCACCTTGGCCCCGGCAAGCTCGGAGAAGCCACTGCCGACCATCTCACCGCCGCCCAGACGTGACAGCCACTCGTCTCGCCATAGATCACGAGGGGCGTTGAGGAGATCCTCCGTAAAGCCTTGATGACTGCGGAAAATATTGGTAATGTTGGGATCTGCAGCCGATAGCTCGATCAGAAGAGCGAACAGCTCCGGCAATGTCAGTTCACTGCCCCCATAAGCCTTGGGAATACGAAGGCCACCAAATCCCGCCTCACGAAGCCATTCAACTTCCTTGAAGGGCAGACGCCGCTCCTGATCCCGCTCAATCGCGGACTGGGCGATCTGCTCGAAAATCGACCGGAAGCGCGCGGCGATCTCGTCATATCGGGCACTGGGGCCGCTGCCCCAGCCTTCATCGATCTGGGTCATGAAATGGTCCTCGATTGGGCGCCCGTGCGAATCGATCATGTGTCATAAGCCTGCCTTCCAACGCTCTGACTTCGCCTGCCGAACAAGGGCGCGGCAGATCCGATTTGCACTGCCGAAGGCGCCGCTGTTCAATGACGGGAACACTAGGAAAGCATTGGCCTCATCGTAAGAATATTTTATCTATAGATTTTATAGACTAAGAAAATGCTTTCCCATTTGATAGGCGATTGCGCGTGGTGTCGTCGTCGTCACCCGGTGCCTCCAGCGCTAGGCTTGTGCGCATAAACAGCCCACAGCGGAGCGAAATTATGAGCCAGAAGACGATTTCCAGCGATACTCTTCGCAGTTGGCTGCAGGATGGCAGAGAGCTAGCCGTATTGGATATTCGCGACCCCGCAGTTGTCGGCTATGCCTCGCCGCTGTTCGCGACCAACCTGCCCTCCGAGCGAGTCACCAGCGAACTCTCCCGCTTCGTGCCGCGCAAGGCCGTCCGCACGGTCCTTGCCGATGCAGGCGACGGGATCGCCTCGGGCTTGGCAAGCCAACTGGAGGCTGCCGGCTGGCCAAATGTCTTTGTGCTCGGAGGCGGTATACCCGCCTGGACGGAAGCGGGGAATGGAGCGCCCCTGCCCACATTCGACATACCCGGCGTAGATTTCTCCAAAGCCGTCGAAAAGGAAAAGAAGACGCCCGTTATCACGGCCTTGGAACTGAAGACGCTGCAAGACGCCGGTGAAGACGTCATCGTTATCGATACACGCACCGTGGCGGAGTTTGCGCGCGATCACGTACCGGGTGCTGTCAGCGTACCGGGGGCGGAGCTGGTTCTGCGCTACAAGGACGTGGTGCCCTCCGAAACAACAAAGGTCGTCGTTTCATGTGCCGGGCTACCGCGTGCCATCCTCGGAGCTCAAACACTCATCGACGCACAGGTTCCAAATGCGGTCTCATACCTCCATGACGGAACGAAAGCCTGGACGGCCGCGGGCCTTCAACTGGAAAGCGGAAAGACACGCATCTACCAGGACCCAAGTGATGAGGCACGGGGCTTTGCACGCAAGCATATCACCACGCTAAGCAGCCAAGACCACTTTCCTCAAATCGATATCGATACCGCAAGGAAATGGGCTGCCGATCCCGATCGCACCACCTATCTGCTGGACGTGCGCACACCAGAGGAATTCGAACAGTCGCATCTTGAGGGAACCTTGTCCTCCGAAGGAGGGCAGTTACTGGGTGTTGCCTACCGTACCATTGCAGTGCGAGGCTCGCGGGTCGTTCTGATCGATGATCTGCTTGGCGTGCGCGCCCGTACCGTCGCCCATTGGCTCCAACGTCGCGGCTATGAGATAGCGCTGTTGCTCGTCGACTTTCGCACGCAGAATTGGCAAAGCGCCGCAAGGTCGGGCGAGCTCGTGACCTAAGCGGTCTGCTTCGGCCGCCAGCGCAACAAGTAGGCTTCAAGCGCATAGGCGAGACGGTTAAGGGTGAAGCCGACGAGGCCAAGCACGAGGACGCCGACCATGACAAGCGCCATGTCGAACCTCTCGCGACCAGCTATGACCAGCCCGCCGACGCCTGGACCGACCGCGAGGAAATACTCCGCCCCGACGGTTGCCAGCCACGCATAGATCAGGCCCAGGTGCACGCCCGTGGCGATCGACGGCATGGCCGCCGGAATATAGATCCGCAGCGCCTTCTGACGTGCATTGAACTTCAACGCTCTTGCGACCTCCAAAAGGTCTGGCGGTGCCTGGCGCATGCCGTCATAGGTATTGAGAACAATGGGAATGAAGGCGGCAAGGGCGACAAAGACGATCTTCGCCTGTTCGCCAAAGCCGAACCAGACCGAAATCAGCGGTATCCAGGCAAGGAGGGATATCTGTTTCAGCCCATTGAAGGTCGGCATCAGCAGCCGATCGGCAATGCGCGACAAGGCAAGCACGCTCGCAAAGCCGACCCCGAGCACGCAGCCGATCAGAAACCCGGCGATATTGCGCATCAGGCTGAAGCCAAGCTCGCCGATGAGATCATTGTCGATCAGTTCGCGCTTGGCGGTGGCGGCGACATCTTCCAGTGACGGCAGAAAACGCGCATCGACGAGGCCGGTCCGGCTTGAGACTTCCCACGCGACGAAGAGAAGGATCGGCAATGTGATGCCGCGGCGGAAACGGACGAAACGGCTGGCACTGGCCATCGTCAGATCTCCTGTCGCTTCCAGCGCTGGATCGACAACTCGACGCGATCCAGCCCCTTGTCCATGATGAAACCGACAAGCCCGATGGCGATCATCGCGACGATGACCGTGTCGAGCCAGAACATCTGTCGCCCCCAGACCAGCAGGTATCCAAGCCCTTCCGAGGAGGCGAGCAACTCGACCCCGACCAGCGCCGTCCAGGAATGCGTCAGCCCGTAGCGAATACCGGTGAATATCGAGGGGATGGCGCCGGGCAATATGATCAGCCGCAACATCTGCCAGCGGCTGAAGCGCAATGCCCTGCCGACCTCGATATATCTAGGCGAGACGCCGCGAATTCCGGTCAGCGTATTCAGCGTCATCGGCACAATGGCGCCTTTGGCGATGATGATGATCTTCAACGTCTCCTCGATGCCGACAAACAGCATCAACAGCGGGATCCATCCGAGTGTCGGGATCTGCGCAAAGGCGAGGAAAAGCGGCTTTACATAATCCTCGACCCTCTCGGAGAGCCCCATGGCGATGCCAAGAAGCAGCCCCAGTCCTGCGCCGATCGTGAAGCCGACGATGACGCGCCCCAGACTGACCCCGGTATGATAGAGGAGCTCGCCGCTCAGGATCATGTCCCGGCCCGTCTGGTAGACATAGGCAGGCGCCGGCAGGATCTGCTCCGGCAGCCAGCCTCTGGTGGAGGAGATCCACCAGAGGCCCAATAGGCCGAGCGGAAAGATCAAGCCTGTCGCGAGTATGGCGAGCCGCCGCAGCCTTGCGGAAGGCCACCGCAAGCGGGTCCGGCCGGAAGTCTCAATCATCGCGCTCATGCAAGTCCCCTTCGCAGGCCGATGGCCACAGCTCAGGAAGCAACCGGCTTGCCGTCAGCGCCGTAGGGCTGCCAGAATTTCTTCAGGCCAAGCCTCTCGAGCGCGTTATCGAGATATTTCGGCTCGAACCAGCCATTGAGATCGACGTCGCGGCGTATGAGACCGTATTCCTTGCTCTTGACGGCCTGTTCCTTGTATTGCGAGACGAGCAGGTCATCGATCAGCGGCGAATTGCGATAGGCCAGCGTATCGTTGCGGAAATACTCATCGAGGATCGGCACCGGCGTGCCGGATTTATGCCAGAGTTCGAAGAGCTGAGCGCGGTTCGGCTCTTCGGACGACCATTGCGCCGCCTTGACGAAGGCATCGACAACGCGCTGCGTGATCTCCGGATGAGCTTCGATGAAAGCCTCGCGGCCAATGATGCCGGCATTGCGGCCGAAGCGCGGATCGTCTCCCTTGGTCGTATAGATGATGTCGGCGCTATCCTTGGCCGCCAGATTGATCAGCTGCGTATCGCCGAATGCGGCATCAATGTCCTTGCTGGTCAGCGCGGCAACGGTTCCGGCGCTGTCGAGATTGACGACCTGCACATCCCGCTCGGTCAGTCCGTGCGCCTGCAGAACTTTGATCGCCGCAAGGTGACCATTGGTTCCGCGCTGCAGCGCGATCTTGCGGCCCTTCAGATCCTCGATCGTCTTGATGCCCGATCCCTTGGCGACGGCGAGATAAAGCGGCTTGCGGGCGCCGCTCGCCAGCAGGAACCGCGTCTTCAGGCCGGTCGCTCTTCCAATCAGCGCCGGCAGATCGCCTTGGTAGGCAAAATCGAGCTGGTCGTTGGCAAAGCCTTCGTTCACGGCAGGACCTGCGCCCTTGAAGAAGGTCCATTCGATCTTGATGTTGGGATCGCCGGCAAATTCCTTTTCCAGAAAGTCACCGGCGCGCGCCGTCGCCGCCGAGGTCCCCTCGGAATAGGGGCGGTTGTCGACGCCGATCGCGGCATAGCCGACATGGATGACCAATGGGTCCTCGGCGCGGGCGGAGACCGAAAGCATGGTTAAAGCGATTGCGGCCCCTGCAACCAGACGCAGGATGGATAGCAGCTTCATTCTCATTCTCCGTTTTATCTATTCTGCGGCGGCGATTGCGGGCCGTGCTTCAGGAGTGCGTTGGCCGGCAACGGGTGTTGCGCGAGCACCTGAAGGTATTGCGGTTGTTGCATTGAGGCTTTCGAGAACGCGGTTGCGGACGTCGACCAGCCTCGGTGAGGTTCGTGCACGCGGGCGCGGCAGGTCCACCGGGATAATGTCGCGAATGCGGCCGGGCTGCGATGACATGACGACGACACGATCGCCGAGATAGACAGCCTCCTCGACGTCATGCGTCACCAGAACCATGGTGATGCGTTCCTTGGCCCAGATGTCCTGCAATTCGTCCTGCAGCCTTGTCTTGGTAATCGCGTCGAGCGCCCCGAACGGTTCATCGAGAAACAGCGCATTCGGACGATTGACCAAGCCTCTGGCAATGCCGGCGCGCTGCGCCATGCCGCCGGAGAGCTGGTGTGGATAGGCGTTGGCAAAGCTCGACAATCCGACGAGATCGAGGTGGGATTCGACCAGCCTTTTCTTCTCCGCCTTTGATAGCCCCGAGTTTTCCAGGCCGAGCGCGATATTGCGCGCGACCGTCAACCAGGGGAAAAGCCGCGGCTCCTGAAAGACGATGCCTCGCTCTAGGCTCGGCTCAGTGACCGGCCGTCCGGCATGGCCGACGAAACCGGAGGTGGGAGTGTCGAGACCGGCGCCCAGGCGCAGCAATGTCGATTTCCCACAGCCACTCGCCCCAACAATGGTGACGAATTCGCCCTCGGCGACATCGAGGCTGACATCATCGAGGGCCGTCAATGTCGCGCCGTTGACCTTGAACCGGCGCGTGACGTGACAGATCTGGAGGTGCAAGGAATTGCTCATCGCCCGGCTACTCCGCAGCCACGGCATGCCGCGCAGGATGCTCCGGCACTTTCAGCCCGAGATTTTCACGCAAGGTCCTGCCCTCGTATTCGCTGCGGAAGAGACCCCGGTGGCGCAACTCCGGCAGCACGTGCTCGACGAAATCGTAGAGCCCCGTGGGCAGCTGCGGCGGCATGACATTGAATCCATCCGCGGCCCCCGCCCTGAACCACTCCTCCATCAGGTCGGCGATCTGAACAGGCGTTCCCACGATCTGCCAATGGCCGCGTGCGCCGGCAATGCGAAGGTAGAGCTGCCGGATGGTCAGATTTTCGCGCCGCGCCAGATCGAACAGCAACTTCTGACGGCTCTTGCTGCCGTTTGTTTCCGGCAGGTCGGGAACGGGGCCGTCGATGGGGTATTGCGACAGGTCAACGCCACCCGACATGCCGTTCAATAGGGAGAGGCCGACGGCCGGATGGATCAGATCCTGGATCTGCGCGAATTTTTCCTCTGCTTCCTGTTGCGTCCTGCCGACGACGGGAAAGATGCCCGGCATGATCTTGAGATCGTCGCGGTCGCGGCCGTATTTCGCCAGACGGCCCTTGAGATCGCTATAGAAGGCCTTCGCATCGCCAATTGTCTGGTGCGCAGTGAAGACAACCTCGGCGGTGCGGGCCGCAAGTTCCCTGCCCGGCTCGGACGAACCCGCCTGCACCAGGACCGGATGTCCCTGCGGCGCACGCGCGACGTTCAGCGGGCCTCGGACCTTGAAGTATTTGCCCTTGTGGTTGAGAATGTGCTGCTTGTCCGGATCATAATAGACGCCGCTCTGCTTGTTGCGAGGGAATGCGTCCTCTTCCCAGGTATCCCACAAGCCGCGCACCACATCGGCAAATTCCTCCGCCCGCTCGTAGCGCTCGGCATGGGCATAATGTTCGTCCCTGCCGAAATTATGCGCCTCATGGTCGCTCGAGGACGTCACCAGGTTCCAGCCGGCGCGACCGCCGCTGATATGGTCGAGGGAAGCGAATTTGCGGGCGATATGATACGGCTCGTTGAAGGATGTCGAGGCAGTGGCAACGAAACCGATGTTTCGCGTCACCGCAGCCAGCGCGGACAGCAGCGTGATCGGCTCGAACTGGGCGACATAGCGGATCGCCGTCCGATGCAAGGCCTCAGTGTCCGCTCCGCGCGTTCCGACGCCATCCGCCATGAATATGAGATCGAATTTCGCCGCCTCGGCGATCTGCGCGAGCTCGACGTAGTGGCTGAAATTCGAACCTGCATCGGCTTGCGCGAGAGGATGTCGCCAGGCAGCAATGTGGTGGCCCGTCGGATAAAGAAATGCTCCGAGCCTCAGCTGGCGTCGTTTACCCGTCATCGTCTTCTCCCTCGTGGTAGCGGAAGGAAGGCTAATCATTAAATCTAATAATCCATAGAAATTATATTCTATTTAGCGATGCCGCCTCGGATTTGTCGTCGCGCACAGCAACGATCGGACGGAGAACGTTTCGCAGCGACCTCTTATGAAGTCCGGGCATTCATATTGTTATCCGCGCGCATGCTTGCTCGGGAAAGAATTTCTTCCCGCGAGACCAAATAGATATTGCTGGACTTGGGACGACACTCGCCAAACCCTTCACGTCATGAGCGGCTCAGCGCCGTGACGATCCATCGGCGTG
The DNA here is from genome assembly GCF_003610155.1 of Rhizobium sp. WW_1. Lineage (NCBI taxonomy): Bacteria > Pseudomonadati > Pseudomonadota > Alphaproteobacteria > Hyphomicrobiales > Rhizobiaceae > Rhizobium > Rhizobium sp. WW_1. Next base: position 55,893 of record NZ_RAIN01000023.1, read on the forward strand.
GAGCAGACATGTCTTTCAATTCCGACAGTTCCGATCCATTCGTTGCCAAAGCCATCGAACTTAGGCAGGCTTTCCATCAGGATGCAGTTCAACGCGACAAGCTTGGCGGCAGGCCGACCGAGCAGATCCGCGTACTGAAGCAGAGCGGATTGCCCTCTGCGCAGATACCGGTCCAATACGGCGGAAAGGGTGCTTCCTGGCTTTCCATCCTGCGTGTCGTCAGGGAATTCGCGCGCACGGACGGTTCGCTCGCCCATCTCTTCGGCTATCACCATCTGCCGCTGAACCTCGTTCTTTTCCGCGGTTCGAATGCCCAGAAGGACCATTTGCTGCGTGCCTCGGCTGCCGGGAATCTGATCTGGGGCAATTCCGGCAATGCCATGTCGAAGACCTCATCGGGGCGGCAGATCGACAAGGGCTGGCTTGTCAACGGCAAACGCCCCTTCTCGTCGGGCTCTCACATTGCCGACTATATCCAGATCTCGTTCGAAACCGCCGAGGGGGATCGCCTCACGGCCGCCGTTCCAGCCGACCGAGACGGGATCGTCATCGAAGACGATTGGGACGGAATAGGCCAGCGCCAGACCGGTAGCGGCACGGTCAGCTTCCACGATCTTGAGATCGAGGATGATGAGCTCATCAGCTCACCCGCCATCCCGCTGACACCCTATACATCGCTGACCTCCCTGCTGCAGCAGAGCGTGCTGCTTAACGTCTTCGTCGGCAGCGCCCAGGGCGCGCTGGAAGAAGGTAGCGCCTACACGACGACGTCATCGCGCCCATGGATCTATTCCGGCGTCGAAAATCATACCGACGATCCCTGGATCAAGCGGCAATATGGCGATCTCTATATTCGCACGCTGGCCGCCACCGAACTGGCCGACAAAGCTGCCCGCAGCCTCGACGCGGCATTCAACCAGGGACCCGGGCTGACACGTGAAGACCGTGGCCTCGCTGCCATCGATATAGCCACCGCCAATATCTATGCCGGCGAGGTCGGGCTTGCCGTCTCCAGCGAGATCTTCGAGGTCATGGGCGCGCGGTCGGCGACGACTGCCAATGGTTTCGATCGCTTCTGGCGTAACGTCCGCACCCACACGCTCCACAACCCCGCCGAATACAAGAAGCGCACGGTCGGCACCTGGCTGCTGACCGGCGAGCTTCCGACGCCGGCTATGTACCGCTGAAAGGATTTCCCATGGCGAGACGCAAGGACCAGATCAAGCTCGGCGCCTTCCTGCTCTTTACCGGCCATCACGTCGCGGCCTGGCGTCATCCCGAGGCGTCCGTCGGCATGGAATTCGAGAACTATCTCGAGCTTGCCAGGCTTGCGGAGGCGGCCAAGTTCGATACGATCTTCTTCGCCGATGGGGTTGCGGCACGGTTGAAGGATGTGAACGCAGCCAGCCGAAAGGCGCATAACGGCGTTTACCCGTTTGAACCGATCACGCTTCTGTCCGCCCTTGCGAGCGTCACCCGCAACATCGGCCTGATCGCCACCGCCTCGACGAGCTTTTCCGATCCCTTCAACCTTGCTCGCCAGTTCGGTTCGCTGGACCGTCTGAGCGGCGGCCGCGCCGGCTGGAACCTGGTAACGTCCTCCGACCCGGAAGCCGCCTTCAATTTCGGCCACGACACGCAGGTTCTGCATGCGGACCGCTATGACCGGGCGGAGGAATTCGCAGATGTCGTGCTCGGCCTCTGGGATAGCTGGGAGGACGATGCCTTTCCGCGTGATCGTGAGAGCGGACGTTATTTCGATCCGGAAAAACTGCATCGGCTGGACCACAAGGGACGTCACTTCAAGGTGCGCGGGCCACTGAACATACCGCGCTCGCCGCAGGGGCGACCGGTGGTGGTGCAGGCAGGCGCCTCCGAACCCGGCAAGGAGCTCGCGGCACGGACGGCGGAAGCGATCTTTGCCGCGCAGATCACGCTCGACGAAGCCAAGGCCTACTATGCCGACGTCAAGGGGCGGCTGGGCAAATACGGCCGCTCTCACGACGACCTGAAGATCCTGCCGGGTATCTTCCCGGTGGTCGGACGCAGCGAGGCGGAAGCGCAGGACAAGTTCGAGGCCTTGCAGAACCTGATCCAGCCTGAAGTCGGCCTCAATCTCCTGTCGCAATTGACCGGCGTCGATCTCAGTTCCTATCCGCTTGACGGTCCCGTGCCGCCCAACCCGCCGGCAACCAATGCCGGCAAGAGCCGCCAGGAACTGGTGCTCGATCTTGCCCATCGCGAGAACCTGACCATTCGCCAGCTCTATCTGCGCATCGCCGGCGCGCGCGGTCACTGGCAGGTTGTCGGAACTCCCACCCAGATCGCCGATGTCATGGAAGAGCGGTTCGAGAATTATGGCGCCGACGGCTTCAACATCATGGCGCCGATCATGCCCGGCGGCCTTGCCGATTTCATCACGCTCGTGGTGCCGGAGCTGCGCCGTCGCGGCCTGTTCCGAACCGACTATGAGGGTACGACGCTGCGCGAAAATCTCGGCCTCAAGCGCCCCGTCAATAGATTTTCCGCAGGCAATGCGGCTGCAGCAGAATAGGAGAAAATCATGGCACGCGACAAACTGTTTCTGATCTCACCCGGCTTTGCCGACCCCAAGCATCCGAACGTCAGCTTCGTTTGCCCCTATTGCAATTCCATCGAAGGCCTGCTTGCCGCATTTCCGAACCTTGCTTCCAGGATCGATGTCGAGCGGGTCGCCTTCGCGCGACCGCGACGACAAGTGATCGATGTCGTTGGCGAGGAAAACCAGTCGCTGCCGCTCTTCATTCTGGCGGACAATCCTCCCGACGATGCGAGCGAGCGCGAGGAAACGCGGTTCGTCAATTCGACCGATCGTATTCTCGAGCTGCTGACCGAACGGCACGGTTTTCCGCGCCTGCACAAATGAACGGGGAGCGACATGACTATCAAACCAAATGGCTTCGAGCCGCCCCACCTGCTGCCGGCACTGTTCGAGACCGACAAGACCAATCCCCATCTCACCAAGGCGGCCGAACTGCGCGAAATCTTCGCCAGGGATGCTATCGAGCGGGATCAATTGGGTGGCAGGCCTGACGAGCAAATCAAGCTCCTGAAGGAAACCGGCCTCGTCAATCTGCTGATCCCCAGGGAGTTCGGCGGTGCGGGCGAGCACTACTCCACCGCCATGCGGATTGTCCGCGAATTCGCCAAAGTGGATGGGTCGGTCGCCCATCTCTACGGCTATCACTTCAGCCCCCTGCAGAATGCCGTCAATACCGGCCCAGACGACCGTTCGCGCGATATCCTGCGCCGCTCGGCCGCCGGTCGCTGGTTCTGGGGCAATACGACCAATAGCTTCTCCAAGAGCCTCTTCGGTCGACGTGAAGCTGACAAAATCATTCTCAACGGCTTTCGGCCATTCTCCTCCGGATCGCATGTCGCCGACTATCTGATGGTCGCCTGGGAGGACGAAGAGACCAACAAGCGCAGCTTCGCCTATATACCGGCGAACCGAGAGGGCATTACCATCGCCGATGACTGGGACGGGATCGGCCAGAGGCAGACCGGAAGCGGCCGTGTCTTCTACAAGGATGTGGTCATCGATACCGGTGAGATCCTGCCGGAGCGACCGCAAGATCCGATCACCCTGCTGGCCCCTTTGCAGCAGCAGAGTGTGTTGCTCAATGTCTTCGTCGGCACAGCGCAGGGCGCGCTGATTGCTGCCCGAGACTATACCGTTACGCATTCACGGCCCTGGATCTATTCCGGTGTCGAACGCCATTCCGATGATCCCTGGATCAAGCGGCAATATGGCGAGCTTTGGATCAAGGTAGAGGCGGCAACCGCACTCGCCGACCGGGCCTTGACGGCGCTCGATGCCATTTACGCCAAGGGGCCGGATCTGACGGCCGATGACCGTGGCGAAGCGGCGATCGCCGTCGCCTCGGCCAATGTACTAGCTGGCCGCGTCGCTCTTGACGTCACCAGCGAGATCTTCGAGGTCATGGGCGCCCGCTCCGCCGTCAGACCGCTTGGGTTTGACCGCTTCTGGCGAAATGCGCGCATTCACACGCTTCACAATCCCGCTGAATACAAGACCCGTAATGTCGGCACATGGTTCTTGAATGGCGAGTTTCCGGAACCGGGGATATTTCAGTGAGCCAGAAACGCGAGCTTCATCTCAACATCAACATCCTGCATTCCGGCTTCTCGCCAGCAGCCTGGCGAATGGATGGAAGCGACCCACGCGCGTCCTTCGATATCAATCACTACATCAACGTCGCCCGCATTGCCGAGCGCGGCACCTTCGACGCGGTTTTCCTCGCCGATCAGGCGGCCATCTCCGATCGAGTCGATTTCAGGCCGCTCACCTCGCTGGAACCGACGATCGTGCTGGCGACTGTTGCCGCCCACACACAGCATATCGGCCTTATCGCCACGGCTTCGACCACCTACAACGAGCCCTACAATATCGCCCGCCGCTTCGCGACGCTCGACCATGCAAGCGGCGGCCGTGTCGGCTGGAACATCGTCACCAGCGCCGACCTCTCGCAAAGCCGGAATTTCGGGCTGGAAAAGCCGGTTGAGCATCATGGCCGTTATGAGCGTGCCGCCGAGTTTACCGCCGTCGTCAAGGCACTCTGGGACAGCTGGGAGGAAGATGCCTTCGTCGGCGATGTCGCCAGCGGCCGTTTCGTCGATCCCGCCAAGGTCCACCCGATCGCCCATCGTGGCAAGCATTTCTCCGTTCATGGGCCCCACAATGTTCCGCGCCCGCCGCAGGGTCATCCGGTTCTCGTCCAGGCGGGTGGTTCCGATGATGGCCGGGAACTGGCGGCGCAACACGCTGAAGCCGTCTTTTCTGCATCGCAATCCTTCGACGAAGCCCTCGACTATGCTTGGGACTTGCGGACGCGGGCAGTGCGCTACGGCCGTGCACCCAACAGCGCGCTGATCCTCGCCGGGCTCGCAACGATCATCGGCAGCACGGAAGCGGAGGCGAAGCGACGGCAAGAGGAATTGCGTGAACTCATCCCGCTGGAATACAGCCTCGCACGCCTCTCTGGCGTTCTGCAGATTGATCCGAAGCGACTGAAACTGGATGAGCCCTTACCTGACGATATCCCGTTGCCGCCGGACGGCGGTCACACTTTCTTCCGGGCGACCCTTGCTCTTGCCCAACGCGAGAAACTGACCGTGCGCGGCCTCATCCGCGCATTGAACGGCGGAACCGGCCACCGCACCATCGTCGGCACGCCGGAAGCAATCGCCGACGACATAGAGGCATGGTATCTCGCGGGTGCCGCTGACGGCTTCAATCTGATGCCGGATGTGCTGCCGCACGGCCTGGAGGTTTTCGTCGACGAAGTCGTGCCGCTCCTGCGTCGTCGTGGTCTTTTCCGGCAGGCCTATTCGGGCCATACGTTGCGGGATCATCTCGGCCTCGCCCGGCCCGCCAATCCTTATGCTATCGCCGCCGAATGAAGGAGAGTAAAGCATGACGTCATTTGCGACCGCCAAGGTTTCCGCGCCACATCGACTAGCAAGCCTTGCCGAAGAGCGCTATCGCGATGCCGAGCAGCAGCTTGGTACGGACTGGAATGAGACCGTCGAAACGCTTCTGTCGCATCGCACTGTCCGCAGCTATCTGCCAAAAGCGGTCCCGGAAAGTGCCGTCCGTCTCGCCGTCGCTGCCGCGCAGTCAGCCCCAAGCTCATCCAACCTGCAGGCCTGGAGCGTCGTTGCCGTCGAAGACGAAGCGCGCAAAGCGAGGCTGAACACCGTGGCCGGCACGCAGCGGCAGATCGCTCAGGCGCCGCTGCTGCTGATCTGGCTCGCGGACCTTTCGAGGCCGCGCAGCATTGCCGCGGACCAAGGCTCTCCGGCAGAGGGCCTGGACTATGTCGAGAGCTTCCTGCTCGCTGTCATAGATGCCGCCCTTGCGGCGCAGAATGCAGTCGTCGCCCTGGAGTCGCAAGGCCTCGGCACCTGCTACATCGGCGCAATCCGCAACGATCCGGAAGTGGTGGCTCGGGAGCTGGAATTGCCAGAAGGCGTATTTCCAGTCTTCGGTCTGACCGTCGGCTATCCCGATCCAGCGGTGCCGGCCGCCATCAAGCCCAGGCTGCCACAGACCACCGTTCTGCATCGCGAGCGCTACGATGACAGCTGGCAGCCCGACGATCTCAAGCATTACAATACGGTTTTGCGAGACTTCCAGACCGAGCAAGGCATGCCGCTTTTGGACTGGACCGAGCAGGTGAGGAACAGGATCGGTACGGTCGCGGCCCTGAAAGGCCGGCATTTGCTCGGGGCCGCGGCGCAACGCCTCGGCTTCAAGCTGAAGTAATCGCCTTATTCGGCGGCGGCGATGTCGAGCCTGCGGGGTGAATTCCACAGCAAGACGTCGTCGATTGCCCGCAACGCCTTGGTTTCGGCCTGAAGCCAATTGCGAAACAGCTCCACGCGCGCGAGCCGTGCCTTGGCCGGCGTCGTCACGAAGAAATAAGAAAAGCTTACGGGCTGCGGGCTGCCGAAGGGACTGACCAGGCGCCCCGCCCTCAGCTCCGCCTCTGCCAGACGTACCTTCCCGAGGCCAAGTCCCTGCCCTGCCAGGGCCGCATCGATGACGAGCGATGATTGATTAAGACGGAAGCCGCCTTGCGACAGCCGATAGGACAGTCCCTCGGCCCGCAACCAGGCATTCCAGTCCGGACACGAACGATCGTGCTCTGCACCATCCTCATGCAGGAGCGGCACGCCTTCGATTGCCTGCGGATCGTTCCACAGCCAGTGCCGCTCGGCAAATTCGGGATTGCAAATCGGCACCACAGCTTCGGAGAAGAGGTGATCGACAACCAGGCCAGGATAGCCGCCGCTGCCATAGCGGATGGCGCAATCTGTCTCATCCGTGTTGAGATCCGTCAATTGCGTCGACGCGTCGACCAGAACCTGCAGGCTCGGCGCCGCACGTCTCAAACCGTTCAATCGCGGGATAAGCCACTTGCTCGCAAAGGACGGCGCCACCGAGACACGGATGGGCAGATCATGATCGCTGGCAGCGAACTGTGTCATCGTTGCCAAAACGGCATCGAATGCATCGGTCAGGCCCGGAACCAGAGCGAGACCGGCGGCTGTCAGTTGCAACTGTCCGCGCGTCCGGTGGAAAAGCGGCTGCCCGAGATAATCCTCCAGCAGCCGTATCTGCTGGCCGACGGCTGCCGAGGTGACGTGCAACTCATCGGCAGCGCCGAGAAAATTCAGGTGCCGCGCGGTGGCGACGAAGGCCCGCAGCGATGTCAATGGCGGCAAGCGCGCCAAGGTCGGCTGGATGGTTTTCTTTCGTGTGCTGGCAGGAGTGTTCATGAGCCGATTGCAGCACAAACCGACCATGAAAGACGAGAACGCGCTTTGCGTTTGTCTGAAAGACGACGAACATTTTCTTCCATGCTGCACCAAGGCAGCGGAAGCAAAAACTAAAATCGAGGAATAGTCTATGTTTTTACTAGATTACATCGCCGGTAGCTGCCTCAGCAAGGCGGCAGCCGCAAAGCTTTTCTTTGCCTATGGGCGAGAAAAACATTCTTCCGTTTTGCTGGCCCGCACCCTGAAAATGGTTTGGCTTGCGTAGCTGGCGATCTCTCCGCCAGCTGTTCGATCGCGAATACCTCAGCTTCAGCAAGGGACCACAAGATGACCATCAACCGCCGCCGTTTTAATCAGTTGCTGCTGCTGTCCACCGCCGCGACGCTGCTGCCATCCATCACAACCCATGCAGCAGAGACGCAGCCACCGCGAGGCGGGACGCTCAATTTCATCGTCGAGCCGGAACCGCCGACGATCCTTGCTCTTGCCCATACTGCCGGCGGCACGCAGAAGATCAGCCCGAAGATCACCGAGGGATTGCTGACCTACGATTTCGACTTCAAGGCGAAGCCGCAACTCGCCACTGAATGGTCTGTGAGCGCCGATGGGCTGACCTATACATTCAAGCTTCGTGCGAACGTCAAATGGCATGACGGCAAGCCTTTCACCTCGGCCGATGTGGCCTATTCGATCGAGCTTCTGAAACAGGTTCATCCGCGCGGACGCGGCACTTTCGCCAACGTCACGGCCGTGGATACGCCAGATGATCTGACGGCGATTTTCCGCCTCTCCAAGCCGGCGCCCTACCTGTTGAAAGCGCTTTATGCTGCAGAATCCCCCATTGTGCCGAAACATGTCTACGAGGGCGTCAAGATCGCCGATGTCCCGATCAATCCGAACGGCAGCGCCCCCATCGGCACCGGTCCCTTCATCTTCCGGCAATGGGTTCGCGGCTCCCATATCATCCTGGAACGCAATCCGGATTACTGGGACGCGGGCAAGCCCTATCTCGACCAGGTCGTCGTACGTTTCGTACCCGATGGCGCCGCCCGCGCGGCTGGCTTCGAGACTGGGGAATTCGATCTCGGTGGCGACAATCCCATTCCACTTGCCGATCTCGAACGCATCAAGGCGCTGCCGAACATCTGTATCGATTCTCGCGGCTACGAGACCAAGGGAGACCAGACGCAGCTTATCCTCAATCTCGACAACGACTATCTGAAGGATGTCCGCGTCCGACGCGCCATTGCCCATGCCATCGACCTCAACGTCATCCTCAATACCGTCTGGTACGGCTATGGCCACGTCTCTCCAACACCGATCAGCACCTTCCTGCCTGACTATTCCGACGCCTCTATCAAGCCCTATGCCTTCGATCTCAGGGCAGCCGAAAAATTACTCGACGAGGCAGGCTACAAGCCCGATGGCAGTGGCACCCGCTTCACACTTCGCCTGACCCATAATTCCTACAATGAAGGCTTCAAGCGCGTCGCCGAATATCTGAAGCAGAACCTTGCGCGCATCGGCATCATCGCCAGGATCGATTCCTACGATTTTTCGACCTATATCCAGAAGGTCTACAACGAGCGCGCCTTCGACCTTACGGCCGAATATCTCGGCAATCAGTTCGACCCGACGCTTGGCGTACAGCGCGTCTATTGGTCGAAGAATTTTAAGATCGGTTTGCCGTTTTCCAATGCCAGCCACTACCAGAACCCGGAGGTCGATCGCCTGCTTGAGGCCGCATCCGTCGAGGTTGACGAGGCGAAGCGCAAGCAGGAGTTCAACGCCTTCCAGAAGATCATCGCCGACGACGTTCCGGTGATCAATCTGATCGCGCTCGAAAACGTCACCGTCTTCAACAAGCGCGTCAAGAATCACACCACCGGCGTTGAAGGCGTGCAATCGAATTTCGCCGATGTCTACATCAAGGAAGGCGAAGGCTGAGGCGCTACCTGCCAGATGATTATGAAGGGGGCGATGCGTCCCCTTGATCGCCATGCTTTAGGAGGCGACAAGAGCAAGCGGCGTGAGTTTACCCAAAATGCGGTCGGCAAGCGCGATCGCCTGAGCCCGCTGTTCCGTGATCGAACTCGATTCCCAGGCAACGCCTCGCAGCGGATGGCCGATCGCACTGATGTTGCGATGAATACGACCCTCTTCGGAGATGATATCGCCGTCAACGGTGGCATCAATGCCAAAACCGGTACTATGGGGCCTAACTTCGCCGCTCTCGAGTAGGCTGCGGACAAAGGGATCGGAAATGCGCCGCCAATCATGGAGCTGATGGCCCCGGCAATCGATGACCCCGCCGAAGGAGCGCGTTTCAACACCGGTTCGGCTCTTCAATGTCGCCGAGATCCGGCGGCCGGCTGGCTTCATTGCGATCAATCTCGACGTCTGGTGCTGGAGGCGCCCCTCGGCACTCGCCTGAGTGACGGCACGGTAGCTGTCGGGCGCGGCGCGGTGCGCGGTCACATCCCAGAAGGCGCGGAGGTGCCGGGCAAAGCGTAAGCGCTCGACATCGTCAGCCTTTTGCCAAAGCGTCAGGATATGAGGTCTGATAGCCATGGGCAGGCTCTGCCAATCCTTGCCGGCGGCGGCAAGCGCGCGGCGCTCGGACTTGATGATCGATAGCAACGAGCGTGCCGTTGTCGGAAAAGGTTGTTCGGCAAGGAAGTCTCGCGCCGGCTCGGCATCCCGCCGGTCTTCGATAAACTGCCCTCGCCGCGAGATGACATGATATCTACCGCGAAAACCCCTCGCCTCCATGCTGGCCACCGCGTCGACCATCGACAGGCTGGAGCCGATCAGAAGAATCTCTTCGGCCTCCCGAAGGCGGTCGAGCGCGGTGGCATCCCACGCTGAAGCAGCAAAAGCCGGATGGCTTGCAACAGGCGCTTCCCGCGGTGCTGGGTCGGGCTGGAACACGCCAAGAGCGAGCACCACTTCGTCCGCTTCGATCTGTTCGCCATCGCCTGTCTTGATCCGAACCCTGTGCGGTGCGGCAATAAGCTCGGATGCCGAAGATCTGATGTGCCGCAATGTCGACCCGGCACGCGCCTGCGCGATTGCACGGCTCAACTCATCGCGGACGTAAGTGCCATAGAGATGGCGCGGCGGAAAACTCGCAGAGATATCCGCAGGTAGCGTCCAGCCATAACGCGAGGCATTGTCGGCAAGCCAGCGCGTCAGATGGTCCGGCTCTTCCGGATGCAGCGAAAATGTTCCGGCCGGACCGTTGACGAGATGGACAGCCTCGGTCGTGCTATAGGCGACGCCGCGTCCAAGCTCCTCACGGGGCTCCAGGATGGTGATCGATAGCGGGACTTCGGTCCGGTCGAGTAGCTTCATCGCCGTCAACGCGCCGGCAAAACCGCCACCGACGATGACGATCGAATGGTGTGAGCGTAAATCCGCGTGCATGGCTTAGAAGACCTTGCCTTCTTCCAGATGCGTCGTGGTGCCGTTGATATAATAGTCACCAACCACACGTGCCTTGTGCAACAGCGGGTTATGGTTGAGCACGGTACGGATATTGCGCCAGTGCCGGTCAAGATTGAGATGGCGCGATGTGGCGGAGCCGCCGCCAAGTTCGAAGACGTTGGTCGCAGCCGCAAGCGCCAGCTGTGATGCCACGATCTGGGTGCGCGCCGTCGTCAGAGCGCTTTCGACCAAAGCTGTCTCCAGCCTTTGCGGCTCATCGCCGGCGAAGGCTTCCGCTGTCCGATCGAGCGCACGGGCGCTTTCGCGGATCAGCGTGTCGACGGCATAGGACCCGGCTGCGATCTCGCCCAATATCTTCTGCACGAAGGGATCAGCATTGGCGGTTTCGGCGGTGCTATGGGCGGCCGAGCGCGCCTGTTTGCGCACATAGTTAGTACCCTCGGCAAGCACGCCGCGAACCGCACCTGCCATCGAGGCGGCAAGGTGAAGCTGGCGTAGCGTCGATGTATGGCGGCCAATTAGCGTGTTCAAACCGCGCGTCGAGATTTCATGCGGCAAGACCTCCACATCCTCCAGCAGGACGCCGCCGCTTGCCGTCAGGCGCTGGCCCATGCCGTCCCAGTCATCAAGGATGCTGATCCCGTTGCGGTCGACGGGCAGCAACACACCGACGAGTTGGTCCTCATCATTCCTGGCACTAAACGAGGCGAAATCGGCAAAAGCCGTGCCGGTCGCATACCATTTGCGACCGTTGAGCCTGTAGCTTTCCCCCGATTTCGTCAGTCGCGCCGTCACATCGCCCGGGCGTTTGGTCCCCTGCTCGGTATGGGCGCCGCCAAAGAGCTTGCCTCCCAAGACACGGGAAAGCTGAGTACGGTCGAGCGCACTGTTGGGATTGAGCAGCAAGGCCTCGGTGAAATTGAAGTGGCTCCTCAGCGCATGGGCGACGTTGGAGTCGGCAGCCCCGATCGTCATGATCATGTCGATATAGTCGACCACCGAGCCGCCTGGCCCGCCAAGTGCCACGGGAATGCGCAGCGCGCCGAGGCCGGCCTCCTTGAACAGCCGGAAAGCCTGGTGCGGCAGTTCCCGTTCAAGATCCCGGCGCGCGGCCTCCTTTGAAATCTCAGCGGCAAGATCGGGTATCCTGGCCAGAAGTGCGGCGCGATCACTCGCGGCGGGAGCGGCTGGAATGGCGGATGAGGCTGTGTTCGGCATGTGGGGCTCTTTCGGCGCCAGGAGGAAACAGGCCCCACCTTGGTGGGGCCTGAGCACGATCATTCAGGCAACGGCCCGCGCAAGCGGCACGACGTTTTCGGCGTCAGCGGGGCCACTAAGGGGAACCCGGCCTTCGACGGGATGGCTCGGATCGTTGAAGCCCGGCGTCGACGGATGACCGGTCGCAACCAGCCGGTCGACCAATGCTTCATCCTGTGCGTCGAGCTTGACGTCGAGGGCGCGGATATAGCTATCCCAGTGCTCCTCTGTGCGAGGGCCGGTGATGGCGGAGGTAATCAGTCTGTTGTTGAGCACCCAGGCAATCGCAAACTCGGTGGGCGTAACGCCCTTGGCTTTGGCGTGATCGGCGATCTCCTTGGCAATGGCGATCGATTCCGGGCGCCATTCGGTTTCGAGAATGCGCTTGTCGCCACGGCCTGCACGGGTATCGGCGGCCGGCGCCTGGCCCGGCTCATACTTGCCCGTCAACACGCCGCGCGCCAGCGGCGAATAGGAGACGACGCCAAGGCCGTAGTGATGGGCTGCCGGCAGCTGCTCGGCCTCGGCCGTGCGGTTGACGATGTTGTAGAGCGGCTGGCTTGCGACCGGGCGATCGATGCCGAGCTGATCGGCCAGATGCGAGATTTCGGCGATACGCCAACCCCGGAAATTCGACACGCCGAAATAGCGCAGCTTGCCCGCGCGGATGAGATCAGCAATCGCGCGCACCGGCTCCTCCAGCGGCGCGTCGAAGACGGCGCGGTGGAAGTAGAGAATATCGATATAGTCGGTATTGAGCCGGCGCAGTGAATTCTCGACAGTCTCGATCACCCACTTGCGGGAATGGCCGCCAAGGTTCGGCCCTTTCGTGTGCGAGTTGACGAATTTTGTCGCAAGAACCCAGTGATCCCGGTGCGCCTTGATGCCGCGACCGACCACTTCTTCCGACTTGCCGTCGTGATAGACATCGGCCGTGTCGATGAAGTTGATCCCCTGCTCACGGGCCTTGTCGATGATGCGGAAGGCAACATCATCAGGTGTCGGACCGCCGAACATCATCGTTCCGAGATTGAGCGGCGACACTTTCAGTGCGCTGCGTCCGAGATAGCGATAGTCGACCATAGTCTATTCTCCAGTTCTATTGGGCGTGATGGCAGGCGACGGTGTGACCGCCGCCGAGTTGTGTGTAGATGGGGTCGTCAGTCCGACAGATGTCGGTCGCGAGCGGACAGCGCGTGTGGAATCGGCAGCCGGAAGGCGGATTGTGGGGGCTTGGCAGATCCCCGGTGATCGACGCTGCCTGCTTGCGCCGTGACGGATCGGGTACGGCGGCGAGAAGCGCCTGCGTATAGGGATGCTTGGCGTCGTTCCAGAGCTTTGCGGTGGGAGCACTCTCGACGATGCGCCCGAGATACATGACGAGCACACGATCGGCGAAATAGCGCACGACAGAGAGATCGTGAGAAATGAACAGGTAGGAGAGCGAAAGCTCAGACTTCATCTCGACCAGGAGATTGAGGATCTGTGCCTGAATGGAGAGATCGAGCGCAGAGACCGGCTCGTCGCATATCACCAGTTCCGGCTGCAGGATCAGCGCCCGGGCAATACCGATGCGTTGGCGCTGGCCGCCGGAAAATTCATGCGGGTAGCGACTAAGCGAATTGGCCGGCAAACCAACATGGGCGACCATCGAGGCCGCAATGGCTTCGCGGCTCTTGCCATCGCCGATTCCATGAACGGCGAGCGGCGACGTCAGGATGGTCCGGATCGTCTGACGCGGATTGAGCGAGGCAAATGGATCCTGGAAGATCATCTGGATATGCCGGCGAACAGACTGCAATTCCTTGCCCGTCAGCGCGGCAACATCACGCCCCTTGAAGGTCACCTGACCGGATGTCGGGTTGACGAGACGCATCAGCGATTTGCCGAGCGTCGACTTGCCGCAACCGGATTCGCCGACAAGTGCGACCGTCTCGCCCTCGACGATCTCAAGCGAAACGTCATCCACGGCGCGCACGGTTCCATCCCTCGCCGGATAATGCGTCGAGAGCCTATCGACGGACAGAAGCGGCATAGGATGCCTCCGCAATGGCTGGAACATAGGGACAGGCAACCTCACGTTCAGCCGAAAGCTGCACCAAAGCCGGAACAGAGGAACCGCAGGCGGATCGTGCGACCGGACAGCGCGGACGGAACGCACAACCAAGCTCTGCCGCCGCCGATACGATCGAACCCGGAATTTCCGTCAGTGGTCCATCGCGATAATGATAATCGGCCTTCAGGCGCGGCGACGCCGCAAGCAGCCCTTGCGTATAGGGGTGGTATGGCGTTTCGAAGAGCACGTCGGGCAGGCCCTGCTCGATCTTGCGGCCGGCATACATCACGACGACCCGATCGGCCCATTGGGCGACGAGGCCGAGATCATGAGTGATCAAGATGACGGCCATGTTCAGCTGGCTGCGCAGGCGATCGAGCAGTTGCAACACCTGGGCCTGGATCGTCACATCGAGCGCCGTTGTCGCCTCATCGGCGATCAGCAGCCTCGGGCTGCAGGCAACGGCAATGGCGATCATCACGCGCTGGCGCATGCCGCCGGAAAGCTGATGCGGATAGTCGTCCACCCGCTTTGCCGCATCGGGGATGCTGACGAGATCGAGCAATTCGATGGCGCGCAGGCGAGCCTGCTTGTGATTGAGCTTCTCATGGATGCGCAGGACCTCTACGATCTGATCGCCAATCGTCATGACCGGATTGAGCGAGGTCATCGGCTCCTGAAAGATCATGGCGATGTCGCGCCCGCGAATGCCGCGCAATTCTTTCTCGGGCAATTTCAAGAGATCGCGCCCGTCAAAGTGGATCTCGCCACCTGTCTTTGCATGCCGCGGCAGCAGCCCCATCAGCCCCAAGGCCGTTAGTGACTTTCCCGAACCGGACTCGCCGACGATCGCCAGCATCTCGCCCGGCGTGGCAGTGAAGCTGACACCCTTGACCGGTTGGGCGTTGCCGAACCCGACTGAGAGGTTATGGACTTCCAGAAGCCTTGCCATCAGCGCTCCTCCGAGAAACGAGGATTGAGTGCGTCATTGAGGCCATCGCCGATGAGGTTGAGCGCAAGCACCGTGAAGACAATGGCAAGCCCCGGAAGCGCAGTCAGATACCAGGCCGTGCGGATGACATCGCGCCCGGAACCGATCATCGACCCCCAGGAGACGCGATTGGGGTCGCCAAGCCCCATGAAGGACAGGGCCGATTCCATCAGGATGGCGCTTGCGACCATGACCGACGAGGTGACGATCAGCGGCGGCAGCGCGTTCGGCAGGATTTCGCGGAAGATGATGCGGGCATGCCCGAAGCCGAGGCTGCGTGCGGCAAGCACATAGTCCTTCTCGCGGATCGCACGGAATTCGGCGCGTGTCAGGCGTGCAACGGTCGGCCAACTGACGATGGCGATCGCGGTGGTCACCGTCGTGGTGGTCGGCTGTGCGATTGCGACCAGCACCACGAGGAGCACGAAGCTCGGTATGGTCTGGAAGATTTCGATAAGCTTGACGAGGAGGTCGTCGACCAGGCCACCGAAATAGCCGGCGAGTGCGCCAACGGTTACGCCCACGCCCAGCCCGAGCAAGGTTGCGGCGATGCCAACGGTCAGCGAGATCCAAGCGCCATGCAGGATGCCGGCAAGAACGTCTCGTCCCATGGAATCCGTACCGAGCGGATAAGCGGCATTCTGACCGGGCCAGAGGAAGGGTCGTGCCACCATTTCCAGCGGATCGCCGGGATAGAGCACCGGCGCAAGCAGTGCAGCGACAGCAATGATCGCCAGAACGACGATGCCGAAAAGCGCATTCGGATTCGACAGGAAGATCTTCAGCTCCCGGCCACGTCCCTGCCGTCGCGCGTCCGCCACGGCTGTCGTACGCGCATCGGGCGCGTGAATATGCGTCCAGCGGCTCCCCGGCACAGGAGCAGCGTCTGGTTCCAACTCCGGTGTGCCGGCGCTGATCTCATTTTCCGAGCCGGAGTAGATTTTGAGCTGTTGTGCTTTCATCGGCTTGCTCCGATCCTGGGGTCAAGCCAGGCCTGCAGAAGATCGACCGCGGCATTGGCGATGATCACGAGAAACGACGAGAGAAGCAGGATGCCGAGCAGGACGCTGAAGTCGCGGGCCATGACCGCTTCGAAGGCTAGCCTCCCGAGGCCGGGCCAGCTGTAGACGGTTTCCACGACAACGGCACCGCCCAGCATGCCGCCGAAATGCATACCTGCCATGGTAGTGATCGGGACCAGCGCATTGCGCAGCATATGCCGCGTTGTCAGCACGAAGGGGGAGACGCCCTTGGCCCGTGCGGTGCGAACAAAATCCTGGGACCTGACTTCCAGCATCGCTGCGCGCGTCAATCTTGCGTAGATGGCGAGATAGAATAGCGCCAGGGATGTCGCCGGCAGGATCATGTAGCGGGCGCGATCGAGAAGTACCGGCAAACCCGTCAGCCGCGAGCCGATGGTGCTATCACCGCCGCTCGGCAACCACCCGAGCTTCACCGAAAACAGCAGGATCAGCATCAGGCCGATCCAGAACCCCGGGATCGAATAGAACAGCAACGAGATGATGGAGATCAGCCGATCGGGCAGCCGGCCGGCGAAGACCGCCATCAGGGATCCCAGCACAAGGCCGACCACGATGGCGATGGCCAGCGCAACCAGCATCAGGGTGAGCGTGCCTGGCAGGCGCTGTCCGATGAGATCGGCGACCGGCATGCCGTAACGTGGCGAAAAGCCCAGGCTGAAATGGGCGAGATTGTTCAGATAGTTTGCAAGCTGCACCAGGATTGGATTGTCGAGGCCGAAACGCTCCCTTAGCGCAGCCATCGTCTCCACAGTCGCTGACCCTGCCTCGGCCGCCATGACATCAGCCGCATCGCCCGGCGCCAGCTTCAACAGGAAGAAATTCAGGATGACGATGCCAAGCACGGTCGGCACCGCCTGAATGGCCGTTCGCCGTATCGTTCGTCCTATCCGCTTGTAAGCTGACATCGCAACTCCCAGGCAGCGCCATGGAATTTGTAGACGCTGCATCACAATAGTAGTTGACTAAATCTGTAGCTTTTGTCAAATCAGTATTGGTAAATATTTCCAGAAACCATCATTTCTGCCGTATGTTTTAGTAATTTTTACCAAATAATATGCAGGAACTAGGGCAACGTTCTAAGTTGCCGGCTAGACGAGACAAAAAACTCTAAAGGATCCGCTTCTTCGGGAAGATAAAACCAGGGATCGCCACCAACGCAAAAAGACGGTCCCATTTGGAAGGCCAGACCCAGATGACAAAATTTCCGGCAATCACCCGCCGCAATCTTCTGCTTGCTTCCGCAGCCTTCGGCGCGACCATCGCAGCCGGTTTGCCGGCACTTGCCACCCCCGCTCGCGGCGGCACGGCGATCTTCCTTCTCTCGGCAGAACCGCCGGTCCTGACGACGATAGCCCATACGGCATTCAACTCGGTCTATGTCTCGCCGAAGACGACCGAAGGATTGCTCACCTACGATTTCGATCTCAATCCGCAGCCGTTGCTCGCCACGCAATGGAGCGTCAGCGACGATCGGTTGCGCTATACGTTCAAGCTGCGCGAGGGCGTCAAATGGCATGACGGCAAGCCGTTTACCTCCAATGACGTCGCCTTTTCGATCAAGACCCTCAAGGACGTGCATCCACGTGGGCGCAATACCTTCCTCAATCTCGTCGACATCGAGACTCCCGATCCACTGACCGCGATCCTCGTCCTCTCCAAGCCGGCGCCTTATCTGATCACGGCCTTGGCCGCATCCGAATCCCCGATCGTGCCGCGCCATCTCTACGAAGGCACGAAAATCGCCGAAAATCCCGTCAATCTGGCGCCTATCGGCACAGGGCCCTTCAAGTTCAAGGAATGGGTGCGCGGTAGCCATATCGTTTATGAGCGCAATCCCGACTACTGGGATCAACCCCGGCCTTATCTCGACCAGTTGATCGTCCGCTTCATCCCGGATGCGGCTGCACGCTCCATCGCGATCGAGACGGGTGAAATCGACCTGGCCCCATCGACGCCAGTTCCCCTCAGCGATCTCGAACGTTTCAAGGACCTGCCAAATCTGGCGTTTGAAACGCGCGGCTACCAATATTCCAACGGCGTCAGCCGCATCGAATTCAACCTGGAGCGGCCAGCCTTCAAGGACATCCGCGTGCGACAGGCCTTCGCACATGTCATCGACCGGAAGGTCATTCGAAACACCATCAACTATGGCTATGGCGAGCCGATTCCCGGGCCGATCAATCCCAATCTGACGAAGTGGTATGTCGCCGATCTGAAGACCTATCCGATCGATCTCGCTGCTGCCGAGAAGCTCCTCGACGAAGCTGGCCATCCCCGTGGTTCGGACGGCGTGCGCCTGCGCATCAGTCTCGACTATGTGCCAAGCGGCGAAAGCTACAGCCGCGGCTCCGAATATATTCGTCAGGCACTCGCCAAGGTCGGCGTCGATGTCACCGTGCGCAGCCAGGATTTCGCGACCTATACCAAGCGCATCTATACCGACCGCGACTTCGATTTCGCCTTCGAAGGTATGAGCAATCTCTTTGACCCGACAGTCGGCGTGCAGAGGCTTTACTGGAGCAAGAACTTCAAGCCCGGCGTGCCGTTCTCGAACGGTTCAGCCTATAGCAATCCGAAGGTCGACGCCCTGCTCGAAGCCGCCGCCATCGAAGTCGATCCGAAGAAGCGTGTCGAGCAATGGCGCGAGATCCAGGAGATCCTGGTCGATGATCTGCCGGCGATCGACATCGTCAGCCAGCCGGAATTGACCATCTACAACAAGCGTATCGCCGACCACACCCTTGGTGGCGAGGGCGTCGCCGGCAGTCTGGCCTATGCCTATATCGCCTCCGCCTAATCGTCGCAGCCCAAGCCGGGAACATTGAAAGCAAGGGAACGCCATGTCTATCCAGCACTCGCCCGGCTCCATCGTAGGGCTTCCGAAATTTCCCGCGCCGACCGATTTTCCGGACAGTCCTCTGTCGCAGGCTCTGGTGACGCAACCGGTTCTCCTCGGCCTGTTTCTGCCGATCCAGGCCGGTGGCTGGACGCAATCGACGCTCGAACGTTCAACCGACTGGCGCTTCGATTACAACAAGGCGCTGACCTTGCGGGCGGAAGAGCTGGGCTTCGATCTGGTCTTCGCGCTGTCGCAATGGCTTCCCAAGGGCGGCTACGGCGGAGTGTTCGACGGGCAGGCGCTCGACAGTTTCGTCTCGACGGCCGCCCTTGCGGGCCTCACGAAGAAGATCATGCTGATTTCGACCATGCATGTCCTTTATGGGCCATGGCACCCACTGCACCTTGCCAAGTTCGGCGCCACCCTCGATCACATTACCGGCGGCCGCTGGGGCATCAATGTCGTCACCGGGCACAGAGCCGTCGAGCACGAAATGTTCGGCTGGCCGCGCATCGAGCATGACAAGCGCTATGAACTGGCGGCGGAGTTCCTCGAAGTCGTACAGCGGCTGTGGAGTGATAGTGAAAACTACTCCTTCGAAGGTCAGAGCAGCTGGAAACTCGGCGGCGGCTTCGTCACGCCGAAACCGAATTTCGGCCGGCCTATCCTGGTGAACGCCACCGGCTCGGATGCCGGCATCGCCTTTGCCGCCCGCTATTCTGACATCGTCTTTATCACCAGCCCGACAGGCGCCGATATCGACAGCGCGCTTGCCTCCCTGCCCGCCCATACGAAGAGGGTGAAGGATGCGGCCACCGATATCGGCCGCAGCGTGCGTACGCTCCTGAACCCGATGGTCATCTGTCGGCCAACCGAGAGGGAAGCCTGGGAACTGGCTGACCGCATCGTTGCCCATGGTGACCAGCGCTCGCCGCAGGGCTTCCAGTCGTTGAGCTCCGATGCGCACGCCTGGAAGGGCCGCGACGCGCAAGACCCCTATCGCTTCATCGGCGGCAATATCCGCGTCATCGGCTCGCCGGAACAGGTGGTCGATCAATTCGTCAAATTGAAAGCCGCCGGCGTCGACGGCCTGCAGCTCAGCTTCTTCGATTTCCGCGACGATCTGGAATTCTTCGGCAGCGATGTGCTGCCGCTGATGAAACAGGCCGGCCTGCGCAACTGAAAGGGACGATCATGACCAGCAATGCCATTTCCGAAATCTGGTACACGCGTTGCCCCGTGCCGACGCCCGTCGGTCTCGCGGCTCAGCTCGGCTATCTCGAAGAGGGTTTCCGCAGCGAAGGCGTGACGCTGAAATCGATCATCGATTCACCCGACCGCAACATCCGCCAGAGCCATTTCAACCATACGCTTGACTGGTCCTTCCGCCATGGCGGCAACGTGCCGCCTATTCGTGCCCGTTCGGAAGGCCGTCGCACGCGTCTCGTTGGCATCACCTGGACGGACGAATTTCAGGCGATCATCACCCTGCCGGGAACTGGGATCAAGACGACGAAGGACCTGAAGGGCCGCCGCTTCGGCATCGCCCGCCGCCCCGAAGGGATCGTCGATTTCATGCGCGCCACGGCGCTGAAAGGCCTGATCTCGGCACTGTCGCTCGAGGGCCTGTCCCAGACGGACGTAGAGATTGTTGAGATAGCGCTTGCCGATTCCGTGCTTGCAAGCCAGGAAGGGCCGTCGCTGTTCGGCCTAAAACGCCGGCAGGCTTATGGCGAGGAAATTGCCGCCCTTCTGCGCGGCGACGTGGATGCCATCTACGTCAAGGGAACGGCTGGCATCAATGTCGCCAATCTCATCGGCGCCGTTCAGGTTGCCGAGTTCGGTTTCCATCCCGATCCGAAGATCCGCATCAATTCCGGCTCACCGCGCGTGTTGACCGTGGACGAATTGCTTGCCGAGGAACGTCCCGATCTCGTTCGCAAGCTCATCGAGGCGATTTTCAAGGCCAGCGCCTGGGCGCAGGCCCACCCGGAAGAAACGAGACGTTTCGTGGCACGCGAATCCGGCGCGACGGAAGAGCAGGTCCTGGCTGCCAATGGGGCGGAGGTTCACCGACATCTGGGCCTCGGACTGGAGCCGGAGCTTGTCGACGCCGTGGAGCACTACAAGAACTTCCTGCGCGACTTCGGCTTTCTGGCCGCCGATTTCGACATCGGGGACTGGGTGGACCGCCGCCATATCGATGGCTTTGCGGCTCGCGCAGTTGCCTGACGAAAGGCGCAACGACCGATATGACTGAAGAGCTTCACCATGTGATCGGCGGGGCGAAGCGCCTTGCCGAGGATTTTTCAACGACAGCCGCCCATCACGATGCGACCGGTGATTTTCCGTTCGAAAACTTCGACAGGCTTTTCGAGGCCGGTCTTCTGGGACTTGTGAGCGCACGGGAATACGGCGGGCTTGGCGAGGGCCTGACCGCAGCCCAGGCCGTTATCAGCGAGATCGCCCGCGGTGAGCCCTCCACCGCGCTCGTCCTTGCCATGCACTACAACTCGCATTTTACCATCCGGCGCTTCGGCGAATGGCCCGCGCATCTTGCGCAAAGAGTGCTTTCAGCCAACCAGCGCGGGGTCGCGCTGGTCAACAATGCGCAGGCCGAGCCGCGTATCGGCTCCCCTGCCCATGGCGCCCTCCCCGAAACGATCGCGCGCCGCGATGGCCATCGCTGGCGCATCTCAGGCCATAAGAGCTACGTCACCGGCATCCCCGTTTTGAAGTGGGTATCGCTGCTTGCTTTGACCGACGAGGAACAGCCGCGCCGCGCCTCATTTCTCGTCCCGACCGACGCTCCGGGCCTTCGCGTCGAGAAGAGCTGGAATGCCGCCGGCATGCATGCGACGGCAAGCGATGACATCATCCTTGATGATGTGTCGATCCCGTTGGATGACCTCATCGAAGCGCAATCGGCTACAGAGCCGATCCGGCGCGACGAGCATGCGACAGCTTTCTTTTTCGGCCTGATCGGCGCCGTTTATCACGGCGTCGCAAGGTCAGCGCGTGACTGCCTGATCAGCTTTGTCAGTCATCATGCCCCCGCCAGCCTCGGCGCGCCCATTGCCACAGTGCCACGCATCCAGGATGGGCTTGGCGAGATAGAGGTGCGGCTTGCGACCAATGCGCGGTTGCTGCGCTCGCTTGGCGAGGATGTCGATGCCGGCAGGCCCGTGGGTATGGATGGCATGAACGTACGTCACGTCGTCATCGACAATGCCGTCGCCATCACCAGCCTGGCGCTCGACCTTGCCGGCAACCCGGGCCTTAATCGAGACTTCCAGCTTGAGCGCCACCACCGCGATGCGATTACGGCGCGCTCGCACGCACCACAAAGTCACATGATCCGCACGATCGCGGCACGGAACGCGCTGAGCCGGCTAAACTCAACCGGCTCGTAGCAACGCGGCTTCAGGCGCTCGGGCTAAGCCAGATCTGGCCGAAGCTGTTATTGATCCCCTGCGCACCCGGCGCGAAGTTCTTCACGCGTTTGTTGGCGACGATCTGCGTCCCCGCGGCCACCAGATCGACGGACACCACGTCATCATGAATGATGTGCTGGAACTTGTACCAGATCTGCCGGCGTTTGGCTTCATCCGGCTCTGTCGCGGCTGCCTCCAGCAGCGCATCGACCTCCGAGTTCGCGTAGTGGCTGGCATTGGAGAACACCAGGCCGATCTTGAAGTTCTTCGACCAATAGGCGCGCTGCACGCCGAGCGTCGGATCAAAGGTATTGGAAAGGGACTCGATGACCAGATCCCAGGCACGATCCGTATAAACGGTCTTCAAGAAGGTCGCGAGATCGAGCTTCAGAATTTCGGCATCGATTCCAACCGTAGCCAGCGACTGCTTGATGAAATCTGCATAAGAGGGCTGGAGGAAGGAATTATAGGCAAGCCGCAGCTTAAACCGCGTTCCATTGGCACCACGCGGATAGCCGGCATCGTCCAACAGCTTGTTAGCAAGCTTGGGATCGGGCTCGCGCGCCTTGACGCTCGGATCATACCATTTCGGCAGCGCCGTGCTGATCGGGCTTGGCGAAACCTGACCATAGCCGAAGAGGGCGATATCGACGAGCTTCTGCAGATCGATGGCATGGGCGATGGCCAGCCGCACGTCCTTTTTTGTCAGAATCTCGTTCTCGTAGTTGAAGAACAGCTGCTGCTGCGGTCCCGAATAGGCATAGGTCGTGGTATCGACAACTAGATTGGTATTGGCCTTCAACCGCTCGATGTCTGAAAGCGGAACTGGGTTGGCCCCGATGTCGATCTCCCCGGTTTCCAGTGCCGCGGCTCTGGCTGCCGGATCGAGAATGACCCGCAAAACGATACGGTCGAGATAGGGCTTCGGAGCGTCCCAATAGTCCGGGTTGCGATCGAAGATCAGATGGCTGCCCGGCACCCATTCCTTGAGGATGAATGGACCCGTGCCGATCGTCTGGGCGAGTGTCGGCTGCTCGGTCGGCTTGAAAGCCTCATAGACATGTTTCGGCACGATCGGCGATTCAGAACTGCCGAGTGCAGAGATGAGGTAGGGCGCCGGCTTGGAAAGCACGATGACGGCCGTCAGCGGGTCCGGCGTCTCGACAGCGGTGACGTTCTGATAGGTGATACGCCCACGCGGATGCGCTTCCTTCAGGCGAAAAATCGTGAACCTTACGTCCTCGGAAGTGAAATCCTTGCCATCGTGCCATTTGACGCCTTTGCGGAGTGCGAAGGTATAGCGAAGGCCATCAGCGCTTGCAGACCACGATGTCGCCAGGAGCGGAGTGGGATTGAGATCATAGTCGAAATCGAGCAATCCCTCATTCACCTTCGGCCCGATCGCCTGCCCCGTGCCGGAAGACGTATTGATGGCAATCAACGCTGTGGGATCGGGATAGTAAGCCCAATTCAGGGTTCCACCACTGACCGGCACGTCTGCGGCATCGGTGAGTTGCGGGATGCCGAACGCCAGGCCGGCGCCCCCGAGCAGCAGCAATTGGTGAAATTGGCGACGATTGATCGACATAGGCTTTTGCTCCGATGGATTGGCGTGGGCTTTGGGCTCAACGTCCCATTTCCATCAGAATTCTTGGGAAAATCCGAAATCCAAAGGCAGTTTTTCTCGCGCATAGCGAAAGTAATGCTTCGCGCGGCGCAAGATATTTGCATGAAGGCCGGAACGGCTTTGCGCCATACTCCTTTGCATCGAAAGGCTGGTAGTTAATTCCTTCTGCTCCGGCAATATTAGTCTATAAATTCTGTAGGGAATTGACTTTACGAACTAGCGTGCATGGCCTTCCGGAACGAAAGCCCAGCCGCATGACAATTTCGAAACGACAGCTCAATCTCAATGTTGGCATCAACACAACAGGCTATCTCGGCAATGCGTGGCCGTATCGCACCGGCAGCCGGCATGACATCAACGATCCCGATTATTATCGGCGGCTGACCGAACTGGCGCATAAGGGGCTGTTCGACGCGGTGTTCTTCTCGGACCACCCCGCATTGATGACCGATCCGAACGGTCGCCCCTTCCACACCATCGACCCCCTGATCCTGTGCACAGCCTTGGCCGCGCAAGTGCCCGACATCGGTTTCGTCGCAACCATGTCGTCCACCTATAATTCGCCCTATAATCTTGCCCGGCGCACCCAATCGACGGACATCATTTCCGGCGGCCGCCTGATCATCAACATCGTCTCGTCCTTCAACCCAAATGTCGCCGCCAACTTCGGGGCGGAACCGCTGCCACCGCGCAGCGAGCGCTATGCCAAAGCATCCGAATTCCTCGATGTCGCCAAAAAGCTCTGGTCGAGCTGGGACCCCGCACGCGACGGTGACGTCCCGGAAAATCGCTTCTGGGATGCGGCAAGCGCGCAGGCAATCGACCATGCGGGTGACTATTTCACGGTGAAGGGACCACTCAATGTCCCGGTCGGCCCTCAGGGCCATCCCGTCATCGCGCAGGCAGGTGCTTCTGAAGGCGGCATCGAACTTGCCGCCCGGCATGGCGAGATCATTTATTGCAACATTCTCTCGCGCGCAGCAGGCCAGGCTTTCGGCAAGAAAGTCAAAAATCGCGCCACCGAGCTTGGACGAGATCCCGCCGGGATCCGTATCGTCCCGGGTCTTGTCGCAATCCTGGGGGAAACGCGGGCCGAGGCGCTGCGCAAGCACGAGCTTTTCAGCGGAGCGGGCTCGGAAGACGGACTGCTCGCCCGCTTTGTCAAAGATAACGGCATCGATCCGCATGATTTCGATCCCGACGCCGTTCTGGAGGCCGAGCGTTTCATCCCCGATCCCAACCGCATCCAGGCTGTCGGAATGGGCCTCGGATTGTCCGATCTGCTCGCCCACGAAAAGCTGACGGCGCGTCAGGCCGTGCGCCGTTCCGAAGGCCATCACCGGCTGGTGCTGGGCACGCCTGAGGAGGTCGCCGGCGCCATCATCGATCTCTGGGCCGATGGCACGGTCGATGGCTACACTCTGCAGCCGCCACGCGCACCCGATGATATCGAAGAGTTCGTCGACAAGGTTATTCCCATCCTTCAGGAAAGAGGCGTCTACAGGACGGCCTATGAAGGCAAAACAATTCGGGATCGCTACGGGCTGCCCTATCCGTTCAGAGATAGGAAAAACGCCGCCGTGTTGCGATGATTGCCTCGAGGTGCCTCTTCTGAAAGCCTCGAAGGTTTCACTCAACACTGCCGGCGGCACTGTAAACTTATCGGCCGACGGTTAAGATAAGGCCACCCGGTCAGGGATCACGCCACCTGAAGATGGGCGATCTCGCTCCACATCCGCATCGCGACCTCTCGCAGCTCGCGATAATGATGAGATGGAATGTCGTGGCGGGGAGTTCGAAAGAGGTTGGCGATCGGGTCCGTGGATCGAAACGAAGCGCTGAAGCTGTCGGGCTGACTTGAAGCGCTTCATGATCTTTTCCCTCCGTCGGATCGGCTGATGGGAGTTTGCTGCTCGGTTGTTGAGGCCTTTGTGCGAGCGATGTTCGACGCCGGGCATGACCTGGCGCTTCGCCGCACCGTAGGAGCGGAGCTTGTCGGTGATCATGACGCGGGGCGAACGGCCTTGCCCTTTCAGAAGCTTGCGCGGTGATGTCAGGTTAAGTTCCAGAGCTACGGATCGGGCATTTTGCTGAGCGATCAGGCGTCGATTCCGGCGACGCCCTTCCAATGTGCCATCGCC
>NZ_RAIN01000024.1:0-73752 GCF_003610155.1 Rhizobium sp. WW_1
TGCCTCGAACAGCTCATGGATGCAAAGGTCAGAGCCATAGTCATGCACCGTCGCGTTCCAACCCTCCACAAGCTGCAAACGCTCATCCGACGGCAAGAGATTGAGGCGCCCGACCGGGCCTACCGAAACGCCCTGGCTCAGCGCTTCTTCGGCAAGCACCACCAAGTGCCTGCTCATTCGTTCGGTTTGCTCGTCGGAGAGCTTCGTCTGGTCATATATCCACCGCAAGGCTCCATCCGAAGCCCGAATCTGCAGTGTCAACACGCCGCCAACAACGCCCTGATCGGCAATCTCGGACTTAGGGCGGCTATCGTCGCCAATAATGGCTATGCCAAAGTCCCAAGGGAAGGCGCGCCGCAATTCCGCGATCCGGCGTAGCTGTGGTACCTGCATCAGCAGATCCCTGACATAACTTCCGGCTGATACCGCCCGCTTGCAAGCTTCCGCTATCTCAGATCTTACTTCGGCAAAGCTTTGATCGGCGTCAATTTCGACCTCCATGGGAACGACAGACGCCAACAACCCTTCCAGCAGTGGTGAACGCGGCACCTGCGCCTTCCACCCAAATTGAATTGTCATCTCGCTGTTGGTTCGCGCCAAGTATACCGCCCACGCCGCCAAGATGGACTCGACCCGCAAAGCAGGATCGAGTTTTGCAAGCGCATCAATCCGCTGCCATGGACTACCCCTCCACAGCGGCTCGCCTGAGGCATGTCCTGAGATCGACAGCGGGCAATACCCCTCCAGCGCACGGAGCCAAAAATCTTCATATGCCGCAGCCGTCTGATACGCCTCATCGAGAACCTGCACATCCTCCCGGGAGAGCGTCGGCAATACTTCGTTCGGATATAGTTGGAGCTCTCGGGCCAGATCGCCGGCGGCTTGCAGCTTCCCTGTCAGTTCCGACAAATCTGCAACAACAACATCGGTGCTGCCAGTTGCCACACGCCAATAATATGCTCCAATCTCCAGCAACGTTCCCGCCGCACAGCCAGATCGCGTCGGAAGCACCTCCAACCGCCCTACCCGCACCGCTCGCCCGGGAAGCCGGATCTTGGCTGACACTCGTGGGCCACCGTGATGCGGTGACTGCAAAGCAGATACCAGCGTCGACAAATGTGCCGCCGAGCGGTCCCATTGCAAAAAACCTCCCGCCTCTGGAAGAGGGCGGTCGCTATCCCCGGCTATGAGATTTTCGCCTTTCGTTGCCTCTCCCGAGCTCACCGGAAATTCGATACCTCCCTCATTCGCAGCTTGGTAGAATTTCACGTCCAGCGCCTCCCAGCCCAGCAAGATTCCACGTTCAGAACACGCACTTCCACGCTGCGACCATCGGAGCTGATGGCAGCTTTAAATACTCATCAATGTCAGCTATTAGCTGCGCTTTAGCCGTACCTCACATGCCTGCGCAGCATTGTCATGACACCAGCCGGGGCATGTGCTTAGCCGGCGCGATAAGGCCGAAGGCGGATCTAGATCTCTCTCCACAGACGATAGATTAACTGGCCCTCGGGCGTCAGCTTGGGCGCCAAAAGAACATGTCTCTTTGCGTTATCGAATTCCGTCCCAAATCATATTTTGGGTATTGGTATCAAACGCAATCGAAACTCACAACCCAAAAGTTAGTCTATGATACAATCAATCTATCTTGGCGCGATTTTCTTGCAAAAACAGCCACATAATACCCGCTGGCACGGGCACAGAGACTGCTCCGGCCTCCATCCCGTTGGCTATCGCGACGAATCGGCGCACCGACCGAAGGCATCCCTTAATTGACCTCTTTGAGCAACAATCGTTCGATGCAATCAAGATGGAACGCTCATCCATTTACTCAGAATTGCACACGGCCTCCTTCTCAACCTCATGCTTACAGAGGAGTTGATGCAATGCAGTTGCCGGAGAGATACTGCTCGTTTGGCTATTGCAGCGTCGACGATGCCGACCCCAAAAGCCTGCCGGGAGGGCCCGCGTTCTCCGCAGTCACACCGTCCGTGGAGGCATATAAAGTACACAGTAACAAGATCTGCGATTGCTCCTAACTCGATGCCAAACACTCGAAGGTGAACCCTGGTCGGCGTTGAAGATTGGCCCATCTGTGAAAGTGAACCGTCTTGAGGTATGGCTTGAGCCTGAAGAGGACGTTGAAGCGGCAGCAAAGGGACACATGGCGGAAGAGACCGTCATAAGGCTTCGTCAGGTTGGCATGCCGAACGTGCAGGGCAAATCGATGGCCGAAGCGATCTAGTCGATAGGCGTAACGGAAATCACACACTATCGGGGCGCTCCGCAATCGGCGGCCTGAAGGACGACTGTATGTAGCGGCTGAAGGAGCTGGAGGCGGAGAATGTCCGCCTGCGGCGTGCTGTTTCCGACCTCGTTTTGGTGGATGCATTGAGCCGCCCATTTATGCATGTCGGCGGTACTGCTCCTGACCATAGGAACAAGGCCTTGACAAACTACCTACTAGTTGGTAGTTTTAAGATATGAGCAATCTTTCTTCGACGTCCGGCCGGCGCTCGGCTTGGACTTGTGCTTCAGGCAACTGCGCTGAAACCCAATGCCCGCTTCGCCGTCTTCCATTGCGCCGATCAACTGGAGAAGACGCTCGATGGCAGTGGCGGGTACTACGAGAGTATCCATCTCATCGACGCATTTCGTCCACAGACCATCTTCGGCCATGCGATGAACGGCACCGATTTGACCATAGGGCACGGCGCTCCACTTCGGCTGCGGGTGTAGAGGCAGCTTGGCTATAAGTGGGCCAAATACCTCATGCGCATCGAGATCGTTGACCGCTTCGATGGTCTGTGGGGCGGTAACGGCGGCTTCTGAGAAGACCGGGGATACGAGTGGTGTGCAGGAATCTAGGCTCTCATAAGCTGGCAACCCCTTCCAAACATATCCTGGCGATGGCGACCGTCGGCCACGGGATCGGGCGACCAGGCTGCTTGTTCACAGCGACAGAAACACCGTCAACGATCGCAGGAGCCCTGCACATCCGCAATCGCATGAAACTGAGCACACGGAGAAGCTAAAAATGAGCTGTTCACAACGAGAAAGACAGATTGGGCGTGTTTCGGCAGTTATGCGATCATCGCCGGCATCCAATGTCAGTATCTGCCGTACCACCTCGATAACGTCGGATCCGAGGAATGCTTGGATCGCTCACAGACAGTCGGCCATTACTGCGGCTTTGGCGAGATGCCGTGCGGAGCGCTTCGACCCAGGCGAATATGATTCTGAAAATCCGCCACTTAACCGAGGTGGGCGCAGCCTTTCTGGGGAAAGCGCACGAATAGGTCAAAGCAATTGGGATGGGACATCGCCATTTGGCCAATACATAGGCTATCTTTGATCACCGTTACCATTATCCCGGCCAAAGCGAACCGATGGGACTGCATTACCTCAAGGCGCAAGGCCATCAACCTTATACCGACCTCATCCCGAGGATGACTAAAATATTTGGAATCTCATCGCAATTTTCAGGAAACTTCCTGATGATTTCGATGAAATGACTTCAACCGAAAGACACACGCCGTCTTGATGACTGCGGAGATTTTATAACATGAGCATGCTTGCTATAGGGCAATAAGGAAAAGGTTTCATTATGGAAAGCAATAATGTTTCGGAGCAACTTTCCTCATATCGTCAGACTATCGACAATATCGATGCCGCATTGGTCAATATGTTGGCGGAGCGTTTTCGTTGTACCGACAATGTTGGTATTCTGAAAGCCGAACATGCACTGCCAGCGGCGGACAAAGACCGGGAGAAACAGCAATTGTTCCGATTGAAAATACTGGCCACGGAAGCCGGGCTGGATCAAGTGCTTGTTCAAGAGATCATGCAGTTCATCATCGATAAGGTAGTCCAGCGTCACATCGAGATCGCCCGTCAGCATCAAGCAAAGTCAATCAGATGAATTGCCGCATTGACCAGCGCCGAGGTTTGTTCACGGCCTTGCGACTGAATTCTCGCGTCGGAGCTGCTCATACGAGGATTATTGGTTCAGACGCCGATCTTGACAGAGCGTTACTTTGGAATAGTTCCCGTCCGTTGGCCAGTTGACGCTCTCCAATGCTAGTCGAGGAATTTTAATGAGAAATGCAGTTTTATTCGCCACCACACTCATCGCTGCCGTCGCCACCGGCGTCGCCGCACATGCAGGCGAACCTTCTGGTAAAGGCCCTTTCAAAATGCTGGTCGCGCCCGAGCAGGTTTTCAATTTGAAGGCAAAAGCGTGGAAACCTGTTCCAAACAAGGACAGCTTCGTCCTGACCCACGATGACGAGTTCTACCTCACGGCCGCCAAACGCGAAGACGGCATGCTGATGCTGCTTGTCCGCCAGCCCAGCACCGACAAGCAGGGGCAGTTTTTTTATGCGGGATATTATCTCAAATGCGGGGTGATGGCTGATGTACCCTTCTTCACGCAAAACGCGGATGAACTGAAGGGCGAACTCGCCAATCCGCAGGCAGATGACGCGGAGGCTCGGATGAGCTTCGGCGAAGGCACCGGAATGCACGACCTTTATACTCTCGTCTGCCCGTCCTGAGGGCATCTGTAGGCTTGAAAGCCGAGTGTTCCACGCGCCGGTTCAGAGGCTTTAGTTTCTTTTACGCGGTGCCGGTCGTGTTGATCTCACTTGCCTGACTTGCGATTCAGCTGTCAGCTTCGTCTGGCAGGCAAGTGGTGCAGCAGCGACTGGCACACTCGCATGATGTGATCGGTCAGGAACGCGGCCGCCTTTTCCACGTCGCCCGTCCTGCAGAGTGCCAGCAACTCGCGATGCTCGCGGTCTGCCGTTTCCTTGCCGTGCGACAAAGTAAGCTGCACCCGCAAGTAGCGTTCAATCTTATCGTTGATAGAGCGGATCGTGCTGACCAGATAGGGTCTTTGCGCGTCCTCATAGAGACAGCTGTGAAACTGCCAGTTCAGTTCGGACCAGCGCGCGACATCGGCTTCCTCCATAAAGGCGTCGCAATAACCCTTCGCCTTCTCGAAAGTCTTTTCCGTCATGAAGGGAATGGAAAGTCTCAGCGCATTCGATTCCAGAATGCTCCGCACCTCGAAGATCTGCACGATTTCCGGCTCCGAAACGCTGGTAACGATCGCGCCCCTGTTACGATGGAACTCCACCAACCCTTCGGCCTCAAGGCGCTTCAGCGCCTCGCGAACCGGGATCTTGCTGACATTGAAGAGACGCGCGACATCGTCCTGGCGGATCGGCTCGCCTTCGTCGAGCGAGCCGTCGGCAATGGCATCGCGGATGAACTTCAGAATCACATCGGATGTGCTCGGCGCCTTTCCCAGATTGGGTATCTCTTCGATATTGAGAGGCATGCAGTCTTTGTTCCCTGGAAACGGCAAATCTGATCGAAGGGTGGAGCCGCGATATCCACTCAATATCTTGATCTCCCGAGGCGGCGCAAGCATGCATGTCGCCTGTTCGGCCAAGGCCGTCATTGGCATTTCCTGCGCGATAACGTCGCTTGACGTCCCTCTATAATCGTATACGTTATCCCAAAATTCAAGATAACGTATACGATTATGATCATTAGGGAGGACAGTCGCATGGTAATTCTTCGGACATTGCACAGCAGCGGCCCCGCTTCTCTATTTGCAATCGGAAAGAACTGAACAGAAATGCGCACATCGAAAGTCGTTCATGTCGTCAGCTGCCACGCCGAGGGAGAAGTCGGCGATGTCATCGTCGGTGGGGTCGCTCCTCCCCCCGGCGCGACCGTCTGGGAACAATCGCGCTGGATCGCCCGGGACGAAACCCTGAGGAACTTCGTTCTCAACGAACCGCGGGGCGGCGTTTTCCGCCACGTCAACCTGCTGGTTCCGCCGAAGAACCCCGAGGCGCAGATGGCATGGATCATCATGGAGCCAGCCGATACGCCGCCCATGTCCGGATCGAACTCGATCTGCGTGTCGACCGTTCTACTCGACACCGGCATCATCCCCATGCAGGAGCCGATCACCCGCATGGTGCTGGAGGCGCCGGGCGGCCTGATCGAAGTGAAGGCGGAGTGCCGCAACGGCAAGGCCGAGCGCATTCACGTGCGCAATGTCCCCTCCTTTGCCGACAAGCTCGATGCCAAGCTCGAAGTCGAAGGCATCGGCACGATCACCGTCGACACCGCCTATGGTGGCGACAGCTTCGTGCTTGTGGACGCGGCCTCGCTCGGCCTCAACCTGCAGCCCGATCAGGCGCGCGACATCGCCCGGCTCGGCGTGAAGATCACGGAAGCCGCCAATGAACAGCTGGGCTTTCGCCATCCGGTCAACGATTGGAACCACATCTCCTTCTGCCAGATCACCGACCCTGTTCAGATGAAGGATGGAGTCCTCCGGGGAAAGAACGCCGTCGCCATCCGTCCCGGCAAGATCGACCGCTCGCCGACGGGCACCGGCTGTTCGGCACGCATGGCCGTTCTGCATGCCAAGGGTCAGATGAAGGTCGGCGACCGCTTCGTCGGGACCTCGCTCATCGATACCGAATTCCATTGCAGCATCGACGGCGCCGTCGATCTCAACGGCAAATCCGCGATCAGCCCGATCATCTCCGGCCGCGCCTGGGTGATCGGCACGCACCAGTTGATGGTCGATCCGGACGATCCGTTCCCGGCCGGCTACCGGCTGTCCGACACCTGGCCGATGGATCTTTGAGAGACGGACGGCAACCACGATGGAAGGCGTTCTCCGGAACGCCCTCGGCCAAGCATGATCAACGCAAGTAGATTGGGAGGATAGACATGCGTACTCTATTGAAATCGACCGTTTCGGTCGCATCTTTGCTCATCGCTCTTTCGCTGCCGGGTTTCGCGACCGCGGACGAACCGGTCAAGGGCGGAACCCTGCGGATACTCGCCACCGGCGAACCGGACCATATCGATCCCGCGCTGGCGGGAATGGTGAATACCAACAATCTGCTGCGCGCCATATCGCGGCAATTGATCAGCTATGAAGCCTCGACCGATCCCGATGTCGCCATCAAGCCGGTCGGCGATCTCGCGACGGACGTGCCCCAGCCGACGAATGATGGGCTGACATACACGTTCAAACTGCGCCAGGGCGCCATGTGGAATGCACCGTCCGGCGCGCGCCAAATCACGTCGGCGGATGTGAAACGCGGCTTCAAGCGGCTCTGCAATCCATACATGCAGGCCTCGACCCTCACCTATTTCACCGCACTCGTCTCCGGGCTTGGCGAATTCTGTGATGGCTTTGCCAAGGTTCAGCCGACGGCTGCGGACATGAAGAAGTATATAGAGGGAAATGACGTCAAAGGCATCGAGACGCCTGATGACCAGACCGTGGTTTTCCACCTCAAGGAACGCGCTGGCGACTTCATCTACATGCTCTCGCTGCCCATGCCGGCGCCTGCACCGATCGAAGTCCTCGACTATATCCCCGACAGCCCGGAATATCGCACGCATTTTGTCGGCAGCGGTCCCTATACGATCGGTGAATACACGCCCGACACCAGTCTGAAGCTGGTGCGCAATCCCGCCTGGAAGGCGGAAAGCGATCCGCTGCGCAAGGCGTATGTCGACGATATCGAGATCACCATGGGGCTGCAGGCCGATGCCATCATGCAGCAGTTGCAGTCGGGCGACGCCGATCTCGCCTATGACATCAACGTCCCCACAGCCATCCTGGCGACGCTCGCCGCCAACGGCGACGAGAAGCTGACGGCGCTTTCGGCCGGCAACACGAACTTCCTGTTCATCAACACCGTCTCGGACAACAACAAGGGTGCTCTTAAAGACATTCGCGTCCGCAAGGCGCTGGAATATGCGATCGACAAGGCCGCGATCGTCCAGCAATGGGGCGGCCCGAAGGTGGCGGAACCCGCAACCGGCATTTTCGGACTTGGCGTACTCGGACATCACAAGTTCGATCTCTATCCCTCGCCGGAATCCAAGGGCGACCCGGAAAAGGCCAAGGCCCTGCTCGCCGAAGCCGGTTTCCCGAACGGCATCACGCTGAAGATGCCCTACCGCAACAAGGATCTGGAAGTGGCGACCGCCGCCACCATTCAGGCCAGCATGGCGCGCGCCGGCATCAAGCTCGAACTGGCGCCGGTCACCGCCGCCGACTACTACTCCAAATTCATGACCAATCCGGTAAACACCAAGAACGGCACCTGGGACATCGCGCCCGTGGGCTGGACGCCGGACTGGGTCGGGGGTGCAGCGCGCTCCGTCTTCCAGCCGCAGTTCACCTTCAACGGCACGCACCAGACCTATAACTACACCGATTACAACAACCCGAAGGCCAACGAGACAGCCGCAAAGGCCATCAACGCGACCACGCCGGAGGAAACCGGTAAATTATGGGCAGAGGTCGACGAGATGGTCATGGCAGACGCGCCGGTCGTTCCGCTGATCGCCAACAAGAACCCGCGTTATCGCAGCGAAGCGGTGAAGAACTTCCAGCCCTATGCCCTGGGCGTGGAGGGCGACTGGACGAACCTTTGGATCGAACGCTGATCCGGCATCTTCGTGCATGGCGCCGCGGCCTGGTTGCGGCGCCTGAACGCAACCTCGATTGAAGTGCGAGTTTACCCTTGACCATATTGGAGGCAAAGGGACTGACGGTCGATATTCCGACCGAGGATGGCGTGGTACATGCCGTACGCAACGTCTCCTTTTCGATCAGGCCCGGTTCGATTTTCGGCATTGCAGGCGAATCCGGTTCGGGAAAGAGCGTCCTGACGCAGGCCGTCATGGGGCTGCTGCCCAATGCCGACATTCGCGGCGAGGTCTGGTTCGAGGGCCGCAACCTTCTCAACCTGCCGCAGCCCGACATGCGCCGCCTGCGGGGCGGCCGCATCGGCATGGTGTTTCAGGACCCGCTCTCGAGCCTGCATCCCTTCTACACGATCGGTTCGCAGATCGCCGAGGTCCTGCATACACATGAGACGATCGACCGCGACGCCGCCCGGGCTCGCGTGATCGACATGCTCGGCAAGGTCGGCATTCCCTCGCCCGCTGAGCGTTTCGACAGCTATCCGCATCAGTTTTCGGGGGGCATGCGCCAGCGCGTCATGATCGCCATGGCGCTGATCCTCAATCCTGCGCTCATCATTGCCGACGAGCCGACGACGGCGCTCGATGTCACCGTGCAGGCCCAGATTATCGATCTGCTCGACACCATGCGGCGCGATTTCGGCACCACCATCATCCTGATCACGCATGACCTCGGCCTACTGTCGAGCGTCGCCGACGATGTCATGGTCATGTATGCCGGCAACCGGCTCGAATATGGCCCGGCCCGCAGCGTGTTCCGTTCGCCGGCCCACCCCTATACGGCGGGGCTGCTGCGCTCGACACCTGCAAGCTACGAGCCCGGGGCGCAATTGGTGCCGATCAAGGGGCGCCCGCCGAGCCTTTTGACGACGCCCGCCGGATGCATCTTCGCGCCTCGCTGCGGCCAGGTGGTTGCCGATTGCACGAAGCGCATTCCGCCGTTACGCGTCTATAGCGACGGCGTCGAATCCCTCTGTCTGCTGGAGCCGGACACGGCATCCTCGCCATCGGCCGCAACGCCTGAAAAGGTCGAATCCAAAGCAATCGGCACCGAACAGATCGCATCGATCGAAAATGTTCACCTCACCTATCAAATCGGCAGCTTCTTTGGACAGAAACGCACCCTCGAAGTCCTCAAGGGCATCGATCTCACGGTCGCGCGCGGAGAAACAGTCGGGCTCGTCGGCGAGAGCGGCTGCGGGAAATCCACGCTGGCGCGCATCGTCGCCGGACTGACGCCGGCAACCTCGGGCACCATCAATGTGCTCGGCCACGACATGAGCAATCTCAAGGGTCGCGAATGGCGAGAGATGCGCCGGCAGATCCAGCTCGTCTTCCAAGACCCCTTCGGCTCCCTTAATCCGCGTCGTCGGGTGGGCGCCATCATCGGCGACCCCTTCCGCCTCCATGGCGTGGCATCGGGAGAGGAGCGGCGCGAAAAAGTGCGGCATCTGATGGAGCTGGTTGGCCTCAACCCCGAGCACTATAATCGCTTTCCAGCCGAGTTTTCCGGCGGCCAGCGACAGAGGATCGGCATCGCGCAGGCCCTGGCACTCAATCCGGCGCTCATCATCTGCGACGAGCCCGTCTCCGCGCTCGACGTATCGATCCAGGCGCAGGTCCTCAACTTGCTCAAGCAATTGCAGCAGGAACTGGGCCTGACCTACCTGTTCATTTCGCACGATCTGTCCGTCGTGCGCCATATCTGCGACAGGATCGCCGTCATGCAGGGCGGCAAGATCGTCGAGCTGGCCGCGGCAGAACAGCTCTTCGCCGATCCGCGACATCCTTACACCCGCACACTGCTATCCGCGTCGAAAACACTCTCCATCATTGAGGATGGCGAGCCTCCGCGGTCGTTGATCGAGACGAGACAGGTGACAGCATGAACGACGTCGCGACATCGGATGCTTCCACCCAGGCGGATGTGGTACAGCGTGGCTCGCTCGAACTGACGCTGCGGCGCCTGCGGCGCGACAAGGCGAGCATGATCGCCCTTTGCGTCATTCTCGCGGTCGTCGTTCTGGCGATTGCAGCTCCCTGGATCGCCGCACTTACCGGGCATTCGCCGATCGAACAGTTCCGCGACATCGGCCTGTCGCCGGCAGGCATTCCCGTCGGGCCCGGCGAGCAATTCTGGCTCGGCACCGACCAACTCGGCCGCGACGTGTTGGTGCGCCTCGCCTATGGCGCCCGCATTTCCCTGCTGGTCGGGGTATTCGCCTCGGTGCTGGCGTCGACGATCGCGGTGATCGTCGGCACGACGGCCGGTTATCATGGTGGCCTGACCGACATCGTGCTCAGCCGGCTGATGGATCTCGTCATGAGTGTTCCCTTCCTGCTCTGCGCTCTTGCACTCGTATCGGCGTTTGGGCCGAGCCTGATGCTCAGCGTCTGCGTCATCGTCTTCTTCAGCTGGGCCCCTATGGCACGCGTCATCCGCGGTCAGGTGATTTCGCTGCGCAAGCAGGATTTCGTGCAGGCAAGCCGCTCGCTCGGCGCAGGTCCGCTCTCGATCATGATCGTCGACATCCTGCCCAATCTCGCGGCTCCCATCATCGTCTACACCACCATGCAGATCCCAAGCTCGATCGTCTTCGAGGCGACGCTGTCATTCCTCGGCATGGGTATCGTGCCGCCAACGCCAAGCTGGGGCGGTATGCTGGCGGATGCCTCCTCCAACTCCCTCTACCTGGTCGCCTGGTGGCTGGTCTTCGTGCCCGGCACGGCGCTTCTTCTGACGACGCTTGCCTTCAACATCTTAGGTGACGGCCTGCGCGACGCGCTCGACCCAAAAAGCGCCCGCACGGTTCGTCGTTTCAGGCTGAAATCCAAAGGAGCGTCGAAACGATGATCCGCTTTCTCACCCAGCGCCTGATTTTCGGAGCGGGCGTCCTCCTGATGCTCTCAGCCTTCGTGTTCTTCCTGTTCTTCGTCGCGCCCGGCGATCCCGCCCGCATGATCGCCGGCGACAAGGCGACCGAGGCGCAGCTTATACAGATCCGCAAGAATCTCGGCGTGGACCGCCCGATCGTCGTTCAATATGCCAGCTTTCTTTCAAGAGCGATCAGCGGCGATCTCGGCTTTTCCTACCGCAATCAGCAGCCGGTCGCGCCGATCATAGTTCGGCGCATTCCCGTCACCCTGTCTCTCGTCCTGGGTGGCGCATTGCTCTGGCTGGCCATCGGCATTCCGATGGGCATCATGTCGGCGCGCTATGCCGGCGGCCTGCGGGATCGCATCGGCCAGGCGTTCATCCTCGTCGGCTTGAGCTTCCCGACCTTCGTGCTTGGCATGATGTCGCTCTATCTTCTCTATTTCATTCCCAAGCAGGCCGGATTCACGCTGTTTCCTCCCGGCGGATACAAGGCGCTAACCACCCAGCCGCTGCTCTGGGCGTGGCACCTCGTCCTGCCATGGACGACGCTCGCCTTGACCATGGCCGCAGTCTATGCCCGGCTGACGCGCGGCCAGATGCTCGACGTGATGGGCGAGGATTACATTCGCACTGCCCGCGCCAAGGGTCTCAGCGAACGGCGCGTGATCTGGAAGCATGGCTTGCGTGCCGTCCTGACGCCGCTCGTCACACAGCTTGGAGCAGATATTGCCATGCTGCTCGGCGGCGTTATCATCATCGAGCAGGTTTATGGACTACAAGGCGTGGGGGCGCTCGCCGTTCAGGCCGTCGCCAACCAGGACCGCCCCATCATCATCGGCGTGGTCTTGCTCGGCGGGGTGTTCATCGTCATTTCCAACATCGTCGTCGACCTGTTCTATGTGCTGCTCGATCCTCGCGTACGCTGAAAGAAAATCATGATCATTTCCGAATACACCATCCCCGGAATGCATATCCGCGATCACGTCCTCTCCGTGCCGCTCGACTGGTCCGACCCATCGAGCAAAGCCATCGAGTTCTTCGCGCGGGAGGTGGTCGATCCGGTGCGCAAGAACGAAGCCCTGCCGGTTCTTTGCTTCCTTCAGGGCGGTCCCGGCGGCAAGTCGCCCCGCCCAACGCGCGGCGGGCCGTCATGGCTCGCCCAGGCGCTGAAGACGCATCGTGTCATCCTGCCGGATCAACGCGGCACCGGACGCTCGACGCCGGTCGACACCGCGATGATCGGTGAGCTCGATGGAGAGGCGGGCGGGGATTATCTCGCCTGTTTCCGCGCAGATTCCATCATCAAGGACCTGGAGCATTTCCGAAAGACCGTTCTCGGCGGCCGGCGCTGGCAGACGCTCGGCCAGAGCTATGGCGGTTTCCTCACCTTCACCTATCTGAGCCAGGCGCCGGAAGCTCTGTCGGCCAGCTACATCGCCGGCGGCATCCCAAGCCTTGAACCTGACGCCGACGAAGTCTATCGCCACACCTATCCGCGTGTCCGTGCCAAGAACGCTGCCTACTACAAGCGCTATCCCGGCGATATCGCGCTGGTGAGCAAAGTGGCTGATTTCATCGAAGGCAATGACGTGCGGCTGCCGGATGGCGACCGGCTGAGCGTGCGCCGCCTGCAGACCATCGGTCTCGATTTTGGCATGGCACACGGCTTTGAGAACATTCACTGGCTGATGGATGAAGCCTTTGCGGACCGGAAGGAAGGAAGGCTTTCCGACCACTTTCTGGCTTCGGTGATGGACCTGACCTCCTATCACAGCAACCCGCTGTTTGCGGCTATCCACGAGGCGATCTATGGCGAGGGCGACGGCGCGACGGCCTGGTCCGCCGAACGGCTACGGCCCAATTTCGCTGAATTCAATCCCGCTGCTCGCCCTCTGCTGTTTACCGGCGAGATGATCTATCCGTGGATGTTCGAAGAGATCGCGTCCCTTCGGCCGTTCAGGGCCGCGGCGGAGGCTCTTGCCGGACGGCCTCGTCACAGCGTGCTTTACGATCGCGATCGCCTCGCTACAAACGAGGTCCCGGTCGCAGCGGCGATCTACCACGACGACATGTATGTCGATGCCGGCCTTTCGCTCCAAACCGCGCGCGCCGTCGGCAATCTGGACTTCTGGATCACCAATGAATTCGAGCATGACGGCATTCGCCAGTCGGCATCGGTGTTCGAACGGCTGGTCGCGCTGGTCGCGCAAAAGGGCGGGCCGCTTGCGGCCGAATGATCGTGGGGACGACAATGAGCAAGACTGAAGATTCGGGCAAGCTGGCCAATG
Source organism: Rhizobium sp. WW_1 (assembly GCF_003610155.1). NCBI lineage: Bacteria > Pseudomonadati > Pseudomonadota > Alphaproteobacteria > Hyphomicrobiales > Rhizobiaceae > Rhizobium > Rhizobium sp. WW_1. The sequence goes on from NZ_RAIN01000024.1 coordinate 13,708, forward strand.
TGCGCGCCTGGATTGCGGGGGCAAAGCTGGATGGCTTGATCGTGCCGCGAACGGATGCACACCAAAGCGAAGTGACCGCCGCGCATGACAATTGCCTGGAATATATCAGCGGCTTCACCGGTTCCGCCGGCATGGCGCTCGTGCAGCCGGAGCAGGCGCTGATCTTCGTCGACGGGCGCTATCAGGTGCAGGTGCGCAACGAAGTGGATCTATCCGCCTTTGCCGTGCACCATCTCCACAACGACCCGCTTGACCTCTGGTTAAGGCGTCACGGAAAGCCGGGCTGGCGGATCGGCATTCACACCCTGCTCATCAGCGGCGCCCTCTATGAAAAGCTGTATGCCGGATGCAAGGCGGCTGATGTCGAACTGATAACGCTCGATGCCGATCCTTTCGACGCAATATGGACTGACCGTCCGCCTCGCCCGGTCGGCCTCATCAGGCCAATGCCGCTTTCGGTTTCCGGAGAGACGTCCGCCAGCAAGCGCCAGCGGATTACGACCAAGCTCAAGGCTTTGGGGGCAGACCAGCTCATAGAAACCTCGCCCGACAATATTGCCTGGCTCTTGAACGTGCGCGGTTCCGATGTCGCCATGGACCCGGTGCCGCACTCGTTCCTGCTGCTAGGCGCAGACAACCGCGCCGAATGGTTCGTGGATCACCGCAAGCTCGGCAACGATCGGGCCGAGTTCGAATTGTCCGATGTCACGATCGCTGATCCGGAGGACTTTCTTGGCGCCGTTGGAAAGGTGTCAGCCGGGAAGACGACGTTGATCGACCCCAACTTCGCACCGCAAGCCGTCCGCGCCCATATCAAGACGGCAGGCGGCCGGACGATCGAGCAGACGAGCCTTCTTGCGAGCGCGAAGGCCACCAAAAATACCACGGAGCTGGAAGGATTTCGCGCCTGCCATCTCGAGGACGGAATTGCGCTCACCAATTTCCTTGCCTGGCTCGACAACGAATGGCATCGCCGGCAGGCTGCAAATCTGCCCTTGACCGAGCTGGATGCCGAGGAGCAACTGATTGCCTTTCGCGCCAGGCAGGCCGGCTATTTCGAACCGAGCTTCCGCACGATTTCGGCCACAGGCGGCAATGCGGCCATGTGCCACTATCACGCTCAACCCGACACGAATGCCGCCATTGAAGACAACAGCTTCTACCTGATCGATTCAGGCGGCCAATATGCCAACGGGACGACGGATGTGACGCGCACCGTTCTCTTCGGCACGGCAACCGATGAAATGCGGCAAACCTACACCGCGGTTCTGAAGGGTTTCATCTCGCTGGTGACAGCGCGCTTCCCGCTTGGAACGCAGGGACATCAGCTCGATGCGCTGGCGCGCCGTCCCCTATGGGACATGGGGCTCGACTACGATCACGGAACCGGACACGGCGTCGGCCATAATCTGCTGATCCATGAGTATCCGCATCGTTTTGCGAAGAAGCCCAACCTGCACAATTTGGAACCCGGCACGATCATGACCGTCGAGCCCGGCTATTACAAAGCGGACGTCTTCGGCATCCGAATCGAGAACCAGGTGGAAGTCACAGCCGACCGGCCGGGCTTTTGCCGTTTCGATAGCCTGACACTGGCACCCATCGATCTCCGCATGGCCAATGTCGACAGCCTGACGGCGACGGAAGTCGATTTCCTCGATGGCTATCACGCAGATGTTCGGGATCAGCTTCTCGGTAAGGTGGATGCTGAGGCCCAACCTTATCTTCTCTGGCACACTCGGCCGATTGCCGAGCGCTGAGTCCTAAATCGACACGGGCAATTCGCATATGATTTCATCACGGCTGAACAGCCATCGTCCGCACCAGCATTCCGGCGGCTTTATACTATCTCGCCTAGCTGGCGACAGCGCTCGAAGAGACAGGGACTACCCCGGTTTTTGGTTTGCTCTTGATAAGGATTTGAACCGCCGGCCCGGTGTTTCAAACGCCCATAGATCTTCCAAACTTTCGAGACCACCACTTTTGGACCAGACTGACCTATGAACCCCGTCCTTCGGCACTCTGGGAAGAAGCTCCGCCGAACCCGCAATCGTCACGGTTGTTTCAGGTCCTCAAATCTGACGCCGAAGCGCGCAAGATATTTCGTCAGGCGATCTGCGTCATTGCTGCTTTTCTTTTCCAATCGCGAGATTGCGAACAGAGCTCTGCCGGCAGAACTCGCCGTCGCATGTTCGCGGCAGATGTGAAGGACGGCTGCAAGCTGTGCCGCGTCAAAGCGATCGAGGCGATCGGCAGCCTCTGCACCCAGCACGTCTTCAAGGATCAGATCCGGTCCAGCGTCATCATTCGAGCGACGCCAAAGCGCATTTAGCCGCTCAATTTCGTCGTCAACGACATCGCTCGTAATGCGCCCATGCGGCGCGAGTGTCGCCATGCGCGTCACCGAGGCCGACAAATCACGGAAATTGGCGCTCCAGACGGCTTGTGAACCGGTTGCGAAGGAAAGATACCGTTCACGCGCTTCCTTGTTGAAGGTAACGTTCTCGCCTTCCCGCTCCAAGTAGCGTCTGAGTTCGAAGTCGAGGTTGGGTTCTATGTCTTCCCTGCGTTCACGTAAGGCCGGTAGCTGGAAGGTCCAGAGATTGAGCCGGGCGTAGAGGTCTTCGCGGAACCGTCCGTTGCGGACATCCTCGCCGAGATCGCGGTTGGTGCCTGCAAGCAGCTGGAATTGCGCTGACACCTCCCGGTCGGCGCCGACGGGTAAGAATCTCTTTTCCTCGATCGCGCGCAGACACATGGCCTGCTCATCGAGGCCGAGTTCGCCAATTTCGTCGAGGAACAGCACGCCCTTGTCGGCGGATTTGAGAAGGCCTGCACGCTCACCAGCCGCGCCGGTAAACGCCCCCTTCACATGACCGAACAGCGTGGACATGGCCTGGTCGCCACGCAATGTCGCACAGTTGACTTCGACGAAAGGTCCGCTGACCTTCCGTTGGGTCTTCTTCAACTCGTAGATCCGGCGGGCAAGCTGCGACTTGCCGGCACCTGTTGGCCCCGTCAGGAGGACCGGTGCAGTCGATCTGATCACCACTCTTTCGATCTCGTCGATCATCCGGTTGAAAGCCCCGTTACGGGTCGATATGCCTGATTTCAAGAAGGAAGCCGCGTCTTCCCGTTCGGAGGCAAAGCGCTTGGCGATCTCGTCATAGCGCGAAAGATCCAGATCGATAATGCGGTGAGTGCCGGCGAAGTCTTGTTCGCCCTCCCTGTCGCGCGGCGGCGAGAGTTGCAACAGTCGGCCCGGAATGATGCGCGCCTCCGTCAGCAGGAACCAACAGATCTGTGCTACGTGGGTGCCGGTCGTGATATTGACGAGGTAATCTTCGACGTCGGGGTCAAAGCTGTAGCGGCGCGCAAAGTCTCTAAGGCTCGTATAGACTTCCGAGAAATCCCAGGGGTCGCGAAAGTTGATGACATTGCTGCGCACCTCGGTCGCCGGCGAAACCGTTCCTATATCGCCGATGATCCGATCGCTGAGAGCCTGTGCGTGATTGTCGTGGATCAGTTCCAGCCGATCGACGAAGAGCCCGGATTGCTGGCAAAGCGCGACGGTAGGGCGCCAACGGCTCCAGCGATTGTCCCATTTCCCCGCATCGAGGGTCGTTCCCAATATGCTGATGGCTACGCGTCGCTTCACGGTTTATCCAAAATTATAAATCTCTATATTTTTAGATAATACCTTCAGGATCTCAAATTTCGCAACCGGAGACATCTCGTCTCGGCGAGAAAATTTTTAACGCGAAAAAACAATAGGATATTGAAATAATCCGCCCCCATTCCACTCAGCTCCCCAAACTGGCACGCGGCTTGAAAGGTATCTGGCACGAACGAAACAAGAGGTGCCATCATGGCCAACAAGGCAATCTTCAAATCCTACCTCGGAAAGCTGCTTCCGGGCACGGACACGAACAATCACGCAGCCGCCCCCGCCTATCGGCTGACGCCCCACGAAGCGCTGGCGCAATATGCCGTCACGGGTACGTTCAACAGCACCTTCTATGCGGACGGAGCAGAGCAGCTGGACATGGTGAAAGCGCTTGCTCTTGAAGTGGAGCCGGAATTCCTCGCCAAGGTGGCTATCTACGCAGCTGAGAAGGGTCATATGAAGGATATGCCTGTGACGTTGCTTGCAATGCTCTCCAGCCTTCAGAGCGATGCCTTTGCCCGTGCATTCCCGCGGGTAGTGAAAAGCGGCAAGATGCTGCGCGGCTTCGTGCAGGTCATGCGCTCCGGCGCTACGGGCCGCAAGTCGCTGGGCACGCGGCCGAAGAAGGCGGTGCAGGCATGGCTTGAGCGGGCCAGCACGGAACAGATCCTGCGCGCAATGGTCGGCAACGACCCTTCGCTCGCAGATGTCATCCGCATGGTGCATCCAAAGCCGGCGACGGAGGAACGCAAGGCGCTCTATGCCTGGGCAATCGGCAAGCCGTACGACTATGCGGCGCTGCCGGAGCTTGTCAGGGCGTTGGAAGCCTTTCGCAAGGGCCAGGCACGTCCGGTTCCGGACGTTCCGTTCCAGATGTTGACCTCGTTGCCGCTGACGCGGAGGCATTGGGTCGAGATCGCCCGCAAGGGGGGCTGGCAGATGGTGCGGCAGAACCTCAATACCTTTGCGCGCAACGGCGTGTTCGAGGTCAAGGGTTTTGCCGAGGCGTTGGCGGCGCGGCTTGCCGATCCGGATGAAGTCCGCAAGGCGAAGGTCTTCCCCTATCAGCTCATGATGGCGTGGAAGATGGTCGACGGCCAGGTTCCCGAGGTCGTACGGGATGCGCTGCAGGATGCGATGGATATCGCCATCTCCAACGTTCCGTCGCTGACGGGCAATGTCGTGCTCTGCCCCGATGTTTCCGGCTCCATGGGTTCGCCCGTGACCGGTTACCGGAAGGGCGCGACGTCCTCGGTCCGCTGCATCGACGTCGCCGGCCTGATGACCGCGGCGTTCCTGCAGCGCAACCCGAACGCAAGGGTGCTGCCGTTCGAAAATGACGTAGTGCATGTCAGCCTTAACAAGCGAGATTCGGTCATGACCAATGCCGACAAGCTGGCGAAGATCGGCGGCGGCGGAACCAACTGCTCCGCACCGCTGCGCAAACTGGCAAACGAGAAGGCCAAGGTCGATCTCGTCGTGTTCATCTCGGACAATGAATCCTGGGTGGATGCGCGTGGGAACGGTCAGCCGACCGCGGTGATGACGGAATGGGCAAGGATCAAGCGACACAACCCGGCTGCGAAGCTGGTCTGCCTCGACATCCAGCCCCATGCGACGACACAGGCGCCGACCCGCGCCGACGTACTCAACATCGGCGGCTTTTCCGATGCCGTCTATGACGTTATCGCAGCCTTCGCGGCCAACGGCCAGGGAGCGGACGGCTGGGTCAACGCCATCGAGCAGATCGAGCTCTGACAAGCTCGACAAAGCAATAGCTTCGCGCCGCGAATGGCGCGAAGGCCGTGACGAATGCCGGATGAAACTACAGATCGTTAATCTCCAGGTCGCGGGTTCGAATCCCGTCGGGTCCTCCAATTTCATGGGCTCGTAGCTCAGCGGTAGAGCAGGACGTTTCACCACACCTCGTCGTCACGGACGAAATGACATGGCGAATGCCGAGGAAACTACATTGGTTGCCCTTCGGGGTGCGGGTTCAAACCCCGCCCTGCTGCGCGATTCCCAAAAGGGAGGACCAGCAGGTTGTTTCCTCAAGACTGGTCGCCATGGCCAAATGCAGCGGCGAATGCCAGGCGGAACTACAGCCACCAAAGTTGGATGGTCTGGCAGGTTCGACTCCTCCTGGGCATACGCTCTCTGGCACGAGCGGGGCCATCCGGTTTCGTCCACCCTCGTCGCCGCTGCATCGATCGCATGCATATCCCCGCTTGACGGGACAAAGAAACGCAATTGAACCAGAAGGACTGCAGACGCAGAAAAGACAATGACAACGGTAATGAGCGGACAGGATTTGATCGACGCCGGCATGAGCCAGGGAAAGTGGTTTCGCCCGGCTCTTGATGCGGCCAATGCGATTCTGAGCAAGGGTGGCTCGATGGCGGATGCGCTGGAAGCGGCAAAGGCCTTCCAGCCCGGACCAACGCTCGCCTTGAGGGCCGACAACGACATCGAGATCTATTCGAATATCCGCGCCGAAAACGCCTTCGAGCAGGACAATGTCGAGAAGGTCAACGCGACGATGCGGGCGCTGGTGCGCACGCCGGTCGTCCGTTCCGCGGCGATCATGCCGGACGCCTGCCCGGCAGGCCCGATCGGCACGATCCCGGTTGGCGGCGTGGTCGCTTCCGAAGCGATCCATCCCGGCATGCATTCGGCCGATATCTGCTGCTCGATGGCAATCTCGATCTTTCCGGGCGTCGATCCGAAAGCGCTGCTGGATGCCGTACACTCCGTGACGCATTTTGGTCCGGGCGGCCGCCCACGCGGCGCGCAGATCAAGCCTTCCGAGGCGACGCTATCGGCTTTCGAGCAGAACCCCTATCTGCGCGACGGAGCGCTGAGTGTCGGCATCGAACACTTCGCGACCCAGGGCGACGGCAATCATTTCGCCTATGTCGGAACCATGAAGTCGACCGGCGAAACGGCGCTCGTCACCCATCATGGATCGCGAGCTCCCGGTGCGCGGCTCTATGACAAGGGCATGAAGGTCGCCAATCGTTTCCGCGAGCAGATCTCGCCAGAGACCCATCGTGAGAACGCCTGGATTCCGGCGGACACCGAGGAAGGCGACCTCTACTGGTCGGCCCTGCAGACAATCCGCCGGTGGACGAAGGAAAACCACTATGTCCTTCACGACATGGCGGCGGAAAAGCTTTCGGCCAAGGTCACAGACCGGTTCTGGAACGAACACAATTTCGTTTTCCGGAAGTCGGATGGGTTGTTTTACCACGGAAAGGGTGCGACACCCGCCTTCGACAAATGGGCCGACGACGCGACCGATCTCACAATCATTCCGCTCAACATGGCGGAACCCGTGCTGATCGTTCGTGGAACGAATGCTGCTCATGGTCTCGGCTTCTCGCCGCATGGTGCCGGCCGTAATATTTCGCGCAGCGCGCATATACGGCAGCTGGCCGCGGAGTATGGGGCGGACTCACGTGGGCTTAGCCCGAACAACATCGCAGCAATCCTGGAGAAGGAGACAAGCGGTCTCGACGTACGCTTCTTCTCCGGTTTTGCCGACGTGTCGGAATTGCCGAGCGCCTACAAGAGCGCCGCCAACGTGCGGGCGCAGATTGAGCATTACGGTCTTGCCGAAGTGGTCGACGAGGTGATCCCGTTTGGGAGCATCATGGCCGGCGATTGGCAGAAGAATGCGCCCTGGCGCAAAAAGCGCCTGTAAGTATCGGCGAAGGCGGCAAGCTCGCCTTCGCCCCATCTCGGCATCGCTTGTCCAGCGCCTTTGCCGGTAACGACAGCCACCCATGGCGATGGCGAGTCGAACCTCATGGCAGCCCGCGATGGTCTGCGGATTGATTGAATTCCCTGCGGCGAGCACTTCGCCGATGACGCGCCGCACCGAGCGTCCACGGGTCTTTCGGGGAGGCGGATGCGCTAAGCCGCCGCCCGATTATAAGTACGGATGACGCTGCGGATGGCCTCCAACGCCAGCGGACGCGCCTTTGCCTCCACCATGCCGGCGGCGACGGCCGGGTAGAGTGCGCCGAGATACTGGCTGACTAGCGTCTCCGGCAATTCCCGGTCGCCGAGCCTTTGGAACAAGCCCTCGACAAGTGCTGCAGCGGCGGGATGCGGCCAGTAGTAGCGAATGCGGTCGCTGTAGGAGAAATGCCGCTGAATGCGCAGCTCCGCCTCGTTGCCATGATAGTATTTCTGCCAGTTCTTAGGCTCTGCGAGCAAAAGCGCTTCCATACCCTGCCGCAAGGTTTCCGGCCCGTTATCAAGGACAGCAGCGATCTGATCGAGACCGTAGAGCGCTTCGCGCAGTGCGAAGGTCAGACCCGGACCAACCTTGAGAATGGCAAAGCCGTCCTCGACGAGCCCGCGCAGGGCTGAAGCCGGCTGATAGTCGGTCGAGTGCGCTTCGAAGACGAACTGCGGCATGCGGCCGAGAACATTGCTGAGATCGCGGGCGGCAGCACGGTCGTAGACCACGACATTCTCATTGCCGAACTCGACGCCCGGCTGCACCACGACGCCGATGGCACGGGCGAAGGCACTTTCGAGACCGACAGCGGCAAAGGCGCGGCGATGCACCTCAACAGTTTCCAGCGCTGCCTCCGGGCTGGTCAATTCCAGATGGTCGAGTGCTTCCATGGCGCCGCCGGGGATCGGCACTTCCGTGCCGACGATATAGACAGGCAAATCAAAGCCCGATTCCGCTGCCGCCTTTTCCGCGACCAGCGCAAGACGCGCGGCGCGTTCGGCGGTCACTGCATCCGACAAAGCCACCGGTTCGCCGGCGCAGCCCATCGAGGTGTCAAGATGGATCTTCGTGAAGCCGGCGCGCACGAAGGCGTCCATCATCACTTCGGAGCGCTGCATCGCCTCTTCTGCCGGCAGGTGTTTCCATGGGTTGGGACCCAGATGGTCGCCACCGAGGATCAGCCGGCGCGTGTCAAAATCGACGCGAGCGGCGATCTCCTCCACGAAGCGGCGGAAATCGGCAGGCGTCATGCCGGTATAGCCACCCTCCTGGTTGACCTGGTTGCAGGTGGCTTCGATCAGCACGTCCGTATCGACTGCAAGTCCCTCGAGGAAAGCGGCTTCGACAACCAACGGATGGGCCGAGCAAATGGAAGCAATGCCGCGCCGTTCGCCCGCCGCATAGCGGGCAGGAAGTGCGCTGAGGGTCTTGGTGCTGCTCATGACGATACTCCGGAAAGATTGCGGGCGGCGAGAAAGGCTTCGATCTCGGCCATGCTGGACGTGCCTTCCATCGGCCCCTTGACCCCGACGGCGCGTGCGCCGGTGGCATTGGCGATGACGAGGGCCTCGTCTGCGGGCATGCCGCGCAGCCAGCAGGTGACGAAGGCCGCACCGAAACTGTCGCCAGCGCCGGTCGGGTCGACCTCTTCAACCCTAAAGGCCGGGGCCATGGTCTCGCCGGAGGCATCGAAATAGCTGGCGCCCTCGGCGCCGCGCTTGATGACGACGGCCTTGATGCCTCGAGCAAGCAATTCCGCAACGGCGGCCCTTTCCTCCGTTGCCTGGGTAAACAGGAAGATCTCCGCACCGCTCGGCATGAAGAGGTCGGTATTCTCAAGTGCATGGCCAAGCGCCTCGCGCATGCCCGGCAGCTCCAGCATTTCCTTGCGGATATTGGGATCGAAGGAGACCGTGCCGCCCTTCGCCTTGATGCGCCGGGTCGCCTCGTGAATGGCCTCGACGATGCCGTCCGAGAAGAGCGCGGAGCCCATGATATGCAGGTGGTCGGCCGTCTCGACCAGCGCCTCGGCCTGTGGAGTCAAGCCAATGGCGGAGCAGGCGCTGTGCTTGATGTTGAAGATGAAATCGCGATTGCCGTCCTGCCGGTAACGTACGAAGGCGCTGCCGGTTGCGGCAGTCGGATGCACTGCGATGGCGGAAACATCCGCGCCGTCATAGCGCAGGCGTTCGACGTTGAGCACGCCGAAATCATCGTTGCCGACCGCACTGACGATACCGCAGGGCTGACCGAGCTTGGCCGCCTGGTCAATGAAGATTGCCGGCGCACCCGAGGCAAAAGGTCCGATCAGCGGGATGGCGGACAGGAAGCCGTTGCCCGTTTCGACCGCCATGATCTCGACGACGATTTCGCCGATGGTGATGATCTTCTTCATGCTCATGTCCGCACCGCCTTGCTACGCACGTCCAGCCAGACGGCGATGAGAATGACCAGACCCTTGACGATGAGCTGGTAGAAATACGGCACCGACAGCATGTTCATACCGTTGTTGATGACGCCGATGATCAATGCGCCGAGAATGGTGCCGACCATCGTGCCGACGCCGCCGGCAAGCGAGGTGCCGCCAAGCACGACAGCCGCAATGGCGTCAAGCTCGTAACCCATGCCGGAGTTGGTCTGTGCGGAGGACAGGCGCGAAGAAAGCAGGATGCCGCTGATAGCCGCCATCACGCCGGAAATCATGAAAACGATGATCTTGATGCGATCGACGCGAATACCGGAATAGACGGCGGCCTCGCGGTTGCCGCCGGAAAGATAGACCTGCCGGCCGAAAATCGACTTCGACAGGACGATGTGGTTGATTGCGAAGAGCACGGCCATGATCCAGATGATGATCGGAAGCCCAAGGAAGTTCTCCGAACCGATGGCGAGCCAGGCATCGTTGTCGATCATGGCCGGGGCGCCATTGGTCGGCAGGCTGACGACACCGCGATAGATACCCATGCTCGCGACAGTCACGATGAAGGACGGCAGCATCAGCTTTGCAGACAGCGCCCCGTTCAAGCCTCCCATGATGGCGCCAGCCACCAATGTCAGAAGAACGGTCGGCAAAAAGCCGAAGCCCATGGCGAAAGCCTGTGCCGCCACCATGCCGGCAACCGCGATGATCGAGCCGATCGAAAGATCGATCTCGCCAAGCAGGATGACATAGGTCATGCCGTAAGCGGCAACGGCAACGACCGCCACCTGCTGCATGATGTTCATGAAGTTGTTGATCGCGAGGAAGCGCGGGTTCAGCACCGAAAAGACAATGCAAAGCACGGCAAGCGAAATGATGATGCCGCCATACTGGCGCACCACCGGCGAACGGAAGAACGACTGGCGGACCTGGGTGTCCGCACCCCTCCCCTGCGTAGTCTGGACATTGCTCATGCGTGCATCCCCGCTGCATAGGTCATAACGGTTTCGGGTGTCAGGCCTTGGGCATCGAGCACGGCTGCCAGGCTCCTGTTGTGCATCACGACGACACGATCGCTGAGGCCGAGTACCTCGGGCAATTCCGAGGAGACCATCAGGATCGCCGCACCTTCGGCGGCAAGCTCGCGGATGATGCGGTAGATTTCGAATTTTGCGCCGACGTCGACGCCGCGCGTCGGTTCGTCGAGGATCAGCACGCGCGGCCTGATCTGCAGCCATTTGGCAAGCACGATCTTCTGCTGATTGCCGCCGCTGAGCGAGCCGGCAGTCGTGTCGATCGAGGCGGCCTTGATCGCGAGGCGCAGGACTTCTGTCTTGGCGGCGGCACGCTCGGCGCTGCCACGCATCAAACCGAAGGGGCCGGCGAGCTGCTTCAGCGCCACCATGTTGACGTTGCGCTCGACGCTGTGCGCGAGCACAAGACCCTCTTCCTTGCGGTTTTCCGTTACGAAGGCGATACCGTTGCGGATCGCGTCAGAGGGCGAGGAAAGCGTCAACGGCTTGCCGTCAAGGAGGATCTGTCCTTCCGGGCGTTCCATGCCAAAGAGCGCCTTCATGATGTCGGACCGGCCTGAACCGATCAGGCCGAAAAGACCGACGACTTCGCCTGGCTTCACATCGATGGAGACATCGTGGAATTTGCCTGGCACCGTGAGGCTTTTCGTCGCCAGCACGGGCGCGATGCCCGCCGCCGGACGTAGCGCGACGCGCGGCGGGTAGATATCTTTCATTTCACGACCGACCATCAGTGCGATCAGCTTGTCGATGCTGGTCTCGCTCTTCTCCGTCGTGGTGACATATTCGCCGTCACGAATGACAGTAATATCGTCGGAAAGCCGCATGATTTCTTCCATGCGGTGCGAGATATAGATGATCGCCTTGCCGCGCGCCTTCAGCCGCTCGATGATCGAGAACAGGATTTCCGCCTCGCTATCGGACAGCGACGATGTCGGTTCGTCGAGAATCACCACGTCCGCAGGCAGGCTGAGGCCCTTGGCGATTTCGACAAGCTGGCGCTGAGCGATCGAGAGATCGCCGACCTTGGCATGGACATTGACCGGCAGGCCGAGATCTTCGATCAGCGCTTCGGCCTTGGCGACGAGCGCGCGATCGCGGACGAAACCAAAGCGGCTCGGCTCGTGGCTGGCAAAGATATTCTGTGCGACCGAGAGGTTTCGGCAGAGGCTGAGCTCCTGAAAGACAATCGAAATGCCGTGAGCACGGGCGTCACGCGGGTTCTGCGGCTGGTAGGCCTTGCCTGACAGCAGGATCTCGCCTGAGGTCGGCTTGTAGACGCCCGCGAGGATCTTCATCAGCGTTGACTTGCCAGCACCGTTTTCGCCCAGCAGCGTATGCACGCGACCGCGACGAACCTTAAGGTTCATGCGCTTCAGCGCCTGCACGGCGCCGAAGGATTTGGCGACATCGCGGATTTCCAGCACCGTCTCGGCGCCTGGCGATAGCTCCTGCCGTGTGGCTGCTTTGCTTTGTGTCACGCACGATCCTCCCCGGCTGCCCGCATCGGTAGCAGCTAGCACGGCCATTGGCGAATGAACGAATAAGATGGTTGCAATCCAGGCCACAGACAACAATGGCCGTCCGGGCAAGATGACCGCGGCGGCCAAGGGCCGCCGCGAAACATAATTTACTTCGTCTCGCCGTCCTTGGTCACGACACCAGGCACGATCGGCTGCTTGGCCGGAACGGTCTCGCCCTTGATAACCTTGACGGCGGTTTCGACGGCAACCTTGCCCATCTGGTCCGGATACTGAGCGATGACGCCAACCATGACCGGATCGTTCTTGACGGCGTTGCGCGCCTCTTCCATGCCATCGAAGCCGATGACCTTGACCTGGCTCTCGAGCTTGGCCGCCTTGACGGCGGAAGCAGCAGCAAGTGCAGCGTCATCACCGAAGCCGAAGATGCCGACGATGTCGGGGTTGGCCTGCAGCATGTTCTGCGCAGCAGCCAGTGCTTCCGGACGCGTGATGCCGGTCTGGATGGCGGCGATCTTGATGTCCGGGTACTTTTCCAGACCCTTCTTGAAGCCCTCGACGCGGTCGACGACCGACTGAACCGTCGGATAGTCGATGACCGCGACCTTACCCTTGCCGCCGATGGACTTCGCCATCAGCTCGGCAGCCTTCTCGCCGCCGGCAAAATTGTCGGTGCCGACGAAGGAGGTAACGTCGGCATCGATAGCCGGAACGTCGACGGTAATGACCTTGATACCGGCCTTCTCAGCCTTCTTGATCGCCGCGCGCACGCCCTTGCTGTCAACAGGCGAGATGACGATGACATCAACGCCCTTGGTGATGAAATCCTCGACGTCGGCGAGCTGCTTGGACAGATCCTGGTTGGCGATGGCCACTTCCAGCGGCACCTTTTCCGCCTCGGCTTCCTTCTTCATCGCATTGGCAAGCGAGATGTAGAACGGATGCTGCTGCGTCAGGAGCGACGCGCCGATGCCGGCTGCGGATGCAACGCTTGCCATCAAGGCAAGGGCCGCGCCGGAAAGAAGAATACGACCGAGCGTTTTGCGAAGCATGATTTCCTCCAATTGCCGGCCTTGCCGGCTGCTTTGAAATTCTTGAAGCCATCCTGCCGGTTCGCGGCCGAAGCCGCTTTTCCTCTTCCTGCACAGGACCAATTCACCCATATCGGGCGACGCTCCTATCGCACCGATTAGACATCGCGTCAATCAATTTATTTACACGTGGAAAAATCTTATATAAACGGAAATCTGTTTGTAACGTCCGATTTGGCGGCTATACATGCAAGATGCAGTTGCGGCGTTGCGGAAGGCACATGCCATCCCACTGATAGGCATAAAGAATTATTTTTACGCATGATAAATGAGCGCGTCAGAACGCGCCTGAACCGTTACGAACCTCGAAAGCGACCATGAGCGAGAGCAAAATCCGGACGATGGAAGAGTTCGCGGCGGCAAGCGGGCTTTCCCGCCCGACCGTTTCGAAATATTTTGACAACCCCGAAAGCGTGAAGCCCTCCACCCGCGCCCGGATCGAGAAGGCGCTGAAGGATTACGATTATCGGCCGAACATTTTCGCCGTCAGCCTCAACCGCAAGAACCCGAAGAATATCGGGTTGATCGTTCCGCACATCTCGGACCCCTTCTACGCCGAGATCGTGCGTCAGATCGAGATGCGCTGCTTTGCGGAAGGCTATTGGACGATCGTTCTGTCTTCCCACGGCGAACGGAAGCTCGAGGCGCGCGCCATGCGCACGCTACTGTCGCTGAATATCGCCGGCGTTCTGATGGCGCCGCTTGGCTTCGAAACCGATGCCCGCCTGCTCGAAAACCTCGCCGACGCAATGCCGACGGTCTTCCTCGACAATAGTATCGGCGACCGCCCCTTCGTCGGCACGGACAACCGTCAGAGCATCGGCAACATCACCGAATATCTCTGCAGAACAGGCGAACATCCATGTTTCCTGGAGATGCCGGCCGTCAACCAGAACGCCCTCGAACGACGGAACGCCTACATCGCAACGATGGAACGACTGGGGCTGGAGCCAGTCACGTTAGCGATCCCGCCGAAGGACTGGAATTTCGAACAATTGGGCTATGAGGCCGCCGGACACATGTTGGATGGCTCCGGCTTTCCGACGCGAACGGTCCTTTGCGCTAACGACCGCCTCGCCTTCGGTGTCATCGCGGCTGCCTTCGAGCGACGCCTGCGCGTCGGACATGACAGCGATTGCCACCTGAGAGTAGCGGGGCATGACGACCATCCACTCAGCCGCTTCACCTGCCCGCCGTTGACGACCATGGCCCAGGACTACCGCGGTATCGCGGCTGCCGGCATTGACATGCTGTTTTCGACGATAGGCGGAATGCCGGAACAACCCAGTGGCCACGGCCGTACGACGCATCTGGAAGCACGGCTCATCATGCGACAATCAGCATAAACGAGATTATCCGGCTGTTCGGCCACTGCATTTGATGGCTCAGGTCTAACGTAATTTGCTCGGCTCAACTGCCGAGTGGTTGCAGATGAATCTATCGGCGCAGGCCCCTCAATGCCTTCAATCCTCGCCCAAAGCTCTAGACGCCGATGGACTTGGCAGGCGCTTTGCCGTTGTGCGGGATCGCCAGCGCGTGCTGCCAGATCAGCGGACACATGCGGCGTTGGCACTGCGAAAGTTGGAGGCGCAGGAAATATCTCTCATAGATTGACATAGGGTCGTAATGACGTCATGATGTCTCTATGTCATCTTTTGAAGAAATCCCTCGCTACGCTCAGATCGAGACTATCCTTGCTGAAGAGATCGCCGGCCGACGACTAGCATGCGGCCAGCAATTGCCGCCGGAAGATCAGTTGGTGGAGAGGTTTGGCGCAAGCCGGACCACGGTTCGAAAGGCAATAGAGAATCTCGTTGCGCGCGGCCTGGTCGAGATCCGGCGCGGCAAAGGCACCTTCGTCAGCGAACCGAAAATCACGCAGGAACTCACCGAGCTACGAGGTTTTGCCGAGGATATGGTGCTTCTCGGACGCCATCCGACGGCACGTCTGCTTTCGAAAGAACGCGTCCCCGCTCCCAAGGATGTGGCAACCTATCTCGAGCTGTCGCAGGGAGCGCAGGTCTGGCGGATCGAGCGGGTGCGCCTTGGCGACGGCGTACCGATGTCGTTCGACGAAACCTATCTCCCTCTGGAGATCGGCGAGAAAGTGGTCGCCAACGATCTTGAGGCAGAACCGATATTCGATCTGCTCGAGCGCAAATATGGCCTGCCGCTGATCGAGGCGCGCTACCAGCTCGAAGCTACGACCGCAGATGCCAGGGTGGCAGCCGGCCTCAATATCGAGGCCGGCAGTTCGATCTTTCTGATCGAACGAACTTGCTATGTCGAGCGTAACCGGCCCGTCGACTACGAGAAGCTCTACTACAGAGGCGATCTCATTCGTTTCTCGACGCGCCTGTCGCGCCGCCCGCGCAGTTGACCGGGAGGCACCTTGTCCGTCGAAACGATCCTCTGGTTGTTCGTCGTATCGTTTGGCTCCAGCGCCTTGGGTGGCGTGCTCGGGATGGCAAGCGGTATCTTTATCGTTGCAATCCTGACCCTGTTCTTCGGCATCGACATCCATATGGCAATCGGGGCAAGCATCGTGTCGGTCATCGCCTGCTCTTGTGGGAGCGCAGCTCCCTTCCTGCAGGCTCGCCTGATCAATGTGCGACTTGCTCTCGTCCTGGAAACCGCAACGACGCTGGGGGCGCTCACCGGTGTCCTACTGATCGGGATCATTCCGACTGCCTTTCTTTATGGGCTGTTCGCATTGATCCTGATGGTATCCGCCCAGCAGATGTTCGCTCGCCGCGGCGACGCGATTGCGAGTTTCATACCATCTAGGCGCAGCTGGGGAACGCTGTTGCGGCTTCATTCGAGCTTTCCAGATCATGCCCTCGGCAAGGACGTCGCCTATCACGTCGCCCGCGTCCCGCTCGGCTTGGCGCTGATGTATGGCGCTGGATTGGTTTCGGCGCTGCTCGGCGTCGGATCGGGCGTGCTGAAGATCCCCGCCATGGATAGCGCCTTGCGCCTGCCGATCAAGGTTTCGACGGCAACCTCAAACTTCATGATCGGCGTGACGGCGGCGGCAAGCGCCGGAGCCTATTTCATGCGCGGAGACATCGATATCGACATGGCCGCACCTGTGGCGCTCGGCTCCGTGCTTGGCGCCCTGCTCGGTGCACGGCTGTTGATGGGTCTGTCGGCCGACAGGCTGCGCCTGTTCTTCGTATTCGTGCTGGTTTTGCTCGCAATCGAAATGTTGCTCGCCGCCTTCGGCGTGCACTTTGTTTGAGGTGCCGGAATGACGGAGCATGCTGAGGACGAACGTCTTGGCCGAGCCTTGGCCGCATTGTTGTGGTTCGGCACGTGGGCAGCATCGGCTCTGATCGCCATCGGCATCGGCGTCGAAGCAATACAGCGCGTACCTGACATGAGCACCAGCGCCCTTGCCGGCTATGCAATCGTAAAAGCGGGAGTGGCGCTCTTGATCATGCTGCCAGCCGCGCGCGTACTGATGCTGTTTGCGGTGTTTGTGTATAGACGTGATCGCATCTACGCGCTGATCGCGGCATGTATACTCGCAATCCTGGGCGCCGGTGTCGTCATCGGCCTATACACATAGTGTGGCGACGCCGGAGACACGTCGATTGCCGATCGCGGCCAGCCAGCATGCTATTTCGCTTCGCCATCGACATTTCCGCAACCCTTATCTCCCGGATATGGTCGATGACTCCTGATTTAGTTCTGGGCACTTCCCCTGATATCGCTGACATCAGATGCATTCACCGGAGCGGCGGCATTGCCCCAACTGTTGCGAACATAGGTCAAAACGTCGCTGACCTGCTGGTCGTTGAGCCTCCAGGCGAATGACGGCATGGCAGGCGTCGTCTGCTTGGACGGAGTGTAAACAGCCTGACTTCCCGCCAGCACGACATGGGCGAGCGTCTCCGGGCTCGGCTGCTGAACGAGGCTATTGCCGGCTAGCGCCGGGAATAGCGGCATGGCTCCTTTCCCCTCCTGACCGTGACAGGCGGAACAGGTATCGTGGTAGATTGCAGCGCCTGCCACCATGCGCGCATCATCCGCCTTCAAGGCTGTCGGCTTGTCCGTCGAACCCGGCGAAAGGCTTTTCAAGTAGACAGCGATCGCCTTCAGATCCTGCTCCTTCATCAGCGACGTCGATTGCGCGATCGCCTCCGCCATCGGCCCAGAGGCAATGGTCTTGTCCGTCGAACCCGTTTTCAGATAGGTGACGATCTCATCCTCGCTCCAGGAGCCGATACCGATATGCGGATCTGCCGTGATATTTGGCGCATACCACCCTTGCAGCGAAGCTCCCTGAAGGAACTGAGAATCCTTGTCAGCCCCGAGGAACGACTTCGGCGAATGGCATGTCGCACAATGGCCCGGTCCCTGCACCAGATAGGCGCCTCGGTTCCATTCGGCCGTTTGCTTCTCATCCGCCACGAAGGGTTGCGGATCGAAATTCAAGAGGTTCCACCCCCACATCGATAGCCGGATATTGAGCGGGAACGGCAATTGATTGGCGACGACCTTGTTCTTCACCGGCTGCAGCGTCGTGAGATAGGCCCACATATCGGACAGATCCCTATCCGACATCTTGCTGTAGGCCGGATAGGGCATGGCCGGATAAAGCCGGATGCCGTCGTGGCCCGTGCCAGTCTTCATCATGCGGATGAAATCGGCCTCGTTCCAGTTGCCGATGCCGGTTTCCTTGTCGGGCGTGATGTTCGGCGGCACGAGAGCGCCGAAGGGCGTCTGTAACGCCTCGCCGCCGGCGAAAGGCTGCCCGTCCTGTTTGGTGTGACAGGCCGCGCAATCACCCAGAACCGCCTGGTAGCGGCCGTTGATGACGCGGTCCGCCAGATCGGTAGAGTCTGCCAAAGCGGCATTCACGGAAATCGAGAGGGCGCCGAATGCGATCAGAATGGAGAGTTTCTTCATCATGCTGACACCAGGGGAGCGCCGGGGTTGCGGAGATATTTGGTCCGGATCGCGTCCGCGGCAATGAAAGCCAGCGCACCGACCGTCCCCGTCGGATTTTTGCCGGCATTGTGGGCAAATGCGGAAGCACCGATGACGAACAGGTTCGACACATCCCAGTTTTGCAGATAGCGATTGACGACGCTGGTCTTCGGATCGGTGCCCATGATCGCGCCGCCTGTATTATGCGTGCTCTGGTAGGGCACCGAATCCCAGCCCTTCTTGCGGCGGGCGCCGTTGTATTGCCGGCCACCCAGAGCCTTGGCGATATCCTCCATCCGATCCGAAACGTAATCCGACATTTTGAGATCATTGTCGGGGAAATCGAAAGTGATACGCAGCAGTGGCCTTCCAAACCGGTCGCTATAGGTCGGGTCGAGGTCAAGATAATTGCCTTGCGTCGGATAGCTCGAGCCCTGCGAACTGTAGGTCATCGTACTCTTGTAGGCTTGGGCGGTCGCCGCCTTCCATTTCGCCCCCCAACGCGGCGTGCCGGGTGGCACCGGGCGCATCGCGATCGGCCTGCCATTGGTGGGAATGCAATTGATCCCGGCGCCGCCGACGAAATTGACCGAGCCATGATCGAAGGCGTCACCATTGAAATCGTCGACCGTCTGGCCGAGCGCGCCGGAGGCTATGAACGGATTGAAATTCTTGTCGTCAAAAAAGACCTGCATACCGGCATTGGTCTGATAACAGTAGTTGCGCCCGACGGCTCCTTCGCCGCTGTTGGGATCATAAGGCTTGCCGATGCCGGACAGCAGCAGAAGACGCACATTGTGGAGGCCGTAGGCGCATAGCAGCACCATATCGGCCGGCTGGAAATACTCCTCGTCGGACGTGTCGACATAGGTGACGCCTTTGGCCATCTTGCCGGAGCCATCGAGATCGATGCGCAGTACCTCGCTATCCGTGCGCAACTCGAAATTCTTCTTCTTCATCAGCACCGGCAGGATCGTCGTCTGCGCGCTGGCTTTGGAATAGTTGGCGCAGCCAAAGCGTTCACAGAAGCCGCAAAGAGTACATTCGCCCATCGCGATGCCGAGCGGATTGATGTAGGCCTTCGAGAGGTTCGCCGACGGTGTCGGGAACGGATGATAACCAAGCTTACGGGCGGCATCGGCAAAGAGTGACGGCGCATAGCTCATCTGCATCGGCGGCAGCGGATAGTCACGTGCTCGCGAATCTTCGAAGGGATTGCCGCCTTCCTGGATCCGGCCCTTGATATTCCCCGCCTTGCCGGAAATGCCGGCCAGATATTCGAACTTGTCGTAGAAGGGTTCCATCTCCTCGCCGGTAACGCCCCAATCCTGCAACTGCAGACCATCGAACTTCGCCGCGCCGTAACGCTCGGTCAAATGCGACTTGATGCGGAAATCGCTGTCCCAGAAGCGCCAGGTATGGCCATTCCAGTGGACGCCTGCGCCGCCGACGCCGTTGCCGGGCAGGAAGGAGCCATAGTCGCGCATCGGCAAAGCCGTCTGCGAGAGATTGTTGCGCATCGTCATCGCCTCGACGCGCGGCTGCAGGAAAAGATCGCGGCGAATTCCGTAGCGCAGTTCGTCCTGCACATAGCCGATGTTGAAATCGGTCGCGGTATCGCGCCAGGGGCCGCGTTCGATCGCGAGAACATCCAATCCCTGCTCGGTCAGTTCATGGGCAAGAATGGCGCCGGTCCAGCCGAGACCGACGATGACGACATCTTTACGAGGAAGAATTTTTGTCATGGTTGGCCTCCTACTTTTCCGCCCAGAACGGCTGGCTTGCAATGGAAATCGGCGGATGCGGATAGGTCTCATTGAACTTGCTGACGTGATCACGGTAATCGTAGCGCGCGCCGGGAAAACCGATCATCTTCCACGACGCCATGTCTTTATTGCCGCCATAGACGGGATCGGCGAAAAAGCCCTCCATGATGCTGCCGAGAATAACGTTGAACAGCGCCTTGCCGTCGACATCGTTGTCGAGCTTGATCTTGCCGGCCTCCAGATCCGTGAGGAAGGCGTCCTGTTCGTTAGGGGAAAGGTCGGCGAAGGCCTTTCCACCCTTGTTCTGCTTCAAATAGGTGTCGATCGCCGCCAGTCCCTTGCGATAGATCTGGGCTGGATTGTCTGCTCCCTGATACCCTTGGGTCGGCAAGCCTGGCAGGAACGGCCCCTGCGTATAGAGGCGGCTGGAATTGCCGTAGGAGCCCGCCAGCTGGCGGTCGAGATAGACAGCGCAGCCTGCCTCCTTGCCGCCAATGCTGAGACCGTCGGGCGGGATCATCCGATCCGCGATCGCCTCGATGGTGCGCGCCTCCTGCTCGGTGAAGAACTTCCAGCCGCCCGGCATCACCTGTCGCGGCGGATCGGCCGCGTAGGATGTCCAGGGAAGATTGCCACCCACATAAGATCGCGCCAACACCGGGCCGGCGCTTCCGGCAAGAACAGTCAGGGCGACGGAGGAAAGGAAACGGCGCCGCGACAGGCGCTTGGGACAGAGTTCGGACACTGGGGGCTCCCGATTGGCAAGATGATGCAGACTGTCTTCGGTCGAACGTCGGAAACGCCACCGGCCGCCATCGCAATCATCCAGCGCGGGCGACCGGCAGGGATGCAGGATCGGCAGAGCGCCGATTCTACCTTCAATATACATGGCCTTTGTGATGAGTCACATACATAATATGAATGAAGGTGAGCAAAGGCGTCTTCGAAACTTGAGCTTTCCGGTTGATTTTTAAGAAACAATAGCCACGGAAGCAGTGGCGCCCTCCAGATCACATGCTCGCCGGAACGGTTAGCTATGGTAAACAGACCCTTGCCTAACCTTGGCTGCGACCACCAACCTTAGAGCGCGAAGGAACGTTTGGACGGCATTGATGATCGAGGAAAAAGGCGCGGCCGATTGCGCGGGCTTGCGAGCAATATGAACGCCGCGGGCCTAAATTGCACATCACCTCATCCCGGCGATGAGCTGCTTCTTGGACGCACCTGGTTCCGCAGGCCATAGCCCAATCAAAATGACCCGATTGCAGCCTGCAAATGCGATGGTTGCCTTGCAGCGCTGCCCCGCAACCTATCGAAGGCCAGATAGATGACGGGTGTGGTAAACAAGGTCAGCACCTGCGAGACGACCAGCCCTCCGACGATGGCGATACCAAGGGGAACACGCAATTCGGACCCGGGTCCTGTACCCAATGCCAGCGGGATCGCGCCGAACAGTGCGGAAAGCGTTGTCATCATAATCGGACGGAACCGCAGCATACACGCCTGACGTATAGCTTCCTGCGGCGACAAATTCTGCACTCGCTCGGCAACGAGCGCAAAGTCGATCATCATGATCGCATTCTTTTTGACGATGCCGATCAGCAAGATGATGCCGATCATCCCCATGATGGACAGATCGAGATTGGCCAGTTTCAAAGCCAGCAAGGCTCCAAGTCCCGCGGATGGCAAGGTGGAGATGATCGTCAGAGGATGGACAGCACTTTCATAGAGAACGCCGAGCACGATATAGACCGCGACGATGGCCGCCAGAATGAGCCAGGGTTGGCTTTGCAGCGAGTCCTGGAATGCCTGCGCCGTCCCCTGGAACGTGCCGATGACCGTTGCAGGCATGCCCGCGCTGGTCTCTGCGGCTTTAATGGCTGTGACCGCGTCACCAAGCGAACTGCCGGGCGTCAGGTTGAAGGAGATCGTCGTTGCCGGAATGGACCCTTGATGGTTGATGGATACCGGGAGAACGCCCGTTCTCAATGATCCAAGTACGCTCAGCGGAATGAGCTTTCCGGTGGTCGAAGACTTTACGTAGAGATGCGACAGCGCCTCCGCCGACAGGGCGAACTGCGGCGCGAGCTCCATCACCACATGATATTGGCTGACCTGGGTGTACATGGTCGCGACCTGTCGCTGTCCGAAAGCATCGTAAAGCGTCTGATCGATCTGGGAAACGCTCACACCGAGCCTGGACGCCGTCGAGCGATCGATATTAAGCGTAAGACTGGTCGCTGCCTTCTGCTTGTCGGAAATCACGTCCTGGATTTCCGGGAGACCCTTCAGGACCTTGGTCATCGCGGCTGCCCACTTGTCGAGCTCTGCCGTGTCAGGGTCCTGAAGCGTATATTGATATTGCGATGCTGATGCACGTCCGCCGATCTGAACGTCCTGGCGAACCTGCAGACCGACGGTCAGCCCCTCCAATCCCATGGTCGCCGTGCGAAGACGCGAAAGAACCTGCGGTGCCGGGCTTCTCGTACCGATCGGCTTCAGATTGATTTGGATCTGGCCAACGCTGGCCGACGGACTGGGATTGATCCAGTAAGCGACGTTATCGACAGCCGGATCGGCCATGACGATATGAGCAAGCCCTTGCATCTTCGTCGACATGTCCGCAAAGGATATGTCTGTCGCGGCTTGCGCCTGCCCTTGCAACCATCCCGTATCCTGCTGCGGTATAAAACCCTTCTGGATTGAGATGTAGAGCCAGCCTGTGACGATCATCGTCGCAAGCGCAATGAGTAAGGTGATGGATCGGAAGCGAAGGACGATATCGAGCGCTCGTCCGTATCCCGCGGTGCATCTTTCGAAAAACGCCTCCGACCAGCGGAAGAATGCTCCATGCGGCCTGTCGCGATCGTGCTTGATCAACCACGCGCACATCATCGGTGTAACCGTCAGGGAAACAAGCCCCGATATGATGATTGCAACGCTGATCGTAACGGCGAATTCACGAAAGAGGCGACCGACAATGCCGCCCATGAGAAGGATCGGGATAAATACCGCAACGAGCGAGACGGTCATCGAAACGATGGTGAAACCCACCTCTCGTGATCCTTCGATAGCCGCTTCGAGCGTCGATTTTCCCTCTTCGACATGTCGCATCACATTCTCGATGACGACGATGGCGTCGTCGACGACAAATCCGACGGCAATCGTCAGTCCCATGAGGGAGAGATTGTCGAGGCTATAGCCCGCGAGATACATGATGCCAAAAGTACCGATCAGGGACAGCGGGATGGTCGCCGCTGGAATGATCGTCGCCCACAGGTTGCGCAGGAAGCTGAAAATCACCAGTACAACGAGGCCGATGGTAATGAGGATCGTCACCTTGACGTCATCGACGGAGGCCTGGATCATCCCGGACCTGTCTGCGACGACCGACAGCTTGATGCCGGCAGGCAGCCCCGCCTCCATCTGCGGCAGCTTGGCCTTGATACCCTGGATGGTGTCGAGCACGTTCGAACCGGCCATTTTATGGACATCCAGCATCACCGAGCGCGTGTCCTGCAGCCATGCCGCCTGATTGACGTCTTCCGGAGCCGACAGCACGGTCCCGAGATCCTCCGCTCGAATGGGCGAGCCGTTCTTATAGGCGATCACCATCGAGCGAAACGCTGGAACATCCATGATCTGATCGGTCGCATCGAGAACCGTGGTCCGTCCATCGCCCGTCAGTTGCCCCTTTGGCTGATTGACGGTCTGCGCACCGACAGCACTTCGGATATCTTCAAGCGTCAGCCCTCGCGCTGCAACCTTGTCCGGATCAAGCTGAATACGGATCGCCGGCCGCTGCGGACCATGATAATCCACCAGCCCGACGCCATTCATCTGCGAAACTTGCTGCGCAATGATGTCTTCGGCATAATGATCGAGCTCGGTCGTCGGAATACGGTCGGATGTGAGCGCCAGTGTCAGGATCGTCGCCTCAGCCGGATTGCTCTTATGGAAGTCTGGAGCAGCCGGCAGGTCCTTCGGCAATTGGCCGCTTGCGGCGCTGATTGCGGCCTGAACGTCCTGTGCGGCGGCGTTGATATCCCTGTTGAGGTCGAATTGCAGCGTAATCGAGGTGCGTCCGGACGAACTCGTCGACGTCATCTGGGACACGCTTGAGATAGTCGAAAGCTGATTTTCCAGCGGTGTGGCAACAGATGTCGCCATCGTCTCGGCGCTTGCGCCGGGAAGGGAGCTCGAAATCTGGATTGTCGGAAAGTCGACCTGGGGCAGCGACGCGATGGGCAGCAGGCCGTAGGCAATCGAACCGACGATCAGGAGTCCGGCCGCCAGCAGACAGGTTCCGACCCTGCGTTGGATGAAGATTCGTGAAAGATTCATTGGACAGGCTCCTCGTCGGCGGCTGCCAGCTTCTTGCTGTCCGATCCTTGCGCTGAGACAAGCGTTCCATCGGTAAGTCGAGACTGACCAGAGGTAACGACGATGTCGCCGCCGGAGACGCCTTGCGTGATTGCGGTGAGACCCGAATAAGTGATTCCGGTGCTAACGGATGCGGTTGCAACCTTGTTGTCCGGCTTGACGACAAAGACATAAGGCCCTGTCTGTCCATTCTGTATCGCGGATGACGGCACGACCGTCGAATTCGGATCGGTGCGCAACGTTATGTTTGCGGTCACCAGCTCTCCGGGCCAAAGCGTCAGGTCGTCATTTGCAAACACAGCCTTCAGCTTCACCATGCCGGTCGACGAATCCACCTGACTGTCGATCGCACTCAGCTTTCCGTCGGCGAGGTGCTTGGCGCCATCGCGGCTGTATGCGGCGACGCTCAACTGGCCCTTTGCCTGACCCGCAATCAGCCCGGGAAGGTCATCCTGCGTCAGCGTGAATTCGACCGCGATGTGCCGCATCTGCGTGACCGTCACCACGCCAGTCGCATCGGTTGTACGCAGGATGCCACCCTCCTGCTGCTGGCGCAGGCCTACCCTGCCACTGATCGGAGCCGTGATGGTTGCGAATTCCAGATTGAGTTTCGCGGTATCGAGTGCAGCCTTTCCCGATGCGGCTGTGGCATCCATGACCTTGACTTGTGCTGCCGCAGTCTGCGCCGCCTGGGTCGTGCCACTGCCCGTGGTCGTCAGCTTCTGTGCCCGAGCCTCGTCGATCTTGGCCTGGTCGAGCTGGGCGAGCTCCTTGTCGTAATCGGCTTCCGCCTGTGCGACAGCCGCCGCGTAAGGACGGGGGTCGATGGTTGCAAGGATATCGCCGGCCTTGACATCTTGCCCCTCGACAAAAGCGATGTGCTGAAGCTGACCATCGACGCGGACCTTCACGTCCACTGCGGTCAAAGGCGAGACCACGCCGAGACCACCGCGCACAACCGGCAGGTCCCTTACCTCTACTTTGGAAGTCTGCACCGGAACCGGCGCATGCTCAGCTGCCGCCGCTTTTGTTTTACTCAAAACGACCTTGGGCTGAGAAACGGTGTAGAAAGCAACTGCCGCCGCTCCGATCAACGCGCAGAACCCGATGAGGTAAACCCTCTTATTTGACCTGTTTGACCCTGTTCGGGAGCGATCCACCGCAAAACTCCATCAAGCACCATTAATTACACGGCGAGACGAGGCCTTGCCGAGCGATGCTTGCGAATGTGATGGATCACAGGTGGCGAGCAATTCGCGCCAGAATGAAATTTTTTTTATGTTTCCCGGCGGCGCATGATTATGGCCTGATCATATATCCCGCGCCGGGAACCGTAATGATCATGCTTGTCGATGCGACCATATCGATCTTCTTGCGCAGCCGATGGACGCGCATGTCGACGATGTTGCCGCGCGGATCGAAGTCATAGTCCCAGGCGGCCTCCAGCAACATCGACCGGGTTACGACAGAACCTGCATTACGCATAAGTGCCTGCAGAAGAAGGAACTCCCTGAACTGCAAGTCGATGGTGTGTTCGTGCCTGCGGGCGATCCGCCGCCGGATGTCGAGCGACAGGTCACCGACCACCAAAGTATTTTCATAGGCATCGCCGATGAAATGCTTTGTAATCGCCTCGATGCGAGCGAGAAGTTCCGAAAAGAAGAAGGGTTTCGCCAGATAGTCGTCACAGCCGGCCCGCAAGCCCTCAACACGATCCATTGCGCTTGCCAGCGCACTCACCATG
Organism: Rhizobium sp. WW_1; assembly: GCF_003610155.1. Taxonomy (NCBI): domain Bacteria; kingdom Pseudomonadati; phylum Pseudomonadota; class Alphaproteobacteria; order Hyphomicrobiales; family Rhizobiaceae; genus Rhizobium; species Rhizobium sp. WW_1. Next base: position 39,976 of record NZ_RAIN01000024.1, read on the forward strand.
ATCACGGGCACATTGACATTCGTCGCCCGAAGGCGCCGTACGAGCTCGATACCATCAAGCTTCGGCAGCAGGCGGTCGACGATCAACCCGTCATAAATCAGCTCCATTGCAAGCGCGAGACCGAGTTCGCCATCGCTCGCAACGTCGACGACATGCCCGGATTCTGAAAGCCCTCGCTTTAGATAGGCCGCACTTCGGTCATCATCTTCAACTACCAGTAGGCGCATTCAACCCTCGTTGAAGACGGTATATCATCACGAGCGCTCGCGAACATGAAATTGATTTCATGTTCGGGCGAACGAACATTCAGCATTGATTATCTAGATAATACGCAAAAATTAGTCAGCTTTCGTGGAGGAAATGTGTCGAAGATACTCGTGGTCGAGGACGATCCGGGGACCGCATCCGAAATCGAGGCAGCACTTGTTGATCACGGCTGCACCGTCACGCAGGCACCCGACGGTCGGGATGGTCTCGTCAAGGCCGTTTCAGGTACGTTCGATGCGATCGTCTTGGATCGAATGTTGCCCGGAACACTCGACGGTCTTGGACTACTGGCAGCCCTAAGAGCAGCTGCGGTGCAAACACCCGTTCTCATTTTGAGCGCCCTTTCTGCGGTCGACGAGAGAGTCCGCGGCCTTAAGGCGGGCGGCGACGACTATTTGACAAAGCCGTTCGAAGCGCTTGAACTGACGGCTCGACTGGATGTTCTCATGCGCAGGCGTACCGTTGCCAGCCAGGAGACGGTGCTGCGCGTCGGTGATCTCGAAATCAACCTGCTGACGCATACCGCAAGCCGGGCCGGCAACGTTATCGATCTTCTACCAAGGGAATACCAGTTGCTTGAATATCTTGTCCGGCATTCGGGCCAAATCGTCACCCGCACGATGATGTTCGAGGAAGTATGGCATTATCGCTATGGCGAGGCGACAAATGTCATCGACGTCCACATCAGCAAACTTCGCAAGAAGCTCGATCTGCCCGGCCTCGTGCCAATGATCCGGACGCTTCGTGGCTCAGGCTATGTTCTCGATGCGATCAATTGAACTCTTTCGAACGAGCGGGTTCCGGCTGGCGCTTGTCTTCCTTCTCGTGTTCGGCGCGGCCGCAGGCGCGCTGTTTTTGTTTGTCGACTGGCAAATGCAGAGTTTTCTCGACCAGCGAAGCGATGAGTGGCTTACCCGCGAAATGCAATCACTCCAAAGCCTGTCCGAAGACGCGGTCCTTTCTCGACTGGCAGTCCGAAGTAAAGACCCGACGAATGCCGAGCGGCCATTCTCCCTCTTCGATCGGAGCGGCAAGTTGATTGCGGGCGTTTCCCTCTCCTATCCCGATCACGCTGTTTTCGATGCTCCCTTCGATTTCGCCGACCGCAGCGCGGCCAGGAGGGACCATTATCGAGGGCTGCTGCGTCATCGGGCCGATGGCACCGCCATTCTCGTGGCGCAAAGCCTGCATGAGCAACGCGAGTTTCGCGAACGCCTCGAAAACGCGACGCTATTCGCATCGCTTATTACCGCAGTTTTCGGGCTTGCAGGTGCCATCGCCGTCGGTGTCGGCGCGGTTCGCCGCCTGGATGCGATGTCTGACGCAGCTGCGCAGATCGTGAAAGGCGACCTCAAGCAGCGGCTGCCGACAGGCCGAGCCGGAGGCGACATCGATCGTCTCGCCAATGTCGTCAACGAGATGCTCGACGAAATTGAGCGCCTGATGCAGGAAGTCAAGGGCGTCTGCGACAACATCGCTCATGACATGCGAACGCCCCTCACGCGCCTTCTCGCCAGCCTTGAACGAGCACGCCGGCGGGCCACCAGCATCGACGAATATCACAGTTATGTCGATGAGGCGCTTGATGAGATCCGCGGTATTCTCAAGACGTTCGGCGCGCTTCTACGGATCTCCGAGGTCGAAGATGGCCTCAGAAGATCGGGCTTCGTAGACATCGACGTGAAGGCGATCGCACGCGATGCGGTTGATTTCTTCGAGCCAGCGGCCGACGAATCCGGCGTTGCCCTGGCATATCACTCGAGCAATAACGAGCCGGCCATCATCTCTGGTGACCCCAGCCTGATCTTCGAAGCGATAGCCAACTTGATCGACAATGCGATTAAGTTCACGCCGAGAGAAGGGCGGGCGGTCGTGGAAGTCGAAGGCAATGGTCACGTTGTGACCGTCACGGTCGAGGATACCGGCATCGGGATACGCGCAGAGGACGCCGACGCCGTGCTGCGCCGCTTCTACAGAGCCGAGAAAAGCCGACATGCCCCCGGCAACGGCTTGGGATTAAGCCTCGTCTCGGCGATAGCGAGACTGCACGGCATGCGTTTGGAAATCACGACGCCGGATATAGGCACCCGTGTTCGGCTCGCAACATAAACGTCCATGCCGATAGATTTTGAAAGATGAAGGGCTCTTGAAAGGAATCGAGCCTTCGACCGGGCCTGACTCACACGCCGGCTGGCATAAGCGGCTATTGTGGAACGTGAAGTGTTGATGTTGATTGCTCTGATGATTGGATGCTTCTTGCCACCAAGGAAAAATCTGCGTGCAACACCGGCCTTGGATCGCGTCAAAGTATCTCCGGCACCATCTGACGCAAGATCTTCTTCAGCAAGGGACGCACGGCCGTCGTTCCTGGCGAGGGAATGCGATCACGCGCAGTAATGATACTTACCTGCCGCGTTAGCGCCGGGTTCGTGAGCGGGCGAGCGGCGACCCCCCTGCCATTCAAGGCAGCGAAGGCATAGGTCGGAAGCACGGCGACGCCGGCGCCACTTTCGACGAGCGAAAGAGCAGTGTGGATCTGGTGCACTTCCAGATGCGGGCGAAGAGGCAAGCCCGCAGTTTCAAACCCGATTTCGGTCAGAAGCCGGATGTTGCTTTCCCTAGTCAGCGTAATCACGTGCTGATCGTGCAGTGATTTCCATTCCACCTCCTCGACCGATTTGAATGGATGCTCCATTTGGATGAAGACCATCAAGCGGTCGCTGAGCACATGTTGACGGTCAATTCCTTCCTCGTCAGCATTGAAAGTCCCGATACCGATCTCGTACAGGCCGTTGCGCACGCGCGGAACGATCAAATCCGTGCCGACATCCTCAATGCGCAGCTTCAAGTTGGGATGAACTTTGCCGACCTCCTGCAACAGGCGTGGCAGGACCGTCGCACCAAGGAGCGGCGGCGCGGCGATGCGCACCAGCCCCGTTCGTAGATCGCTGAGGTCGCGCACCGATTCCACGGCCCGCTCAATTTCGGCCAGCCCCGGCAATACTCCGGCGGCGAAGATCTGGCCCGCCTCGGTCAATTCAACTCGCCTTGTCGTACGATCGAAGAGCCGGGTACCCAATAACGCCTCCAGATCGTGGATTGCGTGGGACACGCCTGCCTGACTCGTGCGCAATCGCTCGGCCGCGCGAGAAAAATTCCCCAGTTCGACGACGGCTTGGAAGCACTTGACTTGACGCAGATTTATCATCAGCCGATCCATACTGAATTCAACATGAATATATGCATATTTCGTCGGTTCTTGAATAAAAAAATCTACGGCTTAATGGATCGAAGAACAGGATATTGCCGAACGGGCCGGACGCCAGAACTATCGTCTCGCAACGCGCGGGCGCGGCAGTTTAATGGTCGTGCCGCCATGCCATCCTGAGGATGATTTCCCGGCCATCCGGGCGATCGAGGAGGACAAATGAAATACGACCGCAAGGACGCCAAGGCACACTCGCGCGCAACGATGCGCGGGATCTGGGCTGCAGCCAACACGCCATTCCAGGGAGACGGCACCCTCGACGAAGACGGCTTCCGCCGCAACATGCATCATTGGATTACCGAGCTCGCTATTGACGGCTTCTTCATTGCCGGAAAGCAGGGCGAGTTCTTTTCGATGTCCCTGGACGAGCGCAAGCGGCTGTTCGACCTCTCCGTCGAAGCGGCGGCTGGCCGGGCGCAGACAATCATGTCCTGCTCAGACCAGAACATGGATGTCGTTATCGAGCTTGCAAAACACGCCCAGGCCTGCGGCGCCGACTATATCGTCGTCCATGCGCCGATCCTGCATTTCGCCAAGGCGCAGGACGAAACATTGACGCGCTACTACGAAACCATCGCTTCTAAAGTCGATATCGGCATGGCGCTCTGGTCGCATCCCGATAGTGGCTACCTGATGAGCCCGGAACTCTGCAACCGTCTCGCCGATATCGAGACGGTGGTCGCCATCAAATATTCCGTCCCCCGCGACATGTACAAGAAGCTCACGGCGCTTGCGGGCGATCGCATTCTGGTCTCTACCGCCTCCGAGGAAGAGTGGCTGGATAATGTTCTGGAGCTCGGCTGGCAGCTCTATCTCTGCTCGTCGCCGCCTTACACCTTGCAGACAAAGGTCGATCGCCGCATGCGGGATTACACCGACCTCGCTTTTGCCGGCAAGGCTGCCGAGGCAAAAGCCGTGAGCGCCAGCCTCCAACAGGTCCGCGATGCCTTCAAGCGGTCGCGTCCGGCCGAGAAGCCGCACGCCCACCAAAAATACTGGCAGGAACTTCTTGGTCAAGCGGGAGGTCCGGTGCGCGCGCCGCTGCTCGAGCTCACCGAGACAGAGAAGCGCCTGACCCGCGAGGCCTTCGAACAAAGCGGATTAAAACTGGGCTGATCTCGAAAAGGGAGGAACGACAATGACCAGACTGAGCGCATTCAACCTTCAAAAATGGATCGAAGAACACCGCCATCTCTTGCAGCCGCCCGTCGGCAACCAGCAGATCTGGAAGGATGGCAACCTGATGGTGACGATCGTCGGCGGCCCGAACCGCCGCACCGACTATCATGACGACCCGTCCGAGGAGTTCTTCTACCAGCTCAAGGGCGACATGGTGCTCAAGCTCTATGACGGCAAGGAATTCTACGACGTACCGATTCGCGAGGGCGACGTCTTCCTGCTGCCGGCTCATATCCGTCATTCGCCGCAGCGCCCGCAGGAAGGCTCCATCGGTCTTGTCATCGAGGCGGTCCGGGAGGAAGGCGCTCTCGATGCGGTCGAATGGTATTGCTTCGAATGCACAACTTTAGTGCACAGAGCCGAGGTCGATCTGGAATCTATAGTTGACGACCTTCCTCCGCTCTATGCAAAATTCTACGCAGACGAGAAACTTCGCACCTGCCCGAAATGCGGAACGGTCCATCCGGGCAAGACACCGCCGGAAGGCTGGGTAAAATTGCAATAAATTCTGCCGGGGGAGAGGCGGAAAATAACGATCGAAACAAATGCAATAACGAAACAATGGGGAACCCTATGAAACTCAGGACTACACTCTTTGCGTTGACCGTTGCGCTTGCCAGCGCAACGGCGGCGTTCGCGGCCGATCCGGTCAAGATCGGCGTGATCACCACCCTGTCCGGTCCGGGCGGCTATCTCGGCCAGGATGTTCGAGACGGCATGAAGCTCGCGATCGACATGGAGGGTGGCAAGCTCGGCGGCGTTCCCGTCGAGCTGGTCGTCGAGGACGATGCCAACAAACCCGCCAATGGCCGCCAGATCGCCGAAAAAATGATGGGCGACGAAAAGATCAAGCTTCTGACCGGCATCATCTTTTCCAATATTGCCGGGGCCGTGGTGCCCGACGTCGTGGACAATGGCGCGATCTATGTCAGCGCCAATGCCGCCCCCTCCAATCTTGCCGGCCCGGACTGCAATGCGAACTACTTCGTTGTCCCCTGGCAGAACGACTCGCTGCACGAGGCTTCCGGCATTGCGGCAAAGGAACTCGGCTACAAGCGCGCCTTTATCCTGGCGCCCAACTATCAGGCAGGCAAGGACGCGCTGAACGGCTTCAAGCGCACGTTTGGCGGCGAAATCGTCGGCGAAGTCTACACCCAGCTCGATCAGACCGACTATTCCGCCGAAATGGCGCAGATCCGGGCGGCGAAGCCTGATGTCGTCTTTCAATTCCATCCGGGTGGCCTCGGCATCGCCTTCCTTCGCCAGTATCAGCAGGCAGGCCTGCTCGGCCAGATCCCGATGGTGCTTTCAGAGCCCTCGAGCGACGCAGTCGTGTTGAAGAGCCTCGGCGACGCGGCCGTCGGCCTGAAGGTCACCTCACACTGGAGTCCGGATTTTGATAATGCCGCCAGCAAGGAGCTGGTCGCAAAGTGGAAAGCCACCTATCCGGATCGGCCTTTGACCACATACGGCACCCAGGGCTATGACGTCGCTCGCCTGATCGCCTCCGCACTCAAGGCGACCGGTAGCATCGACAACATCGATGCCTTCCGCGCCGCGCTCAAGAAGGCTGACTTCCAGTCCGTCCGCGGCAAGTTCAGCTTTGGCTCGAACCAGCATCCGGTGCAGGATTGGTACCTGCTCGAGGTGGTCAAGGGTCCCGACGGCGTTCCGACAACCAAGACAGTGCGCAAGCTCATCGAAAATTACGGCGACATCCACGCCAAGGACTGCAAGCTCTGATCCATAAGCGAAGACCCGGACATCATCCTTGGTACCCCGGGTTTTCGCGCATTGGTTTCACTCTCTGCTCGACAAAAGGTCACCGGACCACGCAATGACCCTTATCCTTGAACAATTGCTCAACGGCCTTCTCTATGGCGTGATGCTGTTTCTGATGGCTGCGGGGCTAACCCTGATCTTTGGCATCATGGGCGTCATCAATCTTGCCCATGGCTCGCTTTACATGGTGGGAGCCTTTGCCGGCGCGTGGGCAGCGAGCGCCACCGGCAACTTCTGGCTCGGACTGCCCGCGGCGCTGGTCGCCTCGACGGTGGTTGGCATCATCGTCGAGCTTGGCGTCATGCGCCGGCTTTACGAGAGAGACCATCTCGACCAGGTGTTGGCCACCTTCGCTTTGATCCTCATCTTCAATGAGCTGACGGTCTTGCTGTTCGGCCGACAACCGATCTTCCTGCAACTCCCCGACATGCTGTCGCAACCGATCGAACTGCTTCCGGGACTTCTTTATCCCCCCTTCCGATTGCTGATAATTCTCGTCGGCCTCTTGGTGGCTTTAGGGCTTTATCTGCTGATCAACCGCACGCGCATCGGCATGCTGGTTCGCGCCGGCTCGACCAACCGCGACATGGTGCGAGCGCTCGGTGTCGATATCAGGCTGCTCTACACCTTGATTTTCGGGCTAGGGTCGATGCTGGCCGGTCTTGCCGGCTTCATGATGGCGCCGGTTGTGAGCGTACAGGTGGGCATGGGCGAGCAGATCCTGCTTGCGACATTCGTCGTCGTCGTCATTGGCGGCGTCGGATCGGTCAAGGGTGCTTTCGTCGCCGGCATCACGCTCGGTGTGCTTGATACCGGGCTCAGAGCCTTCATGCCGGGATTGTTGCGGCACCTCATGGCGGGCCCCGATGCCGATGCTTTGGGGGCCGGTATCTCGTCCATGGGCATATACCTTTTGATGGCGATCGTGCTGCTCGTTCAGCCGAAGGGCCTGTTTCCGGCGAAAGGTTGACGATGCGCCGCATATTTCTCAGTTTCATTGTCGTCGCCTGCCTGGCTGCCCTGCCCTTTGTCGCGCCGGCGATCGGCCAGCCGGCACTGCCGAGCCTGGTCGCGCGCGTGATGATCTACGCGATTGCCGCCGCGAGCCTCAATCTCGCACTCGGCGCCGGCGGCATGGTGTCCTTCGGTCATGCCGCCTTTTTCGGCATCGGCAATTATGTCGTCGGCATCCTGTATTATCATCACGCGGAAGGCGTGCCGCTGTTCGGCTTCATACCCGGCACGGACCAGTTGCTGATCACCCTGCCCGTCGCGATTCTCGTCTCCGGCCTGCTCGCGCTCGTCATCGGCGCCCTGGCGCTGAGAACCGGCGGCGTGCAGTTCATCATGATCACGCTTGCCTTCGCTCAGATGCTGTTTGCCTTCTTCGTCTCGCTCAAAACCTATGGCGGCGACGACGGCATCATCGTGCGCAACGCCAATACGCTCTTCGGTATCGGCCTGCGCGACAAGACGGCGGTGTACTTCGTGATCCTTGCGGTCGCGGTCCTCTATTTCCTCTGGCTGAACCGCGTGCTCGGATCTTCCTTCGGCACCATGCTTGCCGGCATCCGCCAGAATGAAAAGCGCATGATGTCGCTCGGTATCGAGCCCTTCCGCTACAAGCTTTACGCCTTCGTGCTCTCAGGCATGGGAGCAGGGCTTGCCGGCGCGCTCATGGCGGTCTTCATGCGGTTCGTGAGCCCCGACACGCTTGCCTGGACCAAGTCCGGCGAGCTGATGATCATGATCATACTTGGCGGGGTCGGCACCTTTGTCGGCCCGATTTTGGGCGCCGCAGCCTTTACCCTTCTGCAGACCTATCTGGCGGGCTGGACGGAGCATTGGCAACTTGTCCTCGGCATCCTTCTTCTCGTCGTGGTTCTCGGCACCAAGGGCGGCATCCAGGGCCTTCTCGCACGATTTCGAGGGAGCGCGGCATGACGACGATCCTTGAGACGCAACAACTGGTTAAGCGCTTTGCCGGGCTGACGGCGACGGACAAGGTCAGCTTTTCGCTCCAGGAGGGGCATATTCATGCCCTGATCGGACCGAATGGTGCTGGAAAATCGACGCTGATCCACCAGCTGTGCGGCAATCTGCTCCCCACCGAAGGCCGGATCATTTTCGCGGGACAAGACATCACCCGGCTGGCACCGGCTGCGCGTGTGAAACTCGGGCTCGGACGCACCTTCCAGGTAACGAGCCTGCTCGGGGAGTTCACCGTGCGGCAGAACATTGCCGCGGCTGTCCAGGTGCGGCTCGGCCGCAATCTACGCATACTTGATCGCATGACGGCGCGCCACGACGTATGGGAAGAGGCCGATGAGTTGCTCGGTCGCAGCCCACTCGGCAAACGCGCCGACATCGTCGTCGACGACCTCTCGCATGGCGAACGAAAACAGCTCGAGCTTCTGGTCTCGCTGGCCGGCCGACCAAAGGTGTTGCTGCTCGACGAGCCCATGGCCGGCCTTGGCCATGCCGAAAGCCAGGACATGATCGACGTGTTGCGGGACCTTCGCGGCAAGGTGACGATCCTGCTGGTCGAGCACGACATGGACGCCGTATTTGCGCTCGCCGACCGCATTTCCGTGCTTGTTTACGGGCGGATCATCATGACCGGCAACGCCGAGGAAATTGCCGCGAGCGCAGACGTGCGCGAGGCCTATCTCGGAAACGAGGACGAACTATGCTGAGTGTCGAAGGACTTCAAGCCGGCTATGGCCACAGCCAGGTGCTGTTCGATGTCTCGTTCGAAGTGGCCAAAGGCGAATGCGTCACCTTGATGGGTCGCAACGGCATGGGAAAGACGACATCGATCAAGACGATCATGGGTCTCGTCCCTGCACGCGGCGGCAGGGTGACGATCGGCGGCCAACCGATCACCCGACAACCGCCGGAGCGTGTGGCGCGGCTCGGCGTTGGCCTCGTGCCCGAAGGACGCCAGATCTTTTCGACACTGACCGTTCGGGAGAATCTCGTGGCCACCGCCGCCAACCGGCAGAAATACGCAGACGGCTGGACGCTGGAGCGGGTGTATGCGCTGTTTCCGCGCCTGCGCGAACGCGCCGAGCAGGCGGCCGGCACGCTTTCCGGCGGCGAACAGCAGATGCTCGCCATAGGCCGGGCCCTGATGACCAATCCATGGCTTCTCATTCTCGATGAGGCGACCGAGGGGCTTGCCCCGGTCATTCGCGCGGAAATCTGGGATGTCATCGGAAAATTGCGTACAGCCGGTCAGGCGATCCTCCTTGTCGACAAGAATCTCGCCGTGCTGAAGCGGCTGGCCGATCGGCATTATATTATCGAGAAGGGACGAAGCGTCTGGTCGGGCAACGGCGCCGATCTCGATCGGGATTTTCAGCAGGTGCAGGGTTATGTCGGAATCTGAAGCGATCTGTCTTGTCGGCTGGGGAGCCATCAATCAGCGCGTCGCCTCGCTTCTGGCGGACCGCCACTCTCCCGTTGCTATCGTTGCGGTGGCCGTCCGCGATCTGGAGCGTGAGCGCGTGGCGTTGCCTGCCGGCGCACGGCTGATCAAAGAGCCCGGCGATCTTGCGGCGACAGGCGCGACACTGGTCGTCGAAGCGGCGGGGCGAGCAAGCGTGCTACCCTTTGCCCGCGCGGCGTTTTCGGCCGGCATGGATTTTGCGGTCTCCTCCACCTCCGCCCTGACTGATGAGACAATTCTGTCCGAGCTGGTGGCACTTGCCGAGATCCAACGCCGGCAGCTGCTGGTGCCCCCAGGCGCGCTCGGTGGCATCGACGCGCTTGCGGCGGCATCCAGGCTCAATCTCTCAGGCGTCGAGCATCGCATCGTCAAGCCTACAAAAGCCTGGCGCGGGACGGCGGCGGAGGAGCTTTGCGACCTCGACGCGCTACAGGCGCCGTTCTCCTTTTTCGAAGGGACCGCGCGCGAAGCGGCCGACCGTTTCCCGCAGAATGCCAATGCGACAATTATCACCTCGCTTGCCGGCATCGGCATGGATCACACGCGCGTGACGTTGATTGCGGATCCGCATGTCGAGCTCAATGCCCACGAAATCCATGCGGAGGGCGATTTCGGCAAGCTTGAGATCCGCTTGCAGAACCGGCCCCTGGCGACCAATCCGAAATCATCCGAGATGACCGCGCTCAACATTGTCCGATTGATCGAAAACCGGGCCGGCGGCCTCGTCCTTTAATATCCCCATGAGGAGGAAATGATGAACCGCTTCGCCAATACGCTGATTGCGGAGGGAAGCTGGCCGCGAGAACGGCTGGATGTCGACTACAATGCACGTGCCACCGTCGGCGACCGCTTCCCGGATGAGATGCGCGCCTATCGCGAGACATCTGACGAAGTCCGGGGCGATTGGTTGCGCTTTGGCGATATCGTCTATGACGACGAAAGCCAGCAGACGCTCGATATTTTCGGACCGCGCCCCGACACCGCGCCGCGCCCGGTCTTCCTCTTCGTGCACGGCGGCTATTGGCGGGCTTTGTCGAAATACGATTCCGCGATGATGGCCGGCATGCTGGCCAAGGCGGGTATTATGACTGCGGTCGTCGACTATCGTCTTGCGCCGACGGTCAGCCTCTCGCAGATCGTCCGCGAAGTCCGCACGGCCCTCGCCTTTCTCTGGCGAAACGCAGACCGCTACGGCATCGATCGCGACCGTATCCATATCGGCGGCAGCTCAGCCGGCGGACACCTTACTGGCATGCTGCTGGCTGGAGGATGGCATCAGGATTTCGGCGTGCCGGAAAACCTTGTGAAATCAGCCTTGCCGATGAGCGGCCTATTCGAACTTGCGCCGCTGGCGGCCAGCTTTCCGCAGGAATGGCTTTCGCTCGATGAACAGCAGATCGACAGCTTGAGCCCAATTCGGCATCTGCCGCGACGCGGCTGCCCGGTATTGGTCGCATGGGCCGAGAAGGAGGCGCCCGGCTTCAAGCGCCAATCGGCTGCCTTTGCCGAAGCATGGAAGGATCTCGGCCATCCGGTACAGACGCTCGAAGTCCCCGAACGCAATCATTTCGACATCCTGATGGAACTGCGAAACGAGGAAACGGCCCTCTCTCAAGCATTGCTGACGATGGTAGGTGGCTGAGAGGCAACCACCTTCAACCCGTCTTCACTAATCGACATCAGTCGATGAGATGCGAGATATTCTTCGCGATCGTGTAGTGAAGGATGCCTTCCACTCCTCCCTCACGCCCAAGGCCGCTTTCCTTGACGCCGCCGAACGGCGTCTCGGCACGGGATGCTTCCAACGTGTTGATCGATACATTGCCGGCTTCAAGGCCGCGCGCGATGCGGTCGACATTGGCTGCCGAGCGCGCAAATCCATAGGCGGCAAGCCCGACGGGAAGCGCATTTGCTTGCTCAAGGGCCTCGTCTATCGAGCGCACCGGATTGATCAGCGCCAACGGGCCAAAGGGCTCCTCTTGCATGGCTCGCGCGCCTTCCGGAAGTTCCGCCATCACTGTTGGCGCGAAGAAATAACCGCGCCTGTCCAGCCTGTGACCGCCGCACAGGACCTTTGCACCCTTTGCGCGGCCGTCGTCGACGAGCGCCTGCAGCGCCTCGATACGGCGGTCGTTTGCAACAGGCCCCATCTGCGTCGCCGGATCCAGACCGTCCCCGACTTTGATAGACCGCGCCTTCTCGACGAAGGCCGCCGTGAAGCGATCATAGATGCTCTCGTGAACGAAGAAACGCGTCGGCGATGTGCAGACCTGGCCGGAATTGCGATATTTGCGGGTCGCACTTGCGATACCCGCAGCCACGGGGTCAGCGTCGTCACAGACAATCACGGGCGCGTGGCCGCCAAGCTCCATCAATGCCGGCTTCATATGCCGCGCGGCAATTTCGGTCAGATGCTTGCCGACGGCAGTCGAACCGGTAAAGGCGATCATCCGGATCTCGGGGCGGGGGATCAGGAACTCGGATATTCTGGCCGGAATCCCAAACACGAGATTGAGTACGCCTGGTGGCAGACCAGCGTCCTCGAAAGCGCGGGCGATATGCATGACGCCGCTTGGCGTCTCCTCGGAAGCCTTCATGATGACGGAACATCCAGAGGCAATGGCACCCGCAATCTTGCGTGCCGGTTGGCTCATTGGAAAATTCCACGGCGAAAAGGCAGCGACCGGGCCGATCGGCTCATGCACGACCATGTAACGGATACCCGGTTCGCTGGGGATCACGCGGCCATAGAGACGGACGCATTCGCCCGCATCCCATTCGAAGAACTCGCAACCGCGGACGACTTCGAGCCGCGCTTCCGACAACGACTTGCCGTTCTCCAATGTGATCGAACGGGCAATGTCCTCGATGCGCTCCCGCATGAGCGCACAGGCTTTGAGGATGATTTCAGATCGCTTCCACGGAGAGGTCTGGCTCCAGATCCGGAAGCCATCGCCAGCAGCAGCCAGCGCGTCCTCAAGATCCTCAGGGCCTGCGACAGCGACGCTTCCGATAACATCTTCGTTCGCCGGGTTTACGATCGGCAGCGTCTCCGGCGTCGATCTCCAGTTGCCCCCTATAAACAGCGAAACATCGGAATTCATCGTCATCTGGACACCTCCCCCACGCGAAATTTTCTGGTCCAGCAGTTGGACGTCCAATGGATGCAACTCATTCGATCATATAACAATCCACATAAATCGAATGAATTCATGCTGAAATCTGATAATTAGACGACCATCCTCTCCGCAAGCGTGAAAGTGGGGGGTAGATAAGTTACGAAGAACGGATTCGCCTGATTGTCATCGCAATGGCCGGTGGCCGGGCGGCTTCCTCCTATTGGCAACAGCGTCATAGACGGCGGCATCGCAGGCATCAGATGCTAATTCGAGAAGGTTGGCCGCCAGCCGGGTAGCGCCCGATCATTACCGCATGGCGGTCTATACATACGGCACACGGGTAGAAAATGTCGGTCCGACAGGCGTATCACCGCTGTCATCGGATATGACACAGGTCGAAAACACGTCGGGCCCCGCCAACCTGATGACGTTTCCCTGTCAGGGCTATGACAACGACCAGAATACGAGCTTCGACACGATGCTGACGCGGCGAAGCCCGATCATCGCAACGGGTGGCGCCGGCACGACCGGTTCCAACCGCCAGAAGGTGCTTTTCCTGGTCACGGACCGGGTCAGCGACAGCTACAAGCCCAAAACCTGTACCAAGCCGACGACGGTTGGTATGTTCGACACCATGAATGCCTTGTTCTTGAAGGTCATCCGCACGAGCGAAGCACGGGTTCATACGATCGCCTACGGTGGAGCAGACGTCGCGATCCGGAATTACGGTACGTCCCGAACTCGTAACAGCAACGACATTATCGACCTTGCGGCAAAGAAGATCTGTTGCAATCGAACTTTGGGTGTTCGTTGATGATCATTCTCACGAGTCATGGCCTTTCTTAGGAGAGCCCGGCGCCCATGTAGAATTTGGCGCCAGGATATGACGTATGCAATCGCGAGCCATCTGGACAGATGGAGCCTGCCTCTACTTAACTCCGATTGTGTCCCATATTGGCAAAGCGCGCCGGATCGGCGCGTTGCAGACGCATCGCGAGGAAATAGCCGACGATCGCCGCAAGCGGGATCAGTGAGGGCAGGATGATGCCGAGCACGCCGCCGGTCGTACCGGTCAGATCGCCGAAATGCAGGAAGATGTAGACGAACAGAGCTGCCATCACCAATCCTGACGCAAGCGGCAGGATCAGCGTCGTCAACGCCGACGCATTGTGGTCCGTACGGCGAAAGAACGCGATGACGGCGATCGAGGTGACGGTCATCATGCCAAGCACGCCCAGGGTTCCGATCTGGCTGATCCAGGTGAACATGTTCAGGACCGGGTCGAGGCCAAGACCGGCGAAGAATGCCAGGACGATCAATGCTCCGGCGGTCTGCGTCACCGAACCGACATGCGGGCTCTGATGGGTATCATGCGTCCGACCGAATACCTCGGGCAGCAAGCCTTCGCGACCCGCAACATAGCTGTAGCGCGCGATGTAGTTGTGAAAGGCCGAGAGCGCCGCAAACAGGCTGGAAACCAGAAGAATGCCGGCGATATTTGCGACTGTACCGCCGGCATACTGGCCGGCAAGATTAAAGAAGAACGCCGACGGGTCAGATAGTCCCTGGATGGTCGGAATGAGCTTGTCCGCACCGATGCCGACAATCATCAACCAGGTGGTAAAGATGAAGAAGATGCCGATCATCAGCACGGACAGATAGGTGGCCCGCGGGATCGTTCTTTCAGGATCACGCGCCTCCTCGGCATAGATGGTGGTCGCCTCGAAGCCGATGAAGCACCCCATGCAGAAGAGGATCGCCGCCGTCAGCGAGCCAGAAAAAACGACGTTCGCATCGAAGACGTTGAGCGCAAGCCCGCTTGCACCGCCTTTGCCGAGGATCGCGAAATCGACGATCAGCACCACGAGATATTCGAGCGCGACGACGAAGACGAGCACCTTGGCCGACAGGTCGACCTGACGGTAGCCGAGGAAGCCCACCAGCAGGATGGCAAGCAAGCTCCATACCCACCAGGGCAGCACCAGTCCAAACGACCCGAAGATACCGGCGGCAATGCCACCGAATAGGCCAATCAGTCCGAACTGCATGGCGTTATAGGCAACCAAAGCGGTCACCGCGACCGCGCCGGCAACACGGCCGCCAAGGCCGCGCGCCGCGTAGGCATAGAAGGCGCCGGCATTGGTGACATAACGCGACATGGTGACGTAGCCGACGGCAAAGGCTAGCATCACCAGCGTCACGAAGATGAAGGTCGCGGGAATGCCCGCACCGTTGCCGAGCATGAAGGCCAACGGCATGGCGCCGGCAACCCCCGTCAGCGGGGCCGCCGCCGAAATCACCATGAAGGTGACGGCGATCAGCCCGAGCGAGTTCTTACGAAGTTGATTACTTCCGACACCACTCATGTCGATAGCTTCTTCCTGAGCCATATTGTATTCCCCTCTCCCATCTTGCCGCTCTCAGCGGCATCTATTTTGGTATTCTCCTGTCAATTCCCGCATCAATGCGCGCCGTTCCCCCTCAGGCGCGCTTGAACGAGATCCTGCACTTTTCAATGAAATCCTTGGCCAGATCGCTTTGCCGATCTCGACGCTGCGTGACCGCTATAACGGCCCCTTCCGGAAAATCCTCATCCAGCGGTATGGCGCGAATTTCCCGACCGTCGGGTGCGGTTCGGTTCTGCGGCTTCTGCGGCACGATCGAATATCCGAGGCCTTGTGCCACAAGCCCCCTCACCATAGCGAGCGAGGGCGATTGCAGCCGAATGACGGGCTTCGATCCGTTGCGCTGAAACAGCGCCGCGGTCGCACTGCGAACAGAGGGATGATCGAGCAGGATCATCGGTAGCTCGGCAAGGTCGGCAAGGCGAAGGCTGGGCCTTTCCGCCAACGGATGGTCGGAGCTCAAGAGTGCATGCGGCGCCGGCGCGCACAGGAGTTCGCTATCGAGTTCCGGCTCCTCGATCGACCCGAACGTAATCGCAGCCTCAATCTTACCGGCACGCATCTGCTCGATCAAATCATCATGGTCCGCTTCCAAAAGGCGAATGTCGACACCTGGTGTCTGGCCAGCGAAATCGGCAACGAGCGGCGGCACGAATTCCGGTCCGAGGGTCACAAAAAAGCCGACGCGCAACACATTGTCCGGGCTATGCGGCTGATCGTCGTCCGGCGCAATCGGAACGGCGCGCCTGTATCCGCGATTGGCGTAAACAAGCGGCGAACGTTGCCGGGACAGCTCGATCTGCTCGACTTCCCCGATAAGAATGAAGTGTGTCCCCCAGAGCAGAGCCGTCTTCAACTCGCAATCGAGGGATACGATGGCGCCGTCGATGACGGGAGATCCATTCGAGCTGCCATGCCAGCCGATCGCGGCGAACCTGTCATCGCCAAGATGCTTGAGGCGTCCTGAAAAAAGATCCGAAACGAAACTCTGGTTGCCGCTCAGCACATTTGCGCAAAACCGCTTGTTTTTCCGGATCGCCTCGCCGGCGGGGCTCAAATGATGAATGCTGACCAGCAGGGAGGGCCTGTTGGTATCGGCCGAGACAGATGTCATGGATGAGACTGTGACGCCGAAACGGCCTGCCTCGCCATCCGTCGTCACCACGGTCACGGCAGAGGCGACCCTGCTCATGCTCTCAAGGAAAAGGCCACGAAGATCTGTGTCCATATGCGTTCATCCCAAATCGAAGAAGCGCTCCAATTCCACGTCGGGAATCTTGCGACGGAACTCGTTGTGCTGAGTTTCTCGTGTCGAGGCGAAAGCCTCGACAAACCGGGCGCCGAGCCAATCCTTGGCGAAGTCCGAGCCACGCAAGCGTTCGATCGCCTCCGGCATCGATCGAGCGAAATCACGCGCCGGTTGCTGCGCGTAACCATTGCCGATCGTTTCCGCCTCTGGCTCTATCTGCTCCAGGATGCCGGCAATGCCGGCCGCGACCGTTGCTGCGACGGTCAGATAGGGGTTGGTATCGGCGCCGGGCAGCCGATTTTCGACACGCAGCGAGCCGGCGTCATGACCAACGATGCGGAAGCAGGTCGTGCGATTTTCGAAACCCCAACTGAGGCCCGGCGGCGCAAACGTACCGGGCGCAAAGCGGCGATAGGAATTGACCGTCGGCTGGAAGAGCAGCGTCAAGTCGCCGATATACGTCTGCAGCCCGCCGATGAAGTGGCGAAATGTCTGGGACACACCATTCTTCTGTGTGGGATCGTGAAAAACCGCCTGCCCATCGCGATCCTTCAGCGAAATATGCACATGGATCGACTGGCTATCGGCTGCCTCCGTCCAACGCGGCATGAAGGTGACGCATCTTCCCTGTCTTTGCGCCAGCGAACGCAGAAAATTCTTAAGCAGGATAAGCTGATCGGCAGGCTCCAGTCCTTCGCCCGCCGCGATGCAGGCCTCGAGGAAGCCGCCGCCGATCTCCTCATGCATCTTGGCAAGATCGATGCGCAGCGGCTCGCACATGGCGGCGACCGCCTCGTACCACTCGGTCTGCTGAACCTGATAGAGCACCAGATCGTGGCTGTTGTGCTGCGTGGCCGTCTTGAGATTGCGATAGCCCTTGGCGCGCGCGCTTTCCGGCGTTTCATCAAAAAGGGTGTATTCGAGCTCCATGCCGTAGCGCGGCACATATCCGGCAGTGCCGATACGCTCGAGCACACGCTTCAGGATCGAACGCGGGCACAGCTCGGACGTTCCGCCTGAATAGTTGGACAGCACCAAAAGATCGTGACCGGGCTTTGACCATGGCAGGTGGCGAACGGTCGACGGGTCGATGATCAAGGGATCGTCATGGAAATCCGACGTGCCATCGGAGACGCCGGGAATGGTCAGAACCACGTCGGTCGGATCGAGCGCCAGCGTCACGGGGGACATGCCCATGCCGCTTTTCGCGATCCCCTTCAGACTACCGACGGACACCATCTGTCCGCGCAGGAGCCCGTTCGTATCGGTCATTGCGACCGTCGCAAATCGACTGGCCGGATCGGCCAGATAGTCTTCAATCGTCATGTTCCACCTGCTGAAGGGAATGGGCTGTTATCAACGCCTCTAATTTGGCCAGATCCGCCTCTGGCTGGGTCGAATAGGCCTTCAGGAATATCCTGAGACCGTTGTTCAGATACCGTGCTATTCCGCTCCGGCTTGGCGGGCTGTCCGGCATGTAGAGCGCTTGCGTTCGCGGCGCCGAAAGGATCAGGCCCCAGAGGTCCTGGGCCGCCAGTTCTGCATCGTCAAAGACAAGCTCGCCGGCACCGCGGCGCCCTTCCAGATAATCCATGATCCCGCGCAGAAGCCGGTCGGGGCCGGATTCCTGATAGGCGCGACCAATCTCGGGAAAGCGCTGCACTTCGCCAATGATCAGACGTGCCAGCGACAGAAGGTCGGGACGCATGACCGTGTCGGCATAGTCCCACGCAAAGCCATGAAGGTCGGCGACCATTCCCTTGCCGGAAGGATGTTGAAAGAACTCCAGCATCTGATCGCGCTCGCCAATCATCATCGCCGAAAAGAGCGCTTCCTTGGATTCGAAATACTGGTAGAGGGTGGGCTTCGACAGCCCGGCTTCGATGGCGACCATATCCATGGTCGCGCCCGAATAGCCCGTTTCGGCAAACACCTTGAGCGCAGCATCCAGGATACGCCGCTCGCGTATGATCCGGTTCTGCTGGCGACGCGGGAGACTGTTCATTTCAAGAGCTTTCCAAGGAAATCGAGAAGAATGCGGTTATACGCCTCTGGCTGCTCCACGTTGCAGACATGGCCCGCATGCCAAATTGTTTCGTAGCGAATGTCGGGGAGTGGCGCATATTCATGGATGCGTCTTGCAACGCCTCGGATCTCGCTCGGCGTGGCAAGGCGGTCATGTTGCCCCGTCATCATCAGCACGGGCATCGTCAGGCGGGAAAAGTCGAAACGCTCCGGCGGATTGGTAAAACACATCAATGCGTCACGATAGGTCTCAGCCGGCATTGCCGCCATGGAGCGGCACAATTGCTTCCTCACCTCAGCCGACGTACCGGGACCTGCGAGGACCTTCACCACATCGGCGGCAAAATCCGCGGGCGCCAACCCTGCATCGAGCGGCACCTGGCGGCTGACGCGAAAGGCTTCTTGCTCCTCTGGTGAAGCCTCCGACATGCCGGTGCAGCCGCCGGAAAGAACTAGCCCGGCCAGAAGTTCTGGATGGCGCATGGCAAAGGACGTGGCGATCCATGATCCATAGGAGAGGCCGACCAGGACAAGCTTGTCAGCACCCAGAACCTCACGCAGATGCAATATGTCATTGCAATAATCTTCGACTGTCGATGGGCTGGTCCCGAGCGTACTGTCGCCATAGCCACGCAAGTCGAGGGCGGCCGCACGCATGACAGTGCCGGCAGCCTTAAGCTGCGGCAGCCAATTTCCTCGCCCGCCGCCGATACCGTGCAGGAAGAGGCAAAGCGGCCCATCCTGGTGCGGCGTTGCGGTCAGCGCCAACGTGGGCCGCTTACCAAACGACATCTCCTCGAACGTGACCGGCCGGAAAATGGGCGGTCGGGCCGGCGTCGCATCGTGCCGTTGCGCCTTGTGCGAAAGTGCTGCGATACCGGCTTCAAAGATTGCCTTGGTGCCCCGACAAATATCGGACAGGCGCGCCCCATCAGAGGCATCGACCTCGGCGGCCCATTTGATCAGACTGCCACCGGCATCATGGCTGGAAACGATTATGGAGCCGTCATAGTGATCGACACCGGAGATGCCCTCAAGATGCGAGTAGCCAAGCGAACGATCGCTATCGCTGAACCAGGTAAGCTGTTCGCGGTAGAGCGTGTTCTCGCCATGGACGGTGAAGGCGCGGATGAGGCTGCCGCGGGCATCTCGTTCGGCATGGATATCGGCAATGGCCGGATGCCATTGTCCGCAGAAATCGTTGGCAATCGCCCAGACCGCCTCGGGAGAGGCTGGGCATTGCCCGATGATCTCAACCCGTTCGCGCGGCATCGGATTTACCTCACGCCTCCGGCGCCACTCGCGTCGCCGCGCCAAAGCGAGGTCCGGGCGCCGCCCTCGTCGCCGGGAGCGTGATCGAGTTCGTCCATCTCATAAAGCGCGAGCACGCCGAGATAATCCTCCATGATCTCGGAGGTGAAGGGCAGCATCAATGCGCCGCAGCGGCTGTCCCGATACATTCGCTCCAGGGGCAGCGATTTCAGCATCGACTGGCCGCCACAGGTACGAATTGCCATCGACGTCATCTCGGCAGCGCCCTCCATGACGTTGTATTGCGCCGCGTACATGCGCAGCACCTCGCCCTTGCTCGGAAAGCCCTTGGCCTCGCTGAAGGCCTGCCACCACAGCGCACGTATATTGGCAAGGCGCGCATACATCTTGCCGACCGCAATGCGCTTGGTGGCGTACATGCGCCGATCGATCGGCGGCTGGCCGGGAATCTTGCCCTTGAGGTAGTCGACCATGAAATCATAGGCACCCTGGGCCACACCCATATAGGTCGGCGACAGCGTGATCATCATGTGCGGCCAATTGGGCAGCGTCTTGTTGAAGATGCCACGCGGCATCAGGAGATCGTCGGCCTTGACGAAAACATCCTTCAAGATGAGATCGCGGCTGTTGGTGCCGCGCATGCCGAGAGGATCCCATTCGCCCTTGACGGTAAGGCCGGGCGTATCCTTGTGGACGACGAACAGCATCGTGTCCTCATGGCGCGGCTCCTGACCCTCGAAGGTCTCGGTGCAGACGATGGTGTAGTAATCGCAATAACCTGCAAGCGACGCGAATTTCTTAAAGCCGTTGATCATCCAGCCGCCATCGACCTTTCGGCACTGGGTCTGGTTGGGCTTGGAGGTCCAGTTCTGTCCGCCTTCGGAAATCGGCTGCGAGAAGATGGCGCGCTCGGCGATCGCTCGGCGGAATTGCCGTTCGCGAAGCGGCGCAAACGTCGCCTTCTCATCAAGCGTCAGATTCGGCATCTCGAACATGAAACGCGACCAGGCCATGGACGAATTGTGCATGTTGAAGGTCAAGGCGGTGGCACCGCAGTATTTGCCGATCTCGGCACCGACCATGGCGTATTCGAACATCGAAAAGCCCCAGCCGCCGAACTCCTGCGGAATGCAGAGACCAAGGAAGCCTTCTTCGGCCAGGTCCTTGTAGTTTTCGACCGGAAAGGACGCGTCGTCATCGACCGCCTTGGCCCGACCGGCAAAGCGCTCACGGCCGAGTTCGTTCACGCGATTGAGGACATTCTGGACTTCCGGGCGGATGCGCGAGAGGTCGTAATAATCGGCAATTTCGCTCATGCTTCTACTCTCTTCGAAGGCGTCAAAGCGCCAGTTCACCCTGCAGGACGCCGCTCTTGACGACGACTTTTCCATCGAGTTCGATCGTGCAATTGCGCATCGGCAGATCGAAATGGCCGAGCGTATAGCGGCCGGCATATTGGTTCGCGCCGGTAGACCAGAGGAATGAGCCGGCAAGAGCCCGAAACTCGACCGCCTGCATGTCGCGCTTGTCGTACATGGCGGCTGAGACCCAGCGGGCACGCGGATGCATGCCCCAGCCGACATGGCTCATGCCGTAGGCGTTGCGGTCATCCCAGGCCTCCATGTATTCACGGAAATGGATGGCATCGATGCCGTCGCCCTTGATGGCGGTGACGAAGTCGTTTTCGACGGTGAAATCGATACGACTGGTGAGCGTCG
Organism: Rhizobium sp. WW_1; assembly: GCF_003610155.1. NCBI lineage: Bacteria > Pseudomonadati > Pseudomonadota > Alphaproteobacteria > Hyphomicrobiales > Rhizobiaceae > Rhizobium > Rhizobium sp. WW_1. Next base: position 61,711 of record NZ_RAIN01000024.1, read on the forward strand.
TCTTGAAGGTCAGGTTCATGTCGCCGACATCCATGACGATACGGCCGTTGACGGCGTTCTGACCGGGAAAGGCAAGGCAGAGACCACCCGGCCAATGCGCCACATCGCCGGGCTTCGTGCCGAAACCAGGTGTTCCACCACAGGGGGCGCCGCGAAGGTCAATCAACAGATCAGTACCGGCCCCCGAGGTCACCCGCATGCTTTTTGCCGCGCGCAACATCTCGACGCCGAGCGCTACCTTGGCTCCCAGGTCCGCAGTCGGTTCGGTCCGTTCGAGGATTTCCGGATGCTCATTGCAGACGACAAGCAGCCGCGTACTGCCCGATGCCTCGATTTCCGGCCATTCCGGCGCGTGAATGAGCCCCTCAACCGTGCAGTCGACGATGACCTCGACCCGTTTCAGAGCTTCTATGACCGCGCGGTTCTGCTGGATCGCCCAGGAGGTGCCGGTCGACTTCACCGGAACCGGCGCCGTCTGGCGCGGCGTCGGCATCTGGATCATGCAGTATTCGGCTCCCAGATCATGCAGGGCGAGATCCGAGAGATGAATGAGAACCGGCCGGGACTGGGTTTCGGACAGAATGGCCACCTGCGTGCCCCGTCCGATGCCGTTCAACTTGAAGACCCGGCGAAACGAATCCAGCCAGCGACCTTCGACGCGCTCCTGCAGCATCGCGTCATTCCTCCCTTGACGAACCATCAAATTGATGAATTTCTTAACTCCCAAGTTAAGTTTCTTTCGTTTCGATGAGAGTGTCAACGGAATATTTTCGAAAATATCAAATTATTCGACGATTCTTCTGCTGGTTGCGGCGAAGAAGCCGAAACACGAAAAAGATCGGCCTCGGCGCGAGGCCGCGCTAAGGCCGATCGACAAAACAAATCTTGAAGAAAGCTTATTCCGGCTTCGAGCCTGTCCACTCGCTCCATTTCGGGCGAACAAGGCTGAACGTATCGTGGCTGCGTACATAATCGCTGCCATAGGAACGAGCGACAAGATCGAGTCTTGGGGTATCTATGTGCGCGCGTTCGGCGTCGAGCACGCAATCGTCGGCTACATGGACGGCCAGCACGCGGCCGATCACCACCACCTGGCATGGGCCGGTCACGACCGATGACAGCGATACGCATTCGAAGGCCACGGGGCTTTCGGCAATCCGTGGCGGGCGTATGTGGGCCGATGGCGCTGTCACAAGGCCCGCGAGCGACAGTTCATCGATACCGCGGGGGGCATCGACAGCCGTGACGTTCATCGCCTCAACCAGGCGCTCAGGTACGAGATTGATAACGAATTCACCGGTATCGAGAATATTGCGCGCCGTATCCTTAAAGCCTCGCTCCGGATCCGCCATGATGCCGATCGCCACGGTCGGCGGCGACGGCCCCATGACATTGAAGAAGCTAAAGGGCGCCGCATTCAGTCGGCCCTCGGCATCCAGCGTTATCACCCAGGCGATCGGTCGCGGCATCACGGTTGCGGCCAGCAACTTGTAGGTATTCTGGCTGCCGACGTCGTCGAGATCGAACCGCATCAGACCTCGCTGACGGCCGGTTTGGCGCGCGTGTCGACGGATAGGTGAAAGATATCCGGGCGAGCGTAATGGCCGGTGGCATCGAAGTCGAACTTTGCCCGGATGACTTCGTCCAGATCAATGTCGGCGTAAAGGATGGTTTCGCCGGAGAAATCGGGACCTGCCAAAACACGCCCAAGGGGGCCGACGATCGCCGACCCGCCGCGCATCATCACGCGTTCGGGCTCGTCGCCGAGTGCGCTTTCGTGATGAGGGCCATAGGCGGCGCGGGTAATATATTGGCAGGCGGTCAGCACGAAGGTACGCCCCTCCAGTGCGATATGCTGCATCGTCGGAAGCCAGGTGTCGCGATCGTCAGCCGTCGGCGCGCAATAAAGCGACACCCCTTGATGATACATGTGCATTCTAAGGGCCGGCATGTAGTTTTCCCAGCAGATGACCGCGCCGATCACGCCAAGTTCCGTGCGGAACACCGGCATGGTCGAACCGTCACCCAAACCCCAGATCAGCCTTTCACCTGCTGTCGGCATCAGCTTTCTGTGCTTACCGACCAGCCCCTTTGCACCGTCGAGGTAAAGCACCGTGCAATAGAGTGTCGCGCCGTTCCGCTCGATTACGCCGACAACGGCAAACGCGCCGGTCTCGGCAGCAGCCTCGGCGAGAACCGAAACCTCTTCACCATCCAGATCGATCGCGGCCGAATGGTAATGGGCAAACGCCTCGCGCCCTTCGATCTTCCTCATGCCGACCGGCGCACCGAAACTGGCGCCCTTGGGATAGCCGCCGATCAACGCCTCGGGAAAGACGACGAGCCTTGCTCCGTTTGCCGCCGCTTCACGCAGCCGCGCGGCGGTATTAACGGCGGTCGCCAGCGTGTCATCCGGCATGGAGGCCATCTGAACGACCGCGGCCTTGAATGGGTGCACCATGAACTTACTCCGGGGTCGCGTCGACAACAGGATGACGTAGCGAGCCTATTCCCTCAACGCAGGCGACCACAACATCGCCGGGCCACATCCATTCCTGCGGCTCGCGTCCCGCGCCCACGCCCTCGGGCGTGCCCGATGCTATGATGTCTCCCGGCTCAAGGGTGATACCCGCGGATATGTCGCAAATCAGATCATCGACCTTAAAGAGCATGTGACGCGTGTTCGAGCGCTGCTTTTCGACTCCGTTTACGGTCAGCCAGAGATTAAGGGTCTGCGGATCGGGGATTTCGTCTGCAGTGACGATGCAAGGCCCAAATGGCGCGTAGGTGTCCTGCCCCTTTGAAAAGATCCATTGGCCTGCGCGCCGGTTGTCGCGGGCCGACACGTCGATCATGACCGAATAGCCAAAGACATGACGCAGCGCGTCAACCTTGGCGACGCGCCTTGCCGTCGTCCCGATGATAACGGCAAGCTCGACCTCCCAATCCAGCTGCTGGGTAATCCTGCCATTGTGCTCGATGGCCCCCCCCGGCCCGATGACCGTCGTCGGGGGCTTGGAGAAGATGACCGGCTGCTTGGGCAGGTCCCTGGCCGTATCGAGCGACTTTGCGCTTTCGGCGACATGCTCGACATAGTTCAGTCCGATACCGAAGATGTTCTTGCGTGGCCTCGGGATCGGAGCAAGCAACTTCACATTGGCTAGCGCCATCGCAGTGCCTGCCGAAAACTGCCCGTTGGCCGCGGCCAGACAGGCTTCCAGCATCTCCACGCCGGGTCGACCGCTATCGATCAACCCGAGCATCGTGTCTGGCAGGTCTTGGCCCCGAGACGTGGCCAATGACGCAACATCCACCACCAGATCGTCGACGATTACGCCCAGCCGCGCCGCGGCCTCGACGGACGCACGATAAGTCACAAGTCTCATATCATTCTTCCCTAGAGAAGCGGCTGGAAGCCGCCATTGTCGCCAAACGCCTGCTCCCGGTAGAGGCCAAGCGCGCGCATCACGGGCAGATCCGACAGGCAAAAGAGGCACGCATCGTCCCGATCCGAGCCATTCACATGTTCGTGCCAGGCCCAGGACGGGACGCAGAAGATATCGTGCTCCTGCCAATCGTAGCGCTTGCCGTTGATGATGGAATATCCGTTGCCCTTGGCGACATGATAGAGGCCGCTGCCGGTGTGACGATGCGCCTTGGTATGTTCGCCCGGGCGCAGCATTTGCATGCTCGCACCCATGGTTTGCATGACCGGGCCGTTGGTGACGGGATTGACATAGTCCATCAGCACGCCGTCGAACGGTGAACCGTCCGTACAATCCGCATACTTCACCAGGGATTCATAGGTGGGCGCCCACTCGTATTTGAACATCGGGCTGTAACCCTTGTTCCAGACCTGCCCGGCTGGCATCAATCCGGGATTGCCCCAGCTTTTGGTCATGTCGTCGACGGCAAAACCGACCGCCTGCGAAAGGTCGGGATGCACTTCGTAGAAATTCGCCTCCATCGCATTGACGAAGGGTATATCCAGGCCGTCCTGCCAGATACAGGGCGAGCCTGTAGCCTCGACGCCGTGCTCATGCCAGGTGCCATTCGGCGTCAGCACGAAATCATTCGCGCCCAACGTCATCTTGTGACCGTCGACGACCGTGTAGGCGCCGCTCCCCTCCATGATGAACCGGATGGCGGATGCGGAGTGACGATGGGCGCTCGCGACCTCGCCGGGGTTCATCACCTGAAGCCCGGCGTAGAGCCAACCCACGGCTGCCGCGACATCGCTGCGACCCGGATTGTTGAGATAGATCACGCGGCGGCCAGCCTTTTCCGGTGTTACGAGCTGCACGGATCGGAAAACATGCTCGCGAAGGTCTTTGTAGCGCCAAACGACCGGCACGGACTGGGATTTCGGCTCCCACGGCTCGATTTTATTCGCCACCGTCCAGAGCGCACCCGCGCTGAAGCGTTCGAGATCGCCATAATATGCCAGGAGCTCGGGCGTATCCTCGACATTGGCCCGCCCGACGACGTCCTCCCTGTGGTTCTCATGCGCTTTGGTCATCGAACCTTCCTCCTCGCTATCTGTTGATCGCCAGCATGGGTGAGGATATTTGCGAAAGCAACAAATATTTTCGAAAATATTTAGAATTGCCGATAAAGACCAAGATGCGCTACTGTTGCCCAAAACAAAGGACACAGCATGACACTTGCCGAAAAGGCCTACGCCGCTCTACGTCACGACATCATCCGAGGCGAGCTCGCTCCGGGGCGGCCTTTGCGGCTATCGGACCTGAGCGAGCGCTACGATATGGGTTTTTCGCCCCTCAGAGAGGCCTTGAACCGTTTGCAAGCAGAGCGGCTGGTAACGGCCGAATCCCTACGCGGCTTTCGCGTGGCGCCGCTTTCGCTTGCGGAACTGCACGATGCCGTAAACGTGCGCATCAAGATTGAAACCGACGCCCTGCGCGCCTCGATCAAACTCGGCACCGACGATTGGGCCGCAGGCATTGTTTCAGCGCTCTATGCGCTCAATCTGCAGGTCGGTCGAACGGGACCCGACGCCGATATCTGGACGCTTGAAGCACGCCATTATGCCTTTCATCGCGCCCTTCTGTCTGCCTGCGATTCACCTTGGACGCTCGAATTCTTCGAGCGCCTCTATGCGGCGACGGAACGTTATCGCATCCCTGTGCTGCTGGCTTCGGCGCAGCCGGCGGGACGCAATGTTCAGGCGGAACACAGCGTCCTTGCCGAAGCGGTCCTGGCGCGCGACACCGACAAAGCAACCGCTTTGCTGGAAGAGCATTATCGCAAGACGGTTGCTTATCTCTCGGAATTCGTTCGACAGAATAGATCTGATCTACATGTTGCTGGCGCGGCTGGATAAGCGGCCGACATACATCCTCTGGGAACCACTCCTCGTCCGTCAGCAATTCGATGCATCGATACCAACGCTGTATGGTATGATCATAACTATCCTTAGACGATTTCACATCGATATCGATATTCACGTCAATCGATAAACAAACATATTGGATCTCACATCCTATCCACCCTAGCTTGGCGTTGAGACGCGTGCGCGGACAGGCGATCCCTCGCAGCTATATCCAAGGCAGGGACAGGGAAAAAGAGGCAGCGCCTTTGTGCGCTGCAAGCAATGCTGCGCCGAGCGCGGTGTCTGGGCGCGCGTTGGCGATCCGTCCGAAGAGTTGGTTTTTGCGCTCGGGACGTCAGGATCAGTCCGGCCCGCAACCCCGGGCCAGCCCGTCCTCTACGACACGCTGGCGCTGAGAGCCACCGCGTGGCTATCCTCATGCAATCGATAGCGAATGATCCTGCCATCGCGAACCGTGAACTCGATGACGAACGACGACTCCACGACCTTGCCGGTCGACCGGATCGCAGAGGTCAGTTCGCCAACTATGACCGCCATCATGTCATCCGCCAAAATCCGCTTTACCTCATACTGGCGCGGCTCGACGCCACGGGCGAGTTCAGGGAAAAACGCGCGCACGGATTCTCTGGTCCGACGCTTGCCAGCCCATGGCACCAGGGCAGGATCGCCCGGAATGTGCCAATCCACATCCTCGGCGAAGAGATCGGCGATTGCCTCACTCGTTTCAGGCACGTCGGGGGAACCCCAAAAAGCGCCGACCCTTTCAAGATATTGTTCAGCCACTTGGCGCGGCGAGAGGAAAGATACCGTAACATTCGACATTGTGTTCTCCGTTTGGGCCGGCTGCGGCCGATTGAGCTATCTGGCCCGGGGATCAGTTCAGGACGACAGAAAGCGGTGTGACGACACAAGCTGGCCGCCTCGGGTCGGGTGTTTCGAAACCGGAAAACCCGCGCCTGGCGAAGACATCACGATCGGCCCCGTGAACCAGCAAAGCCTGGATGGGCACATCGGAATTCCCGATCGTAGCAATTTTGGTCACACCTAGTTTCACGGCCCCGATAGCTGGCTGATTGCCGTCTCCGTGTCTGCGCCCTCTGTATGAAGCGTCTCGATACATCCAAAAAGCCTATATTATTCGATAGCATCCATCGTGAAACCAGATGATCAGATGAGACGATCACCGTCTCCAATGCGGCAGATAATTAGTTGCTTGTGCTTACCGGGATTGGCGGTGATGTCGAAAATGGAAGGTGGACATGACAGATACATCGGCCTCACCTATGTTATTGAAGGATATCCATCCGCCGGGACGATATATGATTGAATCCATTACCCTTGATCAGATGCGAACGCTCGTGGCAGCCGTGGACGAGGGCAGTTTTTCCGCGGCTGGGCGCAAGATCGGGCGGGCACAGTCCGTCGTCAGCCAAACGATAGCGGGGCTGGAAACCCAGTTGAAACTAGTGCTGTTCGAGCGCGTCGGCCGCTATCCTGTGCCGACCGAAGCGGGAGCAGCGCTCGCAAGCGAAGCAAGGGCGGTACTGAGGCAAGCCGGTCAGTTCAAGGCCCGTGCGAGGGATCTTGCAAGCGGCATCGAGCCTGAACTTGCCATCGCCATTGATGCCACTTTCCCGATCCAGATCTTCACGTCGGCCATAACCGATTTCGAGGTAAGCTTTCCCGACACGCAGCTTCGGGTCTATGTCGAAAGCCTTGGCGCTGTCATCCAGCCCGTGCTCGAAAGGCGCTACTCCCTTGCCATATCTGGCGTCGTGCCGTTGTTCTCGCAGGAACTAGATCTGGAGCGCCTTCACAGCTTCAACCTGATCATGGTCGTAGCGCCATCACATCCACTCGCGCAGTTGAAGGCGCCCGTCCTGCGGGAGCAGCTTTCCGGCCATGTCCAACTGGTGCTCACCGACAGATCCAGCATGTCACAGGGCCGACAGTTTGGCGTCGTCGCTCAGAAGACATGGCTGCTTGCCGACCTGGGTGCAAAGCACGCCTTTCTCCTGGCAGGGCTCGGCTGGGGTGGCATGCCAGCCTGGATGGTCGAAGCAGACATCGCCTCGGGAAGGCTCGTTGAATTGGATGTGGAGCCAGCGGTATGGCAGGGCACCAAGCTCACAACAGCCTATGCATTGCATCGACGTGACACGCCGCCTGGCCCAGCGGGGCGTTGGCTCATTAATCGCATCCGCGCACATGCGCTCAGGTACCCGAACCTCGGCTGAACGCGACAGCCACGTCATCGCTACCATTCAGCGCGCTTTAGTTTAGAGCCGGAGACGATTTTGTGTGTCCTTCACCTAATGCGTCGACGCCCGGCGTCGGTCGATCCGATTGTAATTTCGATTTCCTCTGATCGAGGTTTTATTTTAGGAGGTCGGTCATCCACATCGATTACTCGAGATCACCAGGCCGCGACCGGCGGACTAATGGGATCTCGATCGAAGAACCGACAGACGGCAACGATCTTGTCTTCGGTCACGACGACAAAATCGGTGCTTGCATAGACCGGGGACCCTCCGAGCGGTTCTGCAACCCATTGGACACCGCCGCTATATTGGATGGCGCCTCATCATTCCACGGAGATCACCATGCGGGGCGAGGGCTACCGGCTTTGCGAAAAGGCTGGAGCGGCGCTTGAATCCAACGATACGTCGAGCCAGTGATGGGAGCAATTTCTCATGTCGCTTGACACCCCGAAGAGCAGTCCTCTTGAACTATAGCTGTTGAGCTGAGGGAGGATTTTGAGATGGTCGGGAATGCGCCGAGCCGAAACAAAATACCGCCCTGCGGATTTGGGTAGCGGAAGCGATAGCTCCGCAACCGACAGCGCTCTACCTCGCGACTCTCGAATGCACTGTTGACTAGGAAACCTTTCTGAATTAGTTTCCAAGTCAACAATGTTGGAGCACCAATGGCGACCATCTCGAAACTGACCGATCATACAGGGTACTGGATGCGAATGGTGTCCAACGCGGTCTCGCAGGAATTTGCCCGAAAGGTATCGGGGGAAGATGTGACCGTCGCGGAGTGGTCGTTCATGCGGGCGCTCTATGATTCAGAACCGATGGCCCCGTCAGCTCTTGCCGAGAAGATGGGCATGACCAAGGGGGCGATCAGCAAGCTTGCGGAGAGGCTGGTGGCCAAGGGACTGGTTGTGCGAGAGGAAAGCCAGAAAGACAAGCGCGCGCACAAGCTTTCCATGACAACGGAGGGCCGGGCTAAGATCCCGGCTCTGGCAGCGCTTGCCGATGAGAATGATGCAGAATTCTTCGATCTATTGACGAAGGAAGAACACGAAGCCCTCGACCGGATTCTAAAGGCTCTCGCCGAACGATGTGAGATTAAAGCAATCCCGGTGGACTAAACCTCACCTCAGCTTGCAACATAAATATGGAAGGAACCGCCATGGACGCGGAACACAGCTCTATTGCTCAAACCTGTCTGCATGCCGCCCACAACGGAAACCTGACCTTTCCGGAAATTGTCGGTAAACTGATTGCAGCCGGCTTTGAAGGCTACACGGTGGATTATCGTCGGAACTCACAAACTTACTACTTGCCTGATGGTGACAGCATCATGCTGGATATGCAGCCACCCTCGGGAAGAGTCGCCTCTGAATTCGATGCCGATGAGATCGAGCGTCTGGTGCGATGGGCTCAAGCGAACCTCGCGGATTATAGCTATGTTGCCTTCTGCGAGGGGGTGAAAGCGGCTGGGTGCGCGGGATACATCGTCTCATTTTCGGGCCGCCGCGTGGTCTACATAGGTCGCACTGCCGAGACCCATGTCGAACACTTCCCGAACTGACGGGAGCCCAACCACGACGCGCTCCGAACGACTGATCGGCACCCTCATCCCGACCACCTGCAGGCAGCTTGGTGTCGTCTTGACACAGGCGCTTGCCACGGCTGGCGCGTCTATCTCAAAGCGTTGACGCGAAGCGCCGCCCTTCGGCAGGAGATTGGCCATCTATCGAAAACAAAGGAGAGAGGAAGGCCGTTCCATCTGACGCCTGGATCAATGTTCATGATGCGGGCAAGTCTACAAGGCTGAAAGAAGCTGGCGATCGGACAGCTCGGGACACATGCAACAAGCCGACTTCCCGGCGACCGTCGGCCCGGACGGACACGATCTACGACAGCTGTCGTATTGTGCAGGCCCTGTAAACGAGTGATGGCTGGCAAATCTACGATCCACCGGCCGTTTCACGCGCTAGGCGGCGCGCGGCGGGAGGCTAACAATGAAGCAGGCACGGAAGCATCGCGGGATGACGGCCGGTCCGTTCGGCTGTTCGATGCGGGAGGGATCGTCACTGCAGCATACGAGCTCGCGGCTGGTGACTGGTGCCACGGGGACTACGGGTAGCGCGGCGATCTTGCGGCTCGGCATGAAGATGACCGCCAACCAGACGCCGCGCAACGCCATCATCGGCCGGAACGGCTTGTGATAGCGATCACCCACCTACTTGCAGCACCGGCAAGGTCTATGCCTTGCTCTTGATGGGAATCGAACCGACAACCCTGTATTGCGAAAGGGCGCCACAACCAAGTCCGCAATGATCAACCTCGAGATTTCGCCTAACGACTGATATCCGGTAGTGAAATCTCAACGAAGCCGCCACGTGCGCACTTACCCCAAATTCCTGCCATCGAAGTCGGACTGCGGCGATTGAGTGTATACTCGCAGGCTACAGATTTTCCAGATGACTGACTGCTGATTTCCCTCCAGATAAGTTGCTCCTTACCGTTGACGCGGCCTCTTATTATGTTGGTCGTGCCCGAGCGTGGCCACTTCATCGTAGCTTCAAAGGTGTTATAATCCCCAAGCGAGACGTTCGCTATCTGAAACGGAGAAATCGCTCTTCCGCTTCGGATCGATCCGAAGAAGCCGGCCTTTAATCTCTCGGCGAGCGCTCGATTTTTTGATTCCGCCTCATCGGACGCTTTGGTCCCGTTGGGAGGTTCCATGTCTGCGGCGAGAGCTGCTCTGAACATCGAAGCCGCATGCCTGCACATCGCGTCGGAAATTTTTCCGTGTTGATTTAAGTCATTTAACTGCTTTTGAGCATCTCGCTCAGAGGCTTTCTGGAGATCGTACGAAAGCCTATAACGCGAACCGTAAGTGAGAATACCAACGGCTATCCGGTTCTCCCAAGCTTCATGGTGCCGCTGATGTTGGCCGTCGCATTTTTGAACCAGCACCAAATTCGCGGCATAGTAGGCAAGCTGTGTCGCAGCGTCGACCGGGCCGCTTCTATTCGAACCCGGATTGTTCTCGAACAGATATGTCTTGTATGCCTCAGTTGCCTGGGCGATGGCGCAAGGCTGGGAAAGTAGTCCTGCGATCAAAATAGCCTTTTTTATCAAGTGAAGCCTCGATTCTTGAGTAGACCTCGACTGCAACCGAGAATATGCGCGTATTCCGTAAATTGACATGTCCTGGTCGGCACTTTTCACAGGTTGAATATCTGCTGGGGGATCACGGTTTTAACACCGTGTCGCTGGCAGTCTGCTGGCCACACCTTCGACGTTGCCGCTTCCATAAGCTGGCCGACGCCAGTCCCGCAGCCATTGCCACCGGGCCGCTGCACTTGGCTGTAACGCCACTTTAAAAATCACGGCCCGCAGCCCACAAATTTGGATCTGTAATGATGTGAAGGGATTAGGACCCGCGACCAGAATGGTGTGAACGCCTAGGGTCGATGGCGCCGGAATTGGGCACAGGGTCAGAAACAGACATGAATCTAGTCTCAGTCACGTATGGACAAAAGTCGTCCATACGTATATACAGCTATTGTCATGACAACAAGGGTGTCACATGCTCAGTATCCGAGATTCGGAAGTTCGCATCTTGGCGGAAACCGTTATGCGCAAACGTGGCGCCTCCAACCTGACCGCGGCTATCAAGCTTGCGTTGCAGCACGAGATTGAGCGGGCTGACGAAGCTGTGCCCTTGAAACAGCACGTCGCAGAGATCCGTGCACGAGCACTTGCCAAGGCAAAGCTCCCACCTGCCCCACCCTTAACGAAAGAGGAACGTGACGCACTGTGGGGTCAATGATGTTCATCGAGACCTCTGCCTTCGTCGCCATCCTTGCCGGAGAGCCGGAAGCCGATATCTACTTGGACGCTCTCGATGGCGCCGCACAGCGGCAAACTGGCGCGCATGTCCGGCTTGAGGCGACCATCAATCTGGCGCGTATTCTTGGGCTAGAGGTCCTCGATGCCCAAGAGATGTTTGACGCTTTTCTTCAAGCGGCCAAAATTACCGTGATTCCAATCACCGATGCCATCGCCCGGCGCGCGGTGGAAGCCTTCGCTGTATACGGCAAGGGAAAGGGCCATCCCGCCCAACTCAACTTCGCCGACTGCCTATCCTATGCTTGCGCGGATACTCTCAAGATGCCGATCCTGTTCAAAGGGCGTGACTTTGTAGAAACGAATCTCAAGAGCGCTCTATCCAGCGAGAGCTGAGCCGCTTCCATCGAGCAACCGTTCAACTTATACCGAGTGAACGTGCCCGGGGAGCCGCAGCGCCGCCAACATTCGCTACAACACCAACGGCCTAAAGGTTCGGAACGTAAGCGCGATTTTCCATGCGCATTGACGGCCTGACCGGTGAACCGCCCTCGGATCTGTAGTGATTATTCCGGCTCTGTTAGGCGGCGGCAGAGG
>NZ_RAIN01000025.1:0-73021 GCF_003610155.1 Rhizobium sp. WW_1
TCTCATCTTCGCTTCCTTTGATAGAGCTACGATGAGCCGAAAATCCTCTCTTCTCAATTAAACCAATTCTGTCTCAAGGGCGCTGATGTCGGACATTCGACATAGCGGCTACCTTCTCGCGACGTTTCGAATATGCTTTTCGGACGCCGACTGGTTTTGCGTTTAGGAGCCTTGCAGGCAACAGTGATCGGTGCGGAATTTATTTGCATCATCTGAAGCTCCTATTGTTCGTTAGGCGAGGATGCTGGCCATCCTCGGTCAAGCTGAAATCGCGGTCTCAATTGCATGTTCTGTCTTGCAAGGTCTCAAGGCAGATTGGCTTGACTGCGGTGAGCAGGGGCAATGTGCATATCCGCCAAGAGCTTAGCCATGAATGCCAGCTTTGATGCGTTCTGCAGGCCGATGGCTCGGATCGGCCAACCGCAGAGGAGGAGCGGTCGAGATAATTCGACGTCTTCCCCTTTGATGGGAGAAACTTCAGCGATTGAATGCCCCGTTTCTGCTTGCGCGGTAGGTCCAGGAGATCAGACCGTCGCGTAGGCAGCGCCGAGCAGTCCGTTGAGTTGTTGCAACGCGGGAAGCGGGTGGCCGTCATGGTTGGGGATCTCCAGAACCGCGATTTTAGCCTTCATAGCTTGCTGGACGAGGTCAGCCGTATTGCGGCCTCCGGGAAAAGCCATGACCAGTGTCGATCGGCTGTCATTCAGCATGAATTGGCTACGAAGGTGCTCGGCCTTACTGCCGTATAGTTCCCAATTTGGGGGATAGCGGACCACTGGAACGCCTGCTCGACGCGCCCATCCTTCGGCGATGATACCCGTTCCGGTCATATTGCCATGTATGAGAACCGAGATGGGGCTTCTCCAGTGCAAGGCGATAAGCGCCCGCTGTACTAGTTCGGCATCCTCATAGTGACGCCCTCCACAGACTAAAAGACGCATGGTTACTTCTTCTCTGAGCGGGTTGGATTGGTCTTCGATGCGATGTCGTGTTCCCCTAAGCCGCGATAATCGGCTCGGCTTCTTGAATCACAGCTCGCTATTGCGCCGCCTTTTTTGGGCAGCTTCCCGGTGATCCCTGTCACGGCACTCCGTCGCTGCATCTCAGCCCAAACATCTTCAGGCCGAATTCCCAGGCGATGCCAAAGAACAACGAGATGGTAGAGAAGATCTACACTTTCGCTAACCGTCGTATCCGTCCGCTTTCTCACCGCTTCCAGGGCGACTTCCGCCGCCTCCTCGACGACCTTTTGCGATAGTTTACGCAAGCTGGACTGCATCAGATGGGCGGTACGAGGGTTTTGCTTTGATGTTACATGATCCAGGGCGTCATAGAGTTGATCTAGCGCAGGAACGGGAGAAGCCGCTGGGCAAGCGCTGGCGTGGGTTGCCGAGGTAGCGGGTCGCAATGTTAGAATGGCGTTCATGACGCATGTCCTTGTTGATTGATTGTCACTGCGGACGATGACAACAGGTCGTACTCGCTGGCTCATCTGTCGGACAATCGACCGCGAACTGTTCTTGAGCGATCGAGTAGCCTGGCAGCCAACGTGCGACGAGGCGTCCATCCGGCGCCTTGCTCCAGCGCATCTCGAGTTTTGAAGCCGGCGAAGTTTCGGCAGACGACAGCAAATCTCCGGCAAACCGAAGCAGTCTTGGATAAGGACGGGCGAAAATAGGCGATGCGTCTCGCCAATAGGAAGTAAGAAGAGCGGCCACGGCCACCTCCTTCGGTTCAAGCGGTTGCTCAAACCCGGGTGGCCTGTCCAAACAAGCTCAGCAGCGTCGTGCTGGCCCTGTTACGGTATCAGAACCGACCCAGGCGACGAGATAACCCAGCCAAGCATGCATCGTAGGCAGGTTACGCCTACTGTCGCCCTCGGAGGGTTCGTTTCTAGATCGCGGGTTCATTTGATCCCTTGCTGTTAACAATCCTGGTTTGGTCTACAATCAGACTAGACCGCAAGCGGCCGCCGCAACGACTTACGCTGTGCGCCGCCAACATACATATCCCCGTGGGTGTGTTGCAATTATACTGAAGTATCGCGGACGTGGTTGCTGGTGCAGAAAGCTCGCGAAAATTGAAAATTGTTGCATAAGGGTGCCTCGCTGGAAGGGAAGGCTTGATACGCTCAGGCGGGAATTTGTCACCGATCGGGACCACAGAGATCTCAAACGTCTGAAGATGGCAGCCGGCGATAGGACTAACGGGATGATAATGGAGTTTCTGAATTAATTTGTATAAGACAAGCGTCCAATGTCGGCCTTCCGTCTTGCTTGCAGCGTCTGATGTGAACGGTTCAAGAAGCCGGAAAGGCGATACAGGAGGATAGCTCGCCTAACAGCTCTAACCCGCAGTAACTTATGATTGCCGTCGAAGAATTGTCTATTTCGCCCAGCAAAACGTAGCTCCACAATGAGGCCTTGTCTCGCCCCGATAACCAAGCAGCGGTCCATATCTCATCAAGGGCTTGTTTATTGAGTGATCGGAATAGGGGCTGCTTCAGCCTAATCTCCATGTCCTGAACGAGCGCCTCCATAGGATGGCGGCCGGTCTTGCGGGTAGCGGCTGACGGATTTTGGGCTAAGCCAGCGCGGGTTATCGCAGATAGTGAATATGGGGTCGGGAGTGATAAGGAGAGGTTTCGACCCTGGCCTCAACGGAAAATACGTTCCGCAGCAGATCCTCGCTCAAAACCGCTTCCGGTGTGCCGGAGGCGACGATCCTGCCTTGCTGCATGATGATCAATTCGTCGCAGAACATCGCGGCATGGTTGAGATCGTGAAGAGCGATGATGCTGGTGACGGGCAGGCTGGCAACCAGCCGCATCAGGCTGATCTGGTGCTGGATGTCGAGATGGTTGGTGGGCTCATCGAGGATCAGTTCCTTCGGCGCCTGCGCCAGGGCGCGCGCGATATGAGTGCGTTGTTTTTCGCCGCCCGACAGGCTCTGCCATCTATCATTGCGTTTCGCCCGCATGCCGGTGCGTTCTAGGGCGTCTTCGACCGCTGCGTCATCCACTGACGTCCAGCCGGAAAACATCGATCGATGTGGAAACCGGCCGAGCTTTACGACGTCGATGACCCTGAGATTGGCATTGGTGGTGCCGTGTTGCTCCACGAAGGCAACGCGGCTTGCGATTGAGCGACGGGGTATCCGCTGTAGATCTTTCTGTTCGAGGGTGACACGACCGGAATTCGGCCGTTTCAAACCGGCAAGCAGGCGCAGGAGCGAAGTCTTGCCGGAGCCGTTGGGCCCGAGCAGGCCTAGCATCTTGCCAGCCGGCACCTCGAACGAGACCCTGTCAAGTATGATCTTCGCGCCGATTTTCCAGCTTATATCGTCGGCCCTGATGCTCATGATGCCCGCTGGAACCGGTAAAGAATGATCGAGAAGAAGGGAACGCCCACCAACGCCGTGACCACGCCGATCGGCAGAACCTGCTGGGGGACGAGGGCGCGCGAAGCGATATCCGCCAGCACCATGAAAATCGCTCCGACGATGGCGCAGGCCGGCAACAGCCGAATATGGAGCGGCCCGACGAAGAAGCGCGCCGCATGCGGCACGACGAGGCCGACAAAGCCGATCGAACCGACCATACTGACGATCGTTGCCGTCATCATCGCGGTCAGCGCGAAGAGCCCGATCCGCGCCCGCCCGACGTTGACGCCGAGAGACGAGGCGGCCTCATCGCCAAAGGCGAAGGCATCGAGCACGCGTGCATAGAGCAGGCAGGCTGCGAGCCCGAAGCCGACGATGGCCGCCACGAGCATGAATTCCGGCCAGCGAACGCCTCCGAAACTG
Organism: Rhizobium sp. WW_1; assembly: GCF_003610155.1. NCBI lineage: Bacteria > Pseudomonadati > Pseudomonadota > Alphaproteobacteria > Hyphomicrobiales > Rhizobiaceae > Rhizobium > Rhizobium sp. WW_1. The sequence goes on from NZ_RAIN01000025.1 coordinate 3,805, forward strand.
CCGAGCAGCCAGAACATCACATCCCGCGCCTGCTGTGCGTTTCCGGACGTCGTCACGACATAAGAGGTCGCTGCGTTGAAGAGCTGGGAGGCGGCAACGCCGGCAAGGATCGTGCGATCGGCACCGCCTCGCGTACCGTTTGAAAGCAGAGCGACGAAGAAAAAGGCTGCAAATGCGCCGGCAAAGGCCCCGGCCGAAAGGGAAACTGCGCCGGCACCGATGTTAAGTATGACGACGGCGACTGCGCCCGTCGACGCGCCAGCCGAAATGCCGAGCACATAGGGTTCGGCAAGCGGGTTGCGGAGGAGCGACTGCATGATTGCTCCCGAGAGTGCCAGTCCGGCACCGCAGAAAGCTGCGACCAATGCCCGGCTTAGGCGATAGTCCCAGATCACCGTCTCGTGGATGCGGTTGAGTTCGATTACAGTCCATCCCAGCCTGTTGGTGATGGCATAGAAGGTCGTCGAAAGCGGTATCGGCAGGTCGCCGATACCGACGCTGATACCGATGGTCAGACTGATCGCCGCAAAGGAGGCAAAAAGCAGCAGGCAGATGACGGCCAGCTGCTTCAGAGGTCGATAAGTGTCGGTCACTTCGCGAGACCAAGCGCCTTGAGCTGCTGGGCGACCTGTTCGGCGCCATAGATCGTCCGTATGGTCGGGTTCATGGCCTGTCCGTCCATCACGACAATGGCCTTATTCTTGACGGCGGGGAGCTGGCTGACGGCGGGATCTGTGGTGAGAAACTTGATCTTGGCTTCCGGTTTGTCGAGCTCCCAGCGATTGCGATCGAGGCTGGCAACGACGATGACATCCGGGTTGGCCGCGATGATGCTTTCCCAGCCAAGCGTCGGCCATTCCGCTTCCGCGGTAATCGCATTATGGCCGCCAAGCAGATCGGCGATGAAGCCCGATGCACTGTTCTTGCCGCCGAGATAGGCATCGGAAGAGGGTGACTGGCTGGAAAACCAGAAGACATAGGAGAGCTGCTTGCCGTCCTTTGACACCGTTGAGCGTAGCGCTGCTTCGCGCGCCTTGAAATCTGCAATCAGGGCCTGGCCGCGATCGGGTACATTGAAGATCTGCGAGAGTTCGTCGATCTCCTTGTAGAGGAGGTCCATATTCCAAAGCTGGGAGCGGCTGCCATACTGGTCCTTGACCACGGCGGTGCTGAGGCAAGTGCTCGGCGACAGATAGGTGGGGATGCCGAGCTTTTCAAAGTCCTCGCGCTTGGCGACCTTGCTGCTCGGCCCCATCAGGCTCGGCAGTGCGGCAGCGACGAAGTCGGGGTTTTGCGAAAGAACCGATTCAAAGGTCGGGAATTCGACGGTCAGCAGCTTGACCTTGGCGTTGGCCTCGGCGAGCTGCGGCAAAACCTTGCTCGGCCAAAACGCAGTGCCGGCCATCTTGTCCTCGAGACCGAGCAAAAGGAGGATCTCGGCGCTATTCTGTCCGAGCCCGATTGCGCGCTCCGGAGCCTTCTGGAAGGTGACCTTACTGCCGCAATTGTCGATGGTAAGAGGATAACTGGTCGAAGCGGCAGAGGCAGCCGTTGTGGCAAAGCCGAGTGCTGCGCAAACAGCTGAAATGGCCAAAACTGATTTCAATATGGTCACGGAAAATATCCTGGTGGTTCAGTGAATTCCATCGCATTAAAGCGTCTGCGGCCGTATAGCCTTGCTAGTCCGTCAAAAACAAGAGAAATAAAGTCATATTATATGACGACTTGAAAATGACGTGAAGAAGTCGCAGCAGCAGCTACTTCTTCAGCCAACATCATGTGCGAAATTCCGTGGCCCGTGGAATCACGTCACATTCCGCTCCTGTGTAGAAGCGTCCTTTTCAATCGGTGAATATGTCCGGCGCCGATGCCGCAGCAGCCGCCGACCATCGTCGCGCCAGCGTCAACCCAAGAGCAGGCGAAGCGCGAATAGGCGTCGTCGTTCAGATCCTCTCGGGTTGCGTGAAGGCCCTCGTTGGCGGCCGACTCGCCTTGTTCGCCTTCGAACGCATTGGCATAGACGCCGATCTGCAAGTTATTGCCGCTGCGCTTGAAAACGTCAGCTGCGGCATTGACGGCCTCGCGCATGACTTCCGGCTTACTGCAGTTGAACAGGAGTGCGCTCGCACCCGACGAGGCGGCCCATTGCGCCGCATCCTCTACGGCTTCGCCGGAGCGAAGCCTGGGCGAAGCGCCATTCTTTTGTGCGGCATCATCCGCCAGCGTGAAGGAGATCCAGAGCGGCTTGCCGGTTTCAGCGACTGCGGTGCGAACCGCCTCTGCCTCCGCGATCAGGCTGAGGGTTTCACCAAGCCAGACGTCGACGTGAGGATCAAGGTTTTCGACCAGGACCTTGAGATAATCCTGTACTCGTGAGGGATCGAAATTCTGCGGCTCATAGGAGCCGAAGATCGGGGGCAGCGAACCGGCGACCAAGATCTTTCGATCCCCGCAGGCGTCCGCGGCATTGCGCGCCAGCTGTCCCGAAAGGGCGATGAGATCGGCTCCTTCTTTCCAGAAACGCTCCTCGCCAATGTGGAAAGGGACGAGCGCGTAGCTGTTCGTTGTGATGACGTCCGAGCCGGCGGCGATGAATTCGTCATGGACCTGCCGGACGATCTCCGGCGAATTGACGAGCGCGAGCGCCGACCATTCCGGCTGCTTCAGTTCCGCGCCGAGACGCAGCAGTTCGCGGCTCATGCCGCCATCGAGGATCAAGAGTCTGCTCATGAATGGAATCTCCAGAATGGCTCGGATCTGCGGAGAGGTTTGTTCTCTCCTTCGTGCCGTGGGTTAGCGCCGCACCGGCACCTGAGCTTCGAGAAAACGGAAGCTTCGCGCGATGATGGCTGTAAGGATGAGATAGAAAACGGTGACAACGATCAGCGGTTCGTAGACGAGCAGCGTGTCCTGGCGAACTTTGGTGGCAACGGCGTAGAGATCCATGACCGTCACGGTGAAGGCGAGCGGCGTTGCCTTCAACTGCATGACGATTTCGCCGCCGATCGTCGGCAATGCGATGCGAATGGCGCGGGGCAGCCAGATGCGCCGGGTCAGCGTGAGGGGGCGCATGCCGAATGCGCGGCCCGCTTCCAGCTCGCCTTTCGGGACGGCAAGCAAGGCGCCGCGCAGAACCTCCGCTTCGTAGGCCGCATAATTCAGCGTGAAGCTGACGGCCGCAAAGAAGAAGCCTTCGCGCAGGACAGGCCAGAACAGGCTCTGCCGGATTCCCGGGATCATCGGCAGAAGGGAACCGACACCGTAGTAAAGCAGCCAGAGTTGTATCAGCAGCGGCGTGCCGCGAAAGAAGGTGCAGTAGCCGCGGGCAAGGGTTCGAAGAAGCGGGCCGCCACTGACCTGGGAAAAGGCAAGGCCGATTGCGATGACGAAGCCGAAGACGACGGAGATCGCAAGCAGCGACAGCGTCTGCACGGCTCCCGTCAACAGCAACGGCCAATAAGATGATATCCATGAGAAGGTCATGCCGGCACTCCTCACGCGGGCTTCGGTTGGCCGCGCCGCACCCGCCGCTCGACCAGATTGAACAGGGCATTCGAGACGAGGGTGAGGGTGAGATAGATGAGGGCGGATGCCAGGAAAAAGATGAAGTAGTGCTTGGTGCTCGCACCGGCGAGACGTGTGGCGAGAGCCAGTTCCTGATAGCCGACCACCGCGACGAGAGCGCTGTCCTTCGTGACCGACATCCACAGATTGGCAAGGCCCGGCAGCGCGTTCGGCAGCAAGGCAGGCAGGATGATGCGGCGGAAACGCAGGCGCGGCCCCATGCCGAAGGCCTTTGCCGCCTCGATCTGTCCGACGGGGATCGCAAGGATCGCGCCGCGCAGCACTTCCGTCATATAGGCGCCCTGCACGAAGCCGAGCACGGCGACCGCCACAGCAAAGCCGTTCAATTCGAAGGCGGGCAGATTGAGCATGACCAGGAGCCGATTGAGGCCATCCATCCCGGCATAATAGAGCCCGACGATCAGGATCAGCTCGGGAACGGCGCGAATGGCGGTCGTATAGAGCTCGAGTAGGAGGCGGAGCGGCCTTATGTCGGAAAGCTTGCCCAAGGCACCTCCGGTACCAAGGAGAAGGCCTATCAGAAACGCGCCGGCGGAGATGGCGACCGTAGAGACGGCACCGGTCAGGAGCACGCCACCCCATCCGGGTGGATAGGGGGAGAGCAGGTCCAGAATGCCTTGTTGGGAAGTCGCCATCGCCGCGATCGTTTACTTGGCGCCGTAGATGTCGAAATCGAAGTATTTCTTGCTGATTTCGTCGTATTTGCCGCTAGCGCGAACCGCGGCGATCGCGGCGTTGAGCTTTGCCTTGAGCGCGGTGTCTTCCTTGCGAAGGCCGCCGGAAACGCCGGCTCCGAGGATTTCCTTGTCGTCGGCTACGTCACCCATCTTGGCGCAGCAATCCTTGCCGCCATCGCTCTTCAGGAAGGCGTCGAGAGCAAGGGAATCGCCAAAGACATAGTCGATGCGACCGGCGGCAAGATCCTGAAATGCTTCGTCGAGCGTCTGGTAGGTCTTTTCTTCCGCGACCTTGGCAAAGTATTTCTTGTAATATTCCGACTGGATGGTCGACACCTGAATGCCGATGGTCTTGCCCTTGACGTCGTCTGCGGTTGCGCCTGGCCTCTGGTCCTTCGGACCGATCAGCGTGCTGGGCGTGTTGTAATATTTGTCGGTGAAATCGATGACCTTCGAGCGCTCGGCGGTATTCGACATCGATGACCAGATGACATCGAACTTCTTGCTCTGGAGAGCCGGGATAAGGCCATCCCAGGAAAGCTCAACGATCGAGCACTTCTCCTTCATCTCATCACAGACAGCGTTCATCATGTCGATTTCCCAGCCCTGCCATTTGCCGGAAGCGTCCTTGGCAAAGAATGGCGGATAGGATTCATTCATGATGCCGAAGCGAATTTCCGCATGGGCTGTCATGGAGGAGAGCGTAAGGGCAAGTCCGGCAAGCAAGGTGGACATAAGTCTCATGTAAGGGATTCTCCTAACGGTATTGTCTACGAGTGGGTATGGATCAGGCCGGCAGCAGGCCGGTGAATTCGCGGCAGCGGGCGCTGAGCGGGGCGTCGAAGACCTGCGCGGGCGGCCCTTCCTCCTCGATGCCTCCCTGATGCAGGAAAAGGACGTGGTTCGAGACATCGCGGGCAAAGCGCATCTCATGCGTGACCAGCAGCATGGTTCGGCCCTCCTCGGCGAGGTCACGGATGACCTTGAGGACTTCGCCGACCAGCTCGGGATCAAGTGCCGATGTCGGCTCGTCGAAGAGCATCACGGCGGGGTCGATGCAAAGTGCGCGAGCGATCGCTGCTCTTTGCTGCTGACCACCGGAGAGAAAGGCCGGATAGATGTCTCGCTTGTCGTAGAGCCCGACTTTGTTGAGAAGTGCCTCAGCCTTCTCGATCGCCTCGTGACGGGGAATGCCCAAGACATGCACCGGGGCCTCGATGATGTTTTCGAGGACGGTCATGTGGGCCCAGAGATTGAAGCTCTGGAATACCATGCCCAGCCCGCTGCGGATGCGCTCGATCTGCCGCCAGCTTTTCGGCTGCATCTGTCCATGACGTCCCCGCCTCAGGGCGACTTCCTCGCCATTGACGACGATGCGGCCGCGATCAGGCATCTCGAGCAGGTTTATGCACCGCAGAAACGTGCTTTTCCCGGAGCCGGACGAGCCGATGATGGAAATCACGTCCCCTTGATTGGCGGTGGTTGAAACGCCCTTGAGGACCTGATGTGACCCAAAGCTCTTGTGGAGATCTTCCACACAAAGCGCCTGGGAGGACAGCGCTGTCATATATAATTCCGATGAAAAACAATTTGCGGAGAATATCGCGAAGGTGAGCCGAATTTGCGCGCAATTTCAGATCATTTTGCACAAAAGATGCAAAAATATATTCCATACGCCTCTTTTGTGATAGAAAGGAGATGTCGTCAGGTGATTTCACCGGCCGGTCGAAGGAGTGGGAATGGAAAACCTGGATCGTTTTGATCGCGATATTCTCGATATCGTCCAGCGCAATTGCCAACTCACGGCCGAAGCCATCGCCGAGGAGGTCGGCCTTTCGACCTCCGCCGTGCAGCGGCGCGTGAAACGGCTGCGCGAGGATGGCATCATCAAGGCGGAAATTGCGGTCATCGACCGCAAGGCGAGCGGGACGCCGATGGTATTCATCGTCGGCATGGAGATCGAACGCGACAATTACGATGCGCTTGCCAAGTTTCGCGTTTGGGCGGAAAAGCAGGATCATGTCCAGCAGGTCTATTATGTCACGGGCGCAGTCGACCTCATTGCGATCGTAACCGCGCGGGATGTCGAACATTACGATGACATCGCCGCCGTGATCATGGCCGAGAATCCACAGATCCGGCGCATGCATACGAATGTGGTGCTGCGCGACGTCAAGCTTGGACTATTCGTGCCGCTGGCAGACGGGAACGATAGGAGTCGGTAAGGCGCCTGTCGCGGATCGCGCTCATGCTAATGATAAGTAGAGAAATAATTGACGGGCACGTCGCGCCCGTCTGCCATTCCTATGGGCGAAAGCGAAAGGGCGCTATCCCTTGGACATGTCCAGGGGTGGCATTACATCCGCGTTCAACGGGCTGACATAGGGGGTGCGGGCTGTCTGTTCGGACAAGGCGGCTTTTGCACTTTCCATCAGTATTGGATCGGTTATCGCAGCAAGTCCCGTTGCCGCCATTGCCTTTGCGGCATGCACCATCGCTTTATGCGCGGCCGGCATCTTGCCCTGAGTCACCACCTGCCACGTATGAAACGGCGTACCGATCGCAACCGTCGGCGCGTGAACCTGAACCGTCGGGACGACCCAGCTGACATCACCAATGTCCGTCGATCCGATCAATGGCTTGCGGTTCGTGTCTTGCGGCGTCAGGAAGGTCGCGAGCGGCTCGTCAGTTGCCGGCATTCCGATAGCCCGATATACAGCCGCGATATCGGCATCGGACAATGTGTCCTGAATTTTCCTCGCAAATGCCCGGTCTCCGTCGTCGAAAGACGGTACACCCAGTTCGTCCATCGCATTGTAAAGAGCCTGTTCGAGCGGTTTGTTGCCCAAGGTGTTGGAGACTGCGCTGACGATCTTCATCTCGACGCTGGTCTCGGTCATCAGGGCGGCTCCCTGGGCAATCTTGTGGACCCGTTGAACCAACTCGAGCATGTCCTGCAGTTCCATCGCGCGTATCGAGTAGCGGACGCGCGCATTGGCCTGGACTACGTTGGGAGCGATGCCGCCAGCGTCCAGTATGGCCGAATGAACGCGGGCATCGGAAGGCATATGTTCGCGCATGTAGTTCACGCCGACGCTCATCAGTTCGACGGCATCCAATGCGCTACGACCCAGATGCGGGGTGGCTGCTGCATGTGAGGCCCGCCCTTTAAAGATGAAATCGGCGCGCGTATTGGCCAATGACAATGGTGGCGCCACCTCCCAGAAGCTGTATGGATGCCAGGAGATAGCCACATCGACATCATCGAAAGCGCCCTCGCGCACCATGAAGGCCTTGGCCGCGCCGCCTTCCTCCGCCGGGCATCCATAGTAGCGCACGCGGGCCGTAATACCTTTTTCCTTCAAGAAGGCGGCCAACCCGACCGCTGCGAGCATGGCGCCGGAACCGAGCAGGTTATGACCGCAACCATGACCGTGTCCACCTGCCTCGACAGGCTTGTGCTCGGCAATTCCCGCCTCCTGGCTGAGGCCAGGCAACGCATCATATTCTCCGAGGAATGCAATGACAGGCCCGCTCTCGCCAATTTCTCCGACGAGGGATGTTGGAATTCCGGCCAAGCCTTCTTTCACGCGAAAGCCTTGATGCAGGAGCTCGGCCTTGTGTTCCGCGGCGGAACGCAGCTCGGTATAGCAAACCTCCGGCATCCCCCAAACGCGATCACTCAATTCGATGAGCCGCTGTTTGGCTCCATCGATTTTCGACCAAAGCTCCTGACGGTCATTCACACTCATTTGCAGCTCCGATTTTGTCAGTCCTCCGGATTGCCTGGCATCACGAAGGTACAGTTCGCGTAGCATCTTATGCTCGCGAGATTTTCGACATGCAATCGTTTTGAGCCGCTGGCTCCGGGCGGGTGGTGAGAATGCTTCCGTGGCAAAGGCCCCCTGGTTGCGAGATGCCGGCTTTCTCGACCGATCGGGTTTACCTTGCCAGACGCCGTCAATATCGAGCAAGCCGCGACGCAGTCTGCGGAGATGCGCATCGCCCAATCGCGAGTTCTTCACGTCATCGAGGGGCGTTGAGACAAGCGGGGCCGCACACATTGTTTCGGGTGCTCGCAACAATGCATCGCGTGAAGGCAAGTCGGTGGCGCTTTACAAAACGAACTAGTTCGTACATTATTGACAGTGAGGAGTGACGGGTGCTGCATCGTGCGGCATCGATGACTGTCGGGATGATCACGGATGCCTTGTAAGCGGGTGCAGGCGGAGGCCGGACGCATCTGGTTTCGGCACTCCTTTGACATTCGAATGCTCTGGGGAGGAATGACCATGAAAACACAAATCGAACATAAGACACCCAAGCGCGCGGCTCTTGCGAGCTGGTTGGGAAGTGCCGTCGAGTATTATGATTTCTTCGTATACGGCACGGCGGCGGCGCTCATTTTCCCAAAAATCTTCTTTTCGGCGGAAGACCCGCAAACGGCGGCGATCGCCTCCTTCGCGACCTTTGGCGTTGCCTATATCATGCGGCCGCTGGGCGCCGTCGTTCTCGGCCATGTCGGCGACAAGTTCGGCCGCAAGAAGGTGCTGACCTTCACGCTGCTTCTCATGGGATTTTCGACCTTCATCATCGGTTGCCTGCCGACCTATGATCAGGCCGGCATTCTGGCGCCGATCCTCCTGGTTCTGGCGCGATTGCTGCAGGGCATCTCGGCGGCCGGCGAGCAGGCCGGAGCTAGCTCGATGACGCTGGAGCATGCGCCTGAAAATCGGCGCGCCTTTTTTACCAGCTTCACATTGAGCGGGACGCAGGCGGGGCTGATCCTCGCAACATTGGTCTTCATCCCGCTTGGAAAGCTCGATGAAGCCGCGTTGATGTCGTGGGGCTGGCGCATTCCGTTCTTTCTGAGCTTTGTGGTTGTCATTGTCGGGTTCTGGGTTCGCCGCACGCTCGCCGAGACACCGGCTTTCCTGGAGGAGACAAAGAAGGGCGAGGTGGCAAAACTGCCGCTCGTCTCGCTTCTCACCAATTACTGGGCCGATGTCCTGCGCATCATCTTTGCAGCGTTGATTTCGGTTGTCAGCACGATCTTCAGCGTTTTCACGCTGTCCTATGCCGTCAACACCATGCACATCGATCGCTCGACGATGCTGACCGTTCTGGTGCTTGCCAATATCGTGGCGCTCGGCGCCATCCCGGCATGGGCGATCCTTGCGGATCGCATCGGCCGCAAGCCTGTGTTCATCTTCGGCGCCATCGGCTGCGCCGTGCTGATCTGGCCCTATATCTGGGCCATCAGCCAGAATAACCTCTTGCTCGTCTTCGTCCTCGGCATTCTGCTCTCGGGCGTGGTCTACAGCGCATCGAACGGCATCTGGCCGGCACTCTATGCGGAAATGTTCGATACCCGCGTGCGCCTGTCCGGCATGGCGGTAGGCACCCAGATCGGCTTTGCGCTGGGTGGTTTCGCACCGACGATCAGTGCGGCCGTGATGGGCACCGGCCCTATGGGATGGGTGCCGGTTGCCGTGTTTACCTCGATCACAGCCCTGATTGCTGCAGTTTCTGCGGCAACCGCAACGGAGACATACCAGACGCCGATCGATCGACTCGGCAGGGATGAGCGACGCTTGGCGGCGTCTGTTCGCCACGCTGATCGGACGGTCTAGCTGTCGCGTCTGATCTTGATGTCGATAACATGTCGTGATCGCGGATGAGTTTGTTGAAAATCGCCAAGTGGATGGGATAAAACGATGAAAGCCTCGATTGCGACTGTTTCGATCAGCGGCGACCTCAAGGAAAAGCTTCAGGCCATCGCCAATGCAGGCTTCGATGGCGTCGAGATCTTCGAGAATGATTTCCTCGCCTTTGATGAATCGCCGCGTCAGGTGGGTCGGATGGTCAGGGATCATGGGCTGGAGATCACGCTCTTTCAGCCCTTCCGGGACTTCGAAGGCATGCCTGAACCCTTGCGCGGTCGGACCTTCGATCGCGCCGAACGCAAGTTCGACCTGATGCAGGAGATGGGGACCGATCTCGTTCTCGTTTGTTCGAATGTTTCGGCCGTGGCGATGGGCGGGATCGACCGTGCCGCGGCCGATTTCTTCGAGCTCGGCGAAAGAGCGGCCCGGCGCGGCCTGCGTGTGGGCTATGAGGCGCTTGCCTGGGGACGACACATTCACGATCATCGCGACGCCTGGGAAATCGTCCGCCGTGCCGATCACCCGAATATCGGCCTCATTCTCGACAGCTTTCATACGCTTTCGCGCAAGATCGACGTCAATTCGATCCGGTCTATCCCGAAAGAGAAGATCTTCATCATCCAGCTTGCAGATGCTCCGTTGATCGACATGGACCTCCTCTATTGGAGCCGCCATTTCCGCAACATGCCGGGGGAGGGCGATCTTCCCATGCTCGAATTCATGAAGGCCGTGGCGGCGACCGGTTACGACGGCTATCTGTCGCTGGAGATTTTCAACGACCAGTTTCGTGGCGGCTCGCCGACCGCGATTGCCGTCGATGGCAGGCGTTCACTCATTTATCTCGGCGATCAGGTGCGTCGCGCGGAAAGCAGCAGCCTTACCTTACCGCCTATGCCTGCCCGCGCAGAAGTGGACGGTATTGCCTTCGTCGAATTTTCCGTCGACGAGGCGGAAACATCCGTTCTTTCCGATCGGTTGCGGTCCTTGGGCTTTCGCCATGTCTGGCGTCATAAGAGCAAGCGTGTCGATGTCTTCCGGCAAGGTGACATCAATCTCGTCGTTAATACCGATCCGGATGGGTTTGCGGCTGCCGCCTATGCTTTGCATGGGCAATCGGCCTATGCGATGGGATTATGGGTGGATGATGCCGAAGCGGCGGTTGCGCGGGCCGTGGCGCTCGGGGCTGAACGCTTTGAGCAAGCGCTCAATCCCGGCGAGATCGAAATGCCTGGTGTCAGGGGCGTTGGCGGCGGCATTCTGTATTTCCTAGATCATAAGAGCGCGCTCGCACGCATATGGGAGATAGAATTCGATCCGGTCAACGACGATGCAGATCTGCAGCTCGTCGCACTGACGGGCATAGATCACGTCGCGCAGACGATGAGATATGAGGAGTTGCTGACCTGGCTACTCTTCTACACGTCGATCTTGAACACGCATAAGACGCCGATGGTCGACATTATCGATCCCGCCGGTGTCGTTCGCAGCCAGGTCGTTGAAAGCGAAAGCGGCAGCTTGCGTATAACGCTGAACGGTGCGGAAAACCGCAATACCCTGGCCGGGCATTTCATCGCCGAGACTTTCGGCTCCGGCATTCAGCACTTGGCCTTTGCGACCGATGACATCTTTGCGGCTGCGTCCGCCTTGTCGGCGAACGGCTTCGCCACTTTGATGATCTCACCCAACTATTACGACGATCTGGAGGCGAGATTCGGCCTTGAGCCAGCATTCACGGATCGCCTGAAGGCGCACAACATTCTTTATGATCGCGACGACCATGGCGAATATTTCCAGCTTTACAGCCCGACCTACGGGGAAGGCTTCTTCTTTGAAATTGTCCAGCGCAGCGGCTATCGCGGCTATGGTGCGTCCAACGCCATCTTTCGCATAGCGGCGCTGCGACGGCATCTTAGGCCGATTGGCCTGCCGAAACTTTAGGCCCTCCCCATTGGCGTGAAGCCTGTGTTAAAGCTTTGATCTTCAATATTGGGTACGGACAGACCCAGGAAGACGGGCAAGGCATGACCAAAGCGCAAGCGGCAAAGATCGAGCGTCTTACGCGTAAGAACGATCCAGACGCGACCAAGGAAAATATTCTCAAAATCGCCACCGAGGAATTTGTCGCAGCCGGGTTTTCCGGTGCGCGCGTGGACGAGATTGCCGAACGTACCAAGACGTCGAAGCGGATGATCTACTATTATTTCGGCAGCAAGGAGGGGCTCTATCTTGCCGTTCTTGAGCAAGCCTATACGAAGATCCGCACGCTTGAGAGCGAGCTCGCCCTTGAAAACATGCCGCCCATTCAGGCGATGGCGCAATTGATCGCCAGTACCTTCGATCATGACGATCAAAACCCGGATTTCGTCCGCCTGGTCAGCATCGAGAACATCCATCGTGCCGAGAATATGAAACGTTCGGTTGTCCTGTCGCAGATGAACATCGCAGTCATCGACATCATCAAGGAAATCCTCGAACGAGGTTATGCCGATGGCAGCTTTGTGCGTCAGGTCGACCCGGTCGACCTACACATGATGATCAGCGCTCAGTGCTTCTTTCGCGTTTCCAACCGGCACACCTTCGGCGCGATCTTCGAGCGCGACCTTTCTTCAGAGGAATTGAAGAAGCGGCACAAGTCTTTGATAGTCGACGCCATTCTCGCCTTTCTAAGAAGCCCGCCATCCGAGATGCTCTGATCTTCCGTAAGACCCTCTGAATGTCGGCGGCGATTTGCGGTGGTACGAAAGCACGCTCCATATTGACTTTACGTACTAGTTAGTACATTCTTTTTGAAGGTCTGCGGCGTGGCTTTGTTTTGCCGCTCGGGAGGAAAAATTGAACACTCAAGCCGCCATTGTTCCTCGTCAACTTCATGTCGGATTGATCGGCGCGGGCATAGGCCGTTCGCTGACGCCGGCCATGCATATGCGTGAAGGCGAACACTGCGGGCTGTCTTATCGCTACGATCTTATCGATCTGGAGGTTCGAGGTCTTTCCGCGTTGGACCTTCCGGCTCTTGTCGATGAAGCCGAGACGCGGGGTTTTGCCGGCCTCAATATCACTCACCCCTGCAAGCAGGCGGCTGTTGCGCTGGTGGACGAGCTGTCGCCTGATGCGCAAACGCTGCGCTCGATCAATACAATCGTTTTTCAAGGGAAGCGCAGGATCGGCCACAATACCGATTGGTGGGGGTTTGCTGAAAGCTTCCGGCGCGGCTTGCCGGCTGTTTCGCTTGATCATGTCGTGCAACTGGGAGCCGGTGGCGCCGGCGTTGCCGTTGCCCATGCGGTGGCTGAGATGGGCGCGCAATCTATAGAGATATTCGACCTCGACTCCACGCGCGCCGAGGCGCTCGTCGATCAACTTCAACCGGCACACGGCTCCTGTCATTTCTCTATTGGTCATGATCTTGCGGCAGCGCTCGATGCGGCTGACGGTCTGGTGCACGCAACGCCGACCGGTATGGCTGCACATCCAGGGCTCCCACTCGATGCGCAACTTCTATCTGATCGCCTCTGGGTCGCCGAAATCGTCTATTTCCCGATCGAGACCGAATTGGTGAAACTTGCGAAGGCAAGAGGATGCCGCGTTCTCGATGGCGGCGGCATGGCGGTGTTTCAGGCGGTGAAGGCTTTCGAACTATTCACCGGCATCCGGCCGACGGCCGAGCGTATGATGCAACACTTCAATTCACTGCGTTCCTAGGCGCCGGACTGTGATTGAATAACCCAAGCTTCGGCACCGAACTCTATCCTCGGTGCCTGATATGTCATGGGCAGCGTCAGACCGGTTGCTCGATCACCATTACGTCGAAGCCAGTGAGTTCAGCCGAACCCTATAGCGCTATGCCGGTTAGCAGGTCGATACCTGTGCAGGCAGATTGACGATCCTTATTTCATGCTCCGTATTGAGCGCGGAGAACAGCTTGATGCCACTACCTTCGCGCAATGATACCCCAAATCATCAGTCCGATCCTGTACCAGCGGCAGCGCAACACCATCGCCGACACGAAGCTCGCAAACGACCTCTCTAAGCGGCGCAGTCGACGAGGCTTGTATCAATCGCGCTAAGGTCGGACAGCCCGTCACGATCGCGAGCGACGCGTTTTCGAGCAGAACGATTATGTGTCAATCGGCAAGGCGTTATCACACCACCCGGACTACAAGCCGTTGAAACTATGTTGGTGGTGGGGCGTCGTACGACGAAGCCGATTCACAAGCACGGATAAATGCGTGACGAGCGTAGGATGCGCTCGGACATTTTCCGGCAGCAAGGCCCGCCACTTGCTTGCTTACGTCGAATCTGGCCTTCTCGGCTTTGTCAAAGCAACGACCGGCCGGTGACGAGGGTTGTCAGCCGGCCGGTCCTGATCACAGGATTGGCGCTCCTGCCTGATCGCTTTGCAGATCAGAACTTGTAGCTTGCGCCGAGTACGACCTTGCTCTGCGTGGCGCTGAAATCGCCGATTTCAGAGCCGAAGTCTTTCTTGCCGAAATCCGAGTAGCGATATTCGCCACGCACAAGAATAGTGTCGGTAATGGCATGTTCGAGACCACCGCCGGCGGTCCAGCCGATGAGGATATCGTCCTTCTTGCCGACGCCGGCGATATTTACCTTTCCACCGGCCGCAGCAACGCCGGCTGTCGCGAAGATGAGCGTTCGGTCGAGTGCGTAACCGACACGCGCCCGCCCGGACGCGTCCCATTCCAGATTTGCTTCTTTCTTATTCTCGAAATTATAGTTGAAGTCGTTCTCGATGCCGTAGACGATGTTTCCCGACTGGAAATTATAGCCTGCATGTATGCCGGCCGCCCCGCTGTTGATATTCTTGTCCGATCCGAGATAGCTGCCCTGGTTCCAGGCATAGCCTCCTTGCGCGCCAATATAGAAGCCGGACCAGTTAAACGAGGAGGGGATTTTTTCAACGACCGGCGGTGCCGGTTCTTGATAGGTCAGGTCGGCGCAAAGGGCCGGCACTGCGGATGAAAGGGCAATAGCGGCAATCGCCAACAGTCTGATCTGCATAGTTGTTCCTTGTGGTTCATGTGTGTTGGAATCAAGTCAGCTGATCGGTTCGAACCCGATCCGCTTGCGACGTCGACCATGGCAGACGTCGGTGTTGCATGGTGTGTTTTCAGATTGCGATTTGTTGCGAGCGTGCCAATGTCGCATGCGTCGAAAGCGACGCACAATTGGCGGAGTCCTGCCTGGTGAGATGCCGCTCGACGGGGTGATCGGCGGCGAAGGCATATGTGACTTGTTACCAAGTTCAGGGGATTACGTTTGCGAGCTTTGCGGCCCTTGTTCGCGTACGATTGGGGGCGGTAGACGCATGATTATTGTAAGCCCATGCGGATTGCTGTTCCGAAGCTCGAATGTGCCGCCGTGGCCTTTGGTGACGATACCCCGAGCGATCGATAAGCCGAGCCCAAAACCGCCACCGCTTGTTGCGGATCTTGCTTTGTCCATCTTGAAGAACGGTTCCAAGACCCTGGACTTCAATTCTTCGCTGATGCCGGGGCCGTCGTCGGCCACTGAAATGATGATGGCGCCGTCCGGTGCCTGCTCAAGCTGTATCGCGATGTGAGACGCGTGTCGTGATGCATTGTCGATAAGATTTGAGACCACGCGCGATATGGCGCGGGGCTTGCAGTCGTAGATGAGCCGTCTCGGTCCCGTGAACTCGACCTCGACGCCGACATCCAGATAATCGGACGTCACCGTCTGCAGAAGGCTCGACAATTCGACCTTCTTGGTCGCTTCCAGGGTTCCATCCAGATAGGCAAGGCTCTCGTCGATCATCCCGCCGAGAATCTCGATATCCTTGAGCATTTTCTGACGCAGATCATCGTCTTCGCAGCGCTCGGCGCGCATGCGCAGCCGGGTCAGTGGCGTACGCAGGTCATGGCTGATCGACGTCAACATGGCGGTACGCCCATCCATAAGCTCCCGGACACGGCTTCTCATCACATTCAACGATCCTGCGAGGCTGCGCAATTCCGCCGTTCCATCGGACCGAAAAGGTTCGTCGAGGGCTTCATCTAGGGCAATGCGCTCTGCTGCGGCGGCAAATCTGACAATCGGGCGGCCTATGAGCCAGGCACTGATGAACGCAAGGACAACTGCGGGCACAACAATAAGCACCATGGTGCCGATGACGGCAGGGAGTACCCATCTTGAGGCGGCAAACAACGGAAGCTGGAAGGCCAGTCCCCGATCTCTGGAAACGGCAACGATCAGCTTGGCCCCATTCCGCACGCGGAAGAAATCGCCTGGCTCAAGGAAAAGATTGGGATCGAGGCGCTTGCGGATCGCGTCGGGTAGTTCAGCCTTTAGGAGCGGATCGTTGCGAAGCTGGTCAACACTTGCGCGCTCCACGTCGAGGCCACTGGCCTTGGCTTTGGCGACGACTTCATCCTCCTGGGCGCTGGTCTTTGCGTCGCGGAAGGCATCGACGACCAAGTCGATGCGCGCAGCAAGCCGACCGATCTCGATTCCCTTATCAAATCGTCCACGGAACAATGGCTCAGTGATTGCGCCGATCGAGGTCACGACGATAGCAAGAGCAATGGTCAGGACTGCGACCTGTGTTCGCACCGACGCTTGCAGGAATGCCTTCACGGCAGCTCTTCCACTTTTGCAGCGAACATGTAGCCGCCAAGTCTCACCGTCTTGATAAAGGAGGGCTCCTTGAGGTTCGGTTCGATCTTCTGGCGCAGGCGGCTTATATGGGCGTCAACGCTGCGCTCTATGGGGCCTGCCGAACCGGCGTGGGTCATCGCAAGCAGCTGTTCACGCGCGAGGATTCTGTTCGGATTCCGGCAGAAGGCCAGAAGAAGATCGAATTCAGCTGTTGTCATGAGAACCTCGGCGCCCTCCGGGTCGAGCACCTGTCTTGCCTTGGGGTCGATGATCCAGTCTGCGAATGTTAGCCGGGTGTTCGGGTCACCCGCGTCCGGTGTGTTTCCGTAGGAGGCCCTGCGTAGCAACGCCTTGACCCGTGCGATCAATTCGCGAGAGTTGAACGGCTTCGTCACATAGTCGTCAGCACCAAGCTCGAGGCCGATGATCCGATCGACATCCTCGCGAAGCGCAGTCAGCATCAAGATCGGCATTGGTCCTGCGGCGCGCAGGCGCCGGCATATGCTGAAACCGTCTTCACCAGGAAGCATCCCATCAAGTATGACCAGATCGAAGCGGCGTTGTCTGAGGGCTTTGTCCATGGCGCCACCGCTACCAACCGGCATCGCCTCAAAGCCGTTGTCACGAGCGAGCTCGACGAGCATCAAAGCAATTTCTACATCGTCTTCGACGATGAGAATGTGCGGACAGGCGGCGATCGCCCCACCTTGAATGGCCATGCCTGCGTCCTTTTGAGCTGTTGACGTTACGCCCAATTCTAACCTGCCCTTCATCTGCGGTACACGGCCTCGATCATGCGCAAGGCACAATCGAAACGCCGATATCAAAGGACAGTATGAAGTTGTGTGTGATTATATTGCAATATGTTGCGTCTTGTCGCTTACGGCGCGCGATGTGTTGGCATCACTCGCAACAAAAAGACATAAAACCGAACACACCGAAAGGCGTGCGAGGGCTAGCGTTCGTCATCAGCGTGATGAGGAAAATTGCAATGTCTCTCGAAATTACGGATACGAAAATACTCGTGTTTCTGCCGCCACCAGCTGCGGAGAAGGTCGTCGGCCACCTGTCGGGGCTTGGCTATGCCGCGATCGCCGCGTCGACATTCGCCGAAGCATTCGATGCGCTTCGATCGAACGAATTCTCCTTTGCAATCGCTACACGCCCGGACATCAGCCTTCTCAGACATATCCGCACGATACCCGTCATCAATATGGAAATTTTCTTCCATGCCGATCCCGCCTTCAAGACCATCGAGGCTGCGCCAAGGCACTTCGACAGCAAGGCATTCATGGCGCGTGTCGAGTTCCTGAGCCGTCCAGTTTCGTCGCGATTGAATGGCCATGAGGCCGACGGCGTTAAGGGGCTCCCTCCGGGCGATGACAGGATGACGTCGCGATGGTGGAACAAGGCCGCGACGTTTTGGCGGTTACGCCCAAAGCGCAAGGCCCAGTTCGATGTCCAGGGCTGACGAGCGGGCAGCGTCATGTTGGGGCGGAACTGGACACGCTCTCGCGGCAATCCGCGAGATGCTATCCCGCAGCAGCATCCAATCCGGATCTGTTGCCAGAGCAACAAGCAACTCGACTTGGATCGGGCTCTGCGAAATGCTGTTACACTGCCGGAGCTGCTGTTTCTTGGAGCAGGTCTGATGGCGTTCTGGTTGATGAATGCCGCATCGGTCGCGGGCTATGTCCTGTTGAGCCTCTTCGTCTTGATTACACTCGTACGTGCTCTTAGAAGCGCCATCGGCTCTCTTGCCGCGCAGTTGCCGCGGCGATCACAGCTTCGACGTTACCTTCTGTTTGGGACGTCGGCTGTGTTCTTCTGCCTTCTTGCGATGCGGGGCTGTTATATTGCCGCCGTGATTGTCGACACCCAGTTTCGTGCCGATCCGCTCAGGGCCGAGTCCTATTGACAAGGAAGGGCCAGCCTCGACATGCGACGGCGCCGAAGCTGCGCTGCAACATTTCGGAACAAATCCGAAAGAGGGACGAGCAAGCCAGCATTCCCGCCGAGATGAGAGGCTCATCCGATCCGCTCTGTAAGGCGATTTGCCTGCGGACAAGGGATGATAGCGGCGAGGCGGAGATTCTCCCTGTTGGCAACCTTAGCGATGGTTGTAGTGGCGTTCCAAACAGGCACATCGAAGCTGGTGAGGCCGCCCCGTCAGGCTGCACAGAGAGACTTTCGAGGAGGCAGGTGTCATCGGGCAGGGCCCAGCCGGGAGTGTCGGGATAGTCTCCGATGGCATGGTGAAATACGGGCGCTATCGGGTTTGTGACATCGCGGCCTATCTCCTGAGCGTCGAAGAGATGGCTCTCGAATTCCCCGAAAGGAGTAGTTGGAAACGGGGGTGTTTGCCAGCTGCCATGGCGAGCCGGAGATCTCCAAGGGAGCCATGCGCCAGGTTTTCGACACAGTGTTTGCCCCAAGCGCCCGCCGTGGGAAGCCTTCGATCTGCTTTAGTGCAATTCATCACCTTTTAAGGCCACTCTGGTGCGGAACAATAGACCAAGATGGTCCGGTCGCCTTCGTCGCGGGTCGATCCAAATTTGACGTGACGATCCGCTCGATTTTTGCGGCGGGATCGGATGCTCTCGGGCGGGATCAGTCATGCTCGTGGACCACGCCCATGATCTCCCCTTGCCGCGATACGCTGACGAGGAGGTTGTCGTCATCCCGGCGCGCATGCACAAGGAAACGGGGACCGACATCATCGACAGACCTGACCTCGTATCCCCGCCTTTCCAGGAGACGGATGGCGTCTCGTGGCCCGAAATTATCCTCCCACTCGCCATTAACCTCGTGGCGCTGGTTCCATCTGTGCAGGAACCGGCGTTCATCGCTTGCCGAATTCGACGTGTAAGATTGCTCCTGATCATCATTGAGGACGACTTGCGCTCTTGCATCGGTCACGGCAGTCAGGTTCAGGGCAAGAAGACATGCCGCCAACACAACATGTGCTTTCATCGTTTTTTCCTTTTCGATATGTGGTTGAAAGTCGACGACCTCGATCGTTGGAGGATACAAATTCAAAGATTGCCGTGTATTGTGACTTGTGAAGAAATATGAACGTGCATCATCCGTTGGCCGATAACCTCGAAGCCCCGCTGTCTGCCGGCGAAAATATGATTGCGACGAGGTGCGCGAGAATGGTCAGGCGTTGAGCGGCCCCGCAGGCGATGAGCTCGATTGGTGGGTTTCGAGCCGACAGAAGACCAAGGCGCAACTCCGGGCGCAGTCTCTACTTTCGAGGGTGACAAAGAACGCGCCGATGGCTGTCACTAAACTGTCAGAGGTCGTACTTATTGTCGTGATATGAAGTTTGCAGGTGCGATTTCGATGCGTTCTTCGTGTTCTCTTCCAGTATTTTTCTCTTGACCTGTAATGATAGCGATTGCGTGTCACTGTAATAGTCAGCCGCTTGCGTAGATTCTGGCTGGCATAGGCAAGATCGTCGATACGCATATGCTTTTAACCGCGCGAGGTCGCGAGGCTTGAAGGCTCGAAAATCCCTTGAAATGTGGTAGTTTTACTTGGATGGGTTAGGCTCAGGGGTTCACATGAAATTCGAAGCTGAAATTGACGACGCGCAGATCGATGCACTCGTCGCCTCCATCGGCGATCAGTTGAAGGGCGATCCTACCAAGCGAACGCTGCTGGCGGCCTTCGCCTTGGAACAGGTGCTTGGTTGGATGTCCGGCCGCGCTGTTCACCAGTCACTGACCGAGCAGCATACGGATTGGCTGACCGAGCTTTTACCGATCTTCTATCCCGACGATATTCCCTCGACCGTAAGGATCTTCAACAACTTCAAGGTTCCTTACGGTCGAGCCGCCTATATCTCGCGCGTGCTGCTCGAAAAGCAGCAGACGTCCTGGCGGCAAAAGGGCAGGGCAAACCTTTTGGCAGCTCTGAAGCTCAAGCAGGCCGAAGCACAAGGCAATATCGGCAAGGGCGATGCGTTGAAATATGTGCCTGTCTCGCTGGACAATATCAGCTATCGCGAGTTGACGGTCATTGTCGAAGAGCTGTTCCGCGACGACCCAACCCTGGCGCCGCCCGTCAACAAATCGGTGTCGCCGGGGCGTCGTACAATCGACATCCCCTCTCAACTTTTTCCGAAGCTCATCGCCAAGCTGGGAGCCTAGAAATGGAACCGACCACCCTCATATCCCTTTCAGGTTCGCTTATGGGCTTGTTCGGCCTGCTCGTCAGTCTGTTCTCCATCCATCTCGGAAACTGGCTTTCCAAGCTGCAGGGGCTGCGGACCAAATGGGATATCAACAACGGTTCGGATGACAAGGAGATCGCCGCCCGGCGCGAGTGCCGCTACACGATGGCCGAGGTCTATAACTGGCAGCCATTCGTGATGACCGTCATCATATTGGCTTTCGGAGCAGCTGTCTTGTACTTCTTCAACGATGTCCGCCACGCCAACACGGTCGTCTTTCCGAGCATCTTCGTCTATCTCTACAACGGCTTCTTCGGCATCATGTTCGTCCTTCAGGCATTCCTGCTCCTCAATGGCTGGTCTGTCGGTCAGGGTCTGAAGAATGACATCGACACCCAGTTTCCTAAGCCGAAGCGCTGATGCTGAAGAAGCCGGCGGCCCGGACATTCCTGGAAAGCGCGCTTAGGCGCGGCGCCGAAAACAACGCCTACGATGTTCGCTCCTACCAGATCACCGCGGCGACCAAGGCGGCCAACGAACTGCTTGCCGGCAGGAACGCGGTGTTGACCCTGCCGACGGGTACCGGCAAGACCGTCGTCTGCGGCATGACGGCAGCCCTCGTCATGGCAGAACAACCCGATGCACGCACATTGTTTACGGCTCCGCGACGTACCTTGCTCAGTCAGTTGTTCAACAGGTCTCGCTGGATCAATCCGACCGTCCCTTCCGTCGCGCTTGGATCCGACCCTCGTGAAACCGACCAGCATGTCTATGCCGCCGTTCACTACGGCCGATTGATCTTCGGCATGCCGGAATTCCTCGGTAATCGGCTTTTGAGCGACCTGCTGCCCAATGATCTGATCGCGCAACTCCGCTTTCTGATCATTGACGAGTTCGATCATTTTCTCACATTGCGATATAGAGCTCGCGATGTGACAGCCAGCTTCCATGATGCGCTCGAGACCCTTCTCACCTGCCTCGGTCCATCCTGCCGCCTGCTATTGGTCAGCGCGACAACACCCGAATTGCCGGCCGCCACCAAACCCGCCGAGGTCGAAGCTCAGGTGGATGCCACTGCCCAGGCCGCCTTCCGTCGCTTCCTAGACGCACGCCTGTCACCGAGCTACGTTTCGATTCCTCCACGCTACTATGCCGACTTCATCCCTCATGCCCGGATTATCGCCGTTGCCGTCGAGGACGGGCACGTGCAGGCGCTCGACTTTGCGATCGATGAAGAAATAGGCCTGATGCTCAACTGGATTTCCGGAACACTCGGCTTTCCCATCGATCCGGTTTACGTTCTTCCACGACTGAGCCAGATTCTCTCGGGACATCTTTCACTGGCGCCAGGCCTGCCGCGGAGCTTCCTGGCGGATGTCGCTGGCCTGCTCGGTCGCCTCCAATGGCTGAGCCATCTGTCGGATTTCGTCTACGAGGACATGGCACGCAACACTGATTGGCGCTTTGAGGATACCTTTCGCTACGACCGTGACCTGAAACGCCGCCTGCCAGCGCAGGTTCGCCGCATCAACGATCCGCCGGAGGAGGACGGACAGAAGGTGATGTATCCTGCCTTTCGAGGAAAGGCCGACGGCCTGCTTCAGATCCTCGCGCGCCACCGCGACGAAAAGGGTGTCATCTTCTTCCGTAACGTCCGGATTCTCGAACTCTTCGCATCACGATTGCGCGAGGAGGGCCGGTCGATTGCAATTGTCCACGGCGCCCAGCCGGCAAGCGACAACGACGCGGCGCTGGCAAGTTTTCGTGCCCGGGAAAATCTGCTGCTCTTGATTACGCGCGACACAGGAAAGAGAGGTCTCGATCTGCCGGAGGCGGATTTCGCCGTCTTCTACAGTCCGAAGTCGCGGGAGGACGTCACGTGGCAAGAGGTAAGCCGAATTCGCAGCACACTGCGTGACAGAAAGAATACCTACATTTTGTTTTATGCCGGGACGGGCGAAGCGGCGAAGATGGCAATGATGATCGCTGCCCTTGAGAAAACGACGCACTCCAAAGAGATTACCATCACGCATCTGGTCGCTTGTTCATGATAATCGTCTCTGTTCGAACCTTAAGCGAGCCCGCCGCGCCTCTCCGCCTGCCCTCGGGCATACCGATCAGAATCAATTCGCCTCGATCAGCTCCAACAGCGTCGCTTCCGTAGGTCAATGTTCCATTTCGCCCTGTGATCCCGCGCGTATGGCCGCCAGAACGTCCTTCTGAAGAGACATGAACTCTGAAGTGGCAATCATGTCCTGATTGCGAGGGCGGGCAAGGCCGACATGGAACGTCGCATTGATGCGACCGGGATTGATGCTCATCGCCACGATCCGGTCTGAGAGATATACGGCCTCTTCGACATCGTGTGTGACGAATAAGACGGTCAGTCGATGCTCTTCCCAGATTTGTGTCAGGAGTTCCTGCATCTGATGGCGTGTCAGGGCGTCGAGCGCGCCGAAGGGTTCGTCCATCAAGAGCATTCTTGGGCGATAGGAAAGGGCGCGTGCGATCGCAACGCGCTGCTTCATGCCGCCGGATAGTTGTGATGGGAACGCATCCGCAAACTTGGTGAGTTTGACGAGCTCTATATGGTGGCGCGCGACATCCCGGCATTCGGCCTTTGACAGTCCCGCAGCCTGAAGCGCAAATTCGACATTCTGCTGGGCGGTCAGCCAAGGAAGAAGCGTGTAGGATTGGAAAACGACACCGCGATCGAGGCCAGGCCCGACGATCGGTGCGCCATCCGTGAGCAGCACGCCATCGTCGAAACCCTGCAGGCCGGCAACGATCGACAGCAACGTGCTCTTGCCACAACCGGATGCCCCGACGAGCGAGACGAACTCGTTGTCCTGAAGTTCAAGATCGATGTTGCTCAGCGCATGCACACGGCTCTTTCTGCCGCGGTACCATTTATTGAGGCCCTCGATTTTGAGTTTGGATTCACTCATGTCAATGCCTCGAAGCATAGCGGAAGAAGACGCGCTCAAGAGCCTTCATGCTCTGGTCGGTGATGAGACCAAGCAAACCCAGAAGCAGGATGTAGCCGATGATTGTCTGCGTCTGGAAGTAGCGCTGGGAAACGACGATACGATAACCCAGGCCCGAGGTCGCAGCCACGAGCTCCGCCAGGACGAGCCAGGTCCAGGCCCAGCCGAGACTGATGCGCAGCGTGTCCCAGATTCCAGGCAGCGCAGAGGGCAGCACGATGCGACGGAGTATCCTGGTCTCAGACATACCAAGTGTCCGGCCGAGGCCGACGAAGTCAGACGGTACTCGCTTCACGCTATCCATCACCATCAGCACCTGCTGGAAGAAAGTCCCGATGAAAATAATGACGAATTTTTGCACATCGCTCGTTCCGGCCCACAGAATGGTCAGCGGCACGAATGCGACAACCGGCATATAGCGAACGAAATCGACGAAGGGTTCGATCGCCGCCTCCCAGGTCTTGAAGCAGCCGATCATGATGCCGATCGGGATCGCCAGCGCCGATGCAATGAGGAAGCCGACAAGCATGCGATAGATGCTGATCCCAGCATCCGTCCATAGCGTGCCATCCATGGCAAGTTCGACCATCTTGCTCCACACGGCTGTGGGTGAGGGCAGGAAGATCGGCTTCACCCAGCCGGTGGCGGTCGAAAGCCACCAAATCGCGAAGAGCACCAGGAAAACCGCAACGGCGATCAGAAAAAAGGTCTGGCCGCTCATCGGATCGCCGATGCGAAAGGCACTTGGCGGCCTGCCCACTCCCGCGCGCGTTGGCGCGCGGGATCTCTGTTTCGTTGTCGAGGACAAGTCGGAGCTAGACATCATAGTCCCATCGGAGCCTGAGATCACTTGTTGGCGGCATCGACGAAGGATGCGTCGATCATGCTGTCGGCGGAAACATCCTGGGTGACGAGGCCGGCTTGCTTGGCAGCCTTCAGCACATCGGCGAATGTCTTGGTCTTGAAGTCGCCGGCAAAGGCCTTGGAGGCTTCGGCAGAACTATAGTACTGAACGCCGTCGAAGGCGGTCTTCAGATCATCCGGGGTGGCCCCCACCGCCTTTGCGATGATGGCGCGGTCCGCGTCCGTGTTGGTCTTATAGTCGGCAAGTGCTGCATCCCAGGCCTTGATCATCGCGAGGACCTGTCCCGGCTTCTGCTTCAGCACGTCTTCGCGCACGACGAGGACGTCGGATACGAGACCCGGGTCTTTGCCGGCTTCAAACAGGAGCTTGATGTCCTTGTTCTGCGCAAGGGCGGTCGAAATATAAGGCTCATAGGTGACTGCGACCGGAACGCGGCCGGCAATCAATGCCGTTCCAGCGTCGGCTGCTGGCATCGGGACCTTGACGATGTCGTTGATGGTCATGCCATTGCTGGAGAGCGCGTAGTTCAAAAGAATATCGCTGGTGGTGCCTTCTTCGAAGGCGATGTTCTTGCCCTTCAGGTCAGCCACGCTCTTGACGTCGGTGCCTGCGAGGATCGCGTCGGCCTTGAGGCTGAAGTCGAGAAGGGAGATGATCTTCACCGGCAAGCCGGCGGCAACCATGCCCATGGCCGTATGTGTGGCGATGTTGGCGGCATCAAGCTGGCCACTTGCAAGAGCGGCGTTGATATCCTTGTCCTCGCTAAAATTGACAAGCTGGACGTCATCGAGCCCGAGCTTCTTGAAGAAGCCCTTGTCGGCGGCGACATGCCATTGACCATAGCCGAGCCAGGGCTCGATGCCGATCTTGAAGGCGCCTGCCTCGGGCTTGGACGGAATCTGCTCCTGGGCGTTTGCCTGGGTTGCGGCAAGGACGCCGACGATACCGAGCGCGAGTGCTGCGCGGGAAAACTGCTTGCTGATGGATTTGTAGTTCATTGGAACCCCTCATTTTGATTGTTCAGCGAATGGTTTAGCGTTGCATCATTCCAAGTTTCACGCCCGAGCATCAAGCTCTGCATTGGGCGCATCCGTCGTGGCCAGAACGTTTCGTAGCCGATTTCCTCTTATTCCGGTGTTCTCATTTTGGTGACGAAGTGCGGGCCTCTTCTTTTGAGTTCCTCGATCGATCCGCATCCCATGAGGGTAAGGGCAATCGAGATCTCTCGGCGAAGCGTGTCGATCGCCTGAGCGACGCCAGCCTGACCGGCTGCCGCCAGACCATAGGTATATGCGCGACCGAGCATGACACCGTCTGCGCCCGATCCGAGCGCCTTGATGATGTCGCTGCCCCTTCTAATGCCACCGTCGAGCATGAGCGAAAAGTCCGGCCCGACTGCAGCCCTTATCCCCGGCAGCGCCGATATGGTGCTCATCGCACCGTCGAGTTGCCGCCCACCGTGGTTTGAAATCACCACGCCGTCGACGCCGATGGCTTTCGCCTTTTCTGCATCGTCAGGCGACAAGATGCCCTTGATGACGAGCTTCCTTTTCCAGCGATCACGAAGACGGGCAATGTCGCTCCAAGCCAGACGCTTGTCGATCCGCCGGGAAAGATTGGCAGCCTGTTCAAGTGCTCCGGATCCAAAATCCGGACGATGCCTGACGGCCCTGACGGAAGGCATGCCGCCTTGGGCAATATCGAACAGCCATGCCGGCTTCCGACACAGGCTGGCAAGGAGGCGAGGCGTAAGCCGTGTCAGAGATCGAAAGCCGTTTCGCACGTCGCGTTCGCGGATCGCGGTGATCGCCGTATCTACGGTGACATGAAGCGCCTCGGCGTTTGCGTCGCGCGCCGCATGCAGGAGTTCCTCTGCGAATTCGCGATCGTCCAGCACATAGAGCTGGAAATGTAAGATCCCATTCGATGTCTCGCGCACATCTGAGAGCGATGCGATCGAGAAGGTGGAAAGGGCAAAGGGAATGCCTGCGGCTTCGGCCGCTCTTGCGGCTTTCTGCTCGCCGTTTCGCGAATAAAGGCCGAGGAAGCCAACCGGGCCCAGCATGAAGGGCAGTGCATGTTGCCTGCCGAGAAAGTCGGTGGAAAGATCCGGATCGGCGCTATTGGCAAGGATCGTCTGGCGCAGAGACAGATGCGAAAAATCCTCCCGGTTGCGGCGACAGGTCTCCTCGGCAAACGAGCCGCCGTCAATATAGTCGAAGAACAGCTTCGGCAAACGCCGGCTGGCAGCCTCTCGCAGATCATCGATATTGACGATCGTCATGGCCTCACCTCTCGGGATCGATGGCGTCGAAGAAGCGTGTCATCAGATCCGCGCCTGAAACCGGTTCAGAACCAACCATCGTCGAGACCGACAGGCCGATCAGCGACGATGTGGGATTATGGTTTGCGGCACCCGCCCTGAGGTTCATGACGAGCGTGGGGCACAGGAAAAATGCAAGCCGAACGACGCGTCGCCAATCCGATGGCAGCAGGCCCTTTTGATTGAGAGCCGCCAGGAGCGGCTTCCACATCGATTGCGCTTTCGTCTCGAAGAGCGCGGCCCGCACCGGGCTCAGCCTCCAGTCGAAATCCACCAGCAGGCGCCCGTCCGCAAATCTGGCCTGTGCCTTGAAGATTTGTTCGGCAAGGCTCGGGTCATAAAGCCAGTAGGGATGGGCAAGCATATTGTGGAAGGTGGTCTTGACCTCGGCCAGAAGGGTCGGGATGTGCTCGCCCGCGAAAGCGGGATCGAAGAAGGAAAGAGTTGCCCCATCCTGCTTTCGCTCGAACCAGACATTGGCATTATGCGCATCCCCATGTGCCGTTACACCACCGCCGTCGGCAAGTCGTGCCGGGGCCAATCGCGCGTGGGAGGCGTCGAACAGTTGACCGAGTGTTTCACTATATTCGATGCCGTTGATGACGAAATGAGCTTGCGAAAGCTCGCTCCAGGACAGGGTTACGCCCGGAAACTGGAAGTCCTTGCCGACGTAGTAACTTGCGAGGCGGCCGCCGGGATAGTTTCCCTGCGGTGCGGTTACGAGCCGATCGTAAAACAGCCGATGGACCGGCTCGCGCGCTACCTCTTCTTGCGTTACGGCATGCAGCGTCTTCAGATATACGGCCAGCACGGCCTCGTTGAGGTGGCGCTCTGCGGCCACCGCCTGAAGTGCGGTCTTCTCATCGTTGAGACCGTCAAGCTCTCTTAGAACATCGGAAAAACGCGGGTCTGTCCTGCGGCGGTAAACTAGGATCTGTTCTCCAGGGAGCGTCGACATCATGACCGGCTGATCGACGGGAAGGCCAGCCTTGGCGAGAATATCGGCCCGATAATATTCACCGCTCATCTCCTCCTCGTTTTCCTCCTGGTGGAACTTGAAGAAGTAGGGCTTGCCGTTGGCCTCGAAGAAGCCGTTCAGGGAGTTCAGACTATACTGGTCGTGGTTGATCGCCAGATTGTGGGCCGCAACCTGAAAGAGATCCCGCAAGAGATCGGTAAGCAACGCTTCGGCATTGCCGTCACGTCGCTTGGCGTATTCGCGGATCTCTGCCGTCCGACTGCTTTGCTGTGCCATCGTTTGATCCAATCCTGGCTCGTTACTTTGCGGGCGGCAAGTATCTGCTTCCGAGTGTGTAGCGGCTGCCGACATAGGTGAAGGTATTGACGGTTGCGATAGTCTGACCCGTCCAGGTCTTACGGTTGAGGACCAGACAACTGTCATGCTCGCGAATATGCAAAAGCTGCGCCTGACGTTGCGTGGCCGGAACGGCGCTGATCAGGTGCTCCACCTCGGTCAAAGGCGTGCTGTGCTGCAGGTAGTCGTAGGTCGCAGCCGATGTGAAGTCCTGATCGAGATAGTCCTTGACCAGTCCCGGATTGACGTAGCGTTCTTCCAACTGGACCGGTATGTCGTTTTCGTAGTGTACGATCAATGAGTGCTCCACCGGTTGCACCTTCTTGAATTCGAAGGCAGCAAGCAAACTCTGATCCGGCCGCTTGATCCGTTCGAGAGTGATCACCTCGGCGCGATGTCTGCTGCCGCGCGCCTTGATTTCGCTGACGATGTTGCTGATTTCGATCAGGGTCGACTGCGCCTTGGGAGGCGAAACGAATGTGCCGACGCCCTGGACTCGGCGCAGATGGCCCTCGGCGGTCAATTCGCGAAGTGCGCGATGGACCGTCATGCGAGAGACGCCGAGCGTTGCCATCAGCTCGTGCTCGGATGGCAACTTCTCGTTCTGTGGCCAGTTGCCGTTTCCGATATTATCGAGGACAAAGTCCTTGATCTTTTCGTAAAGCGGTAGCGCGGTATTGGAAAGACCGGGCAATTCTTTCTCCGTGTCACGCATGGCGTGTGCTGATCAATCGGCGACCCGAATGATTGTTTTCAATTTGTTCGAACGACCGTCGATCAGGCGACGATAGGCGTCAGGAATCTCGTCCAGCGAGGCCAAGACTTCGCTGAATTGCAGCAGCGAAGACTGCAGCCTGGGCAAGAGTGCGATAGCGTCGGTGAGTTCGCCTTCGAAAGCGTGACAGCCGATGAGGCTTATTTCCCGCTCGACGAAAAGATTGGGATCGAGTTCGATTGTTCCGTGGCTGATGCCGACGAGGGCGAGTGCGCCGCCGCCGTCGAGGATCTCCAGGCCCTTCTTGATGGCGGCAATGCTTCCTGTTGCATCCACCGCATAGCGAAGTCGCGCGCCGTCGAGTGCCGCTTTCGCCTGCAATTTGTTCAGGTCGATTGCCGAGCCGCCGCAGATCCGTGCCACCATCGTGGCGCGATCAAGGTTGAGGTCGCAAAATAGGAGTTTGCCGTCGTGAAGATGTGAGAGCAACAATCCGCAGAGGCCGCCGATCGTTCCGCAACCGATGAGGAGGACGGGTTCGCCAGGCGACGGACGAAGCCGGCGCACAGCGTGAAGAGCGACAGCCAAGGGCTCCGCCATCGCTGCTGTGGCAGGGTCGAGCGAAGGGTCGTGCTTATGCAGCAGCCGCGCTGGAAGGTTTGCCCGTTCTGCGAAACCGCCGTCACAGACCTCTCCCACGAAGCCGAGATGGTCGCAAACATTGCTATGGCCTGATAGGCATGCTTCACACCGGCCGCAATAAAAACGAGAGTCGACGGCGACAAGATCACCGACCTTCAGATCTTCCACATCGTCGCCGACTGCTGCGACACGTCCGCAGAATTCATGGCCCGCCGTCGACGGGCGCCTGCTGATCCATTGGCCGGTCCGGAAGTTATGAAGGTCGGAACCACAGATTCCTGCGGCACGAACGTCGACCGTCGCGTAGCCTGCGGGCGGCGGCCCTGGGTCGCCGACGTCCTCCACTCTCAGGTCGAGCGCATCATGGAGCCGCACGGCCTTCATGGGGCTAGCTCCGCTTCGAAAGGTAGGCTTCGCGAACGGGCGAGACGGCATGCGCATGCGACGAGAAGCCCTCATATTCGGCGAGCTTGTGTGCCCGCTTGGCAAATTCAGGATAGGCTCGAGCCGTCACGTAGCCGATCGAGCTGCGCTTGACAAAGTCGGTGACCGACAGCGGACCGAAGGTGCGCGCCCACCTGCTGGTCGGCAGCACCGCATTCGGGCCAAGGCAGAAATTGGCGATGCTGACAGGCGTATGCGGTCCCATGAGAATTTCCGCCGCCTCGGTGATTTGGCCCAGATGGGCAAAGGCATCCTGGGACAGGATTTCGAGGTGCTCCGGCGCGTAGGCGTTGACGAAATCGTAGCTCTCTTCAATCGATGAGGTCAGCACGATACCACCCGATTTGCCCGAGAGAACAGCGCTTGAGAATTGGACACGCTGTTCGGTCATCCGTGACCAATGGTCTGGCAGAGCGGCGAGCGCCTCTTCCGCGACCCGACGGCTGTGGGTGACGAGATAGGCCGATGAATCCGGCCCATGCTCGGCCTCGATCAGCAGATCGAGCGCCGCCAGGCCACCGTGTACAGTGTCATCGGCAAAGATGATCGCTTCCGACGGCCCGGCAGGAAGGCCGGTGTCGATGATCCCGGCCAACATGCGCTTGGCTGCGACGACCCAGGGGCTTCCAGGTCCCACGATTTTAAGAGCCGGCTTGATCGTTTCCGTACCATAGGTGACAGCGGCGACGGCTTGAGCACCGCCAACCTTATAGACTGTTTCGACACCGGCAAGGCGCGCTGCAACGAGGGTTGCCGCATCGACGCCTCCATTCGGGGCAGGAGGCGTGACGATCGCAAGGTTGGGAACACCGGCGACCACGGCTGGAACCGCTGTCATCATCGTCACTGACGGGAAGGAGCCCTTTCCGCGTGGGACGTAAAGCGCGACCGATTTGATCGGTGTGAAGCGATCGCCCGCAAATGCGCCGGGCTTGATTTCCTTCAGCCACATTGCCTCCGGCTTCTGCTCCTCATGGAAATGGCGGATATTCTCGATGCCAAAGGTGATGGCTTCGATGACCTCTTCGCTCACGGGCTTGAACGCTTCGTCGAACTCGGCCTCGGTTACTTTCAGGGTCGCTTCCGTGATGTTCGCCTTGTCGAGCTCGCGGCCGAAGCGGGCGACAGCGCGGTCGCCTTCTTTCTTCACCGCCTCAAGGATTGGCGCCACTTTCTCCATGAAGCCGGAAATATCCGTTTCCGAACGTCGCAGCAGCGCGGCTCTCTCGTCCGTTCCGAGCTTGGAATAGTCGTGGAAGGTGACGTTGGTCATTGCTCACATCCTAGTTGGCGCGCGAAAGGCGCAGATAGCCGCAACCGTCCGCGCGTCGATGGCGCGACGATAAATGTGTTCCTTGCGAGCATCCCATTCGGCACCACAATCGCTGGTCGCCTAGGCGTTTTCCCGCAGACTATATGCATTGAGGATGCCGGATGGTTATTCCGGCAAAATCCCAGGAAGTCTAAGACTTCGTTCCCGTTTTTTATTTGTCTATAGATGTCTATACATTTATAGACAATAACATCGTGGCCGCGCTGTCAAGCCTCATCTGGTCTTTTCAGATTGAAGCCAGGAAGCCACCATCGACAGGAATGCACTGACCGGTAATGTAAGCGGATGCGCTGCTTGCAAGAAAGACAACCGCACCGCCGATATCGGTCTCCTTGCCGAACCGCTTCTGCGGGATTTTGTCGAGCATTTTCGCCGACCAGTTCTCATCCTGGTAGAAACCCTCGGTCATCGTCGTGCGGAAATAGCCTGGCGCGACCGCATTGACCCTAATTCCATACTGGGCCCATTCCGCTGAAAGCGCCCGCGTCATGCCGAGCAACCCGGATTTTGAAGAGCCATAGGGCACGGCCGTCGGTATGCCGACGTAGGAGGTCAAAGAGCAAAGGTTGATGATGCTGCCCCCGTCCTGCTGCTTGGCCATCTTGCGGGCTGCCGCCTGCGACCAGAAGAAGGCTCCCTTGAGATTGGTGCCGATGATCTTGTCCCAAAGTTGCTCGTCGACATCGAACGACGGTGAAACCTCTTCATAGCCGGCGTTGTTGACGAGTATATCGATAGTCCCGGCCCGGGAGGCGAAGCCTTTTAGGGTATCATCGATGGAGGCAATATCGGTCACGTCCTGAGCGCTTGTGAGGCAGGATCGGCCGAGAGACTCGATCTTCCGTTTCGTCTCGGACAGGGACGTCTCGTCACGCGAGGTGATGCAAATGTCGGCACCGGCTTCTGCCAGAGAAAGGGCGATCCATTGCCCCAACCCGCGGCTTGCACCGGTTACTACGGCCACTCTTTTCGAAAGATCGAATATTGATTTTGCCATTGTGATCCCCTTGCTTTTCGGTGATCAAACCACGCCCGATTGATATTGTCTATACATGTATCGACAAAGTGACCTTTCCTTCCTATGCTTCCTGCCATCGCAACAAGAAGGGGGTTGAGAATGTCCGATAGCAGAAGACACATTCGCGACGAGGTTGTTGGTATACCTCCTTACAATTCCGGCCTGACGCTTAGGGAAGTGCAAGAGCGCTATCACCCGGCGGCAATCGCGAAACTGGGCTCGAACGAAAACCCGCTCGGCGCATCCGAGCATGCGATGGTCTCAAGCACGGAGCTGCGCGATCTTTTCCGGCTCTATCCTGATCCTAAGGGACGAGCACTCTGTGAGGCCCTTGCCGAGCGTTTTGGCAGCAAGGCGCCCGACATCATCCTTGGCAACGGTTCTGAAGATTTGATCGCGGTCGTCTGCAGGGCTGTCGTGCGGCCAGGCGATGTTGTCACGACCCTCTATCCATCCTTCCCGCTGCATGAGGACTATGCTGTCTTGATGGGTGGCAAGGTCGAGCGGATCGAAATCCTGCCGGACTTTTCTGTCGACATGGCTGCACTTGAGGCAGCTGCCAGGCGCAAGCCACGCATGATCCTGTTCGCAAATCCGATGAATCCGGTTGGAACATGGATCGGCAAGGGCGATTTCGAACTGTTTCTCGATGCCGTCGACCCGGATACGCTGCTTGTTATCGACGAAGCCTATGCCGAATATGCCTATGGTGAAGACTATCCCGCGACGCTCGACATATTGCGAGCAAGCAACAAGAGCTGGATCGTCTTGCGCACCTTCTCAAAAGCCTATGGGCTCGCCGGGCTGCGGATCGGCTTTGGCATTGCCTCCAGCCCCGAACTGCTCGACTTCCTGAACCGCGTGCGAACGCCGTTTAACACCAACGCGATCGCACAAGCCGCCGCTATTGCAGCACTTGGAGACGAAGAACATCTCAAGCGGACAGTCACGCTTGCCCTATCCGAAAGAGCTCGTGTCAGTGATGCGCTAAAGCTGCGAGATATCAAAGTTGCCCCATCTAAAGGAAACTTCGTTTTCTTTGATTGCGGGATGGATGCCTCCGTCTTCGCCGAGAAACTTCTGATCGCCGGCGTTATTGTGAAGCCCTGGAAGCAGGCCGGGTACACAAGGTTCGTTCGCGTGAGCATTGGGTCTGTTGTGGAGAATGATCAGTTTCTCAGTGCCTTGGATACGAACGCGAGGGGTCGAGACTAGCTGTCTGGTTGCAGAACGTCATTGGGATCAGGTAGGTTGAGCTATCGCGAAGAATGCGTAGCGCTTTACCTCTGTCAGCGATGAGATGCCGTGATGATGCAAATCTATCCCCAGGCGCGCACCACCTCGCCGGTGTGGGTGGAGATCGCGAGTCCCACCGAACCGACAAGCGTCGTCGCCGAGTGCTATGGCATCAGCCGATGAGACAGTGCGCAAATGGCACAAGCGCGGCGAGCAGGGATGCCAGGACCGGTCGAGCCGACCAAAGCGGCTGACATGGCGTATCACCGAGGAGGAACGCACGATCATTTGTGCCGTCCGACGAGCGACGGACTTCCCAGTGGATGACCTGACCTTCATGCTTCGCCATTTCCCGGCCGGCCATCGACACTATCCCTCAAAGGGCGTGGGCGGTTTCGGGAATGTGACCTCGGCTATGTCCATATAGATATCAAACACGTGTCAAAAGCGAGCTGCCGGGTTGGAAAATTCAGCTAAGGCGATCACCTTCCTGGCAGCAGCGCAAAAGGCCTTCCGCTTTCGCATCACTCATGTGTCGACAGATCGAGGATCCTGCTTCATCGCCGATGACTTCGAACGCGCCTGCGCAAAGCTCAAGGTCACCCGCCGCGTGACAAAAGCCCTGCACGCCATGAACTAATGGTACGGTCGAACGCTTCAATGGCTGAGTCGCAAGCGAGGTGAAAATTGGACTATCTACGCTTTCGGGAGGGGTTTGCCAAATATCCCCATCTGGCCATGTTCCTGGCTCATGCTGGCGACAGCGATCCATTCGAGCCGCCAACCAAGATCATCGTACTTAAAGACATTGGCACACCCGATGGCCAATGGGGACTGGAGAATTTGCAGGACGTCTTCATAGACATCTGCACGTTCAAGTCGGATGACATGGACCGTCCGGCATTTGTCTGCGTTTCTGAAGAGGGGAAGGTCTGGTTTCATCTCCCGACGCGTATCGAGGAAGACATAGCTGACGCCGGCCTGTTTAAGCCCACCTCCCTGGGTCTTGGCTATCTCGGCGGAATCAAGCAGCTCAACGGTGACCTTTTCGCATTTGGTTTCCGTGGTCAGATCTATCGGCGTGCTGCTCCCGGGAAATGGGAACACTTCGACGAAGGGCTGCTCGGGTCCACTGATGACGAGTTCGACCTAACCGACATGTGTATATCAGGCGGCTCGTTCTACGCAGTGACCGCATTGGGCAGCGGAGGCCGGATTTGCTCCAGAAGTAATGGCATCTGGGTGGACGAATTCAACCCGTCGGGCGATTGGCTCAACGCGGTCGCGGCCCATCCCGCCTCCGGGACGGTGTGGGTCTGCGGTCGAAATGGCGCCCTTCTTCACGGCGACGCCAAAAGCGGTTTTACCAGTGCTGGCAACCTGGGCTGCTATGAGGAATTCCTCTCCATCGCCTTTTTCAAGGGGCAAGTCTGGCTGAACTCGGCAAACGCGATTTACACCTTTGCTTCGGGGGCGTTGTCCAAGGTCGACACCGGGCTCGTTCCGAAATTGCAGAATGCGCATCGTTTGCAGGTTGTCGGCGATGTGCTGTGGTCCTTTGGCTATGATGACGTCGCCCGTTTTGACGGTGAGAAATGGACGCGCTTCGTGTGCCCAGGCACGAAGCTGTTCACGCCTAAAGCATAATCCCGAAAAGTTGCGATCTTTCGGGATTATGTGGAAAAGCGATGAGCAGAGCTTGGTGACGTTCAGCTTGATTACATCTGGTCCAGGGTGTTCATTTGCGTCACGGTTTCACCCCGTTTTACATTTCGCCGTGACCGTATTTCGATATAGATATAGCAGATTCATCAACGGGTTCCTCGTGACTGAATGGATCAACCTCAAGTGAAAATCCGGATTAAACCGTCCTGAAACTCGACAGCGCTGCGGTCAGA
This sequence comes from Rhizobium sp. WW_1, assembly GCF_003610155.1. Classification (NCBI taxonomy): domain Bacteria; kingdom Pseudomonadati; phylum Pseudomonadota; class Alphaproteobacteria; order Hyphomicrobiales; family Rhizobiaceae; genus Rhizobium; species Rhizobium sp. WW_1. The sequence goes on from NZ_RAIN01000025.1 coordinate 39,325, forward strand.
TCACTACCTTAGCCTAAGGTCATCGTTGGCCGGCGTTCAGTGAAATGGCGTCGCACCATCTGCTCAATGGCGGGCCAAACATCAGGCAGACCCGCCGATATTACAGGTCCATACCGCGCCATGACCGCCTGCTCGCTTACGCTGTTCTCTACCCAGGTTCCACCCTCGTTGGCGAGATTCAAGAGGAGGGGCTGCAGTCGATCTATCCCTCGCGCGAAAATAGCTTCAGCGCTGCTGCCCGCCTCGAACTCGTCCCACAGTGCAAGGTATTCCGCGCCATCCTCAGATGGCAGAAGACCAAAGATCCGCTTCGCTGCTGCGTTTTCCGCTTCCAGCTTGTCTTGCCGATCGCCTGAATGAAGCGGCGTGTCGCCTGCATCGATTTCCACCATATCGTGAATGAGCAGCATCGTCACTGTCTTCAGAAGGTCGATTGGCCGATCCTTGCCGAGCATAAGTGCGAAGAGCGCCAGATGCCAGGAATGTTCCGCGGAGTTTTCGCGCCGCCAGCCGCTTGCCACTTTGGATTGACGCTCGACCAACTTAAGCCGATCGACCTCCAGGAGAAAGGCAAGGCGTTGGTGCAAATCATCTACCACATAACGTCTCCGCCGTTGGGCGAGATGCTCTGACCGACGAAGAACCCAGCCAAGTCAGAGGCCAGATAGACATAGGCCGATGCGATCTCCTCCGGTTCCCCGGCACGTCCAATCGGCAAGGCAGCAAGCTTTGCATTGACAAACTCGGTTCCCCCGACCCATAGCATCGCAGTGTTGGTCATGCCGGGGCAAACGCAGTTCACGGTGATGCCGGATCCCGCAACCTCCTGCGCCACACTTGCGGTGAGAGCGGTCACCGCTGCCTTTGATGCGCAATAGGCGCCATGGTTGGCGACCGGCTTGTGGGCGAGCTGCGAGGAGGTATTGATGATCCGGCCGTAGCCACGCTCCAGCATGTGCGGGATCACATGCTTCATACCATAGGCGACGCCCTTGAGGTTGACGTCGAAAATTGCTGACCAGACGCCCCAGTCCTGTTGGTGGATCGGAGCACCCGCGCTGGTGACACCAGCATTATTCACGAGGATATCAATATGACCAAAGCTTTCACGTGTTCGTCGGATTGTTTCGACCACCGACATTTCGTCAGTTACATCAACGTCAAGCGCAATGGCATCGACCCCCATGCACTTGAGTTCGGTCAACAGAGACGTCTTATCATCTTGCTTGCCAAGGTCGGCGAAAGCGACGTTGGCGCCCGCCTGCGCAAAGGCGATGCACACCGCCCGACCTATCCCGACCGCACCACCTATCACCAGCGCGTTCCGACTTCTCAATGTCATGATGCGTTCATCCTTTGACGGCAACCGACTTCTTCAGGGTGGAAGGGACGGCGGATCTGGAATATTTGGTCAATACGCTTTCAAGGCTCGGCTTTTCTTCTAGCTTCTCGTCCTGGAGAAGGTCACGTTCGATGTCGTCGAGGTGCCGCTCCATCTGCTTCATGGCGGCAGGTGCATCGCGTGCCATGAGGAGCTGGACCAGTTGACGGTGGTCATGAGCCTTGCAGCAGGCCGTGACGTCACTATAGGTCGCTATGACCAGGGCGGAACGGCAGATGAGGTTGCTCAGGTACACGGCGAGCACGCCGTTGTCGGCGAGTTCGCTCAAGAGGATATGAAATTGCCCCGACAGCCTCAGGGCTTCGCGTTGGTCATTCCGATGATACGCGGAATCCTCGGCATCGACATGGGACTTCAATGCGGCGACATCGTTGTCGGTGGCGACCTCAACCAGACGTCGGATAATGTACGGCTCGATTGCCTTGCGCGCGGCAATGATGTCCCTTGCCTCCTTGAGGTCTGGAACCACCACGAAACATCCCTTGTAGGGCTGGACGTCGACAAGGCGATCCTGCTGAAGTCGCTGGATCGCAACCCTGACGATCGTCCGGCTTACGCCGTAGTGGTTGCAGAATACGTCTTCAGGGAGTTTCGTGCCGGGATCGAGAGCCCTGTCCAAGATTGCGTGCACGACCGTGTCGTAGATTTCGTCAGGAACACGATCTATCGACGCGGTCTCTGGCGCCTCGGCGGCGGATGACCCGGTTTGTGGCTTTTTCGGCATGAGATGACCCCCTGGTGTCGATATGTCTGATATAGCCGACGATTGAACTGACCTCAACACAAAAGCAAAACTGTCGGAGTAATTTGATACGAAATAATTTAATTTCGTATTGACTGAGAAGGAAATCCGTTCTCCTATTGTCGCGCAAAGCCCGGCTTTTCCGATCCGGGTTCATCATCGAAAGCCATGCGGAGGAAATATATGCGCAAGAAACTCATCCTCGACGTCGACACCGGGACGGACGACGCTGTCGCCATCATGCTCGCGGGCTTGCACCCAGATCTCGATCTCGTCGCCGTCACCGTCGTCAACGGCAACGTTCCAGTCGAAAACTGCACGGACAACACGCTCAGGACACTGGATTGGATTGGCCGCAGCGATATCCCGGTCTATCAGGGCCTCAGCCATCCAATTGTGCGTGAAGATTTTCCGACGCCGCGGGCAACGAAACGGGATCCGAAAGTTCACATGGCAGTCCTGCCGCTACCTGCGGCGACGTCAGCCAAGCAAGACCTGCCGGCACCTATCTTCCTCAGTCAAGCATTTGCCGAGCAGGCCGGCGAGATCACGCTCATCGCCGTCGGCCCGCTGTCAAATCTGGCGGCCACAATCGCGATTGACCCGCGTTTCCCGGAGAACTGCGCGGAACTAATCATCATGGGCGGGGCCGTAAACAAGTCAAACATCACGCCGTCCGCGGAATTCAACATCTGGGCTGACCCCGAGGCGGCCGCCCAGGTATTCCGTGCGCCATTCCGCAAGATCACACTCGTTCCCCTCGATGCGACGCATGAAGCGCTCGTTTCTAAGGACCAGTGCGACATGCTGCGCGCTCACGGAACGCCTGCATCCACGGCCTCCGCCGATATTATCGAGCATCGGATCAAGGGGTACGAGGCTAACCAGCCAACCGGCACCCCGCAATCGGCTCCGGTCCACGACGCGGTCTGTGTCGCAGCCCTTGTCGATCCGCAAATCATCGAGACGCAGCATGTAAACGTCGTCATCGAAACCTTGGGGGAATACACGATTGGCCGCACGGTGGTGGACCACGAGCGCCGCACGACCCGCGTGCCGAATTGCCATGTGGCCTTCCACGCAAAGCGCGAACCCTTTGTTGCGATGCTTTCGCAAACTTTCGCGCCAGCGACGCCCAGCCAGGTGAAGGCAAGTTGATGTATTGACATTTCAATACGATTGTTTTTAAAATCGTATCAACTTGCATGTCAATTTTAACAATCGACAATGGAACACCTGCAAGTTTCCAAATCGAACTGGGGACCAACAATGAAACTTTTCAAGACCGTAATCTTGTGCGCTGCCCTGTCTCTCGGAGCAATGACGGCTATCGCCGAGGCCGCCACGCGTGTCGCCTTTGTCACAGCTGAAGGCGGCCTGGGCGACCATTCCTTCAACGACATGATCAATGAGGGGCTCAAAAAGGCCAAGACCGACCTGGGGATCGAGTTTGTCGTCATCCAGCCGCGCGCGGTGTCTGACATGCAATCGTCGCTGATCCGCGCCGCCGGCCAGAGGTTCGATCTGGTCCTCGGCGCTTCCTTCGACATGATCGAGCCGATGAAGGCAGCGGCCAAGGCGTTTCCAGACCAGAAGTTCGGGATCATCGACGTCGGTTCCGATCCGATTGCCCCAAATGTCGTCGGCGCGGTCGCTAAGGACTGGGAAGGCTCGTTCATCGTCGGCATCGCGGCCGCGATGACATCGAAGACGGGCACGATCGGCTTTGTCGGCGGCAAGGACATCCCCGTCATCCACCGTTTCTTCAACGGCTATTACTACGGTGCCAAGATGGCGAGGCCCGACATCAACGTTCTGGAGCGATATTCGGGCTCCTTCACAGATCCCGCCGCTGGCAAGGAATATGCGCTAGCCCTGGTTAACGCGAAGTCCGATGTCAATTTCGCGGTCGCCAACTTGACCGGTGCCGGCGTAATCGACGCGGCCAAGAGCACCAAGACATTCGCGATCGGCGTTGACTCCAACCAGAATGGGATGGCGCCGGGCACGGTTTTGACCTCGATGATGAAACGCGTCGACGTTCTTGCCTATGATATCGTAAAGTCGGTCGTCGACGGCACCTTCAAGGGTGGTGTCAACAAGCAATACGGCCTGAAGGAGGGCGGCGTCGAGGCCGCCATGGACAACAACAACAAGGGCCTGATTTCTGACGCCACCCTCAAAAAGATGGATGAGCTGAAGGCCAAGGTCATCTCAGGCGAGATCGTCGTGCCGAACTATATCGAGCTTGATCCGGCCGCAAAGCAGATGGGCACGCCGCCGATCGACCGTCCGGCTGCGAATTGATCCGAAACTCCTCCCCGCCGACCCGGGGCGCCGTCATGGCGTCCCGGGCACAAATGATACCAGCCAGAGGAGGGTGACATGTCACAGGCCCAGACGAAAAGCAGATCTACTCCAGCAGAGGATATTCTTGCCCTCGAGGGGATCAACAAGACTTTCGGTGATCTCGTCGCCATCGAAAATGCCACGCTGACCGTTCGTAAGGGGGAGATTCACGCGCTGGTCGGAGAGAACGGCGCCGGCAAGTCGACGCTTATGAACATTCTCTACGGAATCCACGCGCGTGATGGCGGCGACATGCGGCTGCGCGGCCAGAATGTTCGCTTCAACGGTCCTGCCGAAGCGATCCGCGCCGGCATCGGCATGGTCCACCAGCATTTCAAGCTCTCACCATCCTTTACGGTCGCTGAGAATATCATTCTTGGCTCGGAACCGATGAAGGGCGCAGGCAGGGTAGACTTCGCTAGGGCCGAGGCTGAAACCCGCGAACTCGGCCGGCGATTCGATCTGGAACTCGATCCGAAAGCCATTGTCGCCAAGCTCCCTGTCGGCTTGCGCCAGCGGGTGGAGATCCTGAAGGCACTATATCGCAGCGCTGACATTCTCATTCTTGATGAGCCAACGGCGGTGCTGACGCCCAACGAGACGCGTGAGCTGTTCAATACCATGCGCTCGCTAGCAGCCAGTGGCTGTACCATCATCTTCATCAGCCACAAGCTGCGCGAAGTGCTCGCTGTGTCTGACCGGATATCCGTCATGCGTCGCGGCAAGATTATGCGTACCTTCGACAATGACAATGTCACGGCGCAGGACGTCGCCAATGAAATGGTCGGCCGCTCCGTACTGTTGCGCGTCGATAAATCCGCTGCGCGCGACATCGGCAAGCCGGTGCTCGAGGTCAGAAACCTTGTTGCCGTCGGCGATCGTGGCGAAAGGGCGGTTGATGAGCTGTCACTCGTTGTGCGTGCTGGGGAGATCGTCGGCGTTGCCGGTGTCCAGGGCAATGGCCAGGATGAGCTGGTCGAGTGCATCGCGGGTCTCCGGAGAGCAGCCGAGGGGACTGTCCTGATCGATGGCATTGCTGACTCTGCCGATCCGCGATCCGCCCGGGAATCGGGGCTTGCCTATATTCCGGCCGACCGCGGTGGTCTCGGCCTTTCGCTGGAGAGCCCGCTTTGGGAGAATCTCAGTATCGGTCACCTGCCTGCGGTCTCGAAAGGCCCATTTCTTTCGGCGCGCCGCGCACAGGCGCGTGCGGGCAAGCTGATAGAGGCCTATGATGTGCGCGGCGGCGGAATGTTCGCTCCCGCCGGTTCGCTGTCAGGCGGTAACCAGCAGAAGATTCAGATCGCCCGCGAACTCAGCCGCGAGGCCCGGCTCATCGTTGCCGAACAACCGTCGCAGGGTGTCGATATCGGCGCGATCGAATCCATCCACAAGATACTGGTTGCCATGCGCAACGCCGGCAAGGCTGTCCTTGTCATCTCAGCCGATCTCGATGAAGTCATGGCGCTCTCCGACCGCATCATCGTCATGTATCGCGGCCGTGCGGTTGCGGATTTGGCGAGTGACGAGACCAGCTATGAAGAGATCGGACGCTACATGGGCGGTCTCCATGAAGACGCACATCCCGACCAGGCTGCTACGGAATCACAGCCGGCTGGCCAGACTGCAAACGGAATCGACGGGTGAGCGAAATGGAAAATCAAAGGAGCCTGATGAAAAAGCTGGCGATGCCTCTGGTCGCACCGGTGATTGCCATCGCCATCGCTTTCGTGATTGGCGCGATCCTGATCACCCTTCTCGGACATAATCCGGTCGAGGTATACCAGACGCTGCTTGAGGGTGGGTTATCTGGCTGGCCGAACCTATCCGTCACCTTGCAGATGACAACGCCGCTGCTGTTCACCGGCCTTTCGGTCGCAATCGCCTTTCGTGCAGGCCTCTGGAACATCGGCGCAGAAGGCCAGATGCTGATTGGAGCAATGTTTGCCGGTATCGCGGGCTATGCCCTGACGGGTCTGCCGGCGGTTATCCACCTGCCACTCTGCATTCTGCTGGGCTTCCTTGGCGGCCTGTTGTGGGCCTCGATCCCCGCGCTGCTGCGCGTCTATCTTGGTGTCAACGAGCTTGTCGTCTGCCTGATGCTGAATCCGATCGCCCTTCTGCTGACCAGCTACATCTCGACCAAGCCACTGAAAGCTCCCGGCCCGACGAACAAGCTGCCGGATATTGCCGAGAGCGCCTACCTGCCATCCTTCTCGATCTATTCGCAGCTCAATGCCGGCATCATCCTGGGGATTGCTGTCTGCCTCTTCTTCCTCATTTTCAACGCCACCACGGTGCGTGGGTTCATCTGGAAGCTGATCGGCCTCAATCCGCGCTTCGCGCATTATGGCGGCGTCGACGTCAAGACAAATGCGCTTTGGGTCATGCTCGTCAGCGGCGGCGTCGCGGGACTTGCCGGCGTCGAACAAGTGCTTGGTCAATACCACTCGTTCTATGACAACTTCTCTCCTGGCTTCGGCTTCGATGGGATCGCGGTTGCCATGCTCGCCAACTCCAACCCGCTTGGCGTGATTGCCGCCTCCTTCCTCTTTGGTACTCTGAACGGCGGTAGTGCCGTGCTGCAGATGACCACAGGTTTGAGCAAATACTTCGTCCAGGTGCTGCAGTTCATCGTTGTTCTGGTTCTTGCCGCCAAGTTTGTCTGGCGCCGCAAGCCGGATCGGCTCAAACGAAAACTTGCTGCGACATCCAATCAGCCGCAACCCGCAATAAAGGAAGCTTGACATGATCGAGGAACTCGCCTTTTCCGCCCTGCGCATCTCCGCGCCGCTGGTACTCGCCGCGCTCGGTGGGCTGCTCACCTTTCAGGCCGGAATTCTCAACATCGCGCTCGATGGCTTCATGATCATCGCAGCCTTCGCGGCCGTGTCTTTCGCCTATGCAACCGGCAGCCTGACCGTTGGCATACTTGCGGCGGTTGTCTGTTCGATGCTGCTGGCGGCGCTGCTGGTCACATTCAATTTGCGGTTCAAGGCGCATATCTTCATTGCTGGCATTGCCGTGACGTTCATTGCATATGGCCTGACGGCGCTGCTTCTCGAAGGTATTTTTGGCCAGGATGGCATGTTTACGTCGAACCAGATCCCGACGTTCCCGTCGATCGATATTCCGTTCATCAAGGATATTCCCTTCATAGGCCCGGTCGTCAGCGGGCATACTCTACTGGTTTACGTCGCCTACTTGGCCGTCCCAGCAGTCTACTGGGTGCTCTACAAGACGCGCTGGGGCCTCAGGGTGCGCGTCGTCGGCGAAGCTGAGGCGGCGGCCGCCGCTGCGGGCGTCAATGTCGATCGCATCAAGATCGAGACGATGCTTGCGTCAGGCTTTTTCTGTGGGCTTGCAGGTGCCTATCTGTCGCTCGGCTATGTATCGCTCTTCGCCAAGCAGATGACCAATGACCGGGGCTTGATCGCCATTGCCGCCATCATCTTTGCCAAGGGCAATCCCTTCGCAACGGCGGTCATCGCGTTGCTGTTCGGTCTTGCCTCGGCGCTGTCGATCCGTCTTCCGGAGGTAACCGGGATCGCGCCACAGTTGTTGCAGCTCATCCCCTATGTCGTCACCATCCTGGCTCTGGTCGTCGTTGGTATCCGCAGCGCGCGGGCACGAAACAAGCACGGCAGCTGGAATTTCTACGTCGCCTGATTCTGGAACATCAGTTCGGCTGATGCCGACATAGTGGGAGCTACATCAAATGCGTAAGTCGGTCCTTGTCACGGGCGCAAACGGTCTCATCGGCTACGAAGTGGTGAAACGGCTTGTCGACGCGGGGCGCGAGGTCGTTGCCGTGGACAGGACGTTGTCCGACGTCGCCATGCTGACCGACCACGCCTTTGCTCTGGAGATCGGCGATCAGCACCGGCTGCACGAACTTGCGGCCCGCTTCGGGATTGACGCCATCATCCATTGCGGTGGCGTCTCCGGTCCGATGCTCGGCCGCGACAATCCGGCAGCCCTGTTCAACATCAATGTTGGCGGAACGATTGACGTGGCGGAAGTCGCCCGTCAACGAACCGCACTCGGCCATCCTTGCCGCCTGCTATTCTGCTCTTCGCTCACCGTTTACGGCAACCAACCACAGGACGACATCCGGGAAAGCAATCCGCTGCTGACGCGTCAGTGCTACGCATCGAGCAAGGTCGCGGGCGAGGCCATCGTCCTGTCCTACGCGGAGGAGCATGATCTCGACGCAATAGTGCTGCGCATCGCCGGCGTCTATGGCCCTCGGCGCAGGACCGCCTGCGTGCTGCGGCTGATGATTGAGAATGCACTAGAGGGAAAGCCGACGCATTTGCCCTATGGCCATGGCTTTCCGCGTCAGTGGGTGCATGCCGACGACATCGCAAGCGGCCTGATCCTGGCGCTCGATGTCGAGGCGCCCTTAGAGCGGGTGTTCAACCTCAGTGGTGGCATCAACCCGACAATCGACGAGGCTGCCGGGATCGTCCGTGCAGCAATCCCAGGCGCCGATATCCGTCTCGACGAAGGCGCCGACCCGGAGGACATTACGCTCGGCTTGCTCAGCATCGACGCCGCCCGGCGGGTGCTTGGTTATGAGCCGGCGGTGACGCTCAAGGACGGGATACACCGTCTGATCCAAACCATAAAAAACGATAGGTAAAGGAAACACTCATGGAAAAAATCATTTTGGATTGCGATCCTGGGCACGACGATGCCATCGCCATCCTGCTGGCGGCGGCCAATCCGGCGATCAACCTGCTCGGGATCACGACCGTATCCGGCAACCACAATGTGGACAACACGACGCGCAATGCGCTGTCTACCTGCACCGCGTACGGCATCAAGGTGCCCGTGGCCAAAGGCTCGCACGGTCCAATCGTCGCCGAGCAGGTTCTGGCCATCGAGATCCATGGCGAAACCGGTCTCGACGGCCCGGAACTGCCGCCGGCTTCCTTCGACCTGGACAAGCGACATGCCGTCGACTTCATCATCGACACTGTGATGGAGCACGAAGCAAAAACGGTCACGCTCGTGCCGGTCGGTCCCTGGACCAATATCGCGCTCGCGATCCGTAAGGAACCACGTATCGTCGAGCGGGTGAAGCGGGTGGTCGGAATGGGCGGAGCCTATACCCGCGGCAACATCACGCCGACGGCGGAGTTCAACATCTATGCCGATGCCGAAGCCGCCGATGTCGTGTTCCGCGCCAATTGGGACGTGACCATGGTCGGGCTGGATCTCACGCAGACACAGGCACTGGCCACACCGGATCTTCAGGACAGAGTGCGCGCGATCGGAGGCTCGATTAGCACGTTCATCCTGGATATCTGGGCGTTCATCGCCACCACGCATGGCGGCCTGCTGCAGATCGCCTATCCCGCGATCCATGACGCAGTCTGCGTCGCCGCCTTGATCGACCCCACTATTCTCACCACCGAAAAGGCCGACATACGCGTCGAAACCTCGGGGCGCTGGACCAGGGGTATGACCGTCTGCAACTTCGAGAAGATGGGTGGCATGCGTCATTTCGGGGGTACGGCCGCAGAGCAGGTCGATTTCCGCCACAGCGTTGCAATGACGCTCGACCATCCAAGGTTCTGCGACATGATCGTCGATGCCGTCGAACGGTTGACCAGGCTTAAAAACTCAAGCTGAAAAGGCCATCAAGGCCGCAATAAGGGGAACTATGCATGAGAAAGATTGCGATCATCGGCTCCGGGCAGGCGGGATGCATCCTGGCCTACACGCTTGTGAAGCAGGACTATGACGTCACCCTTTACTCCGACAAGACGCCGGACCAGTGGCTGCACCATTCAGCGCCAACCGGAACCGCCTGCCTCTATGCCGAAGTCATCGAAATCGAGCGGGAACTCGGCATGGATTTCTGGTCGGATGGCATGTTCCCGGCGGAAGGGGTGCTGCTCGAAAGTGCCCGCTTCCCGAGCGATCCCGAGGCGACCGTCATGAAGGGCCGGATCGAATATGGTCGCAGCGGCGGCGCAATAGACCAGCGCATGCGTATACATCGCTGGCTCGAGGATTTCGAAAGCGTTGGCGGCACGCTGGTGATTGAAAGCGTTACTCCGGAACGCGCTGACAGGATCGCGTTGGACAATGACCTCACTGTTCTGGCCGCAGGCAAGGCGGATCTCGGCAGGCTCATTCCGCGCGATCCGCATCGGAGCGTCTATGACCGTCCACAGCGAAACCTGGCTATGACCATCGTGCGCAGCAAGTCCGGCCGCCATGTGCGCGAGTGGTTTTCCGGGCGTACGCCCTACAGTTCGACAAAGTTTGATTTCTTCGCCGATTCCGGTGAGTATTTCTGGGTTCCGTACAACCACAAGACGTCCGGTCCGACCTACGGGATCCTCTTCGAAGCGCGCGAAGGAAGCCGCATGGACCGGTTCGCCGGCTCGGCCTCGGGGCAGGAAGTGACCGAACATGCGCGCAACATCATCCGCGAGTTCGCGCCTTGGGAACATGACATGGTCGACGACATGGAATATGTCGACGAGGATCCGCATGGCTGGCTTGTCGGCCGGTTTCCGCCAACCGTTCGCAAGGCCTTTGGGCGGCTCCCGTCCGGTGGACTGATCATGCCTGTTGGCGATACCGCGATCACCTTCGACCCGATCTGTGGCCAGGGTGGCAACTTCGCCAGCCGTAGTGCCAAATACCTCGCCCAGGAGATCGCCCGCCATGGCGACGCGGCCTTCGACGAGATCTGGATGACGGAAGTCAATCTTGGCATGTGGGAGAAATACGGCCGCGGCGGTTGCGATCTCACGCGCATTTTTCTGGAGCCGGCCTCGGAGGCGACGCAGATCGTGCTCGACACAGCACGAGCCGACGAGCGTGCCGCGGACGCCTATTATTACGGCTTCCCGCATCCCGAAAGCATTGTGCCGGCCCTGACCGATATCAACGTCGCCAAGGCCTTCGCAGCGCGTTACGGCATCACCCAGCCGGGATACTGACGGCGATGTCCCGATCCGGCCATTTTACCGAACTGCACGAGGACGTGACGGTTTCCCTGCAGGCATTCCGGGACGGCATGAGCCGTCTCGGTGCGGCCGTCAACATCGTCACATCCAATGGACCAATGGGCCGGTTTGGCTTCACCGCGACCGCCGTCTGCAGCATCAGTGATACGCCCCCATCTCTGCTCGTCTGCATGAACCGTGGCAGCCTGCAGAACCAACCGTTCAGACAGAATGGCGTCTTCTGTGTCAACACACTGTCGGCCGGCCAGCAGGGGCTCTCTGGCGTGTTTTCCGGAGTCGGGAAGCTGGAGATGGAAGACCGCTTTCGGCATGGCAGCTGGGTGGTCCTGGAAACTGGCTCACCTGTGCTGCGCGATGCGATCGTGTCCTTCGACTGCCGGATCGTCCAGGCGCTGGAGGTCAACACCCATACGATCATGATCGCCGAAGTGCTGGCGATCAAAAACAACGCGCGGGTGACCAGCCTGATCTATCTGAACCGGCAATATCACGAGCTACACGAGGAGCCCTAAATGGAGCCGCAATTCGATCTTGTCATTCGGGGCGGAACGGTCGCCACGGCGGCAGATATTTTCTCCTGCGACATCGGGATAGCAGGCGCCAAGGTTGTCGCGCTCGCACGCGACCTGCCGCGCGGCACCGACGAGATCGATGCAACGGGCCTCCTCGTGCTTCCCGGTGGCATCGATAGCCATGTTCATCTCGACCAGTACCAAGGCGAGGGGATCGTCATGGCCGACGGTTTCGAGACCGGCAGCCGCAGTGCGGCGGCAGGCGGCAATACCTGCATCGTGCCCTATGCCCTGCAGAGGAAGGGCCAGTCGCTGCGCGAGGCGGTTGCCGATTATCATGTCAAGGCTGCTGGCAACTCGCTGCTCGACTACGGATTTCACCTGATCATAAGTGATCCGACGCCGGCGGTGCTGGGTCAGGAACTCCCGGCCTTGATTGCCGACGGCTATACCTCCGTGAAGATCTTCATGACCTACGACGACCTCGTGCTCAAGGACCGCGAGATCCTGGAGGTTTTGAGCATCGCCCGGCAGTATGGCGCGATGGTCATGATCCATGCCGAAGGTTACGACCAGATCAAATTTATGACCGACAAGCTTGAGCAGGCCGGCAAGACCGCTCCCTATTATCACGCTGCGTCTCGCCCCCAGCTGGTCGAGCGGGAGGCCACCCATCGCGCCATTGCCCATGCTGAATTGGTCGACGTCCCCGTCATGATCGTCCACGTTTCGGGCGGGGAGGCGATGGAGCAGATCGAATGGGCGCGATCCAAGGGCATCAGGGTCTATGCGGAGACCTGCCCGCAATATCTCGTGCTTACGGCGGATCACCTGAAGGGTCTCAACATGGACCATGCGGGCACGAAATACGTCTGCTCGCCGCCGCCGCGCGATCGCGCCTCGCAGGAGGCCATCTGGCGAGGCATCGTCAACGGCACCTTCCAGACCTTTTCCTCGGACCATTGCCCATTCCGCTACGAAGACACGGCGGGCAAGTCCAATCCGAAGAGCAAAACATCGTTTCGCTGGGTCCCGAACGGCATTCCGGGTGTTGCCGCCCGCATGCCGATCCTATTTTCTGAAGGCGTCACCAAGGGTCGTATTTCGCTGCAGCGATTTGTAGAGCTTACGTCGACCAACCACGCCAAACTGTTCGGCATGTATCCGGCGAAGGGGACAATCGCGATCGGGTCGGATGCCGATATTACGCTCTGGGATCCGAGTAGGAAGGTGACGATGACGCAATCGCTCATGCACCATGGCAGTGACTACACGCCTTACGAAGGCATGGAGGTAAGGGGCTGGCCGGTGACGACCATCCTACGCGGTAAAGTCATCTTCGATGAGGGTGTGGCACTCGTGGAAAGGGGCTTCGGCCAATTTCTTACCCGCGATGCCGCTGGACGGATTTAGGTGTTTCATGATTGTTGTCTTGGGATCCATCAATCTCGACATTCGCCTTGAGGTGGATAGCTTGCCGCTGGCTGGCGAGACCATCCATGCGCACAATAGACAGTATTTCGGTGGCGGTAAGGGTGCCAATCAAGCGCTTGCGGCAAAGCGGGCCGGTGGAGACGTCAGCTTCTTCGGTGCCGTAGGTAGTGACACACTCGCCGAGAGGGCGCTTGCCGAACTAGTCGAGGCAGACGTGCCGATCTTGGACATCGCCGTTGTTCGGGAGGAAACCGGCTCAGCGAACATATATGTCGATCGACATGGCGAAAATTGCATTGTGATAACCGCCGGCGCCAACGGGCTTGTCGATGTCGACATGGCCGCCGCCGCCGTTGCCAGTGCCAGCGCCAGTGCGAAGCGTGGCCTTCTCGTCTTCCAGCAGGAGATCCCATTCGAAACGAACAAGGCAGCGCTGGAGCTTGCTAGGCTTCACGGCGTCAGGACGATTCTTAACGTTTCACCCTTTGATGTAACGTCTGCGGAGTTGTCACGGCTGGCTGATATCATCATCGCAAACCAGCACGAATGGGCAAAGTTGAGCAACGGCGCAGACGACCCCGATGCAATGCGGGAGTGGAGCGGTCGTAATGATCAGACACTCGTCGTGACAAGAGGCGCGGGGGGCGTGGTTGTCTCAACACCCATGGAGTATTTTGAGGTCGCAGCTCCCGTAATCCAGCCGATCGATACGGTCGGCGCCGGCGATACTTTCTGCGGATATTTCGCGGCTGAACTTGATTGTGGTCGCTCGCTGAAAGAGGCGGCAGGGATCGCGGTCGTCGCAGCGAGCGTCGCATGTCTGCGGGCGGGTGCGCAGCCTTCCATCCCCCTCAGGTTCGACGTGCTTGGCCTGCTGGCAAAAAATAAGTTCGCCTGATCCAAAACACATGCCGCATGCCGGTCTCTCGTTCGCGTGAGGCGGGATCGGTCATCGCCTCGTTGCTAGCGGCTCTACAAGGAAACTTGACATGGATGCAGACATACGCCGGTTCATCGAGAATTCGACGCTCCTTTTCATCGCGTCCCGTAATGCTGAAGGTGCGATGGATGTTTCACCCAGGGGCGGGCAACCGAGCGTCCTCAAGGTCACCGAAAGCGGGACGCTTCTCCTTCCCGACTACAATGGAAATCGACGGCTCGACACGATCGGCAACATCCTTGCCAACCGGCGCGTGGCTTTAGTGATCTTGAACCGGAGATGCGCCCGCTTCCTACGTGTCGGCGCGGATGCGACAGTCTCGTTTCTCGCTGAGGACCTGCTTCGTTTTCCAGTCGATGAAAGCCCGCCGATCAGCGTGCTCGTCTTGACACCGAGCTCGCTCGAATTCGTTGAAACCCCGGCTTTTGACCAAGCAGATTTCTGGATTGATCCATCGCGGCGCCTGCCGCCGCTCGATCTCGGCGCTGTCATCAACGGTGATAAGATAGCGCAAGCTGCCAAAGGCTTTTTTCCGGTTGCAAGAAGCATGGCTGAAGAAAGAGATCTCAAGGCGGCTGGCGTGCGCGACATCTACGGTCCCCCGATAGAAGGCGTCGACCAGAAGATCAGCGGTTTCGCGGGGCCAGGGGCGCTGCGCTTCATGGAGGGTGCGATCTTCACCGTCTTGGCCCGCGAAGGCGAGAACGCGGATATAACAATCGACATCACGGCTGAAGCGCCGCTAACAGTCATTCCCTTCGACAATGAGCATGCCTACCGGCTACGCATGCCGAGCGACATGGTTACGGTGCGGGAAGGGGAGTGCGCGCTCCTGACGATAATACCGGGCCAGAACGAGTTGCTCCGGATAAACGGTCGCCTAGAACAGCAAACGAACACGCTAAGAATCGCGCCACGCGAGGTATTCTTCCATTGTTCCGCGGCATTGTCACGGTCGCGCATTTGGCAACAGGACCGTCGCAGCTTCTGGTCAGGAAAGCGACGATTCATTTGCACCGAGCGCCACGTTGAGAGTCCCGACGTCACGTCGTTCATTCTGGAGCCTTGCGACAACGCGCCGATAGGTCTTGCTCTTCCAGGGCAATACGTAACGGTGTCCGTACCTGCCGCCTCGGGTGCGCGGCGGCAACGCTCCTATTCCGTATCCCGCCGCTCTGATGGCCAGAGCTTGCGGATTTCCGTGCGACGCCTTGGGTGCGGCGGCGTATCGGATCTCCTGCACGATACGATCCAACCAGGGATGGAACTGCAAGTCGGCGTTCCAGCCGGGCGCTTCGTCTTGTCGAGTCTGCCAGGCCGCAGGATCGTGCTGGTCAGCGCCGGTGTTGGCGTCACGCCCCTTCTTCCCATGCTGGAGGCACTGGCAATGGAAGAAGGCGGTCGAGAGGTTTGGTTCATTCACGCTGCCCGTTGCGCGGACTATCACTTGTTCGAGAAAGAGGTGCGTGCCATCGCCGCCCAAGCCAAAAATGGCAACCTCAAGCTGGTCAGCTGCTATTCGCGACCACGTGAAGGAGATCTCTGTGACTTCGTAGGCCGGGTAGATGCCGATCTGATTTCTGGGCTACTTCCAGTCGATGCGGCCGACTTCTATATCTGCGGACCCGACATATTTATGACGTCACTTCGCGATGGACTGATTGCAAGTGGTGCGGATCCGGGATCCATCCGCTACGAGGTATTCGAAACCTCATCGAGCCCGGTGCTCGATCTTTCAGGCAAGGATGCCCTTCCTGGCAGCAAGGTTACCTTTGCCAGATCCGGGAAGTCGGTGACATGGTCGCCGAGCGAAGGCACGTTGCTTGACCTTGCACTCAACCACGATATCCACGTTGCCTATTCATGCCGGCTCGGGGACTGTCAGTCCTGCATCCAGAACGTCATCAACGGCGTCGTTGTTCATCTCGGGGATGACGTGCCGTTGCTTTCCATCAACCAGGCACTTCTGTGTCTTGGGGTGCCCCGCGGTGATCTCGAACTCGACTGCTGAGTCCAAACGTGCTCAGGCTATTACAGCAAAATCAAATCACAATTCGGGCGATACCTGGCGGGATTTCTAGTTGTGCCTTACCTTTTTGGGCGCCGGGGCGGGATGGAGCAAAGAAGATCATGATGTACCTGTCGAAAGCAACGTTGCGACGGATGGCCGATCCCCACAATCATTTCGTGAGCGCGGAGAAATGGCCGGAGGATAGCGAGAGAGACACGCCCTCGGGGAGCATCAACGAAAAGACGAGTCTAGAACGCCTTCTTGCAAGGATAATGACTATAGTGAGCAAGAAGTGACTAGATCGGGCGAACCAAACGCTCATCCAAGAGCGCTCAGCGGCGATCCGCAGGCGATCGCCAAATCGGTACAGATCCCCTCTTATTCTGTGGTCTGGAACAGCCAGCTTGAGTGGCCCTCATCCGGAGCGTAACATTTTGAGCGCCTGGTGGGCTTGCCGGTGCTTGAAACTCCGGCTTGCCGGTTCTGATCCCAGTAAGAGCGGGGGCTTAGCCGAAAAATTACGTTGCAGTTCGGTTGGCCAGCGGTGCTTTGACGCAGGCAATTCAATAGTCGGCAGGTCGCGGAGGCGGTCGACCATGCTCCATTGTGCATTCAGGTAAAACGAAGCGCGCCATTTTTTCGAGCGTAGCAGGCTAGATTCTATACTTGCGTGAGGGCAAGAAGCGACCTTTATCGTTCCCCAGCAACAGATGTGCCGTGCGCTGTGGGCGGATGGACCACTCATGTGCTCGAAGAGTTCCCGCGGAGGACAGTTGTCAGCGATATTGGCGGACCATTGATAATAGCGACGCCAGCTGTCCTTGGAATTTTACGCAATCTAACGATGCTCTCATTCGGAGGTGAAGCTCTCCAGGTTGAACCTGCCGGGAAGAATTAGTTTCCGCTTCGGGCGTTATCTAGGACGCTGAAATATAGTAAAGCCATTGTGCCTCTATCCAGAGTCTAGTACGTCGAGGAAGATACTTGTATTCAGTCAGCCAGTGTTGGGTTCCCCAACGCGATGTATATGGGAGATACACAGGGTAATTTGAATAACCCGGCGCTTGGGGACATTGAGACCGTTGTCGGGTCGGTTCTTCGCCAAGGACATGAGGCGAAGTCACAAAAGGCAAACACATTGAACTGGACTGTCCACGAATAGCGAGTTTCCCGATGAACCTAAGACAGCTTGCCTATTTCCGTGCGGTTGTAGAGCACCGCTCCCTAGCCGCCGCGGCGGAAGTTCTTCGGATTGCCCAGCCCAATTTGAGCGTTGCAATCAAGCAGCTGGAAGAAGAATGGGGGGTGTCGCTGTTCGAGCGAGCCGGCCGGGGGCTTACCGTGACCGAGACGGGCAGGATGTTGTACGAACGTGCAGCCGAGCTGCTGAGTGGCGCTTCTGCGCTTGAGCAAGACATGCGGGCGATCGGGCGCGGCTTTACCGCGCGGCTAAGGGTTGGATTTACGCAGGTCTCGCTGGAGATCATCACAACCATGGTCGCCCAGATCCGCGAGGAAGGTGCCGCGGTCAGTTTCTCGCTGCAGCAGGGGGAGCCTCAGCTTCTCGAAACGATGGTCGAAATGCGCCAGCTGGATTTCGCGGTTACCCATATGCCCGTCGCGAATTTCGGATTGGGAGTTGAAGCATTGGCGCCACTGACGGTCGTCCTTCTGTGCCGGGAGAGCGACAACAGATGGGAACGAGGTGCCGAAATTCGACCGGAGGCTCTCACGAACGTTCCGCTTATCTTGCTCCGTCGCCGATCCGGTATTGGCATCTATGAGCGGATCATGGATGCCTTTGCTAGTGCTGGTGTTTCCTGTTCCGTCGTGGCCGACAGCACGGACATTTCGGCAATCTATACGCTGGTCGAGAGAAATATGGGCCTTGGCCTCCTGCCGATCCATACCCTGCATGTGCCTCGGCCCGGATTTTCGATGCACCCCGTGGCGCTGCTGCCCACGCCTGAGCGTCTTGCTCTGGTCTATCCCCGTGGATATCGGCAACTACCTACGGTTCAACGGGCGATGGAGCTATGTCGGATGCTTCTGCGAGGATGATCGTAACGCCGAGCTGACTGCGCCGCCTTCCAGTGGAAGGCGGCATCAAAGTGACATTCAATGAATGGCTACTTGGCTTGTTTGGCTGCCTGCTCAATCAGCTTGGCGACAGTCTGTGGCTGCGACATGTAAATCGCATGGCTGCCTTTCACCTCGATCGTGGTGCTGCCGGCGCGCTTGGCCATGAAGCGCTCGAGCTCGGGATTGATCATGCGATCGCCCGTTGCCACCGCATACCAGCTCGGCTTGTTATGCCAGGCGGCATTCGTAATCGCTGTGCCGAAGCCGGTAACGCTGATAGGAACCTGGGAAATTGCCATGAAGTGCGCTTCCTTGGCGGGCACGTCGGCTGCAAAATCGGCGTGGAAGGTCTTCGGGTTGACGATGACATAGCCCTGGCCCGCCGGTATCGCACTATTTGCGGCGGGTGGCGTGCGCTTCAGGAGGTCGCCGAGCGTTTCGCCGCTATCGGGCTGGAAGGCTGCGATATAGACTAGGCCACGCACCTGCGGCTCGTTGCCTGCCTGGGTGATGACGGCGCCGCCATAGCTGTGGCCGACGAGGATCAGAGGCGCATTGACGGTCTCGATGATCCGTTTTGTTGCTGCCGCATCATCGGCCAGAGACGTTTCGGGTTCCTGAACAACGGAAACGGTATATCCGTCGTGTTCCAAAATGTCGGAGACGGCACGCCATCCGGAACCGTCGGCGAATGCGCCATGGACCAAGACAACATTCTTGATCGGTTCGGCGGATGCAATGGCGGACGTGCCAAGCAAAATGGCTGCAAATGCGACGGAGGAGATGAGGGGATTTTTCATTGCGACTTCCTTTCTGATCGTGCTGAAGGTCAGCGGTTTGGACAAAGCTTCCCCGACCGGCCGGACGGGCCGATGGAACGGACGCGGAAGAGGTGGATGCCGTTAGGAGGTGTTCTTTCCCTCTTTACGGCGCATTTTCACCGTCGTTGCCGACGGGAAAGGCTTCGAGCAGTGCGCTGCGTATTTCATCTGCATGCCGCGTCAGGTTTTGTGAGCGGCGCTCGGTTCGTCGATCGAGATACTCGACCGGCATCAAAAGGAAACCGGAGAGCGGTTGATGCGTCGTCAGGCTGGCATTGGCGACAACGCGGCATTGAATCTCCCAACCGCCATTTTCATTCGACACAAGTAGCGTAGCCCGCCGGGTGACCAACAATGTGGTGCAGCATTTCGATGCGCCCCACAATGCAAGACGAAACATACCGTCCTTGCCGAGCATGATTTGATCGCCGCTTAGCGACGTAAATTCTGGCCAACTCAACGGTGAGGACGCCGCGATCTCTATCGCGTTGTCGCCATCTTGATCCGGGTCGCCGGCCAGAATATGCCAGATCCCCCTCGGCAGGGTCATCGAGCGTTGCGGATATTTGAAGAGGTCGTTTTCCATGACCGTAGGATTGCGCCAGAGGCGGATCTAAAACCAATATTGATTCCATCATGAATCTAATGATTTTCGTAAGATTGAGATGAAGTTCAGGGTGCTATCGATGCTCTCGCCGAGGGCGGTCATAGGCCACGGCTTGCTCGTGTACTCGTCCAGTCCTCGGTTGCCCGTCAAGAAATCCACGCTCTAGCCTTGGCATTCTGGAAGGCGACCACCGTGGCCCTGTCCGCGTGGTGGGGAACCGCCCGGAAATCGGGATCGACCGTTTGGAGGATTTCAAGCACCGGAGGTAGACTGTCTTCGACGCCTGCTGAGATCGCGAAGTCCTGCCTGAAATCCGCATCGCTTGTTTGTATTGCTGACGAGGGCAATCGAACGTCGATCATGCCGGCATAGGTGCTGAATGCCACCGATCCGATGAGAACGGCTCGCAGCCGGTGCAGTGCGGTGTCAGCGAGCGCTTTCGTGACATAGCGTGCAAATTGATCGGAGCCGGGGAGGCCAGCGCGACGCTAGGTGCCAATCACGCGACTCCGCTCCTTTAAAGCGTCCTTGACCTCCTTATGGTCTTTGCCCGCGCGGTAATCTCCGCGTCGCCGTAGAGGCCCATGTAGCTCCGCTTGTCCTTGCCCTCGGGAGTTGGAAGGTCGAAATACCAGCAGTTGCGGCCTTTCACGGTAACAGTGACGAACCAGCTCTCCATTGGGAAATCCGCAAGAACTGTCGGTCGTGTGTTCGCTGCACGAACTCGGCGAACATCGCCCGATAGCTGATGTCGATCTCCTTCAGCATTGGCCTCTCTTCCTTCTGGCGCGACCCGCTGGCGACAGGTTCGGTCAGCTATCTCTCGGTTGCTTGGTGGAGTCCTCATCATTCATCGGATGGCCGTGCTATAAGTGTCTGCCAGAACCTCATAACGCGAGTACTATACGTGCTTGCCAAAACCTTATTGCGGGACGCCGCTTCAGTTAGATTGGGTCACGTTGCGACATAATGCTCAGGTTGGCCTCGATTGCGCGGTGCCCTCTCGTAGATTAGCATGAGCTTTACATTTGTGTTTTGTGCCGGAGGAGCCGGAGGATGGAAAGTTCAACAGCGGGCGTCCCGATCTTTCGATTTTCCACTTTGGATTTTTCACATCAAGATCGATTTGGCGAGTGGGGCCGCGACTCTCCTTGTGATCTTCGCCTGTTAACTGATGACGCGGTGGCATTTGATGCCAGCGCAAGCGGTGCCGCGATTGGACCCTTCATATTGTCGGGCAGACGGTGGCTTAACAGAAGGGAAAAGGCCACCTTTGAAATGTTGCGTACCGAGAGGCGCATCAAGGCAGATGGCCATGATTTTTACTGCTTCACAATGCCCTTGTTTGGAAGAATCCGCTGGAAAAGCGCTTCTTCCGAACCGATAAAATCGGTCGGGGATTTATTTGTTGTGGATGCGGCCCAGCATCTCGAATGTGCGGTTGAAATGGGCGATGTGATCTCCCTGGTTGCGCCACGCCATCTCTTGCCGAGCAGCACGGCGCTTCTGCATGGAGCGACTTTGACAGGAGGAATTGGTCGCATTCTTAGTGATCACATATTGTCGTTGTTTCAGAATCTGCCGAACTTGAAACAGCACGAGGTGCCTCATGTCGTCCAGTCGATGCACCAGCTTTTGATCGCTGCAGTTACAGCCTCTCCAGACGCCATGCGGGCTGCTGGCGGTCAAATTCGCAATGCGTTGTGGATGAGAATTCAGCATTACATCGATACACATCTTTTGGAACCCGACCTCACTCCTGACAGGATTTGCCGTGACGTTGGGTTGTCGAGAGCAAAGCTCTATCAGTTACTTGAAGATCGCGGTGGGGTCATGCGCCAGATCCAGCGCAAAAGATTACAGCGTGCGTATCATCTTCTGTCGGACCCGAATCGTCGGCCTACTCGGATTGCTGAGGTCGCCTGGAGTCATGGTTTTGCGAATGAAAAATATTTCCATCGATTGTTCAAGACCGAATTTGGCCATACGCCTCATGAAACCCTGGAAAAGATCCTCAACGCCGCTCCCTTATTGAATGCGGACGCTCCGACCAGATCATCGCAGCGGACCGGTGGTCCCGTTGGGTGGACGTTGCCTTACGGCTTGCCAAGCAGTTGATGCTCATACCGGATCGCGGATGGTTGCGTTGGAGCGAGAACCGTGATCGGGCAAAATGCATTCCCGATGTGCTGATCGGGAACGCAACAGCTTGCATTGTTCAAAGCGGAATCAGTTTCCCCGCTTGTAGATTGCTTGGATCTCCGCGCCCGTGACCTGATGACCGTCAAGTGTGCAATCCACATTGTCGGACGAATCGGTTGTTCCGATGGCCAACGCTTGTCCGTCAGCATCCGCGGACTCAGCCATATTGGTTGCCTGCCAATGACCAGACTCCTTGCGCAAAATGAACTGATAGACCGCGATCTTGCCGTCCGTGCGCCTCAGTCCCGTAGTCCCCTCGATCAAGCCACAGAGATAGGCGTAGCCATGATCCTTAATCAGATCCTTGACCACGAACTTGTCGGACGGGCTTGGTCGTGCGGCGTTCAGAATGGCGAGGCGATCCTGATCGCTATGGTCAAGGTCGCGCGCCTCGATAGCCGTCGACAGAAGGCAAGGAATGAGCGACAAGAACCCTGCCACGATACGAATATACTGCCCAAACTTCATCATTGCTCCAATTTTGATTCCAAAGAATGTATCTTGAGTATCATCAGTTGCTCATCGATCGATTGCGTCAACGGTTCCTCATCGAGCATGATCGCGCTGTCAAAGTCGAACCATCGATATTGGTGTTTGTGTCATATAATAGGCGAGCGGGGCACAGTGCCGCTGGCATCAGCTTCGAAGCGGTTCAACGATCGCTTCTTATCGAACACCGGCCGACATCCACCCGCCCCATGAGCGACGAAAACAGCGCTGGGGCGAGTAAGCAAAACTCCGCGGCCATAGAAGGTGCGGACGAAAGGCAAGTTAAGGTGCACCGATTGACCCCAAGAGTAGCTTTGGGTGAATGGAAAATCATCGGATGCAAATTAGCACCAATAGATGCGAGCAGCGGTGTCATCGCGTCTACATGAAGTGCATTATCGTCCGCAATGCAGCTATCCAGAAACGTGGCTGACCGTGAGGAACTTTGACTAACCAAGGGCGACCGGTGATTTAGGGATACGCGGGGGACTATACTGAAACAGCCCCACCGCCGCTCTGATAGCTATCGTGAAATCTCCGCTTTCCGTGGTTCAATACACGCGCATCGCCACGGCATCCGCAACTTTCTCTGATCGCAGCAAGTCGGTCCCGTTCGAGCGGTGAAGCTCGCGCTAACAGCCTTACGATTCATCACTCTGCAATATCGCTTCCAAGCAATATCTGCCGTCGATCTCGAATCCATGTTTCAACCGATGTGGGGAAAAAATCTCCAAGCTCGACGATTGTCGAATATGGTATGGCTAGAATTGCGTCGGCGTCGTCGCGATGGGTGGCGAGATAGCGGAATTTCGAAGCAAGCCGACGCCCGGCGGCTCTTCCCTCCGCCTTGTCCATATCTTGTTCAAATCCATCCAATGGTCGGGCGCGATAAACGATGGGCCTTCCTAGACCGACCATTATCCGCTCAGCCAAGGCGTCGCCTGACAGACTTTCCGGGCCAGAAATGCGATAGTCACCGACGCCAGCTGGGCCTGCCATCAGCAGCCTTACAGTTGCTTCGGCGCAATCATCGGCGGATGTCCACGCGATCTGCTGGGATTCCGAAATTGGCGCTGCGAACAGGCCGTTCTCCACGAGATCGGCGCGTGTATGCGGTCTAAGGAGATTGTCGAGATACATCGTCGGTCGGACGATCGCGGAGAGCATTCCGGATTGACGTGCTATATCTTCCACCATGGCGTTTGCCACGAGGCTGGGCTCCTCACATGGTTCTGGGCGGCTCGCGCTTCCGAGCTTGAGAATGATAGAGGAAAGTCCCGCAATTTTCGCGGCGTTGAACGCGTGCGTGGCCTGCGCTGCCATATCGCTCTGCGCTCCCATTGGAATCTGAATTACCGCGCCGGACGCGCCCTGGCTTGCCGCCACGAGTGAACCAAGGTCGAAGAGGTCCGCTTGCGCCAGTTCGACGCCCGCTTCTTCGAGCGAAGAGGAGTGCACGGGATTTCGCACTAGCGCTCTAACCTTCAGGCCGTGACGGGATGCTGCTCGCGCAACTGCGCCACCTTGCACGCCGTTTGCCAAATAGACGAGGACGGGTTTGGATAGATCCACGACAGACATAAAACTGCTCCAACAAGAAAAATCTGTCAGAGCAGCGTCGTAGGCAGCATCCAACAGACCCGCGACGCGCACGCGCCGCAAGGACTGTCGGGGATTTCGCGGAAACCGCGAAAAATAGAGCCTGCCCGTTAGGGAGGGGCTTGGGCCTACCCAGACCAAGCCTGCCTTTTCGACGAGAGAAACTTATCCGTCTCGGACCATCCCGGTCAATGGTGTTCGCGCACAGCCGAAGAAGAGGACCACGTGAATGGATAAACCCGATAGGCTGTAAGGGTATCGCGCCGCTCTCTTGTCGTCACACCATCACCGATTTTCGCCGCTACGGACCGTTTTCCTCCTCCTCTTGAACGCGGCGGTCGGCTCGAAAAATCGCAATTGTGTTCCTGATGTGAGCCATCTTCCATGCGTCAATGGGATAGGGCTGGAACGGCGCCTACGGACAGGCGAAATTGCGATTAGGCTGCTCTTGCTTAAATATGAAAGGCTGTGTTGCGCTAAGCCGCTTCTCCGGCCCCATCGTCATCCTCATGCCATTAGGTACTGAAGAAACGGATGTACATGACTAAAGACAGGCTGAACGACATTACGGTCGTGGGGGCGGTGTCGAACCGGCTTCAGCGAAAGATATTGGCAGTCTGCTTCGTTGGTCCCTTGTTTGCGGATGGTGATGCGACGGCGTTTCTACTATTGCGTGTCGTTTTGACAGCTACGGATTGCCATCGGTGCAGAGAACAGCATGAAGCTGGCAGCCTGTTGCTGACATTTGACAGGCTTGCATGGCAGCTTGCTCCGCCTCGAACAGCCCAACCTTGATCGTAATAAGCTTGCCGTTACTCGTTACGGCCTTGCCAGGGTCCTTAGCGAAACCGGAGGCTATGGCGACACATCCATCTTTAACCCGTGCAACGATCCGGCATCCGGGCGCTCCTTTCGCCGCGCAGGCAGCCAAAGCCTGCTTATCGGCGGCGGCTTGTGTGGACGTGTGCATCCGCGAGCCCCAAAAGCCGCGCGGTAAGGTCATGGCAATGGCTCCATATGTCGTTGGATGATACTCCGGCGCAAGCCCAGATTTCCCATCCGATCCTGGTCCAGGCTGATTGCCGTAATAGCCGGGCGGCAACGGAGCACAGCCGCCTCCCATTGGATAGTAGCCCGGTGGACAGGTTCCACCTTCGGCATATGCCTTCGATCCGCTTCCCCAAAGCCCCATGACGCCAAACATTGCAAGGGCCACAAAACTGAAAATCACGCGCGAGTGAGCAGACATGGTTCGCTAGTCTCAAAGGTGAAATATCCCTGATACCTGACTATGTCGCGCTGCATGGCTCAGTCCACCTTCGTGGCGTCGGATGATGGAGAGATGGACGGCACGTCACTCAAAATAGATGGAGCGGCACTACGGTCATTTGAGCATCCGTGCTGTTCTCCTATGCGGCATTGACAATCCGCCTCCAGCAAAAAATCGACCACAAAAAGCAGTATACGAGATGTGTGGTGGGCAGCTCTGGTTCGTCGGCATCCGGGTCTGTGGGTAAGAACTGGACAGAACGTCACTATTTATGGACGCCGGCACACAGGCTTGGCGGGGATCGATCTTGCACCGCGCTCGAAGCCCCTTCATCAATCAGCCTCCACATTGTTCTCGTCCAGCGCGTTCCGGGTGATCCTGAGTGATGTCATATCGTTTCTCTCGTGCGTCGCGTCTTTCCCTTAGGTTGATATTCTGTCTGGCTGCCGGTTCGGCCGTGGCGCAGCAGAGCGACGGCAACCCTCCGTCTGTCCGATCTCACGTCCCAAGTTTGAAAATCACGCTTCTATCGCAACTTCCCAAGGCGCCGGCTCCTGTCTCTTCGCCCGCGTGTGGTGCACTGACTGAACAAACCAGCGAGGGCGGGAAATTGGCGGCGTCCCTCGGATGGGGTGTGATCGATGAGCAGAAATTTGGTCCCTATGAGGCCGTCAGTTTCGCTGGCGAGTTTGCGCCTGCCGCCTCCGCGACATGTGCGATCGACAAAGGGAACGTGGCTCTGTTTCGCGGAGCGCAGCTCGTGGCCCTGATCTACGCTCCGCCGAAAATCCAGTTGCCGATCGGCAACATTTCGGTTGTAGGCGACAAGCTTCGCATCTTCGATGGCGATCTCGCTCCCGCACCGGTTGGAGATATCAGGTTGATGCCCGACGGCGCGATCGAAGTCGATCCGATAGCAAAGCAAGAAAGCGTATGCGGCGGCCAGGCCGTGGTGCCGGCCGTCCGCGGCAAGAGCATCGACAGAGTGCGAAAGGCCCTCATCGGCAAAGGGTGGTCGCCGATCCAGGCAAAAATTGAAGACCCCGAAGGCGATGCGCAGAGCATTGCGCCGGAACTGCGCAAGCACGGCGTGATCGAGGTGGAATCCTGCTCGGGCACAGGATTGGTCTATTGCAGCTACGAGTATCGCAAGGGAGTGGTGATGCTGGAGGTTACGAGTACCGGCGACGGGATATTTCCTACCGCTGCGGACTACTCGGTGAATTGCAACGGGAAGAAATGAGGTGCGGGAACGGAGACGCGATGCCTGGCGGCGTGCCGCTTCGTGGTGACGTTGCCTCAGCGTTTGGGTTAGAGGAGTTGACATGATCGAGACCTCCAGACGCGAGGTGTTGGCGATCGGTGCTTTGGCCGCAATGGGGCTGTTGTCTTTGCCGCGGGTGTCAAAGAGCGAAATCGTTGCGGATTTCAGCGCTGCATCGACGCGCTTTGGTCTGGATCTGCTCAATGAGATCGCCAAACAGAGCGGCGTCGAGACCAATCTGGTGATTTCTCCCGCGAGCATAATGGCGGCGTTTTCGCTCGTCGATATCGGCGCCGGGACGGAGTTGCATGCGGTGCTTGGGAAACTCTTCCATCTGGATGGCGCCGCGGACTTGAACGGGCTGCGTCGCTCTCTCGCCGCTTTGATCCTTGGCCGGGATTCGAACGGGCCTGTGTCCGGTTTCGACGCCGTCTATGTGGACAAGGCAATCGTGCTCAAACAGACCGCTGCCAAGGCGTTCAAGGCTATTGACGCGCGGGTCGAGTCGCGTCACCTGGCCGATCCAGATGTGGCGAAAGAGATCAATGCACTTGTCAAGAAAGCCACACGGGGCGCGATTCAATCGATCATCGAGGCTCCGCTCACTGGCTCTGGAATAGTTCTGGTCAACGCCCTCTATTTCAAGGACGTCTGGCGGCACGGATTCAGCGTCGGGGCGACACAGAGTGCCGATTTCCACCTTGCCGCCGGCGGCAGGAGACAGGCTCCCATGATGCACGCCGACGCGCGACTATTATCGGCAGCTGAGAAGGGCGCCTTTGCCGCCGTAAAGCTCCCCTATAGGATGGATGGCTATTCTCTCATCCTTGTCGTCAATCGCGAAAAGCCGGCGCAGTTAGCGGAATTCGCGCCCTGCGCTGGTTGGCTCGCCGGGGTCGGGCTTGAGGACTATAATGTGACACTCTCCTTGCCGCGCTTTTCGTTCAAGGGCGGCGGTGACGTCCTAACCGCTCTGGATGGGTTGGGCCTGGCGCCAGCGCGCTCGCAGCCTGGTGCACTTGCCGGCTTTTCCGACACGCCGCTCCAGATAGCCGCCGTGCCGCACAAGGTGGCAATCGTCGTCGATGAAGGTGGAACGACAGCTGCTGCCGCAACCGGCGTCATCGCGCCGACGGCTTCGGCGCCACCATCGGTCAGCGTTCAATCCCTCGATTTCGTGGCGGACAAGCCGTTCATGTTCGCCCTGCATGACGACAATATCGGATCGACCTTGATGGTTGGCTATGTTGGTGATCCGGCCAAGACGTCATGACCAAGCATATCGGTTGCTCATTGCTAAGGGTGGAAGCGGGCGCCGATGCGGTTGATCAATGCAGTAGCCGTTCAAGTCCAAGCAGATGTTGAAGAGGTCGCGATAGTGTTTAAGAGGACAATATTTTGGATGATGGCCGCGCTCGCCTTGGTGGGCTGCGTCAACGAGGCAGCACCAGGAACGAGTGTCGCAGCAGCGAAAGGTGGTGGTTCTGGCTCAGGTTGGGCAGGAGTATTGGAGGTCGACCGCAGGATGGCAGCGAATGGAGGGGCGTCTCCGGAACTTGTGCGTATCGATACGGAACTGGCGAAGCTTCAGCCTGAGGGAGAAAAGATTCTTGCTACGCGAGACAAGGCGCGAGCTGAAGTGTGGTCTAAGAAGTATAATGCGTTGATGGCTGAGAGAAGTGCGGCCATTCGCAAATTTTCGGCGAAATCGATCGCGCAAAGTAACGCTATTACCAACGCACTAGGGGGGGCTTCCCGCCCGAACCCTTGTCTCAACGCAATGGGTGGGAATACCTGCGTCGCGCCTGACTCTGGCGGGGATTCTCAAACGCTGCCGGGATACAACAGCTGGTGCCAGGACCCAGCCGACGCTACGAGATTGGTGCCATGCAATCTCTAGGCCGTTGAAGGGTGCCTCGCGTTCAGGCTGATCCGTCGGTTGTTCGGTCGCTACCCGTTTCAACATCTTCATTTCAAAGATGCCTGGCGACATGAATTCAGCTAGCGCGGTTGAAGAGGGACGTGCCGATGTCATACATTTTGACGCGGGCCAAAGGTAGGCTTGCCGGTACAATCGTTGTCGCTATCTGTCTGTTCGCGGTAGCAAGCGGTATTTATGCCGGGTTGCATCGAAATAACCCCGGATTTCCGGTCAGTGACGCACCGTGCGTCGCTCCGAAAGTCGGAGCCGACATTGCCGGTTGTGTTGCAAACTTTTCGGTTCATGCAAGGCTGAGCCCCTTTGGTGAGCCGGCCTTGTCGCCCTCGGGCGATACATTCTATGCGGTCGACCAGAAGGGGGACGATGGAATGATCGTTCCGCAGCTCGTTGCTTGGCGCATTTCAGACGGCACAGAACTCTGGCGCCGCACACTTGAAGGAGATGCGTGGGCATTGGCGATGGCTCCAAAAGGCGACAAAGTGGCCACGTGGGTCAGAGATGCACGCCTGCCGATCCAAATACTAAGTCTGTCCGATGGCAAACTTCTCGCGCAGACTGAGCCGATCGACTGGATTCGTTCCTCCGTCTTCTTCAATGGAGATGGGACGGCAATTCTCCTGGCACGGCACGGCGAGCTATTCACAATAAAGGTCCGCGAAGGCGACCTTGCGATGAAGTTGCCGGATCCCGACCCCTATAGTCAGAAATGCTTCCTTAACGCCGTCGGCACCGGATTTTTCGGAGAGGTCACGGGCTGGGATCGCAAGCTGGCCGCTATTCTCATTAGCAACGACGACAATTTATCATATCTGCCGGCCCAGCAAGACTCCATCGTCACAGAGGAAAAATTCTTGGATGCAACCTGCGAGGCAACTCATCTTGCCTTTTTGACACCACCGCGCAAATGGCCCGACGCCGTGCCGCGACCTGCGGTTTTCTCGCCGGACAGCAAGCGATTGGCCGTCGCCTATAATGTGCCAGGCACGGATGATGATTATGGCGGCCTGATCATTGAAATCCGCGACATGTCCTTGCCGCCGTATTATCGCGACAAGAGATCGACCACGCTGATCGCATCTTTTCCGATCAATGGTGCGTATCCTAAATTGACGTGGTCTCTCGATGGGCACAAGCTTGCTGTCATATATGAAGGCAGAAACGACCAACGAACGCAAGCCGCTTCGCCGGAAACGATGCAGGTTCGTATCTATTCGATCCCCTGACAACGCCCTGGAACTAGGCTTCGAGTCCTTGTCATTGCACCCTAAAAGCCGACGAATTGAGCCCAAAGGAGTGCTGTCGCCGTATTCGTCGCCGGCATGCTTGCAGCTTGTGCGACCGTAGTGCCCAATCTGGGTCGTCGGTCGATAGGTCGTCGCTGTGGGTCGGGATGGAGTTAGTCTGATTATGTGCAGAAAGAGTATATATCAGACTATTCCCTCAGAGGCGCGGTTCACTGTGTTAACGCGACGCTATCGACGCTGATAGCTAGATGACCCTTCTTCCATTGTGGGCCACCGGCGAAGTTGCGGTCAGCCTTCTACACAGGAGCTATCATCGTATTTTCACACTTCAAGAAAACAAGCAGCCCCTCCAATCTACTTCCAGTCCAACCATTATTCCGCGGCTGAGAAGCCGCGAATATATGGAAAAGTTGCAATCGATGGACTATCCCGCCAATCAACTACCGATCGCGGAACCTTTCACTGGCGATCTGCAGCTCCTCTTCGGCATCGATGAACGCAATTCGTTCCAACTTGTCACGAGGCTCAAGCTGGGGGAGCGTCGCATAGACCTTGCTTCTTTGCGCACCCTGACGCTGCAGAGCTGTGCAACCATTGCTGACAAATTGTCGGTCCATACGCAAGGATAAATCCCCAGATTGAGCGCTTCGAACTCAATGGCCGGCCCCACCCTTCTCATGCTCAGTATCTGGGAATATTTGAAAAAGGGCCTGGGAGCACCGGCAGCTCTATTGGTCGCTAGTCAGGACAAAGTGCTCTATCTACGGCATCAGCGGGAGGAGATTGAATTGCTCATGCACTTCCTCGGGGAGGAGGGGTATGAAGACAGTTTGTCATCTCTAGTATATTAGTTGGAGGAGAAGGGGTAGTAGCGCGTAGGTGCCGGATGACGACATGTCTCATCAATGGTCGAAATGCGTGGCTCGCATTTGCTTGTGTAAATGGACGAGCCATTATAAAAGCAATGCATTGACTTGGTACGGTCGCGCATGTTGAATGAATGATGCCATCTCTACGGAGAATCCCTTCTCAACTCTAGTCTTCTTCGGCAAAGGGATATGGTGACGACCAACCGGATCGATCAGCGCGGATCTCCGCATTGACGTCGTACCTGCCGCAGGTACCATCAATATATATGAACACCTGCATGCTCGGCGCCCCGCATCGTGATGCGTATCAATTGCTGTCGTCCTTGCCGCTGAAATCCCACTGGTCGACGCGCAATTCGACACGCGCGTCCGCCGTGCCCCATTTTGAAATGTCGCCCTCGACAAGGACGTGCAGACGGCTTCCGCCCCCGGGCTCACGATAGCTCAGCTCGTTATATTCGATAGGTCCAGAGGAGGTATCGAATAGCTCTGGTAGCTGCGCACAGAGTGCAGGCCCGACCTGTCGGAGACAGGGTGGATCATGAGGAATAGGCGTCCAGCCCTTGGCCAACGCGATCTGCCTGAAATCGACAAAGGGCATGCCAGGCTTGATCACGCGCTGCAAGTCCGCACGCATGCCTAGGGTGTCGCCAATAGTCGGGAGAGTTCGATGAACCGGAGAAGCATATCCGGGAGCAAGGGGCAGCGCCGCAAGAGTGACGACAAGCGAGAGCGCCGACGCAATTCTCGTGTTGTAGCGGCTAACTCGAGAGGAAAGCAAAGGGACCACGTAGGCGGTTCTCCATGCACCCATACCATTTGCGGTAGGGGTTTGTTTGGCGAACGAGCCATCTGTCGAACGGGGCGTTTCATGGGCAGCGCAAGCGTTCAACGATAGGCCTCTTTGGGGAAGAGCTGGTTTACGGTGAACGTCTCGATAGTCTTGTTCGTTGCGGGATCAACTACCCCAAAAGGCTGCCACTGATCCGGCTGCATACGGCCGCCCGCATAAGAGCATGCGAGGTCACTCAATAGCGTAATCCGATCGGATTGGGGAAGGGCGCTCCATTTGTCTTTATCGACATTGACGGCCATAATATCGGCATCGGGCGCGGCAAAGATACGCAGCGGATAGGAGAAGACAGCCCCTTCCTGTGCAGCCGCGGCGCTCCAGCATTCTTTCGAGTGGTGCTTTTCCGCCGGCGTTTGTGGCGCATCGGCCGTCCATGCTGTTGAATGAGCCGCCACCACGAGGCTGAGGGCAAGGACAAATTGGCGAAAGGCTTTCACGGGAACTTTATGCATGAATAATGACACTCGATTGCTCCACTCGATCGGCTTTTACACGGACATTATCCTATTGAGCGGGATCGGCTTTCAGGAATAGGATGTCGATGTCGTGCTTCGGTGTAAAGTTCTTGATCTCTACCTCGAATTGGGTGGGATTTATCTTCTTGATGTCCGAGCCACAGAAGGAAACGAACGCCGAAGGGTCGCCTTTATCGACGATCAGCTTGAAATCGCCGATCGGTCCGGCCCAGTTGCCGCCGGAGGTGATGATGTAGGAAACGTATTGCTCGAATGCGCTGTATGTCTTGGCGTATTCGGAACCTGCACGTTGGTAAAGCGCTCGTGCGGATTTCAGAAAACTTTCATCCGTGCAATACTTTGTGCGATAGGCATCGCGGGTCTTGGGATCCAAGTCTGGAAATCCGCTCGGGACTCCTACCAGATTTCCGGCAATCGGGACATAGGTCTGCTGGACGACGATATCCTGTTCCTTCGGGAAGACTTGTGTGCGCCAGTATTTCGATCGCAAGGTCCAAAGGGGATATAGCGTGGTCTGCTCCCCTTTGTAATTGCTGCTCTCGCCGACATCGAGGATGTTTGCATCTACCAAGCTCTTCCGCTCATTATCCGGGAGCTGGCCGACGGCTGCTTCAGTCGCGTCAACGGTCGGAACCAGCGGGATGCGTAGGGCCCGAAGTTTACTGGTGATCTCAACGTCAGGTTTGCCGTCTGAGGTGAGAAAGGCGCGCTGTTCGAGCTGGGAGGAAACGGGCTGTCCGTCCACGACCGTGCTAAACTTCATGAAATTATCGCTTGCAGGGTCTGGGACTGCCGTTTCGAAATTGACGCCACCGCCGGTAAAATCCGGCATCGGAAAGGCAATTGTTGTCGAATAGTCTGTGGTTGTCAGATTCCGGAACCGATAGGAGATACGAACGGTAGTTGCCGACAGATAGAGGTCCTCGGATACAAGCGCGATCTTATCCGTCTTCTGCAGAACGAGGCCCCCTGCAGCCAGTGTTGCGGCGCTGTCATCCGCCAATGCCGGCGTGACTGCCAAGCACCAGAATGGGCACCCGAGAGCGGCGAGCCGCCGCGCAGTTTCACCGAACATCATGAGCTCCTGCCTCAATGATTACTCCCACTCGACGCTTCGGCCGCAGGAATGAGGTTCCATTCTTGGCGACTGCGCCTGCCGGCAAATCGAAGGCTTTGATGATCTCTCCAGGAATGTGGCCCGCTTCGATAATAAAGTTGCCAGCGCCTGAGTGCCATATGCCAATTATGGTCGAACTGTGCGAATCGGCCTTACGCATATAAGTGACGCGCACCCGATCCGTCTGGGCGCCGGTCTCGATCCGGCGACGGATCGAGACGACCTCTCGTCGTCAGGGAGTTGAATAATTGAGACATCGTGTTCCGCAATCGAAAATCGGCTTTTTGGATGGCCAAGCGACAATCCTCGGTCGGTCACCGCAACAGGCATACACCAGGTATATGCCGGACATATACTGCTCATCACTTTCATCGGGTCTATTTTGGGCTCTGACTCACATTTGCTGCTGTTGAGGATGATGCTTCTGCTGGTTCATCGGAGGATCAGCTATGCAGCAACGATTTCAACGGGCGAGCCTCG
>NZ_RAIN01000026.1:0-61334 GCF_003610155.1 Rhizobium sp. WW_1
CAAATCAAAGCGCGCCATCACAGCCTCCAATCGCTGAAGAAAGTGAATCACAAACCGCTCAAATCTAAAACTATTTTATGGGTATGTGACCTAGACCGGTATTCTCGTGTCCGCCAGACGCGACCTTTTAAAGGGCGTCAAATCCGATATCCCCAAACTAGAGATCACGTTCGCTAAGCATGCAAGTCAGCTAGCCCTGCGATGTGACATTCCGCTCCCAGTACCAGGCAGCGTACATGGCCTTGCGGTCGTGCTTGCGGCTTTTCAGAAAGGCGCGGACGGACCTGACATCCTCCTTTTCGCATGCCACCCAGACAAAAGCCTCGTTGCCGATCGATTCGATCGCTGCCTTTGCGACTTCAGCCAAAGTGCCCCTTGCTTCCGTCGCATAATCCTTGCGGTGCAGCCAGCGGATATCGATCGATCCTGCCGTCGGGAGCGGCTGTTCCTCGCCGGCGTCCTCGACCTCGATGATTGCCTGCATACGGGTGCCGGCCGGCGCTTCGGCGGCGATGCGGGCAATGGCCGGCAGTGCGCTTTCGTCGCCGATCATGAGAATACGGTCCATGGCGGGAAGGCCGCCGCCACCCGGCCCAAGAAGGGCGAATCTATCGCCAGGCCGGCAATCGCGCGCGAAATCCGCGCCCGGCGTCTTAATGCCGGGCAATGGATGCTGAAGGAAATCGATCCACAGTTCTCGGCGTTCTGCGTCGACGGCGCGGATGGTATAGACCCGCACGAGCAGTTCATCCTCGCCCTCGGGCCAGGCGATGCGGCCATCCTCGCGATAGCCGGGCCAGACCGGTTGCCTGCCCTTCGGCGGTACCAGAATGCGGACGTGCATGTCGCCGCCGATGAAGGCTGTCACGTTGGCGCAGGAAACCTTCACCCGGCGCATATGCGGCGTGACGTTTTCCACCGAGGTTACCGTCACCTCATGGATGTCGGGCCGCAGAGCGGCCGATACCGGTTCCGCCCAATTGAGCTCGAAGGGGTCTTCGCCGGCAAAGTAAAACATGTGTTCGGCAATGCTGGTGCGGGTCATCTGAAGTGCGACCTCGGATGGGCAGTTCAGATCGATCACGAGCGCTTTGTTCTCCAAGCGGATACTCGCCGTTCCTAACGGGCTCGTCAGCAGCGCAAGATCGGGGCTTCGCTGTACGTCGGCGTGCTCGACGAAGTGCTCACACATTTCATCGAGCATGTGCATCGCGTCCTTCGGATGCGCTACGCCCGAAAGGGTAAATTGTTGGACTGCGTTCATCCGCGTTGCTCCTTGCGCTGTGGTTCCGTTTCCGGTGCGGTCAGGTGATGCCGTCCGACCGGCAGCATGATCGGTCGGCCGGAAACCGGGTCTGTCATGATCTGGCTTGCGAGCCCGAAGACGTGCCGCACCATGGCCTGCGTCAGCACCTTTTCCGGCGCACCCGTGACTTCGACCCTGCCGTCCCGCATGGCGACCAGAAAATCGGCATAGCGGGCGGCGAGATTGAGATCGTGCAGCACCATGACGACTGTCGTGCCGCGCTCCCGGTTGAGGTCGGTCAGAAGGTCGAGAACCTCGACCTGATGGCTGATATCGAGAAACGTCGTCGGCTCGTCGAGCAGCAGGATGTCGGTCTGCTGCGCCAGCGCCATGGCGATCCAGACACGCTGGCGCTGACCGCCGGAAAGTTCGTCCATGGGCCGCTCCGCCAACTCCGCCGTCTGCGTCGCATCCAAGGCGGCTGCGACCGCCTCGTCGTCCCTCTTTGTCCAGCGGGAGAACAACGTCTGGTGCGGATGTCGGCCGCGGCTGACGAGATCGGCAACCGTAATGCCTTCGGGCGCAATCGGTGATTGCGGTAGCAAGCCAAGCGTGCGGGCAAGCTCCCTCGGTGGCGTATGGTGGATCGACTTGCCGTCGAGCAGGACCTGTCCTCCCTTCGGCGAGAGGAGACGCGACATGGCTCGCAGCAGCGTGGACTTGCCGCAGGCATTGGCGCCGACGATGACCGTAATCCGGCCCGGCGGTACGGCAAGATCGAGACCATGGAGGATTTCGGCATCACCGTAACCTGCCGAGATTCGACTGGCGTTCAGGGTGTGAGGAGTCATAGCGAGCCTCCGCCGCGATTGACGCGTATGATCAG
Source organism: Rhizobium sp. WW_1 (assembly GCF_003610155.1). NCBI lineage: Bacteria > Pseudomonadati > Pseudomonadota > Alphaproteobacteria > Hyphomicrobiales > Rhizobiaceae > Rhizobium > Rhizobium sp. WW_1. The sequence continues at coordinate 2,133 of NZ_RAIN01000026.1, forward strand.
ATAAATCAGATAGGGTGCTCCGAGCGCGCCGGTCACGACGCCAACCGGATAGCGGCTTGGCAGCAGGAACTGACCGACATAATCCCCGCCGAGCACCAGGATGGCGCCGATCAGAGCGGAGGGGATCAGCAGCGAGCCGGAGGCCCCGACGATGCAGGCGGCGATCGGCCCGGACAAGAAAGCGACGAAGGCGATCGGACCGGTGACGGCTGTCGCCGAGGCGATGATGCCGACCGCGGCGACGATGACGACCATCCGGGTTGTCGAGATTCGGACGCCGAGTGCTGCGGCCATATCGTCGCCCATGCGCAGTGCGTCGAGATCGCGCGCGCGGCTAAGAAGTAGGCCGCCGAAAGCGATGAGCGCCAGCAAAAGCGGCAGGGCCTGGCTTAACTGCGCGCCATTGACGCTGCCGGTCAACCAGCGCATCGCCTCTTGCAGCGTCCAGGAGGGCGCGGTCGAAAGGATATAGGCAATCACGCTTTCCAGCATGGCGGAAACGCCGATCCCGACAAGGATCAGGCGAGTGCCGGCGACGCCGTTGCGGAAGGACAGACCATAGACCAGCACCGCGACGCCGAGACCGGCAGCCACCGCGAGAACCGAGACCGACGGACCCTTCATTGCTAGGACGACGATGGCAAAGACGGCCGCGGCACTCGCTCCGGACGTAATGCCGATAATGTCAGGGCTCGCCAGCGGGTTGCGCAGCATCGTCTGGAAGGCAACGCCGCCGAGGCCGAAACTCAGGCCGGCCAGCAGGGAGAGCAGGGCGCGCGGCAACCGCAACTGTCCAACCGTGAAACTGGCGCCGGCAATCTTCTCGCCCGTCAAGACGCGGGCCACATCGCCAAGCGGCGTAGAGGATTGCCCGAGCGACAGGGTGAGGACGAAGAGCGCTGCGATGATCGCAAGCAGCACCGCAATAACCAACCTATGCCGTTGTAGGCTGCGTTGGCGACCGGAAGCGATGAGCGCAACTGTGGGAGACGGCATGGTCACAGGTCGCGTACCCTCTGACGCCGGACGATCCAGATAAAGAACGGTGCGCCGATCAGTGCGGTAATGATGCCGACATCGATTTCCGCCGGCCGCGCAACGATGCGGCCTGTAATATCGGCAAGCGTCAGCAGGCAGGCGCCAGCAACCGTCGAAAAGGGCAGTAGCCAACGGTGATCGACGCCGATCAGCAACCGGCACAGATGCGGTACGACAAGTCCGAGAAAGCCAATCGGGCCGCAGCCCGCCGTGGTTGCGCCGCAAAGCAGTATGGCGCCGAGCGAGGCGATGGCACGCGCCAGGGCGACGCGCTCTCCAAGCCCGGCGGCGAGTTCGTCGCCCAGCGCCAAGGAGTTCAGCTTGCGCGCGGACAGGAGGCTGATGGCAAAGCCGACGGCGAGAAACGGCAACACGGGGAGGAGGCGATCGAACGTCGCGCCGCCGACGCCGCCGATCTGCCAGGAGCGGATGCCGCCGGCGATGTCGCCGCGCGGCAGCACCACCGCGATCACCATCGACGAGAAGGCGACCGAGGTCGCGGCGCCCGCGAGCGCCAGCTTCAGCGGCGTTGCCCCGCCGCGTCCCAATGAGCCGACCGTGTAGACGAAGACCGCCGCGCAGCCCGCGCCAAGGATCGCTGTCCAAATATAGCCATCGGCTGAATCCATGCCGAACCAGGCAACGCCAACCACGACCGCAAGCGATGCGCCCATATTGACGCCGAGAATGCCAGGATCGGCAAGTGGATTACGGGTCACGCCCTGCATGATCGCCCCGGCAAGCCCGAGGGCGCCGCCGGCGAGGACCGCAAGCGCGGTACGCGGGATGCGAAGTGCCACGGCCGCCTGTCCAATCGTATCGCTCCTGCCAGTAAGGGCAGCAGTAATATCGACCCATGCCACGTCGCGGGTGCCGACCGTGACGGACAACATGCAAAGCAGGAAGAGCAGCGCCAACAGTCCGAGCAGCCAGAGGCCGCGTCCGCCATTGGAATGAGCGGCGACGCCCGTTCGCGCTCGCGGGGGTTTCAATGCAGCGGCGGTCATTTCGATTGCTTGGCCGACTTCTTCGCGGCTTCGGACAGCAAGGCGATATAATCCTTGAGCACCCAGGAGACCGAAAGCGGCGTCGGGTTGGCGGCATTGCCGATCGGATTGTTGCCAAGCATCACCAGCGAGCCATTGGCGACAGCCGGCATCTTTGACAGAAGTGGATTGGCATCCAGCGCATCGAGCAATTTCTGGCCGCCATAGGTCACCAGAATGTCGACGTCGTCGAAACTGTCGACATGCTCGGCGCTGACGGAGCCGGAAAACTTGCCCGGTTGCGAGGCGGCGACGACGCTTTTCGGCGAGGTCAGCCCAAGATCCGCGAAATACTTCACCCGCGTATCGTTGGTCGTATAGAAGTTGACGATGCTGAGGTCGGTCGCGTTCAGATGGGTGATGAACATGGCCGACTTGCCTTTGAGTTCGGGATGGCCGGCCAGGGCGGCGGCGATGTCGCTCTCGATCTTTTTGATGAGTGCCTCGCCCTCTTCAGCCATGCCCATGCCCTTGCTGTCGAGGCGTATCGTCTCCCGCCAATCGGTCGAATAGGGCGCCTCCGGATAGGCCACCACCGGCGCGATCTGGCTCAACGTTTCGTAGGCGGCGCGGCTCAATCCTGAATAGGCGGCCAGAATGACGTCGGGCTGTGTGGCGGCAACCGCCTCGAAATCAATGCCGTCGCCTTCATCGAACAGGACCGGCGTCTTGGCATGCAGTTCCTTCAGCCGCGCAAGGTTCCACGGCAGGATGCCGTCACCGTCATCATCGCCGAAATTGGCGCGCGCCATGCCGACCGGAACGACACCCAGCGCTAGCGGCACCTCATGATTTGCCCATTCAACGGTTGCGATCCGTACCGGCTTCTTTTCGATGACCGTCGTGCCAAAGGCATGCTTGATGGTGATGGGGTAGGTGGTCGCCTCGGTCGCCCAGGCTTTTCCTGGCAACAGAGCCGAAACGACAATCAATGCTGCTCGAGCAGCAGACAAAAGGGACCGCATCATTGCCCATAACCCGTCCGTTGATAAGTGGACTTTCAGTTTCAGGTTAAAGCGGTGACGTCAACCGTAGGCGTGTCATCAAGGTCACGCCGTCGTGAGATTTCCGTTGGTTTGTACAAAACCATGGAAAGTTACAATACTGGATAATATCACTCAAGTTAGTAGCGATGTCGGGGCATGCCAGACCAGTGCGACGAAAGATCGGAGAGGGGCTCTCGATCATATCGCGATTTTGGTTCGGATGATCTTTTTCGGGATCATGAGATCGCGCCTCCGACGGAAGTCGGACATCGTGACGTTAACTTTTGGAATTTGACAATGGATATCAATTCAACAGGCCGCCGCTCGAACCGAGCTTTCTCCCGCAGCCTGAAGACCGTTCTGTTCGGCTGCACGGCGCTTGTCGCGCTGACGCCGGCAATGCTGTTCGCCCAGGAGGCAGGCTCCGATACGACGCTGGCGCCGATCGTGATCAAAGGCAGCGGCACGTCCAGCGTTCTGAATACGGAAAATGATTCGAAATCGATCGTCGCGACCGAGACGACGGGCGTCGGCAAAATGCCGACGGACATTCTCGTCGCTCCCGCCTCGGTCTCCGTCATCACCTCGAAGGAAATCGAAGAACGTGCCGCCGACAGCGTCGAGAAGGTCGTTCAGTACACGGCGGGTGTCAGCGGCGATTTCTACGGTTCGGACGATCGCTACGACTATTTCGATATCCGCGGCTTCGTCCCCTATACCTATCGCGATGGACTGGCGATCGGCAGGACTTTTGGCGGCGTGCGCGAAGAACCCTATGCCTTCGAACGCATTGAAGTGTTGAAGGGCACGAGTTCGGCCGGTTTTGGTGTCGCCGAACCCGGCGGCTCGGTGAATTACGTCACGAAGCTGCCGAAACGCGAACGCTTCGGCGAAGTCTATGGCACCGGCGGTTCATTCGCGCATAAGGAAGCCGGTTTCGATTTCGGCGATAATATCACCGAAGATGATACGCTCTCCTACCGCCTGACCGGCAAGTTCCAGCGAGCGGATGGGGAATACGACTATTCACGCGACAACGAGAACTTCATCATGGGCGGTCTTACCTGGCGCCCAACGGATGTGACCAGCCTTTCCTTTGTGTTCGACCATCTCGACAAGCGGGGCACTCCGGGCAGCGGTGGCCAACCCTACGGCACCGACTTCCGGCGCAGCAAATTCTTCGGCGAACCGGATTATTATTTCAACGATACCAATCGCAACACCTATAGCCTCTTGTTGGATCATGATTTCGGTGATGGCCTGAGCTTTAGTTCGAAGGCCCGCTACAGCAATTCGAAGCTCGATTTCGGCAGCGTCTATCCGTCCAGTCTGCGCACCGACGGCTCTCATCTGATCGATCGCTACTACTTCGGCAGCGACACCGCTTCCGAACAGTTCGTCATTGACGCTCATTTGATGTATGAGGCGAACTTCGACAACGTCGAAAGCCGCACGCTGGCGGGCATCGATTACAACAATTTCAAGTCGGAGAACTACGGCGTCTATGTTCCGGGCGCTCCACCGATCAATTGGCTGGACCCGGTCTATTCGGGCGCCCCCAGTTCGATCTCGCCGACCTATGGAACGCGCAACGACCAGAAGACGACCGGGCTCTATCTGCAGGAGGATCTGACCTTTGCCGATAGGTTGACGGTCAGCCTCGGTCTTCGCAACGACTGGCTCGACCTCAGCGAAACGGATCTGTTTGCAATCTCGAATCCCACGACCTCAGGAAACCACAGCGAATTTTCCAAGCGCGTCGGCGTGAGTTACAAGTTTACCGAGGAGTGGGCGGCCTTCGCAAGCTATGGCGAGTCCGTCGCGCCGCCGGCGATAGGAGCTGATCCGACCACCGGAAAGCAGTACGAGGTTGGCGTCAAGTATCGCCCGGATGCTTTCCCGGCTTTGTTTACAGCGTCGATTTACGATCTGACGAAGGGCAATATCACCACCTATGACTCGGTCACCTACATACCGCAGACCGTCAAGAAAGTGCGGCATCGCGGCCTCGAACTTGAGGCCAAGGCGGAAGTGACTGATAATATCAACCTGATCGCGGCCTACAGCTATATCGACTCTCGGATCGATGAGCCAGGCGGTGCCAATGATGGCAATCGCCTGATGCATGTTCCCAAGCATATGGCATCCGCCTGGGGAACCTATACGCTGGAGGGCGAGGGTGCCCGCGGCGACATGACCTTCGGTCTCGGAGCCCGGTATGTCGGATCGTACTTTACGGATCTTGCCAACACCACGAAGTCCGAAGGCGCGGTCGTGTTCGACGCCGCCTTTGTCTACAAGATCCAGAAGAACACCACGCTTCAGGTGAATGCCAGCAATCTGTTCGACGAGAAGCATCTCGTTCACCAGAACAACGGCATCATCTTCTACAATCCGGGTCGGACGATCATGGCAACACTGCGCCAGACCTGGTAACGACATAACTCCCGCCGGATAATGTCTTTGGCGGGAGCATTCGACCTAAAGGATTTGCTGCAGTCGCCGCCAGGCGGCAGGTGTATCTCCGGCGATCTGCCTGAACATTCTTGTAAAATGCGCCTGATCGGAAAAGCCAATTTCCGCCGCAACGGCGGCGATGGTCATGTTGCTTTCGACAAGCAGCTTTTTGGCGTGGTCGATGCGTTTGGCGAGCTGCCATTGCAGCGGTGTTTTGCCCGTCGTTTGCTTGAAAACATTGGAAAACCAGCTTTCCGAAAGCCCGACGATGCGCGCCATTTCGGCGACAGTCAGCCGATGATCGCGCAGATCGTCGACACGCGAAACAAGCTTGTTCATCTGCGCCTGGGTGAGCCTGCCTGACGCCTGCCCATCCCGCTCCTTAGGGAAATCGAACAGACCCGCGACGATGCTGCCCACCAGGCTTTCAGCATAGAATTCATGACGCGTGGGGTTCGAAAGCTCCTCCACCAAGAGGCCCGCCAGCGTGTCGACCGGGCCGACATCATGGACCTCGACGGGCAGCCTCATCGCCGCGAGCGCCGCCGAAGAACCCATGGCGGGCGACAGGACGCGCAGCAACCGATCCCTGTGGATATGAAGATTCAAATGGGAAAAACGATGGGCGACGTTACTGCCGGTCCACATGGGCATGCCGGCCGGCACATAGATGGCGCGGGACATCGGCCTGTAACGCTGCGAAAACTGCCCGTCATCATTCGAAACCCGAAATTGCGGCGACATATCGTTGAAAAAGATCATGATGTGCGGATGAGCAGCGAGATAGTAGCCCTTCGCTCCGGACTCGCTTTCAGCCTGCCAAAACGCGCCTAATATCCCGTCGAGTGGGCGCCACCGAACCGGAGCTGTGGGTCGAATGCCCTCGGTACGCCAAATCATGGATTGCGAAAAACTCAATAGTCCGACCTGTTCTCGTACATTGTTGATGGGGCTGAATACCCGTTCAAAAAGTCTTTGATCGCAGTAAGTAACACGATGTTTCAAATGCAATGACAAACATGAGTATTTTTATCGTGTTTGTTGCCGTAAATCAATCGCAGGCAAATTTCGGTGGAGTTGGTATCGGGGCGCTACGGCTTTCGCCCGCCGGCGACTGCCTCGACCGATTTGGAATTTACGACACGGACATAGTCTCGGAGCCCTCCGTACTGCCATCATTTCCACCCGTGATAGCGATCCCGTGTGAAACCCGGTTCACAGCGAATATCTCTATTCTTATGAATAGATTGGACTATCCGTACTGGGATCAGACAATCAGTGGTCTCGCATTGGGCCTGAGAGATCGAGTTTTCTACGCGGTAACTCCACAGTTGAAGGTAATGTCCGCGACGACCTAAACGACGGCGTGTCTTCGAAACTGCACGACTGGCCGTTTCGTTCGAAGCCAAATTCTCAAGCACGAGATGAAGTAAATCAAATATGTCAATGAGACCGGTATTCTTGCAGGTGACATCTTCGGAACGACCCAATCGAGATTGGGGATGTCTTGGTTACTCTACCTGCACCCGCAATACATCGAGAGCGTCATTCCTGACGTGCGGATAGAGATCTCGTCGAACCATCTTCCGAGCGTCGGAATCGCCCGCGGAAGGCCTCCGTTTGGATTGCGGGCAAGCGTTGAGTCCAGGCGTCAATTGGAGAATGTTGCATCCCCTTCGGGCCAGGCATGGACTGCCTACCAGCCATAGCTGAAGGTAGCGCCGATGCCGTTATCTCCATCCTGTACCACGTCGGTTTCTGTATTTCGCCCGTACTGGAAAATGCCATAGGCGTTGTTGTTGCCGTTCTGCCGCAAGGTTGCGGAATGGCCATTGCCGCGCTGCTGGATGAAGCCGAGGTTGCCGCTGCCATTCTGAGCGATGCCAGCAGCGTTACCGCGACCCAACTGCCGGATATCGGCGTTCTTCAGATCGCGGTAGAGCGAATAGACGCGCAGTCCGGTCGAGAAGAGATCCGCATCCTCGGCATTAGCAGGCGCCAGATTGAACGAAATCCGGCCGCCGGCATAGGCTGGCACGGACAAGGCTGCTTGCCCCAGGCTCCCGGCAAGAAGAGTGACGGTAAGGATCTTAAACACGTTGCGGGTCATCCTGATCTCCATTTGCCGGCTGCCTTTGCCGATGATCAACCTTCGCATCTTGCAGCTGAACCCAATCGGAATTGCCCGTTCAGTTGGCGTTCAGTCGTTTCGTCCGGATCGAAAGCAAAAGGCGCCGGAAACCGGCGCCTCTTTGAAGGGAATTGCAGGGTGTGGCGCGATCAGCTGCCGCCGACCTGCTTCGTGCAACTGAAACTCTTATCCCCGATCATGACATCCAATGTCGCCTTGTACTCGGTTCCTTGGGAGTTGAGCGATACCGAGCTGAGGATTGTCGCATGCCCCGCCGTAGCCTCAAAATCGCCACTCTGGTTGATCGTGGAGCTTCCACCGTTTCCCACTTTCTCGACATGGAAGGTGTATGTCCCGGTGGCATGCGTGTCAGCGTGGACGAGCGCATCCAGTCTCACCATACCTGCTCCAGGCGTTGCCTTGATTTCGCAAAGCTGCGCCCCGTCAGATGGGTTGGCAGTCGTCATGGCCGCAATTGCGCCAACGGGAAGCAGGGCCAGTGCGAGAACCGTCATCAGGCGGCGCGGATATTTGACGCTATTTGACATGGGTTGTCTCCCCTAGTGGTCAGCAGTAGCGATCTTGACCTCTTTCACGTCATCACGCCGCTGCTTACGGGCATGCCTGCACGAAGGCTGCGACATTGCCGTTGCCGCCCTGGCTGACATTGGCGCTGCAGCCACGACCGACCTGGACGCCAGCCGCGATGTTGCCATTGCCGTCTTGGGTAAGGATGGTCGTGTGGTTGGAGCCAAACTGGCCGATGCCCGCTACGTTGCGGTCGCCGCTCTGATAGGTGGCGCCGTAGTTGTCATTGCCTTCCTGACCGACAGCTGAGAGGTTATGGCGACCATATTGATGGCCGACGATCCGGTTATAGCCACCGTTCTGGTAGGTTCTGATCCGGTTTCCGTAGCCTTGCTGCGCGCCACCGGCGGAATTCGACCAGCCATATTGTTCGATACGCACATCGTTGGCCATGGCGGGAGCCGCGGCGGTGATGCCGACGAGAGCGACGAGTGCGGTTGCAATGAAAGACGTGCGGATCATGACTATGTCTCCTCAGGCGGATAAGACCGCGGTTGAACGTCTTTCTTTTAGATGTTCCCTTTGGAACGGAAGCTGAAGACACCATTCAGTCAAGGTTCATTCGCAAGGACGGGCGCCTGCTTTCTCGCGATCAAACCGAGTATGATACTCCGTTAATGAAGGGAGCGAGCCGATCCATGACGATTTCAATCTTGGGCATCGATATGGTCAAAGCGGCGATGTCACATGATATATGTAACGACTGTGCGTTGCTCTCAAATTGGGCGCGGGACACTGCTACAGATTTCAGCGTCTCGGAAATGTAAGAGGACGGATCTGTGGTCTGAAGCCCCTCAAGCGCAGGGATGCGTGACTTTCATTGGAGCACCGTCTCTTTAGCGCGACAAGGTTGTAGGTTCGGAATTCAAGTTGGCTTGAGGCGCGTGGCTGCGGGCGATCTACTGGGCGTACTGGCGAGGTGCCTCCAATGGCCTATGTCTTAAATCCTCATTTGCTTGCTTTCTGCTGCATTTTGCCGGCAGGAAACGTCGCCTGGGCATGGCATTGGCGATGGGCTGTCCCATCGCCAATGAGAGTCCGAAATCCGGTAGAAACACTCCTGCCTGACCTTAGGCCATCAGGAACGAGATGACGGCGGCGTTGAAGTCGGCAGTCGAATCGACGTTCGAAATATGGGCAGCACCGGCGATCTCAATATAGCGCGAAGAGGGAACGGCATCGGCCATCCGCCGGCTTCGGGCGGGAGGAGACATGCGATCCTCGGCTCCTGCGATGAAGAGCGTCGGCATGGCCAGCAAAGATAGCCTTTCCCTGACATCGAAGCCGACAATTCCTTCCGCGACACAGGCAATCGAATGTCCATCGCCTGTGGCGGCGATGCCGTGCCAGACCTGGTAGGTCCTCATACCTTCCTCGCTCGCACGGAAGGCCTCATTGACGTTCATGGGCCAGATGCCTTCCAGACGGCGTGCCGGCCCGTCCTCGCTGCGGAACGTCGCGGCCCATCCTTGCGCCATGTCCCTGAAGGCGTCGGTCGCGGTCGTGTCGAAACTGTTGGCGACGACGAGGCGGCGGACGCGGTGCGGCATCGTAAGTGCTGCTTCGAGCGCCACCATTCCGCCAAGTGACAGACCAACAATGTCGACCTCGTCGAGCTTGAGATGATCAAGGAGGGTCTGAACATCAAGGGCGAGGTCCGTAACACTGATCGGATGGCCGATCTTCGCCGATGCTCCGTGACCCGCATGGTCGGGAATGACGACGCGAAACCCTGCCTCGACCAGCGGACCGATCTGCGGCGCCCATGCGCGCCCCGAATTGCTGATGCCATGCAGCAAGACGACCGGGCGGCCCGATCCGAACTCGATGAAATAATTCCGGCGTTCGTCGTTATAATAATAGGCCATGCCTATTTCCTCTCATGGATTGGCGATTATCGGGAAAGCCTGGCGTAGGAAGCGGGCGAAAGGCGCAGGCACATGACCGCAAGCACGATGGTGCCGGCTGCCATGACGATCCAGGCTTGTGAAAGATCGGAAAAGCGATCGCGAAGTATCCCCGCAAGGAGCGGCATCAGGCCTGCAATGATATAGCCGCCGCCCTGTACAAACGCGGCCAGATCACCGGCCAGCGCGGGGTCCTCGATGTGATCGAGCGTGACAATCAGGGATAATGGGAAGAGGGCGCCGATGCCGAGCCCAAGAAGGAGGCTGGCTGGAAGAGCAAGCGATAGTGGTGCCGCAAGCAGGCAGAGCAGCCCTGCCAGCAGAAAGCCGAGGACAGTCAGCAACGGTCCGCGTCGATCGGGAAAATAGCCGATGAATGCCGATACTGCGAGCCCGGCAATCACCTCCGTCAGCGTCAGGCCGCCCAGGAGGAAACCGGCGTCATCAGCGCTCCATCCAAAGCCCGTGTAGTAGGGAGGCAACCAGGCGAGGACCAGCGTGTAGGCGCCGGTTCCTATGCCAAAGAAGACGAGCAATTCCCAGGCGCGTGTATTGCGCCAGAATGCGGGCCGGTGGGACGCGGAAACCGGACCTGTAGCAGGCTCAACACCGGTCAGATCTGTTGTAGACGCAAACCAGAATAGCAGTCCGACCAGCGCCGGCAGAGCCCATACCGCCAGCGTCAGCGGCCAGTCAAGTTCCCGCGCCAGGCCCGCGGCAGAGGCAGCCGCGATCGCCGCCCCGGCCATGATGCCGGTCGTGTAGAGGCCCATGACCCGTCCGGCCTTCGACGCAAATTGCCGCTTGATGAAGGCAGGAAGAAGGACCTGGACCAAGGCGATGCCGATACCGGCGATCAGTGCTGTCGCAATCAAGCCCGCTTTTCCCGTCAGCTCCAGGCGGCCGATGCAGGCGATCATGACGAATGCCATGCCGAGCCCAATGCCACGCCGTTCTCCGAAGTAGTTTCTGAGGCGGCGGCCGAGAAGAGCGCACAATCCCATAACGATGACGGGAAGCGCCGTGAGCAGGCTCGCCTCGGTGTGTGTCAGCCCGGCGGAACTCTCGATCCGGTCAAGCAGCGGGCCAATGGCAGCCAGAGCCGGCCGCAGATTGAGAGCCAACAGGATGCACGCGACAATGTGTATGGTCGATTTTGGGAGCCGACTGACCATAGGAAGCCTTTCTGTCTTGATGTAAAGTATCTTTATATCGAGACAATTTATGCGTTGCGTCGGGTCGACGCAAGAACTATCTTGATGTCAAGATTTTTGATATGGAGACAATTTGACGTGGATGATCGTGCCGGCAGGGCGGCTGCGCAGTGGCGCAAGGAACTTCCCGATATCGATGCTGACGTAATGGCAACCGTCGGCAGGTTGCTCGAAGCGGCACGATTGATCGAACGCGGGCGGCTTACGCCATTTGCGGCACGCTTTGGTCTGCAGAAAGGAGAATTCGATGTCATCGCCTCGCTGCGGCGCGCCGGTCCTCCTTACGAACTCACCCCCACGGATCTTTATGACGCGCTCATGCTTTCTTCCGGAGCAATGACTAGCCGGCTGGACAGGCTGGAACAGGCGGGGTTGATCGAACGCCGCCCGGCGCAAAGCGATCGCCGCAGCGTTCGCGTTCGTTTGACGGAAAAGGGATTGGGTCTGATCGAGGAAATTCTGCCGCTGCATATCGCAAACGAAAAGGAAGCGTTAGGCGCCCTTACTGACGAGGAGCGCTCCGAATTGGATCGGCTCCTCGTGAAGTTGGTCGGCGGATTAGCCGACACCTAAAATCGCCCAGAAGCGCAGGGTGGCAAGTCTGGTTTGCCATGTCAAAGCGCTACAGTTTGATCATGTTGTTTCGGCGAAGCCCGCTGTTTCGTTTTATCTCCGTCTTGGTTTCCCATCCTGGCAAACGCGACGGACGCGGCGGTTGACCGCGAAATTCCGACGCTGGTTCCCGCAGGGGTCTTGCAACATGTCGGTCGCGAAGAGATGAAATCCGATCGCCGAGAGCCTCCGTGGCAAACTGCAACATGATTTAGGTTGCCCATGATGGAGAGCACATCGGTTGCTCGCGTGACTGCCTTATTGCCCGCATGGTTCGCAACCCTGTCCGGTATCCGATTGTAGCGGGACGAAAGTCCAAGCTTGTTGCAAGCTTTCGGCAGGCTCTCTGATTCGCCACTTGCGCCAAGTATTGTGTAGGAATTCGCTTTAGATCTCGCTGTTCGATGCGGTGCTCGTCTATTGTCGGACAGATGAGGCGAGGGATGTCTGGCCTCGCTCCCCTATCGATTTCCGCAGTTCTTACTTCGCGACCTCAGAATTACACTTTTTGATTGAATGTGGTCGGCAGAAGGCCAATCTGCCGCTGTCCTACAGCAATGCGTACGTTTAAATAGTACCGCAGATCAACTGAAGATCTACCAAATGTTGCTGGCTCAATTTTTACGACCGGTCATCTGGAACTACAATTTCTATAAAACACATTATTACATTTATGTAATTTGCATATTTATTGTTGTCTTTAGCGGGCGTATCTGGCCTCCTATCCATAACAGCGCCAAAAGCGACGAGCATGAAGCTCACTATCTGTCATGATCCGGCTCTCACGGGCGGACTTCCCCCACATATACCAGCCTTACATGTGCTTAGCGCATGTCGGCTCGTTGCGGCTTAAGAGCTTCGCTATGTCGTCTTCGTCGTGCTCACCCATGCTCGTTAATGTGTTGCAGAACGTGTCCGAGCTTATGGCATCTGGAAACAGCAATCAGGCCATCAACAACCTGCTCTCGGTGCAGGCACTGATCCGTGAGCAGCCCTTGGCTTGCAACACACTTGCATATCTATTGCTGCATAACGACAGACCAAGGGAAGCAGTTACATGGTTCGACGCTGCTCTTGTTGTCAATCCGGCCGACGCGCAGGCGATTACAGGCCTCGGTATGGCGTCCCAGGCCATTGGCGATCATGTTCGGGCACTGCAATGCTATGAAGCGGCCCTGGTTTGGCGTTGGAATGAAGCCGCGGCCTGGTATCACCATGGCGCCTTGCTCACACAGCTCGGCCGCTTGCGAGAAGCACTTGCGAGCCTCGACAAGGCGATCGAGCTTCAGGAGGACTATGTCAAAGCGTTCACCAAACGCTGTCAGGTCCTGTCCGCACTGGGAGACGTCTCGGGTGCTGCCTTATCTGCAATGCGTTGCTGCCAGCTGTCACCGAATGACGTCTCATCATGGCTGCTTTTCGGTGATCTCTGCCTGAAGCACGATGACGTCCAGCATGCGCTATCGGCCTATGATCGTGGTTTGGAGGTCGCGCCCAACAACTTTCAATGCCTCTATAACAAGGCATTTGCCCTCAAGCAGGTAGGGCAGGCGGCGGCGGCTCTTGAGCATGTTCGGACAGCGCTTGCTGTAGAGCCCCAAAACCGGGATGCGCTTTTGCTTTGCGCGGGCTTGGAGCACGATGCCGGAAACGTTGCATCGGCCCACGAGTACTATCGCCGTGTTGCGGCCATGGGCGTGGCGCGCAGTTACCTAGCCGCCCATCGCCCTCCGCGGTTTCGAGCGATGCTGCTCTTCTCACCACTCTCAGGAAACACGCCCTACGAGGATCTGATCAGTGACGCCTGCTACGATGCTGATGTCGCTCTCGTTTTACCGGATCAGCGTGTGGAACTGCGAGCCGCGGACGCGGACATCATCGTCAATCTCGTTTCCGAGGCCGATCTCAGGCGAGATATCGTTGCGCATGTCGCAGAGATCGTCGCTCCGCTGACAATACCCGTGATCAATCATCCCCTTCAAATCCTTGGCACGGACCGCCAGAGCATCTCACAACGCCTCGCTGCTATTCCAGACACGGTTGTCCCCGCGACCATCCGCGTGGAGGCGACCGCGCTTCATCAGTTTCTGTCGTCCAACAGCCTCCCGACGTTCAACCTTATCGCCCGCCACGCCGGGACGCACGGCGGCGACAAGATGGAGTTGATCTCCGATCTTTCGCAACTGCGTGCCTTTGCCGGTGAGGCTGGCGATCAACCGCTCTATCTGACAGATTTCTTCGACTACAGATCCGCCGATGGCTTCTACCGTAAATATCGTTTCATCTTCGTCGGAGAGGACATTCTTCCCTATCATCTCGCCATTGGCGACGTCTGGAAAGTTCATCACGTATCGACCCGCATGGGCGACGTCGAATGGATGAGGAGAGAGGAACAGTCATTCCTGGAGCAGCCTCAGGACGTTTTGGGGTCCAAGGCCATGGCGGCGTTGGAGGCCATTCGACGCGAGATCGGGCTCGATTATTTCGGGATCGATTGCTCCCTGGATGCCGAGGGCCGTCTCGTCGTATTCGAGGTCAACGCTTCGATGTTGATACATCTTCACAATGCCGGATTTGAGTACAAGACGCCTTATGTCCTGCGTATCAAGCACGCGTTTGAACAGCTTTTGGCCCGGCGAGCGATATCTGTTGATTGCCGCTAGGAACTGACCCGACGTTGGACTGATGGACGCGCCCGCCAGAGGAAGTATCTCTCGTGATCTGCTGTCGCTGTCACGTGGAGAAGCAAGGAGCTTCCACTTCGAAATCAACAACTCGGCTTTGCGGGTCGGCGGCAGCAAGGGATGGGCGTTGCGCCTTGGGAGCGTCGGTTCGATTCCATGCAAGGGCGAGATAGATAGCCGAACTTCCGGCGGCCCTTGACAACTTCGACACTTCAAGCCGGATCGACTTTCAGTAGTATGCATCCTTCCCAAAACGCCTTGGCTATGGTCGCAAGCTTGAGGGCTTGCCATGATCGGTAGTCCCGAACGGTGTCTGGTGAGATCCAGTAATTATTGTGATTTCCTTCCTTGACCCACCCTATCGAGCGAGTGAGGCGCGCCGTTTCCAAAAGATACGCGGTATGAGTTTTGGAAAGTCCGTAACGTTTCGCGAGCGCGCCCAGTGCGATCTTGCCGACCCATATCTGCGTTCCGGCTCCCGTCAGATCGCGAGGAACTCCCAAAGCGAGCTCGTGCAGGATGCTGCTGCCGGAATTCGACCGGGTGAGTTGCGCGATGCTGACCGGCGGCTCGTACCATGTCTCTTGAGCGACGATTTCGCGGGCAAAGAGCGGTTGGGCGTAGCTTAGCAATTCCGGATGCTTTTCCAGGGTCGCCTGACGTTGACCTCCGTCGATCATGTCGAGCGCGCGCAGGTGGATGTCGAAGTAGCGACAGATGAGCTGCTCGGCCATGGTTGTGACCCGAAGCGCTCGCTTGCGCTTGTCCCCAACTGTCAGCGATGCACAGAAGCCATAGCGCTGCATCTCCTTCAAGAACATCGTGACGGTGTTGCGGCTGGCGATCTTTGCTTCTCCCAGCGCTTTGAACAGGGACGCCGGCGTTAGCGGCATTGCCGAGGGCGTGATCTGGTGTTCGAAGTGAATTGCCGTTGCAACGTGGCTTAAAAGCCATCGCTGCTGGTCGGCCACATAGCGACATTCCCGTTGGAGCTCGACATGCGTCGCGAGCAGCAACTGCGCGCAATATGCCAGGCCATCGGGAAATCGATCGATGTTCACGAGCGTAGCGGGGTGACAGGCAGGTGGGCAGGCAATCGTCTGGTGAAGCATGGGGCGTGCTGAAGAGGGGCTAACGGCTGGAAATCATTGAAGAATATTCCGAAAGTCGTCACTTGAAAAGCGCGCCCCGTCTTCGTCAGCACTCGTATGTTCAAAATATGTCGTGGAAAGCCTGAAATCCCTCCCGCATCGGTGGCTGCGACGACCTCATTGCCACGGTTACGCGTGTGCCGTTGTTATCCCCATGCATACGTTCGACGGGATGTGCGCGCGCAGGTGTGCTGACCTGAGACAGCCGTAATCGCGTCTTCCCCGGAACTCGGCCCGATCATGCTTGCCGCTGATTGTTGCGGCAGCTTGAGCAGCTTAAATTGCGACAATCCCCGCATCGAAACGACAGGCATGACAGCTATCGGGCGCTACTTCGAGCAGGTCCAGTTCACGATGCGGCAGCCGCCGTCATTTTCCTCGCAATTCGAAAGAGCGGTGTCCTGCGCTTCGTCGCGTCTGTCGCTCCAACCATAACCGAACCCGCGATGGCTGCCGACGGCAAGCGCAGCGCAGGCATTGTGGAAATAAACGATGACTTGGCAGTCGTCGGCATAGGAGGAACAGCCCGACAAGGCTTCGTCCTCGGCATCGGCTCGTGTGGAATAATTATGGGAAGAGCCGTAGGAGCCGGTGTGCCTCGAATAGGCCAGCGCACCGTATTCTGCTGCGGAAGCGATGCCAGTGCTCACCGCTGCGGTCAGCGCAACGGTCGCCATAGTCAATTTCAAGGATGTCATGTCTGCAGATCCCATGGAATGTGGGGTGCAGCCGTGCCTTTCTCGCTGCACGTTGCACCCTGCTTTCGAGGTGGTGAATGAAGGCAGATCTCGTTGACCCGGCCGCGGCAAGGAAAGGCGTTTAACCTCTGTGCGGTCATGGCCGATTAATTCGAACCGGCCGGACTGCCGGCGAGAGGTCAACGTCACATTAACTCGCGCGGATTTGTATCCTTTTCATTCCTAGAGCCGCTGGAAAGGTCTCAAGTCCAGGACTTCAGCTTGCGCCCGGCCTTGTCGGTAAATGCGCCGACGATGATCATGACGAGATCGATGAGTGTCCAAATGCCCAAGCAACCAAGCGTCAAGAGATGAAGGATGCCGGTGCCGATCTTGCCAACATAAAATCGGTGAAAGCCGAGAACGCCGAATATGAAGCACAGAAGAAACGTTGGCAGGATCTTCTTATCGGATTCAATTGGAGCATCTGCTGTATTTTGCAAAATCTGTTCCTCGTTAAATTTTCGGTACGCAAACGATCACCCCTACAAAGTCTGTAGGGGGCCGCCTGCGGCTGCATTTATTGGTCGAATTGCAGGAAGACGAAGCGTGTCGTCGGCGATGCGGCAAGGCACCTGCGCGCCGACTTGCCCATCCCTCCTTGAGGTCTACTGGACTAGGTCGAAGCTGCTCATGATTTCATCGAACTTCGCCTTGTTGGCCTTGTCGCCGTCCGGTGTGCCCCAATAGCTTATCACGAGAAATTTGCCGTCGGTCGGCAGCGGCAGCAACATAATTTCAAATTCCTGCGGCCCGTCTTCGTTCGAGCCGTTGAAGGTAATGTCGGTTGCCTTCGTTGAACCGAAGTCGACTTGTTTCGACTGCATCGAAGACCCATCGATCTTCATTTCGGCATCCTTCAGGAACACCTTCATCGAAGCTTCGGTCGCCGCCTTGACGTCGTCCGCTGCCAGTACCTCGGCGGCGATGTACGTGCTTCCATCCGGAGATGTGCCTTGTGCGCCGGCATCAATCGCCTGAGGACTCCAGTCGTCCGGAATTGTAACCTTCACCGTTGGCGTATCGTCTGGGATGGAAAAATTCTTGGCCATAGCTGAATTCGACAAAACTATCGCCACTGCCGCTGCGGGAATAATCCACAACTTCATTGTTGTCTCCTGATATTAATGCTGGGGCGGCATTTATACTTACGATTCTTCTCCTGGAACTATTCCCTATGGCTGGGTGTATATTTCGTCAATGAACTATTTTTGGGCATACTTTATAAGTATTAATTGAATGCGTCTGGCGACACAATCACGGATAGTGGAGCTGTTCGTGGGAGATAATTCTTTTTGAATATCATTTCATCATACTTTTAAATATACTCAAGTTTAATAGCTCGATATCTGCATCGGTATTCGCGAATGTTGCCGGATCGATAGATAGGCATACTTGAGTAAATTCATCTCAAGATTGTCAACCTCTGGCGTTCGGGATCGTGGAAACCTTGGGCGTGAGGTGCCGCCGTATCCTGCCCGACCTGGTGCGGCGGAGGCGCTGTCAACTTCAGCCGGGCCGATTATGACTCTTGGCGGAAGCGCGAGCCTGGAGGATTGCCTGACGGCAATCTTGCCGTTGAATTGGATTCATACAGAAGCTACGGTTTCAATTATCGGTAGCAAGCTACCGGAATGCCTGCGGCGGCAAACAATCCGTGACCGGCCGACCGTTTCCTGATCGAAGCGAGGGACCGTGTTCCTTGCCGGTGTGGCAAGCACTCTGACAGCAGTGCCGGATCGATGAGCTACGCCCCGGCCAATCGCTTCGCAGATGGCCACTAAGGCTTGTCGATAACAGCCTCTGTTCCCCGATCGGCTCGGTGGAGTACTGTGGAGCTTTACGATCTTCCACCGTCGGAGCGGCAGAATATCTTCCGCTCTTCTTGTATCTCTTGCGGCTCACTCTGTGAGTTGCCCAATGATATAGAGTTAATGGTTGTAATGAATTTTGGCTTGATTACAGCATAGCGATAATGTGACTAGGTGCGAGGCTATGAAAATCTCGGGGCGCGCTTCCGGATTTATTTTATGTTGGGAATGTGATAGCTGACATATATTAAGGCTGCGAGAGTGAGAATGGTAGAATTCAAATTTAGCGAACCACCTTTGGGAAACGGTGCAGACGACATTTCAGGCGAGTGCCAACGCCAATTGCAGCCTATTGTTAGTGAAATCGTTCAGGCCGCAGCTGCAGCTGGGTGGAATCAGAAAGATGTTCTTCTGGCGATAGTGGATGTTGCTTGGGATCTATATGAAAAGCGTCGGGGCGATATTTAGCAGCCACAGGGGGCGATATCGGCCCTCCACTCCGACGCGAATTAGGATTTAGCCTGGAAACAACCTTCTGTCGAAGTGCGCGGGATGTATTCGCCCGCGTAAAAACCGACGTGCCCCGCCGCCTCATCCTTTCTTTACTATATGCATATCTCCCCTTCCAAACTCCGCGATTTATACTATTTAATCTCGCGCTATAAGCTGACTACAATGTCGAGCTGACAGTGTTGGGAAACTGGGATCTCGAGCGAAGTCGAGGTCCGGTCCGCTTGTTTGCACTTACAGGATTTCGTTCGGGCGGGGCGATGAAGAATGATTTATGCGGGTGAGGTTCGGGAACGGGCCGATCGATATGTATTTGATATAATTCCTGAAAATGCAGGCCCGAGGAAGGCCACCGCGCGCGGGAGCGTTATCAGCTCCGTGCGTAATCCCGGCTCACAGAAATTCCTGGCAAAGGAACACGCCGTAGGGATCGTGTTGGCGCCCTCGCGCAAGTTGAGGGCCTCTCTAGGCAGCGACAGAATCACCGAATATGACGCGCCAGTCGGTTGTGTAGCGGTTAACCCCGCTGGCGTGGACAGCAGCCTTGCGTGGTCGGAAACCAGGAGAAATCTTGTCGTCGCAATTCCCCCCGAAATTCTATCCGAGCTGGCGCTGCAGGAGTTTGATCTTGCCAATGTAGAACTCGAGCCTCCAGCATTTGGCACTGTCGATCTTGCTGCCCTCAGCATCGCGCAGAGGATTTCTGTCGAGTTAACCGGGAAGGCAACTCCAAATGAGCTCTATTTGGATTCATTGGTTACGCTGTTTAGCACACATCTTCTTCGTACTTATGCAAGCACGATGAAGCAGCTTCCGTTGCCCAGGGGAGGGCTCTCCGCGAAAAGCGCTCGACGCGTGGAAGAGTATCTTCGCGAACGCTTCACCGAAAAGGTCCACGTCGCCGAGCTTGCGGCGGTTGCCGGCATTTCGCCCAATCATTTCATCGTGAGGTTCGCCAAGACCTTTGGCATGCCACCACACCGGTATCTGATAAATCTGCGCCTGGATCTTGCGCAAAGATTGCTGTCTGAGGGCGAAATCGCGATTGCGGAAATCGCCTACATGTCGGGGTTTTCGGATCAAAGCCATCTGGCGACCACGATGAAGAGATACCGTGGACGGACGCCGACAGAGCTTCGATATATGCGATAACCGCACGGGCCCGAACGCAAGCCCCGGTCCGTCCCAAGCCAATTCGAATATTCCGCGACCGATGATTTTCCGTGCGCCAGCCAAGAGATGCGTGGCGGGCATGGGCATTTTCTGCTCGTGTAGCAGAAGAGATTTTTCGGAATGGAAAGAACCACTTGCCGCCGATCGTCCAGCAGTTTGCATATTCATGCAGAACAGCCTTCGGTTAAGTGTGGCAAAGTGGCGACACCTGCAACCGGCTAAGCAAAAACCGTAGTTTTCTAAAAAAAATCCGGAATTTTCTAAAATACGGTTGCACTGAAATAAGGCCATGTTCCCGAATGGTAATCATCCGGTGCTATATGGACATTCAATTCCCTGAATTTGAAATCTTTGCTCCGAAAATCGAGGTAGCCTGGTCTGCCTTGCAAGAACGATATGCCAGCCGTCTGACAGGCGCGGAAGTCGATCATTTATTTGCTTGCCTTGTCTTCGGTCTGACCTCTCCGGCCTATGCCGAGGGAGAGCCATTATTTCACTTTGATGTCTGCCGCACCCTGGTGGCGACAAAGCTTCCGCCCGATCGGGCCGACGCTGCATTGTATTCCGTTCCGGTATCGACGCAGCCATGGGTCGATACGGTCCGCGAACAGCTCGAAAGCCAGGCCGCCAAAATGGGTCGCGCGCTTCAGCAAGCGCACAATTTCAACGACGACACAGCCGCAGATGCGGGTTCACGCGTGCTTGGTCGTCCAGATAGCAGCGAGGAGAAAGCAGCATGAGCGAGTGCGTTGGGGAGCATCTGCAGGCCAAATCGCCTTTTGATTTTGTTGGAAACTGGATGCGAGAGAAAATCGATAACCGTTCCGCGCGCCGCAGGCTGATGGCAGCCCTTCGAGCAGCTCACCGTGTATTGGGCATGAAACGCCTTCGGCTGGGTTTGGGAGTGCCCACGATCGGCGGCATTGCCGGGATACTGCTCGCCGCCATCAGCGGTATGGCGCCGCAAACGGCCTTCGCGCAGCTAGCCATTGGTAACGGGGTCCTGACCAACACCGCAAATTGCTCGTCTCCCTCTGCAGGAGGGCAAAGCGTAGCTATCGGTTGTGCGACCGCCGCCACCGGCTCTGCCTCAACCGCCATCGGTGATGGCGCCAAGGTGAATGGCGACAACGGAGTGGCAATAGGCACCGGTAACACCGCGACGGGTAATGCCTCGATCGCTATTGGCTATACGATGAGTGCCAATGGCCTTAACGCGATAGGCGTGGGTGTTTTCGCGAATGCGACTGGCGTCAATGCTCTTGCCGTAGGCGGAAACGCCCACGCAATGGCGGACGGAGCGTCGGCTTTTGGTGTTAATACCACTGCAAGCGGGGCGAACGGCCTCGCTCTCGGCTCAACGGCCACCTCTTCAGGTGGCGCCTCGGTGGCAATTGGATTATCTTCCAACGCCTCATCTTCAAACGGTGCCGCCGTGGCCTTGGGGGTCGGCGCCACGGCAAATGCCGGAACGGGCGGCGGTTCTCCCGTTGCCATTGGCACTAACGCCAATGCAAGCGGCACGGCTCCTGCCGGCTTCACGTTCGAGGCTGTTGCGTTAGGCTCCGCTGCAACGGCCACGGGGGCATGGGCGAATGCCGTTGGTTCGAGTTCATCTGCGACAGGGACCGGAGCCAGCGCATTCGGTACGTCGGCCGCCGCAACGGCCAACCAGTCGACAGCGATCGGAAATGGGGCAGTTGCTTCCGCTTTGAGGGGCTCGGCCATGGGCTACCTCGCCAATGCCTCGAACACCGATTCTATCGCCATCGGCACGTCAGCCGCCGCATCGGGGACTAACTCGCTTGCCATCGGCCCTACGACGGTCGCATCGGGAGACTTCGGAGTTGCATTAGGTAATCAGGCCGAGGCGCTTGCTGCCGGCGGTAGTGTTGCAATAGGCTCGGGCGCAATTGTCGCAAACGGTGCGACCTCCGGCGTCGCTCTCGGCAACAATGCAAACGCCGGCTCCAACTTAGCCACCGCGGTCGGCCCCGGCGCGAATGCCTCGGGGACTGGGGCCGTGTCCATGGGCTCTCTGGCAAAGGCCACGGCCATTAATGCCGTCGCTTTGGGCGCGGGCGCGGCCGCGAGCCAGGCAAACACTCTAGCTTTGGGCGAGTCCTCCACTGCCAGTGGTGTGAACAGCACATCGATCGGCGGTGGGTCGGTCGCTAGCGGGCTCCAGGCGGTCTCTTTGGGCATCAACGCGAACGGGGCAGGCGCCAACGCGATTGCAGTCGGAACAGCGGCTCAGGCCACCTCTGCCGAAGCGGTTGCGGTGGGCAATAATGCAGTTGCGACCGGCGGCAAGGCGGTCTCCATCGGCTCCGGCAACACCGCTTACGGCGATGGCGCGGTTGCCATCGGCGATCCGAGCTACGCGAGTGGCACGGGCGCTTTCACCGGCGGCGCCAACAACATCGCCAATAGCGATGGCACGGCAAGCGCCACCGCCGCCAACCAGGCGAGCGGCGCGGTCGCGATCGGCAACAACAACAAGGCGATCGGGCAGGGCTCCGTCGCGCTTGGCAACGGCTCGACGGCCGGTGCGTCCGGTTTTGTCGGCAACGTCGCCTTGGGCAATGGCGCAACGGCGACGGCAAGCTCGGGCGATGTAGCGCTCGGCTCCGGTTCGACGACGGCTGCGGCCGTCGGTACGCCCAGCGCGGTGATCGGCGGCACGACCTACACGTTCCAGGGCACCACGCCGACCTCGACGGTCAGCGTCGGCGCTGTTGGTGCCGAGCGTACCATCACCAATGTCGCGGCGGGCCGGCTCAACAATGGTTCGACCGATGCGGTCAACGGTTCGCAGCTCTTCGCGACCAATCAGGCGGTCGACAGTGTCACCACCACCGTCAACAACATCAATGACGGCGCTGGCATCAAATATTTCCATGCCAATTCGGCGGCGGCGGACTCGTCGGCGACGGGTGCGGAATCAGTCGCGATCGGACCGCTCTCGATCGCGTCAGGGCAGAGTGCCATCGCGGCAGGCAACGGTGCGGGTGCCTCCGGCCTCGACTCAGCTGCGTTTGGATACATAGCCAAGGCCACGGGTGACTTCAGCACCGCCATGGGCGCCGATGCCAATGCGACGGCCACGTCCAGCACTGCGATCGGCCAGAATGCGTTTGCAACTGCCGTTCAGGCGACAGCGCTCGGCGTCAACGCCAGTGCCAGCGGCACGAGTGCGCTCGCGCTCGGCGCCAACGCCTCTGCGGGTAATGCAGGCGACGTCGCACTCGGCTCCGGCTCGGTGACCGACGTAGCAGTCGGCACGGCCAGTGGGGTGGTCAACGGCACGACTTACGCCTATCAGGGCATCAACCCGGCTTCGACGGTCAGCGTCGGCGCTGTTGGTGCCGAGCGCACCATCACCAACGTCGCGGCGGGCCGGGTCAGCGGGTCGTCCACCGACGCGATCAACGGTTCGCAGCTCTTTGCCACCAATCAGGCGGTCGACGCCATCGGCACGACGGTCAACAACATCAATGACGGCGCTGGCATCAAATATTTCCATGCCAATTCGGCGGCGGCGGACTCGTCGGCGACGGGTGCGGAATCAGTCGCGATCGGACCGCTCTCGATCGCGTCAGGGCAGAGTGCCATCGCGGCAGGCAACGGTGCGGATGCCTCCGGCCTCGACTCAGCTGCGTTTGGATACATAGCCAAGGCCACGGGTGACTTCAGCACCGCCATGGGCGCCGATGCCAATGCGACGGCCACGTCCAGCACTGCGATCGGCCAGAATGCGTTTGCAACTGCCGTTCAGGCGACAGCGCTCGGCGTCAACGCCAGTGCCAGCGGCACGAGTGCGCTCGCGCTCGGCGCCAACGCCTCTGCGGGTAATGCAGGCGACGTCGCACTCGGCTCCGGCTCGGTGACCGACGTAGCAGTCGGCACGCCCAGTGCGGTGATCGGCGGCAAAACATATAACTTTGCCGGCACGACACCTGCCTCGACGGTCAGCGTTGGCGCACCAGGCGCCGAGCGCACCATCACCAATGTTGCGGCGGGCAGGCTCAACAACGGTTCGACGGATGCCGTCAACGGCTCGCAGCTCTTTGCGACCAACCAGCAGGTTGACCTGAACACGACCGGTATCACCAACCTGAACAATGAGATCACCAACATCAACACCGGGGCAGGCATCAAGTATTTCCACGCCAACTCGACCTTGCCGGACTCGCAGGCTATCGGAACGAATTCCGTCGCGGTCGGACCGAACGCGGTGGCCAACAATGCCGGCGATGTGGCAATCGGCCTCAATGCAGCGTCGGGAGCGACCACGGCGGTCTCGGGCGCAACCGTGGGCGGCACCGCATACACCTTCGCAGGCGCGACGCCGGCGGGCGCATTTTCTGTCGGTTCGGCAGGTGCCGAGCGTCAGATCCAGAATGTCGCAGCCGGCCAGCTTAACGGCGGCTCGACGGACGCGGTCAACGGTTCGCAGCTCTTTGCCACCAACCAGGCGGTAGACAGTCTTAACACGACCGTCACCACGATCGGCGGCAACCTGACCAATCTTGGCAGTACGATCAACAACATCGCCGGTGACACATCGACGACCTACACTGATGCAAATGGTAAGGGCATTCGCTATGTGCGCACCAACGACCGCACCCTTGCCGTCAGCGATTCCTCCGCACAAGGCATCGGCTCTACTGCGGTCGGCTACAATGCCACCTCGGTCGCCGACAATTCGCTTGCACTTGGGATGAATAGCCAAGCCACCATCGTCGGCGGAGTTGCTCTTGGTTCGGGATCGGTTGCCGATCGCGCCCTGGCGCCGGCCACCGGCCAAATCGCGGCCGGGCCGACGAACTTCATCCAATACAATACGACGGATAAAACCCTGCTGGGCGCCGTCTCGGTCGGCTCGAGCACGTCCTATCGACAGATCATCAACGTCGCGGACGGTACCAGCGCGCAGGATGCCGTCACGGTTCGGCAGCTCCAAGGCGCCATCGCTTCGGTCGCAACGACGCCGAGCAAGTACTTCCATGCGAATTCGGCCGCTGGCGACTCCCTCGCCGTCGGCGCTGAATCGGTGGCGGTAGGTCCGACGACCGTCGTCAACGGCGACAACGGTATCGGTATCGGCAATGGCGCGATCGTCGACCAGGTTGCTCCGGGCGGCACGGCGATCGGCCAGAATGCCCATGTCATGCTGGCAGACGGTGTTGCGCTCGGCACGAACTCCGTGGCTGGAGGCGTTCAATCGGTGGCGCTCGGCGCTGGTGCGCAAAGCAATAATATCAACAGCGTTGCGCTCGGTGCGCAATCCGTAACGAGCGTGGGCGCCGAGACGAACTATACCGGCTTTGCGCTAACGAGCCCTCAGACCTCTGTCGGCGAAGTGTCGATCGGTTCGGCTGGGGCGGAACGCAAGCTGACCAATGTCGCAGCAGGTTCGGCAAATACCGACGCAGTAAATGTCAGTCAGCTGAGAGGTCTCGGCACCAACATTACCAACCTGATCGGCGGCAATACGACCGTGAACCCAGATGGGTCGATCACTGGCCCGACTTACAACATCCAGGGAAACAGCTACAGCACGGTCTATGATGCCTTCGGTGCGGTCGACAATTCGCTGACCAGTATCATCAATGGCGGCGGCATCAAGTATTTCCATGCCAACTCGACACTGGCGGACTCCCAGGCGTCAGGCACCGATAGCGTTGCGATCGGTCCGCAGAGTGTCGCCAGCGGTGTGAACAGCCTGGCCGCAGGCAACGGCGCCGCAGCGGTAGGGCAGGGAGCGGTTGCTCTCGGCCAGGGAGCTCAGGCCAACAACGCCAATGATGTGGCATTGGGTTCCGGTTCTTCGACGCAGGCCGCTGTCGGTACGTCAGGCACCACCCTTCAGGGTCAACACTACGACTTTGCCGGAACAGCACCTGTCGGAACGGTGAGTGTGGGCGCGGCAGGGGCGGAAAGAACCATCACGAATGTCGCTGCCGGCCGCATCTCCGCCGACAGCACCGACGCCATCAACGGCTCGCAGCTTTATGCGACCAATTCGGCGATCGACAGCCTGCAGACTGGTGTCGGCACGATCACCAAGAACGCCGTCACCTATGACCTCAATCCCGATGGCAGTAAGAAGAACAGCATCACGCTGCAGGGTGGCGACGTCAACGCACCGGTGGTCATCTCCAATGTCGGCAAGGGTATTGCCCCGACAGATGCCGTGAATGTTGCCCAGTTGGGCGACAGCATCACCGAGGTCAAATCGTATACGGACACCTCTTCCGCCAATACGCTGACCGCTGCCAACAACTATACGGACCAGAAATTCGGGCAACTGAACCAGGAACTCGGGGATATACGCTCGGAGGCAAGGCAGGCCGCCGCGATCGGGCTTGCCGCGGCATCGCTTCGTTATGACGACCGTCCGGGCAAGCTGAGCGTGGCCGTCGGTGGCGGCCTCTGGCGGGGTGAGGGCGCCGTGGCCTTCGGTGCCGGTTATACCAGCGAGAACGGCCGGGTTCGAGCGAATTTGTCAGGCACGGCGGCAGGCGGGCAGGTGGGTGTCGGCGCCGGCGTCAGCTTCACCCTGAATTGAGCCGACGATGTCCAAAGGAGCGCTTTTCGGCGTCCCGGCTTTCATGGCCTGCTTGTTCCTGTTCGGCTCGACTGCGGCTGGACAGGGTGTAGCCTTTCCCAACTATCGCGTAAGGCCCTCCGAAGTTGTCGTTCCTCCAGACGCGAAGGCGGGCGAATATCAGAGGATCATTCGCCCGTTCGAAAACTGGACACTGATCTGCGACGAAAACCTGAAGAAGCGTCAGCGGGTTTGCAACGTTACTCAGATTATCGAGAACGAGGCGGGACAGGTCGCGTTCAGCTGGTCGCTCGCCGCCACCAAGAAAGGCGAGCCCTATATGATTTTGCGCGCTGCCCCGGTTGCCAGGAGCGACGGTCGCATCTCGCTGAAATTCGAAGGGCGCAAGGAGCCGATACAGGTCCAGTTAAACGGATGCAACAACACGGTTTGCGTCGGCATGCTGCCGGTCGGACCCGTCATGCGTGAGCAGATTTCGAAGAGCACCGCGCCGACGATCTCCTATCCGACAGCGGACGGACAGACCATCAGTGTGACTGCAAATCTCAAGGGCCTTTCCACTGCCGTTAAGGCGATAAACTGACGGACGGATTTTCAATGAGCCAGCAATCCATTCACGATCGCATCATGTCTCGGAACAAAAACGACGCAGCAATTCAGAACCTGGCGGATGAGCAAGTCACGCCGAAGCGAAGTTGGCGGAAGGTGGCGATCCTGTCGGCGTTTGCAATTGCAGTCGTCTGTGCTGCCGGCTACGCAGCCGTTCGGTACGACGTCGTTGGTGACCTTCTGCCACAGCAGGCGGTTGCCGCAGCGAACGACAAAAATCCGACGCTCCCGGATACGCCATTTCTGCAACATGCCAAGCAGGCAGGCCTGAAATCCTGCTCGACCATCTTTCCGGTTTTGGGGCAGTTGCTGACGAATGGCACCCAATACAATGTCCAGTCGATCTGGAACAATGAGGCGGCGGACAAGCATGCGGTGCAGGCGCTTGTCGGCATGAACTATGCAACGCAGGGCTATAATGGGCCGGCCGCCGGCATCGTATTTGCAGCACCGGTCGCGTCCGGCTGCGAGGGCTCGATGGTTCGCGTGGCGCCGTTTACAGCCTCTTGCCAGGATATTTCGACGAAGTTTCCTGATGGAAGCAAGCTGGTCAACAATCTCGGACCGATCGGTGTCTACGCACTCGGTGGCGAGGGAGGGGACGCGATGCTTTTGCCAACCGAAAGCGGCTGCGTCGTTATCTCCGTAGCGTCGGCAACGGGAAAGCAAGGGGGCTCCAAATGAGATTGAGATCTGCGATCGTGGCAATCGGCCTGCTTCTTGCCTGCACTGCACGCCTGGGAGCTGCCGATCTCTTTACGATGGAGCAGGCGCCGGCTCCGCCGCCGGAGGAGCATGGCATATGGGCGGCCATTGCCTATTCCGCGCCGGATGAGAAATACGGCTTCTTTTCGGGAGCCGACAAGCGACAGGAGGCGATGGATATCGCCCTCAAGCATTGCGAGCGGGACAAGGGCCGCAGTTGCGTCGTCGTCAGCATATTCCGCAATCATCGGCATTGGGATGACGACGACAAGACCGGCTTTCCCTACAATCATTGCGGCGCCCTCGCCATCGGCAAGGAAAGTGGTAACCGCGCGACGCCCTGGGGCGTTGATTCGGCATCGACGCGCCGCGAAGCGGAGGATCTTGCGCTTAAGGCATGCGAGCGCTCGGGCTCTCGCTGCAGCGTGCGGGAATGGGTATGCACGTGACCTACCCCAGCCGTGACCGATCCGAGTGCGCGCGTTCGCACCGGCGGCGGTCATGTGCGCTCTTCATCCGCCACCTTGCCCTCTTACGAAGCGGGTCGCGGCAGATCGTTTTTCAAATCGCGAGATCTTATCCCTTGTCAAATCAGAGATTCATTTCAGTTCGGACCATTGGCCGCATGGGATATGCGGCCCTCGCCTTTGTCTGCATGAGCCTTGCTTCGTTGACATCGGTGCCTGCGGCCCTTGCCCAGTCGGCTT
This sequence comes from Rhizobium sp. WW_1, assembly GCF_003610155.1. Taxonomy (NCBI): domain Bacteria; kingdom Pseudomonadati; phylum Pseudomonadota; class Alphaproteobacteria; order Hyphomicrobiales; family Rhizobiaceae; genus Rhizobium; species Rhizobium sp. WW_1. Next base: position 30,773 of record NZ_RAIN01000026.1, read on the forward strand.
TGCCAAACGGCGCATCGAACCTGCAGGAGACCTACCAGGACTGGCGCGTCGCATGCAGTCAGCGTGACAAGGCGTCGGCATGCACGATTTCACAAGATCAAACCCAGCAGAATGGTCAGCGTCTGCTTGCGGTCGAAATGCAGATGCGTCCCGACGGCAGTGCGCTCGCAACGTTGTTGCTGCCGTTCGGAATTGTCCTCGACTCCGGCGTGACACCGAATATCGATGACCAGCCGGCTCTAAAACCGGTTCGTTTTCGCACTTGCTTGCCCAATGGCTGCATTGCCTTGCTGCCGATCGACGCCGCGACACTTGGCAAATTACGGACGGGATCGCGCCTGAACCTCAAGGTCGTTGCCGATGGCGGCAACGCCCTCGGCTTCCAGGTGTCCCTGCAAGGCTTTTCGGCCGCTGCCGATCGCATTACCGCTTTAGCCGCTCGCTAGACATTTTCGGGAAATGTGCAGCGGCTTTCCGTTCGAAAATACGCAATAAGCGGGACCGGGCATTTCGCGCTTTGAAGAAAAAAGCGAAAAGGCCTAGAGCCGTTTGCCGGAGGTGGGGTCGAAGACGACCGCCTTGTCGAGATTGAAGGCGAAGGGCAACTGCTGGCCTGGCGCCACCGCGGCATCGGAACGCATGCGCGCGGTCACCTCCTTGCCGCCGAGGTGCGTGACGACAAAGGTGTCGGCGCCGGCCGGTTCCACCACGTCGACGACGGCATTCACCGTTTCGATCGCCTTGGAATTGCGATCCGCGCTGTCATGGTCGGTGATGGCTTCAGGTCGGATGCCGAAGATCAGCTCGCGTCCATTCTCCAACGGTGAGCCGGCGATATTTTCCGGAACTGGCAGACTGCGGTCGCTGCCGTTCTTGCTGAGGATCTTGAGGACCGTCCTGCCATTTTCCTGAGCAACCTTGGCCGGAATGAGGTTCATGGCAGGTGATCCCATGAAATCGGCGACGAAGAGGTTGCTCGGCGTATTGTAGATTTCCGCCGGCGTGCCGACCTGCTGCAATTCCCCATCCTTCAGCACTGCGATCTTGGTGGCGAGCGTCATCGCCTCGATCTGGTCATGCGTGACGTAGACGATGGTCTTGCCGGTCGTCGCATGCAGGCGCTTGATCTCGAGGCGCATATCGACACGCAGCTTGGCGTCGAGGTTGGAGAGCGGCTCGTCGAACAGGAAGAGCTTGGGATCGCGCACCAGGGCGCGGCCCATGGCGACGCGCTGGCGCTGGCCGCCTGACAGTTGCGATGGCTTGCGGTCGAGGAGATGGCCGATCTGCAGTGTCTTGGCGACTTGCGTGACCGCCTTGTCGCGCTCGGCTTTGGCGACTCCCCGCATCTCCATGCCGAAGGCGATGTTCTGCCCGACCGTCATGTTGGGATAGAGTGCGTAGCTCTGGAACACCATGGCGATGTCGCGCTTGGACGGATGCAGCTCGTTGATCCTGTTGCTATCGACCCGGATCTCGCCCTCGCTGATGTTCTCGAGGCCAGCGATGGTGTTGAGCAAGGTCGACTTGCCGCAGCCGGACGGGCCGACCAGAACGAGGAAGCCGCCCTTGTCCAGGTCGAGATTGATCCCCTTCAGGATTTCGACGGCGCCGTAACGCTTCTTGAGATTGTTGATTTCCAAAAACGTCATGGGGTCAGCCTTTCACAGCGCCAGCCATCAGGCCGCGCACGAAATAGCGGCCGGCGAGAATATAAACGAGAAGGGTGGGGAGACCCGCGATCATCGCGGCGGCCATGTTGACATTGTATTCGACCGTGCCGCCGGACGTGTTGACGATGTTGTTGACCGCCATGGTGATCGGGCTGCTGTCACCCGGCGCATAGGTCGAGGCGAAGAGGAAGTCGTTCCAGATGTTGGTGAACTGGAAAATGACCGTGACCACGATGATCGGCACCGAATTGGGCAGCAATATCCGCCGGAAGATCTGGAAAAAGCCTGCACCATCCACCATCGCAGCCTTGATGAGTTCGTTCGGAAACGCCTCATAATAGTTGCGGAAGAACAGGGTGGTGAAACCTAAGCCGTAGATCACATGCACGACCACCAGTTTGAGCGTGGACGAGCCGATGCCGAGCGAGGTGCCGATAGTCGACTGCAGATAGCTTGCCGCCATGTTGAACTTGCCGAGCAGGGTCGCCATCGGCAGGAGCACCGACTGGAAGGGAATGAAGCAGGCAAAGAGCATCAAGGCGAAGACCAGCTTGTGGCCGCGGAAGCGCCATTTCGTCAGCACATAGCCATTGAGCGCGCCGAGGATCGTCGAGATCGCCACAGCCGGCACAACCATGTAGACGGAGGCCCAGAAATGCGCGGCAACGCCTGAAATGCAGTTGTTGAGCGCGTCGCATCCTCCGCTCCAGGCGCGCAGCCATGGAGTGACCGTCGGCGCGCTCGGCAGGGACAGCATATTGCCGTCCTGGATCTCGCTCATCGTCTTGAAAGACGTGACGACCATGACCCAAAGCGGCAAGAGATAGAGGAGGGCGAAGATGGCGAGCAGACCATAAATGATGAAGCGTCCGCCGCGATTGCCGCCTGCGGGGCCGGCGATTTCTCTGGTTGCCGTGCTCATCGAGCCTTCTCCCTCAATTCGGAATAGAGATAGGGAACGATGATCGCGGTGATGGCCATCAGCATGATCACCGCGCTGGCCGAGCCGACATCCATCTGGCTACGCTTGAAGGAATAGTCGTTCATGAAGAGCGAAGGGAGCCAGGCCGAGCCCCCAGGTCCGCCCGATGTCAGGGCCACCACGAGGTCGTAGGATTTGATCGCCATGTGCGTCAGCACGATGAACGCGGACAGGAAGACGGGCCGCAGGATCGGAATGACGATGCGCCAGTAAATCCGGAAGCCGGACGCGCCGTCGATTTGCGCCGCCTTCAGCATTTCGGAGTCGATACCGCGCAGTCCCGCCAGGAACATCGCCATGACGAAGCCGGAGGTCTGCCAGACGCCGGCGATGACGACCGTATAGATGACGAAGTTGGGGTCCTTGAGCCAGCCGAAATGAAAGCTCGTCCAGCCGATGCGGTGGAGCGTCTGTTCGAGGCCGAGGCTCGGGTCGAGGAACCATTTCCAGGCGACGCCCGTGACGATCATCGAAAGCGCCATGGGATAGAGATATATGGTGCGCAGAAAGCCTTCGGCCCGGATCTTCTGGTCAAGCAGGATGGCAAGCAGAAGGCCCAGCGCCATGCAAATGCCGACATAGAGCACACCGTAGATCGCCATGTTGGTGATCGACGTGTACCAGTTCGAAGGCGGACTGCTTTCGAAGGTCCAGTTCCAAAGTTTCAGGTAACTCGTCCATCCGACCAGCTTGGTGCTGGGAAAATCCTTCGAATTGGTGAAGGACAGGAAGATGGTCCATAGGATGAAGCCATAGACGAAGACGACGATCAGCGCGAAGCTCGGAGCGAGTACGATCTTGGGCAGCGCGTCCTGCAGCTTCTCTCGAAATCCGGCACGGGTCTGCACCGTCGGTGCGGTCGTGGTTAAGGCCATGGATTTGTCCTGTTCTCTTTTCTCCGGGTGGTTTTTCCTCAAGGCCTAATGGACCTGTCGGCAGGCGGCGCTTCAAGGAAAAGGCCTAAACCCCCGCTGGGAGCATGACAACATCGCAAGTTGAGGTCGGGCGCGGCTGGCGCGCCCGACTTCCATCCTTACTTTGCGTCGTTGATTGCCTTCACGAGCTGGGTCACGGCCTCGTCGGAGGTCTTGATCTGGCCGTTGAAGAACTTGTCGACCACGTCGAGATAGGCGTTCGTCACAGCCGGAGGAGCACCGTAGCCCTGAGCGAGCGAGCCGAAGAGGGTGCCGTTTTCATTGGCCTTCTTCAGGTCGGCCATGCCCTTCTTGCCGCAAATGTCAAAGTCGGTATCCGGAACGTCCGTCCGCGAAGGAACCGAGCCCTTGATCACGTTGAAGGCGGACTGCACTTCCTTGGACATGGTGGTCTTGGCGAGAGCCACCTGCGCGTCCTTGCGGTCGGCGCCGACATCGAACATGGCGAACATGTCGGAGTTGTAGGCAACGCTGCCGTCCGTACCGGGGAAGCGATAGCACAGGAAGTCTTCGCCCGGCTTCTTCTGGGCATTGTGGAATTCGCCCTTGGCCCAGTCGCCCATGACCTGAACGAGGGCATCGCCCTTGATCACCATGGCGGTCGTGAGGTTCCAGTCGCGGCCGGAGAAGTTGGGATCGACATAAGCCTTGAGCTTGGCAAGGTTATCGAAGGACTTCTTCATGGTGTCGGACTTCAGGGATGCCTCATCAAGGTCGTTGAAGGCCTTCTTGTAGAATTCCGGTCCGCCGGTTGCGAGCACGACGTCGTCGAACAGGATGGCTTCCTGCCAGTCCTGGCCACCGAGAGCAAGCGGGGTCACACCGGCCTTCTTGGCCTTGTCGAGCAGAGCGAGGAAGTCGTCGAAGGTCTTCGGCTCGGTGCCGCCGATCTTGTCCATGACGGCCTTGTTGATCCACACCCAGTTGACGGAGTGGACGTTGACGGGCACGGCAACCCATTTACCGTCATAGGTCGAGAACTTCTGGAAGGCGGCCGGAACGGCCTTGTCCCAGCCTTCGGACTTGGCAAGGTCCGTCAGGTCGCCAAGCTTTCCGGCTTCGGCGTAGACGAGAACGTTGTAGCCCAGCATCTGCGACGAGGTCGGATAATTGCCCGCGGCAACCATCGCCTTGAGCGTGGTCATGGCCGCATTGCCGCCGCCGCCTGCGACGGGGACGTCCTTCCAAGTGTAACCCTGCTTGGCGAGCGCATCCTTGATGACCTTCAGCGCGGCGGCTTCGCCGCCCGAGGTCCACCAGTGCAACATCTGAATTTCTTTGGTCTGAGCCTGCGCCGCGCCGGCAAAGCCAAGGCTAGTAGCGGCCAGTGCTGAACCCAGCAACAGCCCCATGAGCGATTTATGCAGCATTTAGTCCTCCCATAAACACACGCCGATTGAATTCGTTAACTAAAAAACGCCGACGGGGTCGGCGACCTCCAAACAAGACCCGAGACAGGTTTGCCCGACAAGCAAATGCTTCCCGCTCGTCGCCTCAGGTGAGGTTGGTTGTAACGTTCGGTAACAACGCTTGTCAATTAATGACCTTGAAATTACAATAAAATAGTGATGTTACGTAACATTATGCCTTGGTACGTAACGAGGGAGTTAACGCATTGGCAATCACACTACGTGATGTGGCTCGGGCAGCCGGCGTCTCGGCAATGACCGTTTCTCGCGTCCTCAATGGGCGCGATGGCGTCGACAACGAAACGCGCCGCCGGGTCGAGGATGCCGTAAAGACACTCGGCTACCTACCAAGTCGCGTCGCCTATAGCCGTGCATCCCGCAAGACCTCGACAATCGGGCTGGTGCTTCGGGATATAGCCAATCCATTTTACGCCATTCTTGCGCATGCGGCGGAGGCAGCGGCGCGCAAGGCAGGGTACCGGGTTCTCCTGTGCAATACCGAAGGCGATCTGCGTGTCGAGCGGGAATATCTGGAGGATTTCGTTCTTTACGGCGTCGAGGGACTTCTTCTTGCGCCAGCCAGCGATGAATCGCGCCATAGCGTATTGCCGTTGCTAAGGCGCGGTTTTCCCGTCGTGCTGGTCGACAATTCCTTGCCGGGCGTCGACTGCGACGTACTGGTGACGGACAACGTGGCCGGCGCAAAGCGTCTGGTGGAGCATCTCGGCGCGCTCGGCCATCGGGACATCGCGCATATCGGCGATGCGGAGGACACGTTCACCGGCCGCGAACGGTTGCAAGGCTATCGTGACGGATTGACGGCGCTCGGCATCGGGTATCATGAGGGGCTCGTCTTTCGCACTGTCGTCGATCAATTGGGCGGATATCGCGCCGCCCAGCAGATACTGGCGCTCAACCCGCGTCCGACTGCGATCTTTGCCGTCAACAACATGACGGCGGTCGGTGCAATGCAGGCGCTGCGAGAAAGGCAGCTCTCGGTGCCGGAGGACATTGCGCTCGTATGTTTCGACGATCTCGAGAGCTTGGCCGTGCTTTCCCCGTTCCTGACTGTCATCGATCAACCGGCCGCCATGCTGGGCAGGCTTGGGACGCAATTGCTGCTGGAACGAATCAGCGGCAAGGCGGGGGCTCGTCATCAACGCATCACGCTCCAGACCGAGCTCACCGTTCGCCTGTCCTGCGGTGTCGGGCTTGGAGCTCCCAAAAAACAAGAGCTGATGGCGGAAGGCTCCCACTGAGCAACCGATCTGGTGGCGGGACTATTTGGCGCGTAAATTCCACGCTGGCGCATTATGCTGGGGCCGGAGCTTCCGTTTTTGGCGGAGTTAGGCAATCTTGATTGTAATCGTTGGGAGGACATCATGACACGCACGGTGATTATCGGCGCGACCGGCCACGTAGGCACCTACCTCGTGCCTCGCCTGGTCGAGGCGGGGCACGAGGTCGTGGCGATCAGTCGCGGTCAGGCGAAACCCTACTTGCCGAACGGGGCCTGGAATGAGGTCGATATGCGGGCGATGGATCGCGCCTCGATGGAGCGGGATGGCAGCTTCGGTCCGGCCATCCGCGCATTGAAGCCGGATATCGTCATCGACATGATCTGCTTCACGCTCGACAGCGCAAGGCACCTGACTGAGGCGCTCGCCGATCATGTCGGCCATTTCCTGCACACGGGCACGATCTGGACACATGGTTTTTCCACCGTCGTTCCGACACCGGAGGAGGCGCCGAAACGTCCGTTTGGCGATTACGGCATCCAGAAGGCGGCGATCGAAGCACACCTGCTGGAGGAGGCACGTTGCAGGGGATTTCCTGCAACCCTCATCCATCCCGGTCATATCGTCGGTCCCGGTTGGGTTCCCCTCAATCCGGCCGGACATTTCAATCCATCCGTCTTCTCGACTTTGGCGCGGGGTGAAACGCTCGCCTTGCCGAATTTCGGCTTAGAGACGGTCCACCATGTCCATGCCGATGATGTCGCGCAAATGTTCATGGGCGCGATCGCCAATTGGCGGGTTTCGACCGGAGAGGCCTTTCATGCAGTGTCAAGTGAGGCACTGACGCTCAGAGGTTATGCCGAGGCCATGTCGCGATGGTTCGGGCATGAGCCGAAGCTCAAGTTTCTGCCCTATGAGGCATGGGCCGACGGCCAGACGCCGGAAGACGCGCAGGCGACCTGGGAACATATCGCCAGAAGCCCGAATTGCTCGATTGCCAAGGCCGAGCGGCTGCTCGGTTATAGGCCGCGCTATACGTCGCTGCAGGCCGTTCAGGAATCGGTTGCCTGGCTGATGGAGAAAGGGCGGATTGGCTGAAGATTGGGCGTCAGGCCGGGATCAACCGCACTCAATCCATGTTTCCATACCCTTGGCCGCTGCGCGCCCGGTCGCAAAGCAGGCTGTAAGCAGATAGCCGCCCGTCGGCGCTTCCCAATCGATCATCTCGCCGGCGACGAACATGCCGGGGAGCTTCTTCAACATGTATCGCTCGTCCAGCTCGTCCCAAGGAATGCCGCCGGCCGACGAGATGGCTTCGGCAATGGGTCTGGGTCTCAGCAATGGAATGGGCAGCGCCTTGATAAGGCGGGCAAGGCGTTCCGGATGCGCAAGGATGGCGGGGTCGGCAAGCTCGCGCAGCAGCCCCGCCTTGACGCCCTCGATGCCCGTGCCCTTGCGCAGTCGATTGGTGAAACTGGCCTTGGGGTCCTGTCGCGCAAGATCGCGCGCCAGGCGCTCCTCGCTGCGTCCAGGTGCCAGGTCGACGATAAGCGCTGCGTCGCCCTTTTTCGCCAACCGGTCACGCAGCGATGTGGCATGTGCATAGACGAGGCTGCCCTCTATCCCGGTTTTCGAGATGACGAATTCACCCGGAAATGTCCCTGTCTCCGATGTCGCCGTCACGGCCTTGAGCGGCTCGCCGGCAAAGCGCTCGCTGAATGTCGCGCTCCAGGTCACGTCGAAACCGCAATTGGCCGGCTGGAACGAGGCAACATCGATCCCCTTGTCGCGAAGCCAGCCGACCCAGGCCGCATCCGAACCGAGCCGGGCATAACTTGCACCGCCGAGCGCGAGGAGAACGGCATCGGCGCGGACAAGTTCGCGCCCCTTAGGTGTTTCGAACAGCAGGCTATCATCGTTAAAGCCGCACCAGCGATGCCGCGTCAGGATGTTGACGTCCCGCGCCTCCAGCCTCGCCAGCCATGCGCGCAGCAGCGGTGACGCCTTCATGGCTTTCGGGAAGACGCGGCCGGAAGAGCCGACGAATGTTTCCGTTCCCAAACCGTCTGCCCAGGCCCTGACATCATCGGGTGTGAAGTCGTCAAGGGCCGCGCGCAATCGGGCCGAAGCCGCGCCGAAGCGGCCGGCAAAAAGACTATAATCTTCGGAATGCGTGATGTTGAGGCCGGATTTTCCAGCCAGCAGAAACTTGCGCGCGACGGTCGGCATGCCGTCATAGACCGCGATGCAATGTCCCGATGAGGACAAGGCCTCTGCCGCCATCAATCCCGCTGGGCCGGCGCCTATGATTGCAATTTGCTTTTTGGTCATGCTCATCCGACGCCGCTTTCCTGTTGCTCTCTAGGGCCTGAGCGGGTGCGAAAGCAAGATCGTTGCATCGCTTCGGTATTCGACACCCTCATCCGGCCGGTCGCGGGCGCAGCCGCGATCTCGTGTTTCCGACGGCCATCCGCCGTCATGTCGACATTTAAATCGATATAACCATCTGGTTACTACGGCTCACGATTCGCCAGGGACTGTCAACTTATGCGATGATCGGTTACTTATCGCCGTGAGGATCGGCCGTTTAAGCCTGATGAAATGCCGCCGGGAGCCATGATGTCGGAAGCCAAGACCGTGAAGCGTAGCGCCAAAAGTGCAGACCTTGCCGATAAAGAAAAAACCGCATCGCGCGCAACTTCGGAACGGCCCCGTCTCAGGGATGCGGAGCGCACCAGCAAGGCGATCCTGGCCGCGGCAACCAAGGAATTTGCCGAGCGCGGTTATGGCGGCGCCCGCGTCGATGCCATTGCCGAGCGCGCCAAGATCAACAAGCGGATGCTCTACCATTATTTCGGCGGCAAGGATGCGCTCTATGTCGCGGTTCTCGAGGGCAGCTACATTGCCATCCGCTCGGCGGAGGCACGGCTCGATCTCTCGCATCGCTCGCCTCAAGACGGCATGCGCGAACTCGTTGTCTTCACCTGGCAGTATTTTCTCGATCACCCCGAATTTCTCGGCATTCTCAGCACCGAAAACATGCACAAGGCGCGCTTCCTGAAGCGTTCGGCGCGCATTTTCGAGCTGCATTCGCCGCTCGTTTCCGAGATTTCCGGCCTGCTCGACCGGGGTGCGGCAGCAGGTGTGTTCCGCAACGATTGCGATCCGGTGAAGATCTACATGAGCATTGCGGCACTCGGCTCGTTCTTCCTGACGAACCGTTGGACGCTCTCGACGATCTTTCGCCGTAACCTCTCGGATAAAGCCGAAATCGACGCCTGGGGCGAGCATATCGTCGAAGTCATTTTCACTTATCTGCGCCCCTAGAATTCTCGGGATTACAAGCTCGGCAACGATAGTTGATTGACGCTGCAGCCATTGACGATGGCCGTTGACAGCATGGCTTCGCCGTGTCAGTTATGTAACTATATAGTTATTTACGGGAGGAAGAACTCATGGCAACGAAGCCGATCGGCATCATCATGCACGGTATTACCGGCCGCATGGGCTATAACCAGCATCTCGTGCGCTCCATCCTGGCGATCCGCGAACAGGGTGGTGTCTTGCTTGCAAACGGCGACAGGCTGATGCCCGAGCCGGTGCTCGTCGGCCGCAATGCCGAAAAGATCGAGGCGATCGCCCGCAAGCATGGTCTCTCGAAGACGACGACCGATCTCGATGCCGCCCTGGCTGATCCTTCCAACACGATCTTCTTCGATGCCGGCTCGACGCAGATGCGCGTCGAACTGCTGGAGAAGGCGATTGCCGCGGGCAAGCATGTCTATTGCGAAAAGCCGATTTCCGAGACGCTGGAGGAAGCGCTCTCGGTTGCAGCCTCGGCCGAGCGCCGCGGCGTCAAGAACGGCGTCGTCCAGGACAAGCTGTTCCTGCCGGGCCTGCGCAAGATCGCCATGCTGCGCGACAGCGGCTTCTTCGGCAAGATCCTCTCCGTGCGCGGCGAGTTCGGCTACTGGGTGTTCGAAGGCGACTGGGGCGTCAAGGCGCAGCGCCCCTCGTGGAACTACCGCAAGAAGGATGGCGGCGGCATGATCCTCGATATGCTGCCGCATTGGCGCTATGTGCTCGACAACCTGTTCGGCGAGGTCAAGTCCGTCAGCTGCCTCGGCGCGACGCATATTCCGAGCCGCGTCGACGAGAACGGCAACACCTATGCCGCCGATGCCGACGATGCGGCCTATGCCACCTTCGAACTCGAAGGCGGCGTCATCGCGCATATCAACTCCTCCTGGGCAGTGCGCGTCCGTCGTGACGACCTCGTCACCTTCCAGGTCGACGGCACGCATGGCTCCGCCGTCTGCGGCCTGATGCGCTGCTGGACGCAGCATCGCGTCAACACGCCGAAGCCCGTCTGGAACCCGGACCAGCCACAGCCGATCAATTTCTTCGACACCTGGGAAGAGGTGCCGGATACGCAGGCCTTCGACAATGGCTTCAAGGCGCAGTGGGAGCAGTTCCTGTGCCATGTCGTCGAGGATGCACCCTGGAAGTTCACGCTTCGCGAGGGAGCCAAGGGCGTGCAGCTGGCCGAGCTTGCGCAGAAGAGCTGGGCGGAGCGTCGCTGGATCGACGTGCCCTCCCTTTCTGCCCGCTAGGAGGCTGGTTCCATGACGAGAAGTCTTCGCTTGCCGTCGGCAGGTGGTGTTATCGCTACCTTCACTCCGGCTAACGAGCCGCTGATCGCGCCCGTCAAGCCGACGGGTGGCCATCATTTCAATCGTGTTGCCTATGCCGCGGCGCATGTCGTGGTCGACGCCCTTGCGGATAACGATCCATGGCTCGATCGCAACATCGACTGGGAGCGCACCATCGCCTTCCGCGAATATCTCTGGGGTCTTGGCCTTGGCGTGGCCGAGGCGATGGATACGGCGCAGCGCGGCATGGGGCTGGATTGGACCGGCGCGAAGGAGCTGATTGCGCATGCGCAGTCGGCGGCCCGTGGCCGGTCGGATGCCGTGATCGCCTATGGCGCCGGAACTGATCACCTTCAGCCTGGCCCCGATGTTACGATCGATGATGTCATTCGCGCCTATGAGGAACAGGTCGCCTATGTGGAAGGGCAGGGTGGCCGCGTCATTCTGATGGCGAGCCGGGCGCTTGCCGCTGCCGCCAAGAGCCCGGACGATTATATCCGCGTCTATGACCGCATTCTCGGTCAGGTCAAAGAGCCAGTTATCATCCACTGGCTCGGCTCGATGTTCGATCCGGCGCTGGCGGGTTATTGGGGATCTCCCGACGACATGCAGGCCATGGAGACCGCGATCGCGATCATCAACCAGAATGCGGCCAAGGTCGATGGCGTGAAGATTTCGCTGCTTTCGGCGGAAAAGGAAATCGTCATGCGCCGCCGGCTCGATCCGTCGGTCAAGATGTATACCGGCGACGATTTCAATTATGCCGAACTGATCGCCGGGGACGAACAGGGCTATTCTCATGCCTTGCTCGGCATCTTCGATGCCATAGCGCCAGCCGCGAGCGCGGCTCTTGCCAAGCTCGCGCAAAACGACCTCGACGCCTTCCATTCGATCCTGGCGCCAACTGTTCCCTTGTCGCGCCATATCTTCAAGGCGCCCACACGCTTCTACAAGACCGGCGTTGTCTTTCTCGCCTATCTCAATGGTTTTCAGGACCATTTCCAGATGCTCGGCGGCCAGCAGAGCACACGCTCGATCCAGCATCTCTCGGAATTGTTCCGCCTGGCGGATACGGCGCGGGTGCTACGCGATCCGGATTTGGCGGTCTATCGCATGAAGGCAATCCTTGCCACGGCCGGTATTGAATAGCGAAGAGAGATCGGGGGAGGATCATCACGATGGCCATAGAGGGTCTGTCCATCAATCTGGCGACGGTGCGCCAGCAATACGACATGCGCCAGGCGGTCGAAGCGTGCCTGAAACAGGATATCGTCGCGATCGCCCCCTGGCGCGATCAGGTGCATAAGATCGGCCTTTCCGAAGCCGCTCGCATCGTCGCGGATAACAAGCTCAAGGTCACGGGCCTATGCCGTGGCGGCATGTTTCCTGCAGCAAGCGCCGAGGGCAGGGCTGCCGCGATCGATGACAACAGGCGCGCGATCGACGAAGCGGCGGCTCTGAATGCCGATTGCCTCGTCCTCGTCGTCGGCGGCTTGCCGGAGGGCTCGAAAGATATCGCCCATGCCCGCGAGATGGTGGCGGACGGCATCGCCGCGATCCTGCCGCATGCCCGCAATTCGGGAATTCCGCTGGCGATCGAGCCGCTGCATCCGATGTATGCCGGGGACCGCGCCTGCGTGAACACGCTGGAACAGGCGCTCGACATCTGCGATCTCCTCGGCGAAGGCATCGGCGTTGCCGTCGACGTCTATCATGTCTGGTGGGACCCGAAGCTCTATGAGCAGATAGCCCGCGCCGGTGCCGGTGGCCGGATTCTCGCACACCATATCTGCGACTGGCTGGTGCCGACCACTGACCTGCTGCTCGACCGCGGCATGATGGGCGACGGTGTCATCGACTTGAAGCGCATCCGCGCCGAGATCGAGAAGGCTGGCTTCTTCGGTCTGCAGGAAGTTGAGATTTTCTCCCAGAACAATTGGTGGAAACGGCCGGGCGAGGAGGTTCTTTCCACCTGCGTCGAGCGCTTTCGCAGCGTTTGCTGAGTTGCGGCGGATCGAAGCGCCTCACAATTCTCCAAACCGGGTGCATGTTCTTGGGGTCTTCGGTCTCACGTGTATTGTCATCTAGAGTGTCGGTATCGTTTTGTGGCGATACTGACGCCATTTGGTCACCTAGGCCACTCCTCTTTCCGCCAGGAACGATAGTATCAGCGCTGAAATTCTCTCAGGGTCTTCCCAATGAGGATTATGTCCGTATCCGTCGAGGGTGATCGATCGAACGGACTGGAATGCATGCGAAAGCGCCTCTCGATGTGACCCGTCAAACAGCGGATCGAGGGAGCCGCCGATGCAGATGACGGGTGCCGTGACCTGCGCCGCGCTGAGGCGAAGGTCCGTTTCGTCGAGGCTATTCAGGATATCGCGCCAGATTGCCGAGGGCATCGCCGCCGCGTCCGCCTTCATCTTCGACAGAAAATCGGCATCCACAGGGCGGCTGCAGGAATACCAATCCACCAAAAATTGTCCGGCGGGATCGATGGGGTCCGTAAGCGCGTGAATGCCGCGCGAAATTGGGGTTTCCCTATCGAAACATGGGGTTAGACTTGCGCTGAGAAGGATGAGTGCGCTGATGTCGTCCCGGCGACGCGCGGCAAGTTCAATGGCCGTCATCGCGCCCATCGAATGCCCGATGAGCGCAATCTGCGAGAGGTCGAGACATTCCATCAGCATGTCAATGCTCTCGGCAAAGTCGCTGACATGCATTCGGTTACCCGGCTCGGACGCTCCATGGCCCGGTAGATCGGGTATGATGAGGCGATAGCCGGGAAAGGCGGGCTCAAGTGCAACGAAGCTGCGACCTGTGTCTGAAAAGCCGTGCAACATAAGGATTGCCTGCCCGCTTCCGCCGGTGTCGACAAAAGCGATGGGGCCTTTCTCGGGCAGTTCGATGTGCCGCTTCCGATGATGAAAATCGTCGTTGCGGATGCTCATTTCAGCCCTAGTGCGGTTTTGACTGCGGGAAGACCAGCCTCGCCATTGTAAGTAGATACTCCAGCCAGCCAGTTCTCCAGCCGTTGCGGTTCATCCTTGATTGCTTTCAAGGCCGCGTCGCCGGGTTCCAGGCCGTCATTCATGATGTAAGCCATACCGCGATTTTCGTAGGCGACATCAAATGTCAGATTGTTCAGGAGCTTCGCGACATTGGGGCACTCTTGCAGATACCCCTTGCGCACCTGCGTCGATACTGTCGCGGCACCAAAATTCGGGCCGTAGAATTTGTCGCCACCGGTGAGGTATTTGATATCGAAAACCGTGTTCATCGGATGAGGTGCCCAGCCCTGGAACACAATGAATGATCGACTGCGCGTGCGGCGGCTTACTTCCGACAACATGCCCTGTTCGCTCGATTCAACCACTTCCCAGCTCTGGAGACCGAGGGCCGGATCTTTAATGGCATCGAGCATCAACTGATTAGAACCAGGTTCGATACCGTAGAGCTTATGGTCGAATTTGTCCGCGAATTTTTGCAGGTCGGAAAAGTCCCTGACACCTGCCTCCCAGACGTAAGTCGGCACGGCGAACGTATATTTAGCACCCTCAAGGTTGGTACGAACGGTTTCGACCGAGCCATCCTGCTTATAGGGTTCGTAGTAGGTGACCATCGCGGGGTCCCAATAGCCGAGAAACACGTCGAGATCTTTGTTTTTCAGGCTTCGATAGATGACGTCGATACCGAGAAGCTGGCTTTTTGCCTCATAGCCCAGCGCCTTCAGCAGCGTGAGGCCGATCCCAGTCGTAAAAGCAAGATCATTCCAGCCGGGCTCCGCCATTCGCACGATCTTGCAGCTTTCCGGATCGCTCGCAAATGCAGGTGTAATCGTGCTGGCAGCCATGATTGCTGCGATGCCCGCGCTGAGTGATAGCTTCATGTTTAGTCTCCTTTTTAACCACGCGGTTTATTTATTGTCCCATGGGTCAATTATTGATCTTTGCGGAAAACTTGTCAATGTTGACGCAACTGAGGAGTCGAAATGAGACTGGCCAAGATCAGCGAGATTCGAAAGCGTGAGCTCCGGCGCGCCGCCTTTGAAGTTCTGCAGCGCGAAGGCATGGCGGGAGCGACGCTGGAGAAGGTCGCCGCGCAAGCGGGGGCGTCGAAAGGCATCGTCCTGCATTATTTCGCAAATAAGCAGGAGCTGTTCGAACATGCGATGCGCGAAGCGAATGCGGTCCTCAGGGATGCGGTCGTGGCGCGCTTGAACCACGCCAAAACTCCCATGGAAAGATTGGAAGCAATTATCGAAGGCAATTTCGAAGATCGCTTCTTTCAGCCTTCCATCTGCCACGCGTGGCTGTCGCTCTGCGCCGAGGTTCCGCGCGAGCCGCAATTGGCGCGTATCCAAAGAGTCATTCACGCGCGGATGCGATCAAACCTCATGTCGGCTCTCGTACATATTTTGCCGTATGACGAGTGCGAAGCCGTTGCCCTCGGCATCACGGCGTTGATCGATGGGATCTGGCTGCGATTGGGATTGCAATCGGAGCGTATGACGAGAGAGGATGCGCTTCGTCAGATGCGCGACTATCTTTCCCACCGCCTGCCATCCGCCACCTAGTTACTCTCGATAGCGGAAAGAAAAAACCGGGCCAGCGAGTGGCCCGGTTCTCTTTCAAAGTGATGACGTCAAGGCTTACTCAGCCGAAACGATCTTGCCGCCTTCCCACTTGTAGAGCGAGAAGCTCTGCGAAGTCAGGTCGCCGGTTTCGCCATAGGTGACTTTGCCGATGGCGGTGTCGATCGGTTCGCCCTTCTTGAGAGCTGCGCCGACGGCTTCGGCGTCATCCGCCTTGCCGGCCTTTTCGATGCCGGCCTTCAGAACCTGCACGGCAGCATAAGCATTCAGCGTGAAGGCTTCAGCCGGGATGTTGCGTGCCTTGAGAGCGGCAACCGCGCCCTGCGAATCCGGGTTCTTCAGAGCGTCGGATGCGTTGGTGAAGAGCGTACCGGCAGCCGAATCGTTGGCGATTGCCCAATATTCGGTGTTGGACAGGCCGTCGCCACCGATGATCTGCGCCTTGACGGAGATGTCGTGCAACTGGCGAGCCAGCAAGCCTGCTTCCGGGTGGTAACCGCCGAAGTAGATGACTTCGACGCCAGCCTGCTTCAGCTTTGCCGTCAGGGCGCTGTAGTCCTTTTCGCCGGGGGTCAGCGAGTCGTTGACGACTTCGGTGATGCCGCCCTTGTTGATCGCTGCCTTGAAGGCATCGGCCAGGCCCTTGCCGTAAGCGCCCTTGTCGTTGAGGATCGCGATCTTCTTGTCCTTGAAGTTTTTCACGACATATTCGCCGGCAACGACGGCCTGCTGGTCATCACGGCCGCAAGTACGGAAAACGTTGGTCAGGCCGCGATTGGTCAGGTCCGGTGCAGTCGCGGTCGGCGTGACCATCAGGATGCCGTTTTCGGCCAGCGCGTCGGAAACCGGAATGGCAACGCCAGAAGTGACCGGGCCGACAACAAAGCGGATGCTGTCGCCGACAAAGCCGTTGGCGACGGATACGCCCTGCTTCGGATCGCCGGCGTCATCGCCGAGCTTCAGAACGAGCTTCTGGCCGAGAACGCCGCCGCTCTTGTTGATTTCGTCGATGGCGGTCTGCGCGCCATTCTTGACCTGCTCGCCATAGGCCGCGACCGGGCCGGTCAGCGGCGCGATGAGGCCGATGGTGATGTCCGCATGCGCGAGAGGTGCGAAGGCCAGCGAAGCGACGAAGGTCGCGGCCGTCAATGTCTTCAGACTCATGTTTGCTCTCCTTGGATGAGCGCGGCAGCGCCCTTTGAACCCGCCCGCAATAGCCTGTCTCGACGCGCAAACTGCCGTGAGGCGTTCTCTTGGAGAAGACAGAACCTATATCGAAGCCGATGATTGCCTTCGGACATTTTTTTGATCTCGAAAGCGCTCATGAGGGTATTTTCTGTAGGAATATTGCGACGATTCCGCAAGAAAATAACCGCTGCGAAGACAATTTTGACGATTTTTCGAAAATTTTGACGAGGGATAGTTGTTGCGTGGTCGCCACCAGCCTTGCGGTGATATGCGATAGGGCAATGCCAATCTGGAAGTGGAAGTTTCCACGCCGCTGACCCACATAAGCATGGCGCCTCTCATGGCGCGACACATGCCGAGGAGATGAATACCGCGTGAATGAGTATGACAATTCGAAAGCCTACTTTGACCTCTGGCGACTGATCCCCGATGGTGTTCCGATCGTGACGCATTCCAGCCGGCTCTTTCCCGTGCGTCGGGATGGCGAGCCGGCGATGCTGAAGATCGCGGTCTCGCCGGAAGAGAAATCGGGCGCAGAGCTTATGGTCTGGTGGAATGGTATTGGTGCTGCGCGCGTTCTCGAGCATGCAGACGAGGCCATCCTGCTCGAGCGGGCAACAGGTCCCCGTTCTCTCATCGAGATGGTAGGGAATGGCGGGGATGACGAGGCAAGCCGCATCATCTGCAAAGCCGTTGTGGGGCTCCATGCGTCACGCGGGACCTCCCTACCAAGTTTGATTCCTCTGGTTCACCGGTTTCGTTCGCTTGAAGCCATGGCTCATTGCGAGGGTGGGACTTTCGTGCTGTCTGCAGTCACGGCCCGCAAACTGCTGTCGGAACCCCGCGATGTCGTGGCCCTGCATGGCGACATCCATCACGGCAATATTCTGGACTTTGGGGAGCGCGGCTGGCTTGCGATCGATCCGAAGGGGCTCGTGGGTGAGCGCGGCTTCGACTACGCCAATCTCTTCTGCAATCCTGACAAAGGTATCGCCACATCTCCCGGCCGCCTTGCGCGGCAGGCGGCAGTCGTTGCCGAGGCGGCGCAGATGGAGCGCGGACGCCTGCTGCAATGGATCATTGCCTGGGCCGGTCTCTCTGCCGCCTGGTTGATCGAAGATGGCGAGGACGAGCACGTCGAGCCAACGCTTGACGTTGCCGAAATCGCAGCTGCGGAACTATCCGCGACCGGGCTTTAGGAGATCAAAGCCTCGCGCCAGGCCTGCCGATAGCGGCTCAGCCCTGCCAGCTCGGCGCGAACCGGCAAGTTTTCCGCCGCGGTGGCAGGGCGTATCCCCGCCAGCAAGGCGGCACCCTGGCTGGTGCCCGTCGAGCCGGCCAGCGCGATGACGTCGCTGTTCGTTGCGGTTGACAGGGCTTTGAGGTAGGCGCGGTTGAGCGCGAAGGGCCCCTCGACGAAAATCGGACCCCTGGCGCTGATCAGGCCGAGACAGGCTTCGGTCATGAGCGCGAGATAGAGGCTGACGGCGGCAAGGCGCTCGGCATTGTTCGCGGCGCTATCCGCGATCCAGCGCCGCTTGCTGCCGGGAAAAGGGCCAGAACCTTCAACGACGTTTGGTAGAAGCATGAGGCCCTTGCCGATTGCCGGCTCCAGCGCCGCTTCGACTGCTTCGGGAGTTGCCGCGCCGATTTCCGCCGCCAGAAGCTCGAACTCGCGGCCGCCCATGAAGCGGGAAGACGGCACGGCGCGGCCATAAGCATCGACATTGGCAAGAGTGTCGCGTGCGGGGTCGAGATGTTCGAGATCGCCGCCCACGCCGAAACTGATCACCCATGTCCCGGTCGAGACCACGGCGAAAGGCGCTTCGTTCTCGACCAGATGCGGCAGAAGCGAGGCGTTGGAATCATGGATGCCGCAATAGACAGGTATGGATTTCGTGAGGCTCATATCGACCGCAAGCACCGGCAGTACCGGCCCGAGGGCATCGAAAGCCGAGCGCACCGGCGCCATCAGCCCGCGAATGCCGAGGGTATCGACCAGAGACGAATAGTTTTGCGTCGTTGGGTTCCAGAGATCCGTGTGGCAGCCGAGCGAGGTCACCTCGTTGGCGGCAATTCCCGTGAGGCGAAATGCCCAATATTGCGGATAGGTCAGGATCGTCGCGACGCGGGTAAACTCCGCCGGGAAGATGCTTTGCTGATAGTGGATCTGCGCGCCAACATTCAGACCGCCCGACAGCTGCGGCGAAAAGGTTTCGGCAAAGACCGGGCGCAATTGCCCATAGGCTTCCTGAACCGCCTGGGGATAGATGTGCTCGTAATCGAGAACCTGCAGCGCAAGGTCGCCCCTGGCATCGAGCAGCACCGCCGAGGCGCCGTGCGTGGTGATTGAGATCGCATCGAAGCCGGGCACGGCTGCGAAATCCTTCAGCGCCTCGATGATGAAATGCCAGAGTCTTTCGATGTCGTAATGCGGGTAGGGCTCGGTCTTCAGGACGCTGTTGCTCGTCTTGAAGACGGCGATTTCGCTGCCTGTGCTCGCATCGAGCACGACGACCTTGGCGTTGGTCTTGCCGATGTCGATCACGGCGATATGGCGATAGGCTTGGGTCGCGCTCATGGCAGATGGAAGACCGAGACGAGATCGCTCTGAACCGGCGAATTGTCGGGATTGGTCGCCATGATATCGGCCATGTGCACCCACCATTTCTTCATGACGGGATGATCGGGCAGGCTCGCCATGGTGTTATCCGTCGGTCGCGTCAGCACGCCGAATAGCGTGTTCGTTTCGCGGTCGAGATGGATGGAATAGTCCCTGACGCCGGCCTGATGCAGCAGATCCACAAGCTCAGGCCAGATTTCGTCATGCCGCTTCCGGTATTCCGCCTCCATGCCCGGATTGAGCGTCATCTTGAAGGCGTGGCGTTCGAGAGCAGCGGTCATTTGGAGCTCATGGTCCTGATGCGCCGGGCGACGATCGGCAGCGCGATGGTGATGATGAGAAGGAGGCCGATGAAGATCGACATGACGATGCCCGGAACGTTGAGAAGGCCGAGGCCGAAGGTGACGAGGCCCATCACGAAGGCGGCAAGGACGACGCCGCCGATCGTGCCCGAGCCGCCGAGGATCGAGACACCACCGAGCACGACCATGGTCACCACCTCCAGCTCCCAGCCGAGCGCGATCGAGGGACGCGTTGAGCCGAGGCGCGAGGTGAGGCAGACGGCGGCAATGCCGCTCATGATGCCGGTCAGAAGAAACAGGATGAATTTCACCCGTTCGACCGGAATGCCGGAGAAGCGTGCAGCAAAATCATTGTTGCCGATCGTATAGATCTGCCGGCCGAAATTTGTCGCATGCAGCAGGATCGCAAAGGCGATCGCCAGCACGATGAACAGCACGAATTCGAACGAGAAGACCCAGACGACGTAGCCTTGGCCGAAATAGGCGAAACTGTCGGGATAGTTGCCGTAAGCCTGGTCGCCAAGCACGATGTAGGAGATGCCGCGAAACAGGCTCATCGTGCCGATGGTGACGACGATCGACGGTAGCTTCATCACGGAGACGAGGAAGCCGTTGAAGATGCCGCAGACCAGACCGACGCCGATGCCGATCGCGACGAGGCCGGGCGTGTCGACGCCGACTTGCGCAGCGGCGCCCATGGCTGTCGAGGCCAGCGCGATGATGGCTGCGACCGACAGGTCGATTTCACCTGATATGACAAGCAGCGCCATGGCAAAGGCGATCATTGCCTTTTCGGTGAAGTTGAAGGTCGCGTCCGAGAGATTGTAGGGATCGAGGAAATAGGGCGAGGCTAGCGAATTGAAAATGAAGATCGCGACCGCGACGCCGAAGAGCAGCGTTTCCCAGCTCGACAGGATGCGCTTGAGAGGAGTGCCGAGGCGATCCGGAATAACGCGCTTTTCCGCCGTTGCCGCTTGCGAAGCGTTGCTCATGCGCTTGCTCCCTCACTGGCGGTGTCTTTTGCGGCCTGATCCCGAAGGATGATGCGGCCGCGATTGCGTTCGCGCCGGGCGTTGAAGACGACCGCAAGGATAATGACGGTGCCGGAGATTGCCATCTGCGTGAATGGCGAGATGCCGATGACCGGCAAGGCATTCTTGATGACGCCAAGAAAGAGGGCACCCAACACGGCGCCGGCGACCGAGCCGACACCGCCTGCGATCGAAATGCCGCCGATGACACAGGCGGCGACGCTATCGAGCTCGAAGCCGTTGGCGATATCGACATAGGCAACGGCATAGCGGGAGACCCAGAGATAGCCGCTGAGCCCGGCGAGCGCGCCGGAGAGAACGAAGGCGAGGAAGCGCGTCCAGCCGACGTCGATGCCGGCATACACGGCGGCCACCGGATTGCCGCCGCTCGCATAGGCCGAGCGGCCGAACTGTGTGTAGCGCAGCACCAGAAACATCATCAGCACGATGACGATGCCGATCCAGGCAAGTACAGGCAGGCCGAGAAACGGCGTGCGCGGTACGTTTAGGAAGACCGGTGTGAACTGATGCGCATTGACCCAGGCGCCGCCCGACAGCACGAAGGCCATGCCGCGATAGATCGTCAGCGTGCCGAGCGTGACGACGATCGGCGGTATTTCCAAGGCCCAGACGAGATAGCCATTGATGGCTCCGAGAACCGCGCCCATCAGGATCGCCGTGATGACGAGCGCGATCAGCGGAATATCGGGATAGGCCGCGTTCAGCATCGCAACCGCCATGCCCGTCAAGGCGAGGTTGGCGGCGACAGACAGATCGATCGATTTCGTCAGGATGACGGTCATCTGGGCAAGCGCCAGGATGATGAGGATCGAGGTGTCGTTGAAGATATTGGCGAGATTGGCGGGCTCTGCAAAGCCGGCCGCACGCGTCGCGAAGCCGGCTATCATCACGATGATGATGATGGCGAGCAGTGTTTCTCGTCTTTTGAGGATGCGCGGCATCCGGCTCTCCCTATGCATTCCCCGTGGCGGCTCGTACCAGCGTTTCCGGTGTCAGTTCCTCGCGGTTGAAAAGACCGGCCGAAAGCCCCTCTTTCATAACAAGCACGCGGTCCGCCATGCCGATGATCTCGGGCAGTTCGGAGGAGATCATGATGATGCTGAGACCTTCGGCCGCCAGCTCGCTGATGAAACCATGGACGGCTGCCTTCGAGCCGATGTCGATGCCCTTGGTGGGCTCGTCGAGAATGATGATCTTCGGCTGCGTTGCCAGCCATTTGCCGATGACCACCTTCTGCTGGTTGCCGCCTGACAGCGTGCCGACGGGCACGGAAAGGGCGGCGGCGCGCAGATCGAGCCGTTCGGCATATTTGCGGGCAAGAGCGAATTCGTTGGCCGCCTTCAGGAAGCCTTTGCGCGAGGTGCGCCCGAGCGATGGCAGCGACATGTTCTGATAGATCGGCATCGGCAGCGCCAGACCGTGGCGGCCGCGCTCTTCCGGCACATAAACGATACCGGCGCCGATGGCATCCTGCGGCGAGCGCACCTGGATTTCGCGGCCATCGAGCGTAAGGCGCCCGGAGAGCGGTCTGGTGATACCGAAGAGCGATTGGCAAAGCTCGGAGCGCCCGGCGCCGATCAGGCCGTAGATACCGAGGATCTCGCCGCGACGCAGTTTGAAGGAGATATCGCGGAATTCCGTTCGGTGACAGTATTTTTCGACTTCGAGAACGGTATCGCCGAGCGCGACCGCACCCTTGGGAAAGGCGTTGCCGACATCGCGTCCGACCATCATGCGGACGATCTCGTCCTGTGGCGTTGATTTCAGCTCGCCGTGGCCGACGGCACGGCCGTCGCGGAAGACGACGAAATTGTCGGCGATCTCATAGAGTTCGTCGAACTTGTGGCTGATGAACAGGATCGCCTTGCCCTTTGTCTTCAGGCCTTCGACAATGCGGAAGAGATCATCGATCTCCTTGCGGGAGAGGGCGGCTGTGGGTTCGTCCATGATGACGATGCGGGCCTCGATCGACAAGGCGCGTGCGATCGCCACGAGATGGCGCTGCGCAATGGAGAGGTCCTTCAAGCGGATTGTGGGATCGATTGCGCTTTCAAGCGATTGCAGGAGCTCTTTCGAGCGGCTGTTCATCCTCTTCCAGTCGATGGTGCGCCAGGATGTGCGCGGCGCGTGGCCGAGAAAGATGTTTTCGGCGACGGTGAGCTCATCGAAGAGCACAGTCTCCTGATGGATGGCCGTGACGCCGGCATCGATGGCCGCCTGTGCATGGGCAAAAGCCGTCGGCTTGCCGTCGACGAGAATTTCGCCTTCGTTCGGACGATAGATGCCTGTGAGAATCTTGACGAGGGTCGACTTGCCCGCGCCGTTCTCGCCGATCAGGGCGGTGACCTTGCCGGGGTAAAGCGAAATGCTGACGCCATCCAGCGCTTTGACGCCGGGAAAGATCTGGGAAATGCCACGCATTTCCAGAATGGCCTGATTGTTCGCGGCTGGTGCGTCCGCGACAGAGCGTTGAAGGACTGTGGTCATCAGCAATGTACCGGATCAGAGAAACCAGGTCCGGCGGCTGTCGCCGCCGGAGAGCTGCGGATTCTTGCTTCGATCAGAAAACCTTGGAGAACTGATCGATGTTCGAAGCGTTGTAGACGAACGGATCGGCCATGGCGGCTTCGCCGTTTGCATCCACCTTGATCTTGCCCATGCGGCCGGCATTGATCTCGCTGCCCGGCTTGCCGTCGGTCTCGCCCTTGACGAGGCGATAGGCGATCTGCGTTGCAGAATAGCCGAGATCGATCGGGTTCCAGATCGCGAATTCCTTCGTCGCGCCTGATTTGATCGCGCCGGCCATTTCGGACGGCAGGCCGAGACCGGTCACATAAACCTTGCCGATCTTGCCGGCATCCTTGACGGCCTGCGAAGCGGCAAGCACGCCGACCGTCGTCGGGGCGACGATGACCTTGACTTCCGGATGCGAGGTCAGGAGGCCCTGGGCTTCACGATAGCTCTTGTCCGAGAGATCGTCACCATAAACCGTCGTGACCAGGTTGAGGCCCGGGAAGTCCTTCAGCTGCTTCTTCATCTCGCCGATCCAGATGTTCTGGTTGGTCGAGGTGGTTGTTGCCGACAGGATGGCGAAGTCGCCCTTGCCGCCGTCGAGATGATCCTTGGCAAGCGTCAGGCACATCTTGCCGATCAATTCATTCGACGAAGGGTTCAGCTGCAGGATGCGGCCGGCCTTGGCGACGCCTGAATCCCAGGAGATGACCTTGATGCCACGTTGCGCCGCCTTCTTAAGTGCCGGGACGACTGCATCGGGATCGTTCGCCGAGATCGCGATGGCATCGACGCCCTGTGCGATCAGCGAATTGATGACTTCGATCTGGCCTTCGGCCGTGGTCGAGGTCGGGCCGGTGTAGATCACCTGCACGCTGCCGAGATCCTTGGCTGCTTCCTGAGCACCTTTGTTGGCGGCCTCGAAGAAGCCGTTGCCCAGCGACTTCACCACGAGACCGATCTTGATGTCCTTCGCACTTGCTGCGCCGGCGAAAAGCGTTGCAGCGAGCGCAACGCCGATCGCCAGTTTCTTTGCTATATTCATGCCACTTCCTCCCAAAGTTGATAGGCTATGCTTCCCCCGCCATAGCCGCGCATTTTTATGCGACCGACGGGGAATCCTCCTCCTCGGCGTGAGCCGAAACGCCTGCGATGACAAGCGAAACGCCGGCGTCCTCGATCATGCGCACGGTCTCCGCGGTCACGCCGTCATCGGTGATGATCGTTGAAACCTGCTCGAGCGGGCAAAGGATCAGGCTGGAGCGCTGGCGGAATTTGCTGGAATCGACCATCAGGACGAGTTCGTCCGCTTGCCGCATCAGCTTCTGCTCGCTCTGGATCAGCAGCCCGTCGGCTTCCATGATGCCGAGCGGGCCGACGCCCTGCGCGCCGAGAAACATGCGGCGCGCGTAGAAATTGCGGGTCGTGTCGTTGTCGAAGGGCGAAAGGATCAGACTTTGCTCGCGATAGATCGCGCCGCCCGGTACCGTCACCGTATTCTTCGAATGCTTGACCAGATGCTCGGCAATCGCGAAGGAGTTCGTCATCACCTGCAGCCGGAAAGCCGAGATGTAGTGGACGAGCTGGAATGTCGTCGTGCCGCCATTGATGATGATGGCATCACCGGGATTGCATAATTCCGCGGCCTTGCGCGCAATTGCGCGTTTCTTATCGATATTGACCGATTCCGAAACGCGGAAGGGGCGGCCAACCAGATTACCGAGCTGCGGAGGATGGATCGATTCCGCGCCGCCGCGCACGCGCCGGATCTTTCCCTGCACATGCAGGGCGGCGATGTCACGGCGTATCGTCGCTTCCGAAGCCTCTGTCAGCTCGGAAATATCCTGAATCGTCACGACAGGCTTTTCCTGTACGGCGCTCAGAATAATGCGATGGCGTTCACGTTCGTGCATCGGTTCCTCCTTGATGGCGATTATTTCGCAAATATGACAATGTGTCAATCATAAACGATCATAAACTTTCATATTGCATTGCAACATTGTCGAATATGATCGTTTTCGATTGACAAGGTGACTGTACGTGAGCGATACCCTGCTCACAAAGGGCGGCTCCAATCGTGATGCGATCCGTCCGCGAGACTTGATTTTCAAGGGAGGATGACATGGCGGCTGACGTTCAGCTTCTAAACAACCGTTGGGATGATGCATATGCTGACGGACTCGATGAGCCGGGCAAGCTCCTCTATCGGTCGAATCTGCTCGGTGCCGACAAGCGTATCACCAACTACGGCGGCGGCAACACATCGGCCAAGGTCATGGAAACCGATCCGCTCTCCGGCGAGAAGGCTAGGGTGCTCTGGGTCAAGGGCTCCGGCGGCGATGTCGGAACCATCAAGCTCGATGGCTTTGCCACGCTCTATCAGGACAAGCTCGACAGCCTCAAGAACATCTACCAGGGCGTCGCCGACGAGGATCGCATGGTTGGCTTCCTGCCGCATTGCACCTTCAACCTCAATGCGCGCGCGGCTTCGATCGACACGCCGCTGCATGGCTTCGTGCCCTTCACCCATGTCGACCACATGCACCCGGATGCGATCATCGCAATCGCCGCCTCCAAGAATTCGCGCGAACTCACGCGCGAGATCTTCGGGGACGAGATCGGCTGGCTCCCATGGCGTCGTCCTGGCTTCCAGCTCGGTCTTGATCTGGAGTCCTTCGTGAAGGCAAATCCGAATGCCAAGGGCGTCGTGCTGGAAAGCCATGGGCTCTTCACCTGGGCCAACGACGCCAAGGAATGCTACGAGCTGACGCTTGCGATCATCAACAAGGCGATCGAATGGTTCGCAGCCAAGACGGAAGGCAAGACCATTTTCGGCGGCGCGGCCGTTCAGAGCCTGCCGCAGGCGGATCGCCGCGCCATTGCCGCACGGCTGATGCCGGAGATCCGCGGCCGCATCGGCAAGACTGAGCGCAAGCTCGGTGATTTCGACGACCAGGATGCCGTACTCGAATTCGTCAATTCGAAGAGCCTCCGCCCGCTCGGCGCGCTCGGTACCAGCTGCCCGGATCACTTCCTGCGCACCAAGATCCGCCCGCTGATCGTCGATTTCGATCCAGCCAAGCCTGATGTCGATGCCGTCATTGCCGGTCTCGACAAGGCGCTGGAGGACTACCGCGCCGATTACGCGCGCTATTACAGTGATTGCAAGCATGACAACTCACCTGCCATGCGCGACCCGAACCCGGTGATCTTCCTCGTTCCCGGCGTCGGCATGCTGTCCTTTGCCCGCGACAAGGCGACGGCCCGCATCGCCGGCGAGTTCTACGTCAACGCCATCAACGTCATGCGCGGCGCATCCACCGTTTCCGAATATCAGGGCCTGCCGGAGCAGGAAGCCTTCGATATCGAGTATTGGCTGCTGGAAGAGGCAAAGCTGCAGCGCATGCCGAAGCCGAAGAGCCTCGCCGGGCGCGTCGCTTTCGTCACCGGCGGCGCCGGCGGCATCGGTCGCGCCACGGCGGCGCGCCTGGTGGGCGAGGGCGCCTGCGTCGTTCTGGCTGACATCGACCAGGCGGCGCTTGAAAACACGCAGGCGGATTTCGTTAGGAGATACGGCGCTGACGCGGTGCGCAGCGTCAAGCTCGACGTCACCAAGGAAGATGCCGTCATCTCCTCCTTCGCCGAGGCTTGCGTTGAATTCGGCGGTGTCGACATCCTCGTGTCCAATGCCGGCATCGCGTCGTCCGCGCCGATCGAAAGCACCGAGCTTTCGATGTGGAACCGCAACATGGATATTCTCGCGACTGGTTATTTCCTCGTCTCGCGCGAAGCCTTCCGGCTGTTCCGCCGACAGAACCTAGGCGGCAACGTTGTCTTCGTCGCCTCGAAGAACGGTCTTGCATCTTCGCCGAATGCCGCCGCCTATTGCACCGCAAAAGCTGCCGAGATTCATCTCGCTCGCTGCCTGGCGCTGGAGGGTGCGGAAGCCGGCATCCGCGTCAACACGGTCAATCCGGATGCCGTGCTGCGTGGCTCGAAGATCTGGAGCGGCGAATGGCGCGAGCAACGCGCGGCCTCCTCGAAGATCGAGGTGGACGAGCTGGAGGAACATTACCGCAAGCGTTCGATGCTGAAGCTCAATGTCTTCCCCGAGGACATTGCCGAGGCGATCTACTTCCTGGCTTCGGATCTTTCCGCGAAATCAACAGGCAATATCATCAACGTCGACGCCGGCAACGCACAGAGCTTTACACGGTAATGGATTGGGAGGCGGCAGCCTCAGGGCCACCCTCGTGGTTCGAGGCCTTGCCGCACTCGCTCCGCTCTCGCGACAGCGCACCTCACCATGAGGGTGGTGTGGCGATTGCGCCAACTGACGGAGAGATCAGTCCTCACCCTGAGGTGGCCCGTAGGGCCCTCGAAGGGCGAGGGCGGGTGATGGCCTGCAGGGTCAGCGCACTTTAACGTTTTGAATGACGCATATGGGAGGAAAGAATGGCCGAGTTTAGAATTGCGCCCGATCTGGTTGCTGCAGAAAACGACAGGCGCGCCGCCGCGCTGAAATCCGATTATGAGGCCCTCGACGCCACGCTCGCCCGCCGCGGCGTCGATATCGAAGCCGTGACCCGAAAGGTCTCCGAATTTTTCGTTGCCGTCCCATCCTGGGGCGTCGGAACCGGCGGCACACGCTTTGCCCGTTTCCCCGGCACCGGCGAGCCGCGCGGCATTTTCGACAAGCTCGACGATTGCGCTGTCATCCAGCAGCTGACACGGGCAACGCCGAGGGTTTCGCTGCATATCCCCTGGGACAAGGCCGATGCAAAGGAGCTAAAGGCGAAAGGCGATGCGCTCGGCCTTGGCTTCGATGCCATGAACTCCAATACCTTCTCCGACGCGCCGGGCCAGGCGCATTCCTACAAGTTCGGTTCGCTCAGCCATGTCGATGCGGCAACCCGCGCCCAAGCCGTCGAGCACAACATCGAATGTATCGAGATCGGCAAGGCGCTCGGCTCGAAGGCGCTGACCGTATGGATCGGCGACGGCTCGAATTTCCCCGGCCAGACGAATTTTACCAAGGCGTTCGAGCGCTATCTCGCCGCCATGGCCGATATCTACAAGGCGCTTCCCGACGACTGGCGGCTGTTCTCCGAGCACAAGATGTATGAGCCGGCCTTCTATTCGACTGTTGTTCAGGACTGGGGCACCAATTACCTGATTGCGCAGACGCTCGGACCAAAGGCGCATTGCCTTGTTGACCTCGGTCACCACGCGCCGAATACCAATATCGAGATGATCGTCGCCCGCCTCATCCAATTCGGCAAGCTCGGCGGTTTCCATTTCAACGATTCGAAATATGGCGACGACGATCTCGATGCGGGCGCCATCGAGCCCTATCGGCTCTTCCTCGTCTTCAACGAACTGGTCGATGCTGAAAGGCGTGGGGTCAACGACTTCAATCCGGCTCACATGATCGACCAGTCGCACAATGTCACGGACCCGATCGAAAGTCTGATTTCCAGCGCCAACGAGATCCGCCGCGCCTATGCGCAGGCGCTGATCGTCGATCGCAACGCGCTTGCCGATTATCAGGATGCGAACGACGCGTTGATGGCATCGGAAACGCTGAAGCGCGCCTATCGCGCCGATGTCGAACCTATCCTCGCCGAAGCACGTCGCCGTGCCGGTGGCGCGATCGATCCGGTCGCGACCTACCGGGCGAGCGGCTATCGCGCCAAAGTCGCCGTCGAACGGCCGGCTTCCGTTGCCGGCGGCGGCGGAATCATCTGAGATGATCGGGTGCCGACGGAGTTGCGCCGGCACCCGATGCCCAGCTTTACCTTCCTGATTTGCTGAGTTCGGCCTCTCGCCAGGTGGACCAGCGGCGGCGCAGCTCGCCCGGGCGCAAGCCATGACCTTCATCAAGCATATCGGCTTCGACAATCCGATCCGTGCGAAAATGCCGGAAGCCTTGGCGCAGTTCGCACCATGCCACCAGAATGCGGCTCGTATCGGAATAGCCGAGGATAACGGGCCACACGACCCTTGCAGTCTCCTCGCCCGCATCGGAACGATAGCGCATCCGTAGTTTTCGTCCTTCGCGGACGGCAGCTCGCAGCATCGGCAGGTCGATGGTTTCCTCCTCGGCTCCAGAAATCACTGGCCTGGCGCCGACGCTCGGCTCGAGGATGAAAGGACGCAAATGCGCAGGCACGATCGCGGTGATCTTGGCAACGACATCGCGCGCGGCATTGGCAAGGGTCTTGTCGGCGCGCCCGGCAACCCATTGCGCGCCAAGAACGACCGCCTCGATCTCTTCAGGCGTTAGCATCAGCGGCGGCATTTCGTAGTCGGACGACAGGAGGTATCCGAACCCTGCCTCGCCCTCGATCGGAACGCGCTGGCTCATCAGATCGGCAACGTCGCGATAGACCGTGCGCTTCGAGACTTCGAGCTCATCCGCCAGCGCGGCGGCTGTTACGGGCCGGCTCGATCGCCGCAATATCTGTATGATCTGAAACAAACGGTCGGCGCGGCGCATTCCTGCTGACTCCTGCTGCCAGTATAGTGGCAGCAGACTTATGCGACAAGAGCCTTCGAGCCGTCAACGAGATGTTTGGCGGGCCTTTTGAAGGAGCCTCCGATGAAACTAGCATCTGCACGTCTAATCGCTTCCGACATCAAGAAGATGGTCGGGTTTTATGAAATGGTCACGGGTCAGTCGGCCGAGTGGCTGGCGCCGGTCTTTGGCGAGATCGTCACCCCCTCGGCAACGCTTGCGATCGGAAGCGCCGAAACCGTCGCCCTGTTTCGCGAGGGCAGTGCCGAACCCTCAGCCGATCGCTCTGTCGTCATCGAATTCCAGGTCGACGATGTCGATGCCGAATTCGTCCGGTTGAGGGGCGGGGTTGAGCTTCTCTATCGCACGCTAATATTCTAAATAGACCTACGATATCAATGTGTTGGGTTGACGTACCAGCGCAAACGCCGCTACTATTATCCTCCAATTTCCGATCACGGTGGTATCCCAGTTCTAGGTCCTGGAGGTAAATCATGGCGAAGCGAAGTGCGGTGCTTCTGACGAAACGTGTCGTCGACTCAGCGTGTCCAGATCATGACCGCTACCATATATGGGACAGCGAGCTTTCGGGCTTTGGTCTACGCGTCTCTCCCACAGGCGTGAAAACTTTCATCATCAAGTATCGAACGGATGGCGGTGGCCGATCAGCCGCCCAACGCGTTCTGACCAGAGGGCATTTCGGTCCGATTACAGTCGAGCAAGCCAGAAGAGTCGCCAAGGCTAAGCTCGGAGGTGTCGCAGCCGGTGCAGATCCGGCCGAAGCCCTTCAGATCGCGGCGATTGCCTCTTCGACCTGTGTTTATAAGCTTGGCATGGACTGTCACGGGCACCACGATCGC
The DNA here is from genome assembly GCF_003610155.1 of Rhizobium sp. WW_1. Lineage (NCBI taxonomy): Bacteria > Pseudomonadati > Pseudomonadota > Alphaproteobacteria > Hyphomicrobiales > Rhizobiaceae > Rhizobium > Rhizobium sp. WW_1. The sequence goes on from NZ_RAIN01000026.1 coordinate 61,309, forward strand.
TACCTATGGCGAACGATACGGCTTCG